>NZ_CALSOK010000002.1:0-670248 GCF_943787955.1 uncultured Paraglaciecola sp.
CTCGTAACGCTGCTCGTTACAGTAAAGTGCAACCTTGGGGGGAGTTTGTCATCGAAGACGAACGTGTAATTACAGGCCAAAACCCTACCAGTGCCCATGCGGTTGGTGTAGCAATAGTGCAACAGCTAGGTAAATAAAAGAGTAAATGTGGGTAACGGAAAAGCATCTTCGTTACCCACAAACGTAATAGAAACATAAATTTAAGTGTAGACATGTGGAAAATCTGAAATCAAGCTGTGGGGTGTTTGGCTGAAACACTAGTTGAAACACTAGTTGAAACACTAAGAATACCCAAAGCACAGCTTAAAACTCTTCTCGCAACGCTCGCCTAGATGCCTTATCAACCAATGAGAACAGCGTATCTACTTCACTTTTTTTGGTTGATACCTGATGGCCAAACACTTTAACTAAGGTGTATTTTATGCCCGAGGTTAAGCGGTAAAACGCTTGGTACAGCTCGTAATTATTGAGCCTCTTATTTTTACTCGAAAAATAATTATTCTGTTCAAGGGCACTTTGCCTGCCAGGCAAACCAATAATATTTTGGGAATCGGTGTAAATGCACAAACTGATATCCCTTGCCTCAGCTACAGTAATGATGTCATCCAGTGCCCACAACAGGGTTTGTAATTCTAACTTAGTCGAACTCGTGTTTTCAAAACGTTTGATTTTCACCTTTTCTTGAAGGCTGTCTATAGACTGACTCTGTTTTGATACTATCAGATAAGCGCCATAACCCACCTTTAATTGCGTATTCACACTACCGTCTGTGAAAACCTCTAAGTGAAGCATTATTGACTCGCTCAAAATACAGTGATGGTTGAATTTTATAGCATATTGCGCACCCAATGGGGCTAAAAGTGCGAGTCAAAACAGGCTAAAATCTAAAGTGGACGTATTTAGTTTGGTGAATAACGCGGTGGGGCTAAGCCGGATATTGACTCGACACAGTCACAACAGGCACGCATTAATCTCAATGTCGCTTTTTCTGTTTCCACGTGCCGCCATATTGGTAATGAGGCTGACTTTTAACTTTTTTTTGACAGTTTAAACAAACAAAAACCCAAGGGCCTGGTTGCTGCAATCGGATCCGATACAATACTGATTCAGGTTCTGCACAGTCATCGCAGTGTTTCAGTTCCCGGTCTCTTTGTGATTTTCCCATCAATTTACGTTATAACAATTTAGCTAAAACGACAGCATAATGTGATCCAGTTGCAACCAGTTTGCCCCAAATCCGCATCATAAAATGAGGTTCGTTTTTCATCTCTTTCAGCGCTTCGTCTCTGTGGGCTTGCTCATCTGCATTACACGCTTCCATCATTTTTATGATGTCGGTCTTATCAAGAAATTCAAGCTTTGACAGAGTATTGATTTGTTGTCTGTAATGAACGTCAACAAATGACTCTACTTGGTAAATCGTGTAATAAACCCAGTTTTTCCCGAGCATCATCGACAATGCCCCCATCATGAACCCAGCAAAGATCCAAATAACAAGCAAAGCACTGCCTCTAAACCGATGAATAAGGTTTTCAAATTGAACAAGATGGTCTTTCTCTGTCGCTAAATGATGTTGTGCAAACGTGTCAATATCGGAGTCACGTTTAATACGATTGACCAACAATATACCGCGATATATCCAAACTGCACCCGTTTCTCCGGCATGGCTTGCACGAAGTTCAGCACGAATAGAGGATGCGTATCGTATGTTATCCATTGTCCTTACCTCAGGCATCTTTATTGATACCTTGTTTAGGTACTTGTGCATTACCACTTTTATGAGACATGGTTGTCAAACCGACACCAAGAACGACTATCATTAATATTGCCAAACCGACCACTGTGTAAGCTACCCAAGGTGTACCCACACTCCCTCCCAAAATAAAATGTATACATAAATGAAGTTACGCCTTGTGAGGAAAGAGGATCATATCAAGGTGTGAGTTTATCGATTAAACCACAAGTCTGGTTAAGCCTTGCCGTTTGCCTTAAAACCATTGCAATAATGACCCTACATTAAAGACTAAGCGTTGTATTTTGAAAACACTGAGCGTTTAAAAATGACCTTCTGTTAAGTCAGGGGGGGGGTGAGAGTTAGGAAAAAGGAAAAAAAGGGGGGGGGGAAAGAAAAGAAAGGAAAGGAAAAGGTTAACAACACAACCTAATGCTTTTATCAAATACCCAGCCAACTATTGCATTACTTCACCCAATGTCCGGGCTCATTGGTGCGGTAACCCAATGCTGTATACGCTGCATCCACTAACATTTGACCACGATCATTCAACATTAAACCAGCCCCCATTTTAGTCATGGAATAACCGAACCCAAGATGACATTCAGGATCGGCAAAACCAATACTGCCACCTGCTCCAACGTGACCAAAAGCCTTATCTCCGATAATAGCAGTTTCCAAATCACCCGAACTGCGGTAACGATTATCCATTGACTTCATAAAACCCAGAGCAAAACGCGTGGGGATCAACAAAGTTGCATCTTCCATTGTCGCCATAGAAACCGCACTCATCTTAGCGATATGATCACTTGATAGTAGAGTGACACCATTTAAGCTGCCTCCATTGGCTAAAGGTGCAAACAATCCTGCGAGTGCGCGAGCGTTGGCAATCCCCCCACCACCACCTATTTCTGCGGCATGCGCCTCACGGCAGTTGGGTTGAAAGTTACCGGAATTGAGAAAACATAAATGTTGAATAGAAGCCGGTTTAGTCATTATATGGGTTATAAAATCTGTGGGTTTATCCTCAGCACTCGGCGTGTAAGGGAGCATGCGTGCGGTGCGTTCCTCATGCTCTTCAGGCAAACCAATCCAATAATCGAGTCCCAAGGGCTCAGCAAAATTTTCTTTAAAATAACGACCCAGTGACATTCCCGACACACGCCGAACAAGCTCCCCAACAGTCCAACCGAAGGACATCAGGTGGTATCCATTACGCGTACCTGGGTCCCAAAAAGGTGCTTCTGCAGATAAGCGCTCAATCATGTAGTCCCAATCATAATAGCCCCCCTCTTTGATTGGCTCGTGAAATGCGGGCAACCCAGCAGAATGGTTTAGCATCATCCTCACAGTCACATTCTGTTTACCATTTTGAGCAAATTCTGGCCAGTACTGGCTTACGTATGCGTCAAGTTCCATTTTACCTTGATCGATAAGCCTATGGGCACACAGTGCGGTAGCGGCTTTCGTGCAAGAAAAAACCAGTGATAGGGTATCTTTCGCCCAAGGCGTTTTTGTATCTGGCTCGCTATATCCCCCCCACAAATCCACTAATGTCTCACCTTCAACATTAAGAGACACCGATGCGCCTATTTCTCCACGCACTTCAAAATTTTTCACAAATTCTTCAGCGACATGATGGAATTTCGGATCGCAAAATCCACTCACCCGACCTGATTTAGTCTTCACGTCTATTTTTGACATACACTTCTCATTTACGTTAACGAGTTAATCTTAACAGGTATTGAGACAGAGTAATCGCTATCCCAAGCCTAAGCAATCAGCAATATCCGGCTTTTCTGGGCGGTAAAAATGACCTTAATCAACTCCAACATTTATTCCATCTTTACCCTTTGATTAAAAAACCAGAATAAGATTGATTAATTAGTATGCGATTTCTAATTTTCATCCGTAATATATATTTCATCGAAAGCAGAGACTTAATTTTAAACATCCACGGAGTAAATATTATGAACAATATCGACATGATCAAAGAAAAAGCCGCCTCAGCAGAAGAAATGGCGCGTAAAGTATGGTTAGCGGGTCTTGGCGCATACGGTAAAGGCTACGAAGAAGTGAAAGGCCGTTTTGAAACATTGTCTACTGACTCAAACAAGTTGTTTGATGAGTTAGTTGTTAAAGGTGAAAAACTTGAAACAGAAGGCAAAGATAAAGTTAAAGACGTGCAAACCAAAGTAGCGGCTAAAACTGAAATCGAAACTCGCATCGAAACCGTTCGCACTAAGCTTGGTCTTAACAATATTGACACTGACAAAAAAATTGCAGACTTAAGTGACAAAATTGACGCATTAACGGCTGCTGTTGCTAAATTAGCGACGAAACCAGCAGTGAAAAAAGCGTAATTTCACTCTAATTTGAAAAAAGAGAGCACTCAGGCTCTCTTTTTTATAAGCAATAGACACTATTTCACTGACAGCCCAATAGTCTATTTCAGTCAGTTTACGTCGACCATTACATCATCTACATCAGCCTTATTAGCGTCAGGTTACAGCCATGTTTGCGTCAGGTTAGCGCCATAGTCACGCTCATCGAATACATATCCCTCAGAATAAACCGTCAATCATACACACATACATTACTTACTTAATTTCTCACACCCATTCTATGTTTACCCTTGACATGCTCACATGCTCACATGCTTACATGCTTACATGCTCACAACTAAAATATATCTTTCTGGGTGATGGAAGTACGTGAAGTGAAGGTAAGTGAAAGTAAAAAGACATACATTATTGTTCTTATTTGAGGCTTTAAGAGGTTATTGACGCTTCAATCTTATGACTTTTGGGCTCTGTCATCTTTTATTCACAGCACTTATAACCAAGATATAGCCGTTGTTGTGATTTATCCTTTTGGTTTGTGTATAAAACTAAGTAGGAACGCAACAGATGACATGTCCGGTACACGCAGCGCGATATTTTTTTAAAAAGTATCGTTTGGCAAAAAAGCTCAAGATAATCACTATTGGATCAACTTATGACAATCAAAGAACAGCAGCCCAGCGCATCAAACAATATCAGACTCCATAAAGTCCGCGCGCATCTCAACAGCATTGGGCTCAACAACATCAGCAACATTGTCCATAATCCAAGTTATGACACATTGTTCGCCGCCGAAACTGATGAAGCCTTAACGGGTTATGAAAAAGGAACAGTAACAGATTCAGGGGCAGTCAATGTCGATACCGGAATATATACAGGGCGTTCGCCCAAAGATAAGTTTTTAGTAAAAGATGATACCACCAAGGATACTGTTTGGTGGAGAACCGCTGACAATAACAACGATAACAAGCCCATTTCCTTAGACACTTGGCAAGCATTAAAAAAAGTCAGTCAACAACAACTTTCAGATAGCGATCTGTATGTGGTGGATGCCATTTGTGGTGCAAATTCGAATACCGCACTTAATGTCAGGTTTGTTATGCAAGTTGCTTGGCAAGCACACTTTGTCAAAAATATGTTTATTCGTCCTACAGAGGAGCAGCTTGATAATTTTGAGCCTGATTTTGTGGTGATGAATGCTTCAAAAACATCCAATCCACATTTTGAAAAACACGGCACCCATTCTGAAACCTTTGTCGCATTTAACTTAACTGAAAAAATGCAATTGATAGGGGGGACTTGGTATGGCGGTGAAATGAAAAAAGGTATGTTCTCAATGATGAACTATTTTCTTCCTCTGCAAGGCATAGCGTCGATGCATTGCTCGGCCAATGTCGGTAAAGATAATGATACCGCTATATTTTTTGGTTTATCAGGGACCGGAAAAACCACATTATCAGCTGATCCACAACGAGCATTAATTGGTGATGATGAACATGGCTGGGACGATGAGGGGATCTTTAATTTCGAGGGGGGATGTTATGCCAAAACAATTGACTTAGATGCCAATAAAGAGCCAGAAATTCATAATGCCATTAGACGTAACGCCTTATTAGAAAATGTTGTGGTAAAGGGCAATATACCTGACTACTTTGATAACGCTAAAACAGAAAACACCCGAGTCTCATACCCAATTGAACATATTGACAACCGCGTATTAGGCGTTAGCAAGTCGGGACATGCTAAAAAAGTCATTTTCTTAACTGCTGATGCCTTTGGTGTGTTTCCTCCAGTATCACGTTTAACCAGTGAACAAGCTAAGTATCATTACTTGTCAGGTTTCACTGCCAAACTGGCAGGCACTGAGCGTGGTGTTAATCATCCTACGCCTACGTTCTCATCTTGTTTTGGACAGGCTTTCCTGAGCTTACATCCCACACAATATGCCGAAGTACTCGAGCAAAGAATGTCTAATGCAGGTGCCAGTGCATACATAGTCAACACGGGATGGAATGGCACGGGTAAACGTATTAGCTTAGCGGCAACACGGGCGATCATTAACGCCATATTAAGTGGTGAAGTAGAAGATTCTGAGTGTGAAAACCTTCCCTATTTTAACCTTGCTTTCCCAACAACATTATCGGGCGTAGAGAGTCACATTCTCGATCCACGAAATACATATTCAAGCGAAGCTGAATGGGAAAAAGAAGCACAACAATTAGCCACACTCTTTATCGACAACTTTACTAAGTTTACTGATAACGAAGAAGGCAAAGCCCTGACCTTAGCAGGTCCTCATATATAAAATAGTTGACTGCAGAAGCGAACCACGCACTAAGCAAATGATTGCCTGTCCCTAAATCAATCAGCACAACTATTATTGAATCCATGATCCTTAATTAAGCGGCTTTAAATCTCCCTGAGGGGGTAATAACTTATGGCGATTGGTATTACAATGATTGAAAATATGTAGTCCAAAATTTAGACTGATGCAGTAAACGACAGCAAGCCCAATTCAGATTAAAACCTAAAAACACGGGGTAACTGGAAATGTTATCGGCCCGAACGCAAGGCTTGTAGACTCAGGCCTTGCATTCGAATGACCAATACTGATTAGAGTATTTAGGGGTAAAATTACACCATGAATGTCATTGGTTAGACTAACGATATTCAATCAACTGTAAATAATTTGGCGCGCACTGTAGCTCGGTACTCACGAGGCGACGTTGACAGCATTTTCATAAACAAAGCAGTAAAATATCCCACATCCTGATAGCCAATTTTATCTGCCACTTCACTCACGTTCAGATTACTGGTTTGCAATAAATCCTTTGCGATTTCAATACGTACTCCCTGTAAATACTGCAGTGGCGATTGCCCAGTGGCATTTTTAAAACGACGGTTAAAGGTGCGTACACTCATCTCAAAACGACTTGCTACTTCGCTTATCTTAACCTGTCGATGGTAATTATCCTGCAACCAAATTTGCGCCTGCACAATATCCTCATCTGGATGCTGCTTGGTACTTCCTTCGTAATAACTGGTGTTTTCATAGGAACGGCGAATTTCGTGAGAAAAATTCCGTTCAACAAAACTGGCTATTGCTTGGCCATAAATACGTTTGACAAAATGCACAGTGAGATCAGCCATCGCATTCACGCTGGCACAGCAGTATAAGTTTCCAGCTTGAGTAATAAAATATTGGCGTTTCAATTTTACCCTCGGGTAATCTCTTTGAAACTGATCAAAATAATGCCAGTGGGTGGTGGCAGGTTTATCGTTTAGTAAACCAGCCTCTGCTAAAAAACAAGTTCCCGTGCCTACTGCACAAATCATGGCACCATTTTCATAAGCCTTACGCAGCCAACCTAAAATTTCGGGATGTTTTTTTACAACAGGTCGCGGGTTTCGCCACAGTGCTGGTAAATAAATAATATCACTGTTACCTGCCTCTTCAAGCAAAATATCAGGCAACAGTGGGAAGCCAACACTGGTTTTCATTGGCAGTTTGTTTATCGCCGTGGTTTGAATGATAACCGGCTCAACATTGCGCCCCCCCCTACCACGAGCGGCACTTTCGGCGGCGCGTAACATTTCAAAAGGCAAGGTGGCACTGGTCGCCAACATATTATCGCAGAGTAAAAAGGTAATTTTATGCACGAGTCGACTTTGTTATGTTTAACCGGTAATTTCACAATAATACTGCTTACTTGTCTAAAATACCATGAATTATGGCCAATATAACCCTCCCAGATAACTCACCAAGGCAATATACTGCCTTCAATCAAAACATTGGGTGTTTTACGTATGTCTTCATTACCTGTCATCGTTGGATTTGGTGGTTTTAATGCCGCTGGTCGCAGTTCATCTCACCACGCTTACAAACGCATGGTCATAGAAAGTTTACCTGCCAGTGAACGCCAAGACACCTTACTTGGGTTGGCTACCATGATGAAACTCGTGCGTTTTGAAAACGACAGTTATAAAGATATAAACGAGCAGTCTTTCACTGCACAAGCAGTGGTTGAGCACTTTTCCGAGCAAATTTTGCGTTCCACACTTATTCGCAAAATCGAAAAGAGTCACTTTGATGTGGATGCGGTGCATTGGCAGAAAAATATCACTATGCGTTCGTCTGACAAGCAAGGAATTTGTTTTGAATTAAGTCGTAAACAATTACCCAAGCCTTTGCCCACAAGCTGGCACATAAGTGATATCGATAAAGAAAATGTTAAAATTGAAATTATTGGTGATGTTGAATTTAAGACTGACAGTTATCGTGAATGTCCGGTCAAGGTCGCGGGACAATTACCTTCTGGATTTAACCCTAGCGATCACTACAATGCGCGCTTTCATCCCCGCGCCTTACAAATGGCAATCATGGGTGCATCAGACGCCATTCGTTCATTAGGCATTGACTGGAAAACAGTAGTCGATGCTGTCAAGCCAGATGAAATAGGAGTATACGCCAGTAATGCCATGTCGCAACTTGATGAGAACGGCTTTGGTGGCATGCTCCAATCCCGCCTAAAGGGTGGACGAGTCAGCACCAAGCAATGTCCCTTAGGTCTCAATACTATGCCTGCTGATTTTGTGAATGCCTATGTACTAGGCAGCGTAGGCCACACTAGTGCCATTGTGGGAGCCTGTGCCAGCTTTTTGTATAATCTTAAAGCGGCGATTGAAGATATCAATACTGGCAAACGCAGGGTGGCAGTGGTGGGCAATGCTGAAGCACCAATATTACCAGAGATAATTGATGGTTATGCCACCATGGGCGCATTGGCCAGCGAAGACAATTTAAAACGTTTAGACCAAACTGAAACCGTTGACCATCGCCGATCCAGTCGTCCTTTTGGAGACAACTGTGGTTTTACCATCGCAGAATCAACCCAATATGTGGTGTTAATGGACGATGCATTAGCCTTAGAGCTAGGGGCTGACATTCATGGCGCAGTCAGCGATGTATTTATTAATGCGGATGGTTATAAAAAATCCATATCCGCCCCCGGCCCTGGTAACTACATTACAATGGCTAAAGCGGTGTCTGCCGCTCGCGCGATTGTGGGAGACGAGTCAGTTCGCAAGCGGTCTTTTATTCAAGCCCATGGTTCAAGTACCCCAGCCAACCGTGTCACTGAGTCTCGCATTTTTCATGAAATAGCAAAGGTATTTGATATAAAAGATTGGCCTGTCACGGCGCCAAAAGCTTATTTGGGTCATCCCTTGTCCCCCGCCAGTGCAGAACAACTGATGGTAAGTCTGGGCGTGTTTAAACACGGCTTAATTCCAGGCATTAAAACCATCGATAAAGTGGCAGACGATGTGTTTGATGAACGACTCAACATTTCAATAACAGATATTAATAAAGGTGCTGGGAATATTGACGTAGCGTTTCTCAATTCCAAAGGATTTGGCGGTAACAACGCCACCGCCAGTGTGTTGTCACCGCAAGTGGTCAATACTATGCTAAGCAAACGATACAGCACTGAAGAAATGACAGCTTATGAGTCAAAACGTGAGCAAGTGCGACATAAAGCGAGCGCCTACGACGTCGCCGCCACCCAAGGTAACTTTGACACTATTTATCATTTTGGTCAGGATCTTATCGATGAAAACGACATTCATATGACCGATGAAAAAATGCATATCCCCGGATTCGCTAACCCTATCGACTTAAAGATGAAAAACCGTTTTAAAGACATGATGTAACAGGTGAGCTCGGTCAATTAAAGACACTGAATGTGAAACAGAGGCGCAGATTAGGCAGATACCTGCTGGTAATGATCAGTACAGATTCACTGACCTTGCAGGTATACGCCTGGTATTATGTAACATGCAGCAACAATAACTATAGATAACCAGTATCGAATCAATATTGCGTTGCTCTAAATAACCGCGTTTAGATGCACTGCACTATATTTCTTATCTTTCTTATCTTTCCTATGCGTCCTATACGTCCTATATTTCCAGCGCCTCATTAGGTCTTTAACTGTCCTCGTGCAAAGACTCATAAATGGCTTGGATTTCTTCTGCTCGCATGAACAATTTATTTTCTGCATAACGCATGCTTGGCAGCTCACAAAGCTCAGTCAATTTCGCGATAGCGGTTTCTTGTACTTTGCCTGCTTCAACCGCTTCGTCCAACATGCCAATTTTAGCGGCTTGCAAAGCGGAGTAACCCTGTGATTGAACGATAGCCCGTATGTGATACATCGGATCGATGTGGGTTTTCGCCAGTATTCTCAAGGTTGAGTTGAAAGGCATATCAATTGCCGTTTCAGGCAGTTTAAGGACGTATTCGCCCAATGCACCTATACGGTAATCACATGCCAGTAAAAGAAACACGCCCATCCCTATAGCATGGCCTTCACAGGCTGCCACCACTGGTTGTGGGTGTGAATAGATTTTTTCTAGTAACAGCATACCGGCAGAAATCATCTTTTGGGCTGCTTCTGGGCCAGTCGCCATAACCTTCAGATCGAACCCCGCAGAGAATATGCCTACGTGCCCTGTAATTAGCACACCTTTGCCTTCTGTTTTAGCACGGTCTAGGTTAGCCATAAATTCTTGGGCAAGGTCGAAAGACACGGCGTTAGCTTTGCCATTGTCTAGTGAAATTTTGGCGATACCGCCTTCAAGTAGTTCATATTTCATGATATTTCTATTTCCTCGACTTTGTTTTGAATTTTTATTTGGTACGAATACTACCTGCTTTTTAGTCAAAAAGGGGCCTTGGTTAGGTAAAAAAAATCCTGTGGCCCAGTTCTGTTTGTTGACTCATTATGCTGAGATTACAGCATCATCTAGCAGGGACGAAACAACGTTAAATTTATCGATTGGGTGTCAACTTACATTATGTCACTAGCTTGTACGTCAATAATGAAATAATGGTTTGAGATAAAACATAAACCGCGAGGTGCCAACGTAAGCGACATGGAAAATCTTCCCTATGGCGTTGACGAATTAAAATATTCTCCAGACACCTCAGGTATCAAGTGATGAATGCGCTGAGAATACCGCACTAAAAAATGCTAGAGTAATTCGATTCGCCTAGTCAATAAGAACACAATGAAAATCTTTTTACCCTTTGCACCATATTTAACAGGCTGGTGCCTGTTGTTGCTCACATCTTCCCTGTATTCCATTAGCCTACTCAATGGTGGGCTTCAATTGGTTTTATTTCTTTTAGTGGTGTGTATACCCACCTGGCGCACGGGCCGAATGTCTTACGTAGATATTGGTTGGCCTTGGGGCTTAGTGTTAATTGGCATACTCACCTACCTATTTAGCGATGGTGATAGCCTGCGCAGTGCACTGGTCAGTATGGCTTACATTTTTGCTGGCGCAAGGATGGGCTTAGGTGCACTAAAAATGTGGAAATTAGGTTACCTGAAAAAAGAGTTCCCCCGTTATGAGTATCAAAAAATACGTTGGAAAAAAGCGGGCAAAACCAATGTTCGTTTAGCGATGCAGGTAGAAGCATTAGTGCAAGGCCTTGCCAATGCATCATTTTTGGCGATCCCCGCGTTTATTATCGCTTCCAACCCCAACCCAGAATTTTCTCTATTGGAAATAATAGGCCTGTTAGTGTGGATAAGTGCTTTTGTAATGGAGTCAGTTGCAGACGCACAAAAACTGAAATTTTTGAAGGATAAGCGCAAGGCTGGCGAAAAAAATCAAGTTTGTAATGTGGGACTTTGGCGGTTCACTAGGCACCCAAACTATTTTGCCGAATGGATGGTTTGGAATGGACTGGTGATTGCTGCTATCCCTTCTTGGATAGCATTATATGAGCGTGAGTCTTTGTTGATATGGGGACTGTTGGCCGTAGGGCTACTTTTTACATCCAGATTTATGTACACCACACTGGTTTATTACACAGGCGCGGTACCTGCAGAACATTACTCTGTTCTAAAACGCCCTGCTTATAAAGATTACCAGGCCAGTACCAATATATTTTTCCCCGGGAAGCCTAAACATAAAAAAGATTAGGCCTAACTGAGGTTAAGCCCCTAACTGAGGTTTAGCCCCTAACTGAGGTTTAGCCCCTGACTGAGGCTAAGCCCACTTAAACAAATGCAGGTAAAGGATGGTGCGCGACGAAAGTCACTACATACAGCCACGCAATGTCAAAATACCGGAAAAATCGCTGCAATTAGCTTAAATCTTGGGGGGAGCACGTTGCTCCCCCCGGATAAACATTTTGATAGTCTGTGTCAGAGTGGGCATGCTAGGATAAGCCGATGAAAGCACATGACATACTCACCAGACAAGAAATAATCCAACTGATGAACAAGAGTAATCTGCGTGCCACTGTGTTGCTTGTTAGCTGCTGGACAGGGGTGATAGCTGCCATGTTGGTTGTTGCGCTTTGGCCGAACATTGTCACCATCATCATTGCCCTGTTAATGATTGGTGGTCGGCAACTTAACTTTGCGATTTTAATGCATGATTGCGGCCATAACAGTCTTTTTAAATCATCCAAACTCAATCAATTTATCGGTACCTGGTTGCTGGCCGCCCCCATATTTTCAGATATGCAAACCTACTCTCGTCAACACACCACTCACCACAAAGACGTGGGTACTGATCAAGATCCTGACTTAGGTAACTACGCGGCTTATCCTATCAGCAAGGCGTCGTTAATGCGTAAAGTGTTACGGGATCTGAGCGGTTTAACCGCACTGAAGCTTTGGTTTTATATACTCAACACTCGGCATCCATCTCAAAAGAGCATGGTGAAAAATAGTGCCTTACTCAGAGGGTTAGCAGTCAACCTAGCGTTATTTTTATGCTGCTACGCGCTTAATGTTCCGTGGTTATATCTGATTTGGTTACTGGCTTATCATACGACATACTTTCTATTTCTTCGCATCCGCCATGTGGGTGAACATGCCGTTGTGCCCAACCCCAATAGTGGAAATATGTTTGAAAATACCCGTACTACTCTTTCAAGAGGGTGGGAGAGATTATTGGTCTGTCCAGTATACGTTAACTATCATATTGAACATCATTTATTGCCTTCAGTCCCCCCCTACAACTTGCCACTGATGCACAGTTGGCTGATAGCTAAAAAGGCTTATAAGAACACCCCTTTACCCTCAGGTTATATCGCGATGCTGCGAGGTGTAGTAAATTAACCTCAACATAAAAGGCCGCACTATTGGGTGACGCTGGCACTTTGTGTAGGGTATAACTGCCCATCGACTGTGTTACTCAAAGCCAATCTTAGGCTTACTCTGCTTATCATTTTAATTAAAGACAAAGGTATGTATGAACCCCAAAAAAGCGATGATCGAAAAAATAAACCTGCGTGGCCCAAAATTCATTGGCATGCTTGGTGGCCAGCTCGTAGATGTCGATACTGACAAAACAGCCTGTACCTTTGAATTTAATATCAGCAACGACTTCTGCCATTCAATTGACGTGGTTCAAGGTGGGTTTGTTACCGCCATGCTTGATGCAGCCATGAGCCATGCTATTTTTATCTGCGACCAAGCAGTTTTAAATGTCTCATCCCTTGAAATAAAAACCACTTACCTTGCACCAACACGTGCTGGAAAGCTCCGTGTTGAAGGCTGGGTAATTAAGCAAAGCTACAAAACAGCGTTTATGGAAGGTCACGTATATAACCAAGATAATGAGTTAACCGCGACGGCCAGCTCAGTTGCTAAACTACTGCGAGCACCTAAGCAATAATGAACGAAAGCGCACCAAGCCTTTTCAAATTCGTTGTGGCTTAAAACGGTCGTTAAAAACGATCCTAAACATTGAGTCAAATCAATAAAGTTTTAAAACTACCCGTTAGCATAGTATTCGTGAGCACATAATAAGGGGGGCATAGACTTTAAGTGGTAGCCCTTCCCCCCTAATTCACGTTATGCGACGCAGTCATACTTCACCAAATTGACAGTTTCACCGGATCTGTCCCTAAGGTTTAAGGAAACAAATTCCCTATCAACCGATACCGTGAAAGTAAAATACCAAAGCAAATTGATTTAAAATAAATACTGTATATAATTACAGTTAAATCATCTTTACAACCTGTCAAATCGAGGTGTCAAATGTCCAAAATTCTGACTTCAGAACCCGCTCATCTTACTCTTGAGCAGATTTACAGGGCTATTTTAGCTAAAGAGCGTGAACATGCCACTCAGCTTTATGCCCAATTAAAAGGCATTACTTTGGCCAGCGCAGGGCAAGCTATGGCTGTGCTTTATCGGGTATTCCATCTTGGATATGAGGATTGTCTTCACAATATCAGTATCGATGATATGCCTGGGTTTGAGAATAATGTGCATATAGATGTGTGGCGAGCTGGATTTGGGTATGCCCTTAAATTACCCACATTCAGGGCAAACAGTGAGACCGAACATAAAACAATTTGACGATAATGTGTGTCGTGTTAATGAACTCTGATTTGTAAAATAAACCTGATAATTGACATAGCCACCTTTTTATCTTCAACTAACTCGCCATTAATGCTTTCACATTCTCGGATGTTTTCTTATTTCATTTAGGCATTTTATTGAAAGTGCCATACCTTCATTTAAGGCGCGCATTCATTGTGCAATGTCATTTTTTTTTGCACATTTTAAGAGCAACGAAAATTCACTTCAATACCGTATCACTCCCCATGAAAACCCATTAATTTCAAATAAATTACATATTTATCAGTTAATTAACTAAGCCCCCCAAATCTTGTCTAAATGGTCAATAAATTGGCATCTTTCCTGCTATTTATTAACTACGCACGACTCATAAAGCCTGCATTTACAATTAAATACAGACAATCAAAATGGCAAACACCTATCACCACAATTTTTTTAATTCATCCAGAGAGAGCAAAATGAACACAACAACCTTTAAATTGAAATATCTAGCAGTGGCCATTGCGGTGTCTAATATGGCAGCACTATCCGTCAATGCACAAGAGCGTGCTATCGAGAAAATCGTAGTGACAGCTGAAAAGCGTGGTGAAAGTTTGCAGGATTTATCCCAGGCCGTAACCGCTTTTACCGCGAAAGATCTCGATAATAAAAATATTTTATCTTTTGTCGATTTAAGTGCCATCGCCCCCGGTGTCACTGTGGCAAAAAATGAAGGGTTTAAAACGGTTATTTCGATCCGTGGCGTGGGCAATGAAGCGAACCAAAATGCCACAGCTAATCCATCGGTCTCGTATCATATTGACGGTATCTATATTGCCTCACCTTATGCGCTACAAACTGATTTTATTGATATTGAGCGCATAGAAATTTTGCGTGGTCCTCAGGGTACCTTGTTCGGACAAAATTCCACAGGTGGTGCCATCAATGTGATAAGCACAAAGCCCAGCTTTGATGATTTTGTGGGTAAAGCAGATGTAAGCTTGGGCACTGACAATTTAATCAAAGTGCGAGGCACTGTAAATGTACCTATCAGTGATGACCTAGCTATGCGCACCTCCTTCAGCAGGGCGACACAAGATGGATACACTCAAAATGTCTACAACGGTCCTAATGTGCTCAACCCAAGTGAAACATTCGTTGGCAAAGACATGGATAACATCGATAATTTATCGATGCGCACTGATTGGCTATGGAACGCAAGCGATACATTAAGTCTTCGATTCTTGGCTCAGTACTTTAGCGGAGACTCAAACGGAGCCGGTATCAAGGGAATTGACGACCCCACGCCAGGTGCACGAAATTTGTCACAAGATACCGATTCTGCATATGAGCTGGAGTCTCAAGTATACGGATTAATAGCAGAATGGGATGCTGGTTTTGCAGTCATAAAGTCACTAAGCAGCTATCAAAAAGACGACATTACTGTGGTACGTGATAATGACCGTCATTCCTTTGTTACCAATCCAGAGATCCAAATCAGTGTGTTTAATCCTGAAGTGAATATTCAAACTACTTTTACCCAAGAGCTGAACGTTATTTCTAACCAGCCTCTGTTTGGCAAGTTAGATTGGATAGTTGGCGCATTTTTCCTTGATACTGACATAGATATCACTATTCGGGAGGAGCTTGATGTGGGTCGCGATGGTGTGCTCGATGGCTATATCCCTTCATTTCCAGCCGTATTTGGCGGCGACCGAGGCTTTATTTCTGACTCCAACCCGCAGCGCGAATCGTTGTCTTTTTACGGTCAAACAACCTACCCAATATCAGAAACGGTACGTTTGATTACAGGTCTTCGCTACACTAAGGATGAAGTGGAAAGTACCGTTTCTAACTTTTTCGCCCCCTCGCCTTCCTTTATTAATCCAAAAACCGAAGATCTTACTGGCCGTATAGCGCTTGAATGGGATGCCGGCGATGACGCTATGACATATGCTTCATACACCCGTGGTTTAAAACCAGGGGGCAGTAACTTGACCTTTTCAGAAGGGGATGATGCACTAGTTCGTGCGGCATTCGAAGACGAAACGATCGACGCTTATGAGGTAGGTTTTAAAACAGAGTTTATGGACAGTAGAGTACGCACCAACGTTGCGGCTTTTTATTATGATTACACTAACTTACAATTTCAGGCCTCTGACTTTAACGAGTTTGGTAGTGGTGTATCGAATATCCCAGAATCTGAAATCTATGGAATAGAGCTTGAAATGACCGCACTCATTGGTGACAGATTTAGCCTAGATGTGAAACTAGCAAGCATGGAGTCAGAAGTGTCTGCAGATTATTTAGCCTTGGACAACCGACTACTGATTGAAGACGTCTTCCTTGCCGATGGTGTCACACCTGCCAAAGAAGAAATTCATGGAGCCAACCGAGACGTAGCTCGGTTTCTACAAAACTTGAGTGGAAATGAGTTGGCAAAAACGCCTAGTTTGACGGCTGATATTAGCTTGGGCTTTGAAGACCAGTTGAAAGACGGTGCCTATATTGGTGCTAGCTTACAGTATACCTTCCGCGGCGAGTTTGAGCAGCGGGTATTCAATAACCCAGAAGTGGATACGGTTGACTCCTATGACTTGATTAATCTATCAGTGTCTTATGATAATTCTGACGAGGTATGGGGCGTAGATTTAATTGCTTACAACATGTTGGACGAGGATGGCATCAACTCGGCTATGACTGATGTGTTTGGTGTGAACGAAACCGGCTTCCAATACGTGGCGCCACGTCAGTTAATAGCTCGCTTTAGATACAATTTCTAGAGCCGATTAGTATTACAAAAATATCAAAACTGTATGCCCAGATTTTTTTCTGGGCTTTTAATTATGCATTAACGTCAAAAGTTAGCAGTTAGCAATTAGCAATTAAAAGTTACGCATTGAAATCACAGCAGTGAGCAAGCATTGGCTTACGTGATAACAAATTTTGGGATGGAAACTTTTCTAAACGTGTTCCATTATATAACACCACAACAAAAGGTACGGGTTTATGAGCAGTGAAAGACCGTCGGAACTGATATATCAACTCGATGACAAACCACCCGTTTTAGAAGCATTTTTCGCAGCGATACAACATTTGCTCGCCTCTTTTGTTGGTATTGTCACTCCAACTCTTATAATCGGAAGCGTTCTAGGGCTGCAGGAACACATACCCTACCTAATCAGCATGGCCCTCATTGCATCGGGAATAGGCACTTTTATACAAGCCTATAAACCCTTTGGCATAGGCGCTGGCATGCTCTGTGTGCAAGGTACCAGTTTTGCTTTTTTAGGGGCGATATTAGGTGCCGGGTTTATTGCTCGTGACGCCGGAGGCGGGCCTGAGGAAATTATAGCGTTAATCACCAGCCTGTGTTTTGTGGGTGCTTTTGTACAAATAGGCCTCAGTCAATTTATCCCACGGTTACGTAAAATAGTCACGCCACTGGTGACAGGTATCGTGATCACCAGTATTGGCATTAGCCTGATCAAAGTAGGTATGACTGACTTGGCAGGTGGGGTGGGTAGCTCTGATTTTGGTAGTCCCGCGAATTTAATGCTGGGCTTTTTTGTGATTGCTGTGATCGTATTGATGAATATATCCAGCAACAACTGGGTTCGCCTGTCTTCCATTGTGGTCGGCCTTATTGCCGGTTTTGGGCTCGCAGCATTTACAGGTATGCTTGCCCCAGGTGATTTGCTGCCATCAGCAGCCATTAGCCTGCCTATTCCCTTCAAGTATGGTTTTAACTTTGAACTAGCTGCCTTTATTCCATTGGCGGTGATTTATATCATCAGTTCGGTAGAGACAACCGGTGATATTACTGCAAACTGTATTATTTCCGGCCAACCCATTACCGGAGAACGTTATATCCAAAGGATTAAGAGTGGGGTTCTTGGGGATGGCATCAATTCCATGATCGCCGCCGTGTTAAATTCATTTCCTAATACTACCTTTAGTCAGAACACTGGGGTGATCCAGCTCACGGGGATCGCCAGCAGACATATCGGCATGTACATCGCTGGGATTTTAGTCTTGCTTGGCCTATTCCAAGGTGTGGGTGATATGTTGCAACAAATACCCAAACCAGTGTTGGGGGGCGCCACCCTAGTTATGTTTGGCACAGTGGCGGCAGCGGGTATCAAAATATTGGCATCAGAATACATCGATCGCAGAAAGATGATTATTATTGCTGTTTCCCTTGGTCTTGGCTTGGGCTTAACACTGGTGCCTGATGTGTTTTCGAAAACACCCGAGCTGGTACAAAATATTTTTAGTTCAGCCGCAGCCACTGCTGGACTTTCGGCAATGTTATTAAGCTTGCTCTTGCCAGAATTGAAAGAGCAGCAAGAGTAGAAAGTACGAGAAGTACAGGAAGAGCGTGATTATATTTATCAGTATCAGGTCAGGTTTTATGGTTTATGAAAATTAATCATCCAACCGCAGACAAATATTGCAACTAGCCGCTATGCCCTCTTCCATAGTCATAAGGCGATCCACCTTTGGGAACCAATAGCCAACGTGGTCTAAACGATTGCCACCTTCAGGTGGCGTTCTAACAATAAGTGGATTTGTAATATAGCTATTTATGGGTTTACCCCCTCGCCTGAAGACACTTAACAGCTCGCCATTTTTAGTTTGCAATAAGCATCAATCGTGTGTTGTGCAGGGGTTCAACGGAGTAAGCCAAAGCCTCTCACGTTTCGAGCCAAATGTTGACCACTCATCAGATACGTTTGATTACACATTAGACGCCTATACGCCTGTGCTACTATCGAATCATTATTATTTTTACTTTTAAATAAGGCGCTGCCTTACCACGTAAAAATTTATAACGATCCCCATAAATAGGCCGACTAGGAAAGACAATGATAAGAAAAAGCGTGATATTTTTAGTGATGATCTTGGGTGCTTGTTTTATAAATAGCGCCTTGGCTGCTGATACTATGCCCGTTTTGCCTGAATACCAGTTTGTACCCAGCAAGACTGTGTTACAGGACATGAATGACAAGCGAAACGCGGCAATATTAAAGAATAAGCGCTTATTGGTGGTGTTTGGGGCACAGTGGTGCCATGACAGTCGCGGATTGTCACAGCGTTTTTCAACGCCAAAAATGCACGCAATATTACAACAGCAATATGAAACGGTATTTGTTGATGTTGGCTATTTTTCCACGGGGTTTGAGGCTATTAAGCAGCTTAACCAGACGATATTTTACGGTACACCTACTGTTTTAATCATCGACCCGAAGACAAATACTCTATTAAATCAGGCCTCAATCATGCATTGGACTAATGCTGATTCATTAGAGCTAGCCGAGTATCATGACTATTTCTCTCAAGACTTTGCACTGCCTTTTAAAGCAGGAATGGGCGATACGGCTTTATTGGCTTATTTAGAGAAAATACGTCAGTTTGAGAACAGACAAGCCACTCGATTATACCGAGCATATCAAATTATAGAGCCATTATTAAAACGCTATGAAGAAACGGATAACGGATCAACAGACGAGTTTAAACACATCTGGGGCGAAGTAAAAAGCTATAGAACAGCCATCCCAAGTGATATAGCAAAACTCATCGATGAGGCAAAAATCAAATCAACACAGGGTGATACAACGGCGCTGGCGTTTCCACAATATCCAGCATTCAGCTGGGAAGAATAACACGCAAACTATATTTGCAAACTATTGACTAAGACACTCATTTAAATTGCAGGTGAATTGCGATGGGTATCTTGTTAAACACTCAGTATTTTAATGGACAAGCAGTGTCGGATGAAATCCGCCACTAGAGTCATGCTGGTAAACACCCACTGGTGAGCTTTTTTTGTTTATAACAGATAAACTGCAGCCATTAATTATTTAACGATGAAGTTTATGAGCTATTTATTTGCAGTGACTCTGCTTTGGGCATTTTCATTTAGTTTAATTGGGGTGTATTTAGCAGGACAAGTTGATGCGTGGTTTAGCGTTTTGATGCGCATTGCGCTGGCGACTTTAGTTTTTTTACCGTTTTTAAAGTTTAAAAAAACACCCAAACCCTTAGCAATAAAGCTCATGCTCATTGGCGCGATACAACTTGGCGCCATGTATAGTTTTTACTATCACTCCTTTTTATATTTATCTGTACCCGAAGTATTATTATTTACGGTAATGACACCCATTTACATCACCCTGATAAACGATGCACTTGAAAAGCATTTTAACCCGCGTTTTTTGGTTATAGCCATTATTGCCGTGTGTGGTGCGTTAGCTATTCGCTATGAAAGTATTAATAGTCACTTTTTGATGGGTTTGTTATTAGTGCAGGCCGCCAATGTGTGTTTTGCCACAGGGCAAGTGACTTACAAACATTTAATGAGCAACAGTAAGCTGGATCATAAAAATGTTTTTGGGTGGTTTTTTATTGGCGCATTAATAGTCGCTACTGTGTGCTATGTTTTATTTGGCAATACAGATAAGTTACCCAGCACAGCAACTCAATGGGGGGTACTCATCTACTTAGGCATAGTTGCTTCGGGCTTAGGCTATTTTGGATGGAATAAAGGCGCAACCTTAGTCAATGTAGGTGCGTTAGCAGCAATGAATAATGTACTCATTCCAGTAGGTATTGTTGTGAACGTACTAATATGGAATACAGAGGCCGACATACTGAGGTTGAGCATTGGCGCCGGGATTATTGTGGCCGCATTATTACTTAACAAAATAAACACTTAATAAGATAAACACTTAACAATAAACACTTAACAATAAACACTTAATTTTCGGTGGACAAAATATTGCCTGCTGGCTCGTTATAAAATATGAAAATATGAAAATATGAAAATATGAAAATGTGAAAATGTGAAAATGTGAAAAGATGACAAAAACTAAGTGTCTGTTGGCCACTTTAACCGACAACTTAACCAGTAACATAACCAGCAACTTAACACGCTTAGCTGACAAGCCCACGCCACAACGGGCGCTTGGTTAAATATTGCGAGTTCACGATGCACAGTAGCGAATGAAATCAGGTATACCAATCTTAAGCGCATCTAAGGCAGTTTGGGGTAATAGTACACTGCCGTCGGTTTCAATCATCAAACTACTAATGCAGACACGATAGGACCTAATATCACCGGCACAAACTAAATATTCTGGTTCACCTTGAAGCGCCATAGCTGCCACAGTGCCACTTACCCTGGCCTTGTGACTATCTTTGATTGTCTTTAGTTCGTCAATATGAGCGTCTACGCTGGGGGCACCATCAAAAATATCCACTTGGCCGTTATTTCTAAAGCCTTCCTTTTCAAGCATCGCTAATGCAGGCTTGCCTTGATCGTTTGGCCGCCCAATCACGTCTCTGGCTTCTATTGGCAATAAATTAACGTAAATGGGATGTTTTGGCATTAAGTCAGCAATAAATTGATTGCCATTAAGCGCACCATAAAGATCAGCTTCAGAGTAGCTCATATCAAAAAAGTGTCGTCCTAGTGCTTCCCAAAAAGGTGAACGCCCATTTTCATCAAAGTATCCTCGCAAATCCGCCATGACGTTATCGGGAAATCGTTCTCTAAACTGGGCCATAAACAGATAGCGACTGCGTGCTAATAGTTTGCCATTCCCATTTTTGCGATAAGCATCAGTGAGGTATAAAGTGGCCACTTCTGCAAACCCCTCAAAGTGATTGGTGAGATGTAACGTTTCTACTGTCACTTTCTTGTTTATTTGTCGGCTGTACTGGGTTTGCTTATTGAGCTTATAAGAATAAAACTGATCATCCATACCCAATTTAGCGATGATACTTGCTGTGCCCACTAATTTCCCTGTATCAGTATCTTCCATGACCAACAGATAGACTTCACTGCCCGGCTCTTTGATGGTACTGGTGATACTTTTTGATGAAATTAATATTTTTCGCTCTAAGCTTTCTCTGTCTGGAGGCAGTGTTGTCATTCCGGGCGAAGCTGCCAGAGCAATTTCCATAAGATAGTCTATATCTGTAATCTCTACTGGCCTAACAATGATCATAAGCAACACCTTGTTCAACGTGAGTGAAAGTACTCTTGTTTTTTTGTGGGAGGCAAGTCGTTACTTGCAATCGTGTATCTCACAGACCCGCTAGCCAATGGAACTGTGAGATGCTTAGCGGCAGTATTACTGCACGTTTGAAGTATTGGCCATGTAACCTTTGGTTAGTGAGTTAAATACACCACGAGATCAATCACACATTGTCCCATTATTTCTGGTGAGAACGATACTATTATCTGCCCCTCCTAATCTTGACTGGAAACAGCTCTCAATTTTAAGTGAGTTACGATAGATGCCTTGATCAATTGGTTAATCAATTGGAGGTTCTTTTAGCAAAAATAAAAATAGAGTGGGTGTTTTTCCCGGCTGCTCTGGGTTTGCCAGCTACCCTGCGCAAATAAAAAAGCCCTTGTGCGCATGCAAGGGCTTTGTTTCTTAAATAGTTTAGTGATTATAGTTGATTAGATTGAATGTATTCATCCACATACTCAGAAAGCACATTCAATGGTACGGGGCCATTTTTGAGAACCACATCATGAAATTCTCGAATATCGAAACTATTGCCCATTTCGGTTTTGGCTTTTTCACGTAGCTCAAGAATTTTTAACATGCCTATTTTATAGGCTGTTGCTTGAGATGGCATCACGATATGACGCTCCACCATTTTAACCGCGTCAGGTTTCGGGTTAGGCGTATTAGTAACATAATACTCAATACCCTGCTCTCTGTCCCACTGCATGGCATGAATACCTGTATCAACCACTAAACGACAAGCGCGCCATAGTTCCATTGCAAGGCGCCCAAAGTCTGAGTAGGGGTCTTTATAATAGCCAATTTCTTTAGGTAAAAATTCGCTATACAGTCCCCAACCCTCGGTATAGGCGGTATAACGGCCAAAACGTCTAAATTTAGGTAACGCACCTAATTCACCCGCAATCGCTAATTGCATGTGATGCCCTGGTATACCTTCATGAAAGGCTAAGGCTTCCATTTGATAAACTGGCATATCACTCATGCGATATAAATTGGCATAGTAAATACCGGGGCGACTGCCATCCATTGAAGGGCGTTGATAAAACGCTTTCCCGGCTGCTTTTTCACGAAAGGCTTCTACCGCTTTAACCGTTAATTCAGCTTTAGGCTTAACAATAAATAACTCATCTAAACGTGTTTTCATATCATCAATGATGGCGGTAGCTTCACTTAAGTAGCGCGCTTTACCTTGTGCCGTTTCATCGTAATAAAACTGCTTATCCACCCGCATAAAGTCAAAAAATTCATTTAAGGTACCTTCGAATTTCACCGTCTTCATAATGTCACGCATTTCAGTGTGTATGCGAGCCACTTCACTTAAACCAATATCATGAATTTCTTGGGCGCTTAAGTCTGTGGTTGTGGTGCGTTGTAAAGCCCGATTAAAAAAAGCTTCGCCCTCTGGAAATTTCCATGCGCCGTCACGAGTATCGGCTTTAGTGGCTAATTGTTTAACAGCAAAGATTAAATTTTCATACCCAAGTTTAACACTGTCTTTCAATGCACTCACTGCACCAGCAATAAGGGCATCTTTTTCAGCCTGCTCTATTTCAAGTTTGTTTACCTTTTTTGTAAAGTCGGATAATAAAGCACTGTCTTCACCTGTATCAAAAGGTGCGCCTGCAATCACGTTCATGCTCGACTCGGTAATATAAGGAAAGACAAATTTAGGCGGCACAATTCCCTTTTTTTCTCTAAGCTTGAGACCATCAATAACTTGAGAAAATAACGCAGGAATAGCATGTAAACGCGCAATATAGTCTTGTGCTTCTTTCACATTATCGATGGAGTGTTGATTGATCAGCAATGAGGGTATTTGTGTATGAATACCAAACATTTGATTTAATGGGTAGTTATGATGACGCCATTTATAATCATTGATATTATCTTGCAATGTTTGCTTTTGCAGGCGCAAACTCACCGCTGTTTGAGCGTCAAGTGTTGATGTATCAATGCTATTAATCTTAGCTAAATTGGCTATGGCAATTTCGTGATTTTCTTGGATACGTTCCTCTGAAACGTCATTCCACTTATCATAATCATCTTTAATACCAAGAAATGTTTGATACTGCGGTCTGCGCATTACGCCCTCGGTAAATATGTCTTCAAATAATGCATTCGCTTTTTCTGATTCAGTTTGCATAACTGGCGCCATAATTTGCACAGCTGCAGTGTCAGCTGGTGCTGTCTTAGTTATAACGGTTGTATCTGTGGGTACGTCATGACTGCAAGCCGCTAAAAATGCTGTACTGACAACAATGGCAATCTGTTTTCTTAATAACAAAATAAGCTCTCCTGTGGTTACAAGACTAATTTAATGATTGTCTTCAACTTGCTGCAGGGCCTTGTAATCCTGTGCAGCTTAAATTGAGTGCAGCTAGAATAAACGTAATTTTTCAGATCCGCACCTTTTTCATATTAATGAAGCAGCAAAAATGAATGGTTAAGCGGGTTGCATGCAAATAACAGCGTTAACCGAATATCCGTAGAATGAGAAAAAATCACCTGAATTACTGCATTGTATGAAACGTTAAAGGCTTAGCAGTAATGACATAGTCACCAAAAAAGTTCATCTGCGGTGAAGCTTACGCCCTTGAATTTATGATAATCAACTGATGTACATTATTACCCTGATTTCGTTGTATTGAGAATGCGTATCTAGGCAATTTTTTGAGTATATATGTGGAGATTTTTTTTAGTTTTACGATTAACTACGGCTTATGTTTTGCTCATCCAGGATGAGTTTCGCCCCCAAGCATAACAATACACTGCCTGTTATGCCTTCCATCCACCTCAACGCCGCAGGGTTCGCAAAAAAGCGTTTAGCAGAGCTGACAGCTCCCGCCAGCCCAGATTGCCAAATCATAGCCATCATAAAGTGTATACCGGCCATAGTCATAGCTTGCAGGAAAGGAGAGTATTGTGGATCAATAAATTGCGGCAGAAACGCAAGATAAAACACCGCGGTCTTGGGGTTTAACACGTTTGACAGAAAGCCCTCTTGGAGCGACCGACGAACGCTAAATGATCTGACATCAGTATCACCAATCGCAATCCCAGCGTGACCTTTAATAGCGGCTTTCAAGCCGCCCATGCCTAACCAAATAAGGTACGCCGCCCCTACCCATTTCATCGCAAGAAATAGTCCAGCCGATTGAAGTAACATGGCAGAGATGCCCACAGCAGAAAACGTCGCATGCACAAAAAGTCCGAGACAAATACCCAGGCTGGTCAATACGCCATCCTTGCCACCACTACGACTGGTATTCTTGATCACCAGCACCGTATCAATTCCAGGGGTGATGGTTAGTAACGCAATTGCTACAAGGAAGGCTTCAAAATTTAAAATGTGCATTAGTCTAACTTCACTTATTCATTTTTTATCGGGTGAAATCCCAAGATAATTTTATAGCATATCAAGCAAGACAATCAGCGCCCCCAATCAATCAAACGTTATTAAATTATTACTACCCCAACGTAAGGGCTTTGAATAACAACATTTATCTCTTAATAATCACATAGGCATTAACATAAAAACATCCCTATACATGTCATATATTATGAGTAATCATCATCAATCACCATGTATAATGCGATGGAAAGGGGAAAGAAAAGAGGGAGAGAGAAAGCGAGCCTATGGTAGATCATAGCCCCCAGTTTATCTAACAACGCAGTTGTACCTAGTTGGCGACGCTGTCGCAATAAGAATAACAATCACACCTATCCTAAAAAACACCATGAAATCTAGCGAGGTTTACGCGGGGTTTAGGTGCAAGGCCGCTCAACGGGCAATAAAATCCAAAGTCTCAAAGATTACATGATTGCGCCGGTCACCGAGGTTACCGTCACGGTAGGGTGTTTTAAGTGGGCTGCGCACCTTGGGGTAAGTCGTCATTGCTAATCTTTTTTCTGATACCCCAGAGCGAGATCCTCTTCAAAATAAGCAACGTCACAGCCTGCCGCAACACCTTGCTCTGCCATAGGTGCAATGTTTTGCAAGGTAAAGACCTTTCGTCCTTGCAGTTTGCCTGTAGCGATTCGGTAAGTAATGGAATACCCCTGAATTTGTAACATCGGAACGTCTTCCAGCCCATCCAAAGTCAGGTAGTCATTGTCATCATCGATCACTTATAAGCCCTCGCGCAAGAAAACCCGCCACACGCTGACTAAGATAGTGAGTAAGACGATTCAGTTCACTTTTTGTTGGGGCTTTTATTGGATGACTAATGCATCGGGAATGAATTAGGACAACTTCAGGTTGCCCGCAGGGTGGTGAACAAGGATGTTCATCATCAAAACGTGTTTTGCCATAGTTATCTTCGGCATATACACCATCGAGGTAGAGCATATGAAAAATCGGCAGGATAGTCGATTTACACAGCCAGTGGCTTCCACAAAGGGGTGAAGCACAGGGATGTGCTTCGTGAAAGCGGATATTTAAATGACTTCGGGCGTCCTGCCCTTCCCCCCCCCTGCTGAGCCAAATCGTTGGATCAGTGTGACCGCCCCCGTTTGTGTGGTCTGTTTGTTGTAACCTACTTTTTTAGTGATATGGGTGGCAAGTGTGCGATACACAATACCCAGTACTTTTCCCATAATCTGGGGATAGCTGGCACACAAAAATCTAAGTTGAAAAGGGAAGCTCAATGCCCATTGACTAATGGGCTCATGGGGCAACACATCATCAACCAGCAAGGTGGCGCTTTTTGCCATTCGTTGTGCACCTGCATCGAAAACATAGAACTCATCCCCATCATAATGTGAAGTTAGGTGCCGAGAGGATTGACACTTTCCTTGAATATATTCATATACAGATTGTTCGTATTTTTTACCCTCGAATAACACAACGAAATCACCTCCATCATAAAAACAAGTGAGACTATTGTCTTCTTTATGATTGTTTTGAAACTTTTTTTAAACCACGCTCCTGCACTGAGGTCTTTTTAACCTCAGAACTGTAAGCCATTAAAATAAAACCGTATTTCATCCATACCTCCTACTCTTATGCTATACAGTAATTTATACGCCACTGGAATTGGTGCCAAGCTGACTAAGAATACTATACAACTGCCTAATAATTGGCACCAAAACGCCTCTTACGGTCATCATGACACTGTTAAAATTTTGGGTTTCTGTAGTCGAGCGGGCTTACTTGGGGGTTTTCCTTAGAGGCCATTTTTTTACACACTTACGGTTTTCACAAATTGCATCTCCAGGAGGAAGGCAACGAACACTAGGCAAGTATTTATAACAAGCGGTATCCACTTTAATTTGTTTGAGTTTTTGCGCATCGGGCATTTCATTGTAAACTTCAAATGCCTTAACTTGCAGTAGCAATTAACCCTTTGCACACTAACCAGTTGTATGTTTATAAACGCAATCTTTGTCTACAACACAATAGTTTTGGCCTTCGGTGATAATAATTTTAATATTTAATGTGAGCTGAGGAAACCTCAATACATCGTGAGCTCAATAGCTGGAAAAAGTCATAGCCATCCACATATTGCATCATTTCCACTCCACTATCTTCGGCCATTATATAAGAAGTTTTATGATGAAATCCGTAATCATGTCCCGGATAGATATAGGTTTGGTTGAGTTTGTCACCACAGGCTTTTTTTAGACCTGGCAATCGTAACTCCACTTCATCCAATGCTGCTTGCCACAGTTCATCTGAGGTGGAAATAGCAGAGCATGAAGGACTGAGAGTGAGGTTGTTTAAATATTTGCGTTTATCAAAATATGATTCAGTACCACTGGAAATATAAAAAACAGAATTCCAAAGAGCTCGAGACTTAACAGTCCCTCGCGAATTATTTGTTCGTACAAATTCAAATATTTCCTCATAGACTCCATCTTCATGGGCTTCAACACTTCTTTTTTTGTCATTATCTTTGTTAAATATATCATAAACTTGGGACGCATTTGTATAGTGATGAAATGTTTCGTTACCATCAACAACCCATTCTGAAAATGCCGTATCCATTATGGGTCTGCGCGCCTTATGCAAGGCCTCGGTATAAAAATCACCACCTTTTTCGTATACTTTTCTCACAAAAGCGAAGCATTCAATACCCAGATTTTTTTCAAGATATTTTCCACGATTTTTGTCTGTAATGACATTCAAATAGCTTGTGCCCCTAGATTTATTTGCATTGTTTATACTTTTGTGATCACCTAATATTTCTTCAAAGGGAGATGCAAAGCTGGCAAAACTAAATAAAATTCCTAATATTACAACCACTGTATTCTTGTTCATAAATTAATACACCATTAAAAAAAACCAATAAATAAAATTTGAATTAGAAACACAGATAACCCTTCCAATGCTCCTCAGTCATGTGAGGGTAAATTCGTTGTTGATCATGAGGCTTCATTTGTTGCAGGATTTCTAAGTATGCCAGAACATGGCACCGTAATCTCCCTTATCAGAATTGAATCTCTCAGCATATTATGCATGAAACTTTGGATAATGTTCAGAACTGACCTTAATGTTTTGTAAGATAATCTTTTCTCTTTACTTCCCAGCATCTTCATAGCTTTATTATAGGTAAAATAAAACGTCACTTTTCCTAAAATTAAAATATTTAATGCCTCATACACTCCATATTGACATCTATTTTATATTCTTGAGGGAGTGAAAGTTGGCTATTTGTCATCTATTAATCAACCGTTTTTGCTTAATTCAGAATTTAACCCAAACGCCTCTTGCTGTTGTGAAAACCAGTTTTGCTTATGATGATAAACAGCTTTTATTCAAACAGACTTATCTGAGGCGGTGCTCGACTTTGTGGAAGAAATAGCTCGACGACTTCGTCATTTTTTGTACTCAGGTGACTGAGTATCTTTTAGTTCACCAATGGATCTTCAATGCAAAATCATAAAATCCCCTGCGCATATAACCAAAAGCAATCTTGCCTAATAGAGTACTGCGGGCATGGCGTTCTTTTATGTACTTAAGAGGCATAGTCACCCCGACCAAAGCTTTTTTACAGGCATTTTTGTGATACAGCACGGTGATATAGGCCGTCTGTGTAACATGTTATTAACGCTTACAAACTTGTTATCAACAGATATAAAAAAAGCGACATAAGTCGCCTTTTTATAAATTATTAAAATAATTTAGTGCGATTAAGGGATCATTTCGTACATGTCACTTTTTTTGTATTGATCAGTGATCACGAATCCACGATCTGAGCCAATGTTATAGGCTGCTTGCACTGTGATATCTCCATCAGGTGCATTAACTGTAACATCGATTGACAATTTGCCTTTGGTGAAATCTTGAGCAGCTAAGGCGTCTTTAACTTGAGCCGTGATCTTAGTGACCGAGCTTGCTCCTGCCGTAGCAACCATTCCTAAATCATAATGAGTGCCATCTTCATCATGGGCAGTCACATAAACACCGCCATCAAAATCACCCGAGTTGGTCACATATAATATCTGTGAAATACCCGGAGCGAAAGGCATGTAAGGAATATTAACCTCATTGCCATTTAGAGTCCATTCGCCAGCTGGAACGTCTTCGCCTGCAGAGAAAAATATATTAGTTGTTGTTATAAAACTGTACTCGGCAGATACTTCAAATTCCTGAGCGATTAAAGGTATCTGAGCAATTATAGCATCATGATAAGTGCCTGCCGCAATGGTATCGGTGGTTACAGGATAAGTATAATCAACGGTCAATATACCGTCATCAACATCATAACTCAGGTGTCCACCATTCTCAGAGTTCCAATTCAGCCCTTCACCACCACCCTCAATTTGAATCTCAATATCAACCACAGAGGTAGTAAATTCTGCAGGATCTTCTAAATCAGTGTTATTTCCAATCGTGAATGACATACTGTCATGACCTTCGCTCTCCTCTGTGAACATAGTGCGACCAGTATTGACATCAATGACTGCGTCAAACTCATTTGTAACAGTGATAGCTGTTATTTGAGATTCAGAATCCGCTAGCACACCCGTATTACTACCCTCGGAACCATTGTCAAACGTATCATCGCTTCCGGCTTTTATGCTTGAATACGTCACTGACACAGCACCTGCAGCAATTGAGGCCAGATTAAGGTTTACTGCCCCAAAATCCACGACAGTTTCTGAAGTGTCGTAGTTGTCAGTAACAGCAGTAACACGATAAGTCGCGGAGTCTGCAGTCTGGTCTAACAAACTAAAAGTAATTGAATTTCCTTTCTCATCACCGTCTGCTACAACAGTTCCTTCGAATTGAGTTTCTGCCAAAGCGCCTGCGGGTGTAAAAGTAATAGTTATCTCGTCAGATGCGATATAATTAGCGCCCAACTGGAAACCTAAATCTGTAATGGTTTTTGTTTTTTCTCCGTTAGCAGCTGAAACAACTAAACCTTCTAATGAATAAGTTAACGGTGAATTCAGAACATCACCCGCAACCGCATAATTGCTTAAACCAACTATAGTCGCGGCCAGTATGGTCTTTTTAAATATTTGTTTCATGTTTGATACGACTCCAAGTCTTGAAATATGGGTTAGGCCTACCTAATCCTTTGTTTATGAACGTTCATCATAATTCACCATTGTTATGGCTACCTAATTTACATACCATGTTACTGATATCTATAGCAACGATACCAATTTTTAATGCCCGTGTCTCGCTCTCCCTCATCGTTAACGAATGCGAATACTTTCGGGTATTTGTTGCTGTTCCAGTCAATAATCAGCATCAGCGACCTTGCTCTTTAAGCTTTTTGGACATAAACCAAGATTAATTCTGGCCTCAGTATTATGCGATCCCAATGCAGTGCGGTGGTGTACAAACCTTAGCAAAATCATAAAATCCCCTGCGCATATAACCAAAAGCAATCTTGCCTAATAGAGTACTGCGGGCATGGCGTTCTTTTATGTACTTAAGAGGCATAGTCACCCCGACCAAAGCTTTTTTACAGGCATTTTTGTGATACAGCACGGTGATATAGGCCGTCTGTGTAACATGTTATTAACGCTTACAAACTTGTTATCAACAGATATAAAAAAAAGGCGACATAAGTCGCCTTTTTATAAATTATTAAAATAATTTAGTCAAAGTACATATCACTATTTTTTGTATTGATCAGTGATCACGAATCCACGATCTGAGCCAATGTTATAGGCTGCTTGCACTGTGATATCTCCATCAGGTGCATTAACTGTAACATCGATTGACAATTTGCCTTTGGTGAAATCTTGAGCAGCTAAGGCGTCTTTAACTTGAGCCGTGATCTTAGTGACCGAGCTTGCTCCTGCCGTAGCAACCATTCCTAAATCATAATGAGTGCCATCTTCATCATGGGCAGGTCACATAAAACACCGCCATCAAAATCACCCGAGTTGGTCACATATAATATCTGTGAAATACCCGGAGCGAAAGGCATGTAAGGAATATTAACCTCATTGCCATTTAGAGTCCATTCGCCAGCTGGAACGTCTTCGCCTGCAGAGAAAAATATATTAGTTGTTGTTATAAAACTGTACTCGGCAGATACTTCAAATTCCTGAGCGATTAAAGGTATCTGAGCAATTATAGCATCATGATAAGTGCCTACCGCAATGGTATCGGTGGTTACAGGATAAGTATAATCAACGGTCAATATACCGTCATCAACATCATAACTCAGGTGTCCACCATTCTCAGAGTTCCAAATCAGCCCTTCACCACCACCCTCAATTTGAATCTCAATATCAACCACAGAGGTAGTAAATTCTGCAGGATCTTCTAAATCAGTGTTATTTCCAATCGTGAATGACATACTGTCATGACCTTCGCTCTCCTCTGTGAACATAGTGCGACCAGTATTGACATCAATGACTGCGTCAAACTCATTTGTAACAGTGATAGCTGTTATTTGAGATTCAGAATCCGCTAGCACACCCGTATTTACTACCCTCGGAACCATTGTCAAACGTATCATCGCTTCCGGCTTTTATGCTTGAATACGTCACTGACACAGCACCTGCAGCAATTGAGGCCAGATTAAGGTTTACTGCCCCAAAATCCACGACAGTTTCTGTAGTATCGTAGTTGTCAGTAACAGCAGTAACACGATAAGTCGCGGAGTCTGCAGTCTGGTCTAACAAACTAAAAGTAATTGAATTTCCTTTCTCATCACCGTCTGCTACAACAGTTCCTTCGAATTGAGTTTCTGCCAAAGCGCCTGCGGGTGTAAAAGTAATAGTTTATCTCGTCAGATGCGATATAAATTAGCGCCCAACTCGTAAATTAACGATTCAATTGTTTTTTCAGCACCTGGTGCCAAAGTTTGTAAACCTTCTGATGAATAAGTTAACGGTGAATTCAGAACATCACCCGCAACCGCATGATTGCTTAAACCAGCTATAGTCGCGGCCAGTATGGTCTTTTTAAATATTTGTTTCATGTTTGATACGACTCCAAGTCTTGAAATATGGGTTAGGCCGTTCTACCTAATCCTTTTTTTATGAACGTTTATCATAATTTACCATTGTTATGGCTACCTAATTTACATTCCATGTTACTGATTTCTATAGCAACGATACCAATTTTTAATGCCCGTGTCTCGCTCTCCCTCATCGTTAACGAATGCGAATACTTTCGGGTATTTGTTGCTGTTCCAGTCAATAATCAGCATCAGCAACCTTGCTCTTTAAGCTTTTTGAGACATAAACCAAGATTAATTCTGGCCTCAGTATTATGCGATCCCAATGCAGTGCGGTGGTGTACAAACCTTAGCAAAATCTCACAAATAATTGGATGAATAACATAGTTGGCGAGAGACCTTTTTTGCCTACTTTTTTTGGATGTAGACCATATTGACGTGTTCAATATGGAACAGCTTCCGCTGGCCTGAAAACTGATGGTTAAGAATACACTTCATAAAAAAGTAAGTCGCACAGTAAGCGGACGCCACGCGGGATGCTGTTTGAAAAAAGCTAGGTATGGCAGTGCCCGTTAGGGCATAAAAAACTCAAAGCACAGCAAACTGACGATCCAACTCACTCACCCCCAATCCACTCTTTTTCGTCACCCGCAACTGCGTTGGAATGCGTTCTTTCATCGCCTCAATATGACTGATCACCCCAATCATTTTACCCGACGCATTCAAGTTATCCAAAGCATCCAAGGCAATATCCAAGGTTTCAGCATCCAAAGTGCCAAACCCTTCATCAAGAAACAGCGAATCAATACTGGTTTTATGACTCACCAAGTCAGACAAAGCCAAAGCTAACGCAAGACTCACCAAGAAGCTCTCCCCACCTGATAAGGTTTTGGTATCACGCTCTGCATCTCCCTGCCAAGTATCGAGTACGGTCAGCGCTAACCCCTGTTCTTCTTTGCGTTTAAGCAGATAGCGGCCATGGATGCGGTCGAGTTGTTTGTTGGCAAGGTAGACCAAGTTATCCAGCGTGAGTCCTTGGGCAAAGCGGCGGAATTTATCGCCGTTGGCTGAGCCGATTAAACCGTGCAGGTAGCTCAACTGATCATAATCTTGTCGCTGTTGTTCGATTTGGTCGAGTAATGCTTGTTGTCGTGATGTCTGTTTTTGGTCTGCCGACAATTGATTGCTAATGCCACCTCTGCGCTCTACCAGTAAGTCTTTTTCACTTTGCAGCTGCTGCAGTAATACCTTCACGTCTTGTTGTGGTGTTTGTAACCATAAGGTTGCTTCTTCAATCGCATTAAGTTCATCGAGCTGGACCCCAGACTTTTCTAACAACGTATTAGCGCGCTGTAATTGGGTATCGAGTCTTTGTTTCAAACTGATTAGCTGGCTGCGCTGCTGTTCGGGCAGCAGTGCCATTTCAAATTCGCCTTGATGAACAAAAGGGCTGCTGGTGAGTAACGCATACCATTTATCGGTAAGCGCTTTAAGTGACAGTTCAAGCTCTGTTTGCTGTTGTATTTTTGCTTTGATGGCTGCCAATAAGTCGCTATATTGCAGCTCGATTTGTTTGTGAGTTGTCATCGCCAAATGATGGGCCTGCTCGGCAGTACTTAGCTGAACATTGGCATTTTCTCTGGCGAGTGCTACCGTTTGCTTGCCAAATAATTGATGGCGCTGTTTAGCGTTGTCATCCCATTGTTGTTTAAGCTCAGCTTCTTGTAATTGCTCTGATGACAGTTGCCCATCCAGACTCTGCAACAGCTTTTCGGATGTTGCATGTTCGGCACTGTTAAGCTCAATTTGTCGACTTATTTGTTCTTTATCGTGCATTTTTTGCTGATAACGGGTGGCATCTTCACGCTTACTTTGCAGCCATTGCACCCATTCATTTTCTAGCGGAGCGACGTAACCCAAGGCAGTAATATTGGTGAGTAGGGCCGTGCGGTTTTTATCTACCAACTCAATAAGCTGTGCGTAATCTTGCGTCGTTTTTTGACTGCTTTGTTGCAACGATTCTTGGCTTTGCTCCAGTAATTTAAGTTCGCTGCTGAGTTTGTCACTTTCGCGCTGCGTCATATTTAGCGCTTCTTTGTTGGCTTGGCGTGCTTTATCTAGCTGGCTGATTAATTTTAACTGGTTTGATACTTGTTCTAGCTGTTTTTTAAGTGCCCGTTCAAAGGCTTGTAAGCTTTGCGTATCGTTGATGGCGAAGTTGAGCTGTAGTGATGCTACTGTGCCCTGCCATTGCATGACTAACTCATTTTTGAGCGCGCCTAAATCAGCTAGGCGAGTTTGTAACTCTGTCGATCTTACCTTAAATGAATCCAGCTTTTCGCGAACCACTGTGCCTGCTTGTTTACATTGCTCGAGCAGAATTTCAGCTTGGTGTTTTCTGTTTACGGTTTGCGGAATATCTATCGCCATAGCCGGTGATTTAGGATGTTCAATTGCCCCGCACAACGGGCATGCTTCATCGGTTTTAAGTAACTGGCGATATTGTGCTAACTGCTCTTCTTGGCTAACCAGTTGCTGTAGATCTTTGCAGACTTGTTCTTGCTCTTGGTATTTTTGCACTAAGGTATTGCGCTGGGTTGTTAGCTCGTCTACTTGTTGCTGGCTAACCAGTAATTCATTCTGGCCACTGGTTTTATCTTTTTCTAATTGTAAATAACGACGTTGAATATCTTGTGCTTTATGTAACTCAGGCCAAAGGCTATTAATATGTGCAGTTTGGTTTTCAAGCGCGCTGGCGTCTGACTCATGAGTTAAGCTTTGGTAAGCTGTCTCTTTTTCTGCCAGCGCAGTCTGTTGCTGATTTAAACGTTCAGACAGATTTTGCCATTGTCCTTGTAGACGTTGTTTAGCCGTGATGTTTTCATTGCGTTGACGGTCGATGTCTACCGTTTGTTTTTGTAGTATTTGGGCTGCCTGATTATCCCGTTCAAGCTGTTCAAGTGACGCACTCCAGCCGCTTAGCTGCGTGCCTACAGCACTGTCTGCATGATGCTCAGCGAGGTAATTTTGCACAAGGCTATGTTGCGCGTTCAAGCCAGTTAACGCTGCGGTTAATACTTGCTGTTTTCTGGCCGACTCTTGTTGTTGTTGCTGTAATTGACAAATAGCCTGTTGTTTATCACTGTGTTTTTCAGTCAAAGCGCTTATCTGACTATCAAGGGGCTGTACTTTCTCGGTGATCAGTTGTTCCTGACGTTGCTGAGCTTGTTTGCTGCTTTGTAATGATTGTGCTGTTAGTGACAACTTATCGGCTGCGCTTGTTAACTCTACGCTCAATACCGTTTTTGTTTCATGTTGGCCTGCCATTTGTTCATGAGTCGAAGTGTGTTGCTGCGTGACTTCGACTAACCGCTCCCAGCTAGGGCGCAAGCGCTCAGCCGGTTCGCTTTTCTCTAGCAAAGTTAATTCGACTTGTGCATCAGCGATGGCTTGCTTGGCCTCGGTGTTTAATTTACTAGCATCGAGTTGATTTTGCTGGGTACTGAGTCGTTTGTCCCACCAGTTCACATGGCTTTCATGGGTTTTGATCTGTTGCTCTGTGTCTGTTTGTTTGTCTTGTAATTGCGTGAGCTCTTGTTGCAAAACGTGCTTTTGCTCTGCGCTAAGGACTTGGAAGGTATTGGCGCCCACTTGTAACGCATGTAATTTTTGTTTGGCTTGACTATGGTGTTCATGCACCTTTATTGAAACCTGACCATAGACTTCAGTACCGGTAAGCTCTTCCAGTAACTCCGCCCGTTTATTTTCATCTGCGTTAAGAAACGCGGCAAAATTCCCTTGGGAGAGCATCATAGACTTGGTAAAACGGCCAAAGTCTAAGCCAGTTAATTTTTCTATTTCTTCATTTTTTTGGCGAATTTGGGTGGCCAGTACTTTGCCCGTGGCGACCTCTGCGAGTTCAGCATCGGCGGGTTGTAAATTGCCCTCCACGTTGCCCCGTGAACGACGCATACTCCAAAAAGCCCGATACGCTTTGCCTTTTACCTCAAACTCCACCTCTGCCAAACATTCAGACGTGCCTCGGGTCATAATTTCGTTAGATGCATTCGTGATCTGACCCAGCCTAGGCGTTTGATGATAAAGCGCTAGGCAAATAGCATCTAATAAGGTGGTTTTGCCTGCCCCAGTGGGTCCGGTAATCGCAAATAGACCGTTTTTGGCAAAAGGAGAATGGGTAAAATCAATTTTCCATTCCCCCTTGAGTGAATTGAGGTTTTTTAACCGAATGCTTAAAATCTTCATACATCGGTTCCCTTATGGGCTACTTCAGATAATATCTGGCTAAACCGCTGTCGCACTTGCCCCAGTGTTTGCTGCTCATCCTCAGTGTCGAATACTTCCATGGCTAAACGTTTTTCAAATACGTCTTGGGGCGTTAACTCTGCAAGGGTTTCACTTTGCATTTGGCTAAGCAACTGTCTGCGCTGGTTGCGCGAACGCCGTAATTGCAACACCTCTACATTGACCCCTTGCGTGATATCTTGGATACGTTGCTGCAAGTCTGATAAATAATCTTGGCTGTCTACTTCTAGGCACAACCAACAGGCCAATTCTGTAGCATCTTTATGTTTAAAAGATTGTAACGCTGCTGTTATCGCTAACAAGTCACCTCCGAGCACTTGCATGGGCTGAAAAACAGGAATGTTAATGGGGGTTAAACGCGTACGTTTTGCCCCCGTAAATTCCACCAGCATGACTTGCTTCTGTGTACCGAGTTCATCAAAACTCAAGGGAATAGGTGAGCCGCAATAACGGATATGTTCAGACTTGGCGACTATCTGCGGCTTATGAATATGCCCCAACGCAATGTAGTCAGCGGGGGGGAATCCGTCAGCGGCAAACCCGTCTAAGGTACCGATGTAAATGTCGCGCACACTTTCAGATTGGCTGACCCCCAGCGCGGTTAAATGTCCGGTGGCAACGATGGGTATGGCTAGGCCAGAGTTTTGCCTTTTTGCCTCGGCGATTTGATAAAGTGTTTGGTAATGCTGCTTAATCGCATCGCCCAGTGCTTGGCGTTTTTGTAATCCTGTTTCACCTGCTGCACTTTGCAGCACATCTCTGGCTCGGATAAAAGGCACCGCGCATAAAATAGCCCCAGGTTGGCCGAGTTTATCGGGGATAGTAAAGACTTGTTCGTCAGTAGCGATACCGGTACTGGCCACCACAAAGGTATTCAAACAGGCAAGAATTTGCTTGGATTCGTTTAACGTCGAAACCGAGTCGTGATTGCCGCCCAGCACCACTAACACACAGTTGAGCTGTTGCATGTCCACCACAAACTGGTTATACATTTCTCGGGCGTAACTGGGTGGCGTACCCGTATCAAAAATATCACCGGCGATGATCACCGCGTCGACTTGCTCTGCAGCGACCTGCTGTAAAAGCCAGTCAATAAACCCTTGGTGCTCTTCTTTACGACTTTTAGTGAAGAAACTTTGGCCAAGATGCCAATCAGAGGTGTGCAGTATCTTCATTGTGACCCTTCCCAGACGTCTAAAAACAGGTTATTTCGGTGCAATAAGCGCGGATTGCCATTATACCCATGCTAAACCAAAATACTCTTAAGCCTATCCCTTTTAATTCCATGAGATTAAAAGTGATTTAATAAAACTGACAAAGCACACATATCCAATAATGGCAAAGTCAACAAAACCCTCAATGGGCGGCCCCGGGGTATAGTGGTATGCCTCTGAGTATGCTTAGGCACTGTTCAAAAGATTTAAAGCTCGAGTGTGCCACAGGGGCATAAACCAACACCACCCAAGGTGTGATAACATGATATTTCACCATCAAACCAATTCCCCCTCGAATCCCATCCACATACTTGTTATATTCGTAGCCTGTAAAGAAGGTTTTGGGTTGATATTGCTTGCAATAATCACCCAAAATAATTGGGAATTTGGTGAAAATCCAAAACTGTACCCGCAACTGTAAACGTTGATAAAAACGTCAGTCAGATACCAGCCTTATACCACCTTGAAGTAGGTAATCTACTTCAAGGTATACTTTAAATTTTCGTGCGGGAACACACGGATAACATTTTATCTAGACAGTTATCATGCTGTTGTTTGATGTGTTTCCCTGCCCTCGCTATTTGAGTCAACATTTTGATAGTGAATGTTATTCTGATTATTGAATACAAGCGTGAGTGCCAGCCATCGCATGTCTAGCACCTGCTCCCTTATTGCCACCAATGTGAGCCTAAAAATAGGTCAACAACAGATTTTGTCTGATGTGTGCCTTAATCTAGGCGCAGGCAAAGTCATGGGTGTGCTGGGACCCAATGGGGCCGGTAAAACCAGCCTACTTAAAATGTTATCAGGGCAATTAGCGAGTCATCATAGTGTCAGTTGGAATAATAAAACCCTGACAGATTACGATCCTATGTCTTTGGCAAAACAAATCTCAGTAGTGAATCAACTTAACGAAAGCGTCTTTGCTTTAGACCTATACCAGATAGTGCGCATGGGCCTGTTACCGCACAAATCATTACTCAGCAGACAAACACCCCATGACGACAAAAGCATCAGCGACGCCATATTCCGGGTAGGACTCGAAAACAAAGTTAAGCAAAGCTTTAATTCTTTATCTGGCGGTGAACAACAACGAGGTTTAATTGCCCGCGCCTTAGTGCAAAAAGCCGCACTTATCATCTTAGACGAGCCAGTTAATCATCTCGATATATATTATCAACATCAAGTGCTTAAGTTGCTGCGTTCCCTTGCTCACAAACTGAATATTACAGTAGTCATGAGCCTACATGACTTAAATTTAGCCGCCAATTATTGTGATCATCTTTGTTTGTTGGATGCAGGAAAAATGGTCGCACAAGGTTCACCGGAACAGGTGCTCACCTCACAACGCTTACAACAGGTGTTTAAAATACCATGCCAAATAAGGCATGAAGTTAACAATGCAGCATTTCGGGTGGACTTTTACCCACCTGATGAAGTTGAAACAGATATCATGTCTGCTGCTAAGGGCTGTGACACGTGAACAAAAAATGGATGTTTTTATGTTTACTGGTTATCGCCTCACCTATTGGCGCTTTGTTTTTTGGCGCCGCAGATTTTTCCAGTACACAACTTGTGCAATGTATCACCCAAGGTTGCCAAGATCCCGTGAACAGCATGATTTTTTGGGAAATCCGAGCGCCAAGAGTATTTGTGGGATTTTTGGTAGGCGCAGGGTTAGCGGTAGCGGGCGCTACATTACAAAATATTACCCGCAATGGTTTAGCCGACCCCTATTTATTTGGAGTGGTATCAGGAGCCGGATTAGGTGCCAGCATTGCCACCTTGTTATTTGATAGCAAGGTAGCTGAGCAAATTGGGCTGCTAGAAATGTTCCCTAATCTATCTTTTTCATTGGCCCTTCCCTTTGCAGCATTTTTAGGTGCGTTGTTTTCGGTGTTTTTAGTGCAGATTTTGGCGTCGAAAACCTTTGGCAGTAAAACTGAACATATGCTGCTCGCAGGCATAGCTGTGTCTTTTATGCTCAGTGCACTGAGTCATTTTTTATTGTTTTTGGGTGAACCTTTTGCTGCCAACAAAGTGATATTTTGGCTAATGGGCAGCCTCGCCCGAGTAGAGTCTTGGTATGCCTGGGTAATGCTGCCGGTTGTAGTGGTGAGCGTGGCAATATTACTACTTTATGGCAGGCATATGGACGCACTATTAATTGGGGATGAGAACGCTAAAACACTTGGCGTACAGGTCACCCGTTTACGGATTTTATCCCTGGCAATTTGTGCCGCACTCACCGCCTGCATTGTGTCTTATTGTGGGGGTATAGGTTTTGTTGGTTTGATGATCCCGCATATTGTTAGAACATGGTTGGGTGTCACCAGCCGTATTGTTACCCTCGGCTGCGTGTTACTCGGAGGATGTTTTATGGTGTGGGTTGATGTGTTGGCTCGTGTGGCATTGCCTAATCAAGAAATTCCCATAGGCATTATTACTTCAGCTATTGGCAGTGTGTTTTTTCTCATCGTGATGAGCCAAAGACGCAGTTAAAAATCAATTAACAAGGTATTCCAAATATTATGCAGACTCATCAACTTCCGGTTTTTACATCTAAATATTGGAATATCCCACAGCTAGATCAGGCGAAGCTTGCTGACATACAAGTTCACATCGACACGAAAACCAAACCCATTGGCGCCTTAGGTCAACTTGAAACCATCGCTAAAAGGTTAAGCCTGACTCAAGGCTATCATTCAGGCAATTACCAATATATTGAGATCATCCACCCCACCATTATGATTTTTGCAGCCGACCACGGCATTGCTCAAAACGGTGTGAGTATTGCGCCCAGTGAAGTGACAAGGCAAATGGTGGCAAACTTTTTAGCGGGCGGCGCTGCCATTAATTGTTTTTGTGACAGTTTAAATATACACCTAAGCGTGATTGATGCGGGCATGTTACACCCAGTAGAAACACCCCATCCTATGTTAATTAATCAGTCTATTGTACCGGGTACCGCTGACTTTTCTATCAAACCCGCCATGACCCATGTTCAAGCTGAACAATGTTTATTAATGGGTCAACAAGCCGCTGTACAACAATTACAAACAGGCACTAACGTCCTGGGTTTTGGCGAGATGGGCATTGGCAATACAAGTGCCGCATCTGCACTGCTGAGTGTGTTAACAGGTTTACCCGCCCAGCAAACCACGGGGATTGGAACAGGTATTACATCACAACAATTAATGAAAAAAATCCGCCTTATTAACCTTGCACAACAGCGAGTCCAAGGACAATATGCAACTGACCGGTTAAGCGCACAATCTGCATTAGTCGAAGTCGGCGGCTTTGAAATTGGGCAAATAGTGGGGGCGATGTTAGCCACCGCGAGTGCAGGTAAAACCATATTAGTTGATGGCTTTATTGTATCGGTTGCGGCTTTAATAGCCACTCGCATCTCGCCACAAGCACAACAATTTATGCTGTTTGCTCATTGTTCTGCAGAAAACGCTCATCAGCTATTGCTCAAAGAGCTCAATGCAACACCATTGTTGGATTTAGGGTTACGATTAGGGGAAGGTACTGGCGCTGCATTGGCTGTGCCTTTACTGAGAGTCGCAGCCAATTTCTATAATAATATGGCGACCTTTGACAGTGCGCAAGTCACAGTATGAGCAAGCCATAATGCAAACATGGTGTAGGTACCAATTAAACTTATTTTTACTCGCGCTGAGTTTTTTCAGTCGTCTACCTTCCTCCAAAAACATACAATACAGCCCAAGTAAAATGCGCAGGGCCAGTCGCTATTTTCCGTTAGTCGGTTGGCTTTTAGCATTCATACTTATTGGCGTGTATAGCGTTACTCAGCCATTGATTGGCAGTTCACCCGCTCTTTGTTTAATGATCATACTTAGCTTACTGATGACAGGCGCCTTACATGAAGATGGCCTTGCAGATACATTTGATGGCTTTTTTGGTGGTGATACTAAAGCGCGTAAATTAGCCATTATGAAGGACAGTCGTATTGGCACGTTCGGTACTTGTGCACTAGTTGTGGCACTCTTGAGCAAGTTTATTTTACTGAGCGCCCTTGCAGAACAAGGCTGGCTTGTCGTTAGCGTGTTGCTCGCTTACCCACTATCTAGAGCAATGGCGATTAGCTTAGTACAAGACATGCATTACGTATCAAATCACATTCCAAATAGTGGCAGTAAAAGTGCACCACTCGCCAAACCTTTTTGCACAAAAGTATTGAGCTTTGTGGTGATAACGGGAGCCGCCGCTTGTATTTTGTTACCACTTTTGACTGTTATTTATTTGTTAGTAGGTAGTTTGATATTGAGATATTGGCTGAGTTTTTGGATGAATAAACATATCAATGGTTACACTGGAGATTGCCTAGGCGCAGCACAACAACTGCAGGAATTACTGATTTACCTAATTATCTTGTCAAATATACAAGTCATTTTATGAAGCAAGGAGTGAATGAATGATACACCTAGTATTAGGGGGCGCTCGCTCAGGAAAATCACGTTTTGCTGTAGAGCAAGTGATAGAACTAAGCGCAATAACCAATTTACCCGTTACGTTTGTCGCCACCGCCACGGCCAGCGATCCTGAAATGGCACAAAGGATTGCTTATCATGAGGCGGAGCGCCCTGACCATTGGCGCTTAGCTGAGGTTCCACTAGATCTCACATTACTCTTAGCAGAAGTCGAATTTTTTCCTAAGCAAATATTGTTGATTGATTGTTTAACTTTATGGTTAAACAATCACTTATTCGAATACCCCGAACAAAATTACACGATCCTATTTAGTGAATTACTCGACGCCCTTGAAACCAGCAAATGTGATATCTATTTAGTGTCCAACGAGGTCGGATTAGGCATTATACCTATGGGGGAAGTCAGCCGTCAGTTCGTCGACCAAGCAGGCTGGCTAAATCAAGCTTTGGCAGCCCGTGTGGATAAAGTGACATTCATTGCAGCAGGTCTACCTATGACCTTAAAAGGCACATCAACATGACAGACGATATTAATAAGTCAAACGACACTCAATTCAATCTAGTGCGCCATGGACAAATAGACGGACCTGCGGCTTTATATGGTCGAACAGATGTGGCTTTAAGTCGTGATGGCTGGCAACAGATGTTTCAGCAGACTAATCGCCTTCATAATTTAGACAATATCATTAGCTCACCTCTAAGACGATGCCGTGATTTTGCCAAAGAGCTGGCCTCCGACCATCGACTAACATTACAGATTGAATCAGGTATGCAAGAATGTGATTTTGGCGAGTGGGACGGAATTGAGTTTGACGACCATTCCCAGCAATGGCCATTAATGACCTCGTTCTGGCAAGATCCCGACCATAATACGCCGCCTCAGGGAGAGTCACTGGAAACCTTTCATAATAGGGTCGTAGCAAGTTGGCAGTCACTGTGCAAACAACACAAAGGACAAAACAACTTAGTGGTATGCCACGGTGGTGTTATCAGGCAAATATTGGCCCACATCCTGCCCACAGACTGGCGATCAGGGGAATGGTATAGCCAATTACAAATAGGTCATGCCAGTTTGACCCGTATCGTTATTCCTGCCTACCCAGACGCTAAACCGAGTGTGGTTTTTATTGGCCTACCAGCAGACTTTGGGCAAGCAGATTTTGAATAAAAAATGACCAACACCCAAGCCGCCACTTTAATGATACAAGGCACAACATCCGATGCAGGTAAAAGTGTGTTGGTGGCTGGGTTTTGTCGTTGTTTAAAACGTTTGGGGTATCAAGTCGCGCCATTTAAACCACAAAATATGGCATTAAATAGTGCGGTGACCGCCGACGGAGGTGAAATAGGTCGTGCCCAAGCGTTACAAGCACAAGCTGCAGGTGTAGCGCCTCATGTAGACATGAACCCAATATTACTGAAGCCAAGCAGCGATACCGGTGCTCAGGTGATTATTCACGGTAAAGCCATCAGTAATATGCAGGCTCAGGCTTATCATGATTACAAAAAAATAGCGATGCAAGCGGTGCTAGACTCCCACCTGCGTTTATCTAAGCAGTATCAGGTCGTTATGGTTGAAGGAGCGGGTAGCCCAGCGGAAATCAACTTACGCGAGGGCGACATTGCTAATATGGGGTTTGCCGAAGCGGTTGATTGTCCTGTGATCATCGTGGCAGATATTGACAAAGGCGGTGTGTTTGCTCATTTAGTTGGCACCTTAGACTTACTTTCCCCAAGTGAACAAAACCGCGTGGTAGGTTTTGTGATCAATAAATTTCGTGGTGATATTGCGTTATTACAAAGTGGTTTAGACTGGTTAGAACAACGCACCCATAAACCGGTTTTAGGGGTCTTGCCCTATTTAATGGACTTACAATTGGCTGAAGAAGACGCCATTCAAGCCAACCAAACGATTGACCAAGACGATATACGTTTGCGTATTGCGGTACCTGTTTTCTCACGGATCAGCAATCATACCGACTTTGATATGTTGCGGACTCACCCTCAAATTGAACTGACCTTTGTGCGCCAAGGCCAAAATATACCCGCAGCTGATCTTATTATTTTACCTGGCAGTAAACATGTCAGAGCAGATATAGAATTGCTTCGCAAACTTAGCTGGGACAAGGATATTGCCAAACACTTGCGTTACGGTGGCAAAGTATTAGGAATTTGTGGCGGTTATCAAATGTTGGGGCAAACCATCCACGACCCAACAGGCATTGAAGGTACAATGGGCTCGTCTAATGGACTGGGATACTTGCCTATAAGCACCACACTGCAGATTGAAAAACAGCTGACTCTCAGCAAGGGTAGATTAATATTACAAGCAGACGTTCACAATAATGATATCGAAGTGTTAATCTCAGGCTATCAAATACATGTTGGACACACTGAACGAGAAACTGGTTTTAACGCTTTTGCACTATTAGATGATGGGCAACTAGGCAAAGGACAATTAGACGACAAGCAATTAGAAAAAGGGCAACTTGAGGGCTGTGTCAGCGCAGATAACCAAGTGGCAGGCAGTTATTTACACGGCATGTTCGACTCACCTGAAGCGTTGCAGCAGATTATCGCTTGGGCCGGAGTAAATACAGACGAAGTCGACAGCTATGTTAGCCATCAAGAATATGAATTAGACCGTCTAGCCGATGCCTGTATGACACATTTAGACTGGCAAAAAATACACACATTTATCACTGAACAAACATACATACATACAAACAAACAAACAAACAAAGAGTAAAACCATGACTGATGAAAAAGATAACGACCGCCACAAGGCGCGTATGCAAGAACAAAAAGCCAAGGTAGATGAACGTATCGCAGCGGCTCAAGAAGATAAAGGGTTACTGCTGGTGTTAACCGGTAACGGCAAAGGCAAATCCACCTCAGGTTTTGGTACCGTTGCCCGAGCAGTTGGACACGGATTAAAAGCGTCAGTCGTGCAGTATGTCAAAGGTGGCTGGGAGTGTGGTGAACGTAATTTATTAGAAAAAAATGGTGTAGAATTTCATGTAATGGGTACCGGTTTTACTTGGGAGACCCAAGACAAAGACACCGATAAAATAGCAGCACAAGCTGCTTGGGAACACAGCAAAAAATTACTGCAAGACCCCGCTATTGATGTGGTGCTTTTAGATGAAATCACCTACATGATCACTTACAAATACATTGATTTAGATGAAGTACTGGCTGCGTTAACCGCCAGACCAAAAGATCAACACGTTGTGGTCACCGGCCGTGCTTGTCATCGCTCTATCATCGAAATGGCTGATACAGTCAGCGAAGTCAGACCCGTCAAACATGCTTTCGACAATGGTATCAAAGCACAACAAGGCATTGATTGGTGAGTCTGACAGCAAGCCGTTATTTAAGTGTAATATTATTGGTTTTGATTGGTGTACATACCAATTATTCCGAGGCCAGTGGTGCTAGTGATGACTCACCACAAAAAAAACGGATTATTGCTCTTGCTCCGCATATAGTGGAGTCTTTATATGCCATAGGCGCGGGACACCAAATCATCGGCACCACCGCCCATGCTGACTACCCAAATGCCGCTGAAGATATTTTACGAGTAGGTAATTATGCACGTTTACAAATTGAAAAAATCATTCAACTTAAACCTGACCTGATCATTGCTTGGAAAACGGGTAACCCAATGGATGATTTAGCCCGACTCGAAAAATATCAACTCAAGGTGATTTACTCTGACCCACAAACCTTAGAAGATGTGGCGAACGAATTAATCATGCTGGGTAAGATTACAGGTCGAGAGGCAGAGGCTAATACTATAGCCGCAGAATATACGAAAAAGCTTCAAACATTAAGAAACACCTACAGCAACAAAAGCAAAGTCAGTGTGTTTTATGAATTATGGTCACGGCCCTTGCGCACGGTGGCAAACAAAGCATGGCCACAACAACAAATCGAGCTTTGCGGAGCCAGCAACCCATTTGCTAATGCTCAAGACGATTACCCGTCTATTGGTCTAGAACAAGCATTAGTTAGCTTACCCCAAATTATAATCCAGCCAGCTCAGCATAGTGCCGATAGCCCTGATGGGCTAAGTTGGTCTCAATGGCCACATATTCCAGCGGTAAAAAACAATTTTATTTTTCATCCCAATGCTGACAAAACCCATCGTATGACCACGCGTATGCTAGATGAAATGGTTATCCTATGTGAACAGATTGATGCGGCACGGCAATTTTATCAAGCTCAAAAATAGAATATAAAGCCGACCACCATAAGTGATTGGTTTTATATTTAAACAACAATATCAATAGACTGACGCCGGCGCTTAAAATTTTTGGCCCAGTAATAGAGTCTACGATCATATTCTTTTGGACATTTAAACATCTTGTATCTTCTATCATAACCCACACGTTTATCTATGATAAATACACCGCCAACACAAACAGTTTGTATGGCCTTATCTGGTAAAACATGTTCTGAGTATCTGTCCATAATTCACCCGCTTTAATCCGTTATTTAACGAGGTATTTGCTATAAATAAAAATAATTAATCAGCACAATCAATTGAATGAATTATAGCCAACCTCAAAGAAAAGCCAAGAAAAGCCTAAAAAAACTAAATGAAGATAGATTGAATCTGGGTGATTGGGTGATTGAGTGAACAGCCCTTTGATGATGACATAGCCATTAGACATTAAACTTTTGAATCTTGATTAATCAACGTTGAATTTGCGGAATATGGGGAGCTAAAATAGTTAGGGGCAGGTTTAAAAGTAGCCAATGTGAAGTTGATAAAGCTGAAATAAAGCATCCACTATTATGTGGTAGTCGTCTTTACTGTCACCCTATCGATTTGTCTCATTAAATTTAACGATAAAATTATAAGCTGACTGCGAATCGTATTCAAATGTTCTTAGCCTAATATTTTCTTGGATAAACGCTTCATAGTTTGAGTAGTACCCTGTTTCATTCATATTACAGAAACCCATTGACCAGTCGTTAAAGTTTCGTTTATTTATTGGGCCACTCATTATCTTATAAATATCTTTGTGACGCTTATCCATCGCTACTTTGTCATACAATTCAAGAACATGTTCTTTCTTACCTTCAATAATCTGCATGAAATTTCCTTCTTGATACAATAGCATTCCAGTTATTTCAGATTTTTCGTTATTTTTTTGACTCAGCTTATGAAGTTTCAAAAGTTCATCATTATCCATTAGCTTAACGGCAGAACTCACATACAGCAGGTAAAACATGGACAGATACTCCTGAAATTTAATGGTGGCATACAACAGGGTTTTGCCCAGACTCATTCATATACAACAAATATGTATTCAATAAAAACAAAAAACGATAATTTCAAAATAAATGATTTTTTTGAGATTTAACATTTATTTTACATGATTTCAATTATCCGGTTACTGGTATAAAACGAGTAAATATTAATTTATTTTGGGATCTTAATTTTTAACGTCAGAGTGATAATTGCGGATAAATATAAGCGATGCAGCACAAAACTAGGACTTGTATGTTTGCTACGATCCGTATCAATAAACTAAAAATTTCGGAAAGTTGAAATTATTCATGAAAAATAACTACTCTCAATGATGACTGACTAAGGCTTGCAACACTCTAATCGTATCAGACACATGGGTATAACCTAGACCAATCTCTCTTGAAATAGACAAGTCTCTTATCGATTTAAAGGCAATATGTTTGTCTTTGACAATAACCTCAGATACCGGAATAAAAGCACAGCCTAAACCGGCTTTCACAAGACCTAAAGCGTACTCGATGGTTTGAATTTTTGCTCTAATGTCTACTCTAACATTTGCATCATTCAGTGCTTTTGTTAAATAAGTCCAACCTTCACAAGGGCTTCGTTGTACAAAAGCAACATCCTGCAAATCCATAATATTAACGCTGTCGAATAAACTTAACCCATGACCCAGTGGAATAGCTAATTGATATTCCTCCTGCCACATAGGCACAAACTGTTCGTTGTTTAGTTGTAAGTCACGGTTAATGATCCGTGCTTGGCATGGTTCACCCTGAGAAACTAATGTGAGCTCTAAGGCGTCAACTGAACGGGTAAAGCGACCTAACAAATCGCTCATTCGTGCCACGCCTAAACCTTTTATCAACCCTAACCTAAAAGGTGTTTTTGTGGTGTCTGTGTTAAAAACATTTCGAATAACCGCTGCTTGCTCTAATAATTGCTTGGCTAAAGGATAAAGCTGTTGACCTGCATGGGTAGCCTGAACGCCTCTAGCATGGCGAACAAATAAGTGGGTTGATAAACTGTGTTCTAAATGTTTCAACGAGGCTGATATGGATGGTTGGGCGATAAATTTCTTTTTTGACGCTGCGCTTAAGCTTCCACTTTCGTAGATAGTCACAAAATATTCTAACGTACGTAAATCCACGTTGGTTGCTCTTATATTTAATATAGGTAAAAACTATAACAAATAAAGATTATTAATATTATTCCTTTAGCTAAATAATCCTTATGATTTGAAAACTCTTAACCTAGGCTGAGCAAAGTCTGGCTTACTGGTATTTTCTTAGACGTATATTTAAGGAGTTACAGCATGATGCAAGATCGTAATATTAAGGTTAAACAACAGATTATTGAGGCCATAGAGTCTGATTCGTTACCTGTTGTTAGTGCTTCATTTACGCCAGCTGAAGTGGGTTTGTCACATACACAATTAATAGACTTATTTGAATCACAAGTGATGAGTCGTCATCTGGACTTTCAGTCACGGGTGATGCAAAAAAAAGGGCAAAGTTTTTATACTATTGGTAGTGCAGGCCATGAAGGTAACGCGGCTTGTGCATTAGCTTTTCGGCCTAATGATATGGCTTTTTTGCATTACAGAAGCGCGGCTTTTGTCATTCAGAGATCTAAACAAGTGCCAGGGCAAACACCTGTGTACGATATGTTACTGAGTTTTGCTGCGTCCTCGGATGATCCCATTTCTGGGGGCCGGCACAAAGTATTAGGCAGTAAGAGTCTGTTTATTCCACCACAAACCAGCACCATTGCATCACACTTACCTAAAGCCGTAGGTACGGCTTTCAGCATTAGCCTGTCGCGGAAGGTAGCGGTAGATAATGTCTTGGAAAAAGACGGCGTTGTAGTGTGTAATTTTGGTGATGCCTCGTCTAATCACTCCACAGCACAAGGTGCCATTAACGCTGCGGCTTGGGCTGCGTATCAGTCAGTGCCTATCCCTATCGTATTTATATGTGAAGATAATGGCATTGGTATCTCTACCGCTACACCTAAAGGTTGGGTGCAGGCAAATTTTGAACATAGAGCGGGGCTGCATTATATTCAGTGTGACGGATTAGATCTACTCGACACCTTCCACAAAACTCAACAAGCGGTAGAGATTGCCCGAAAACAACGTAAGCCAGTTTTTTTACATATGAGAACCGTGCGTTTACTGGGACATGCTGGTTCAGACTCAGAATTTACTTATCGCAGTAACGAATATATTGAAGATACTGAAGCCCATGATCCCTTGTTGTTTAGTGCCGCGTTATTGTTGAAACACAACTGCCTAGATGGCCAGCAAATTATTGATTTATATCAAACCGTAGAAAAGTCTGTGGCAGACATCAGTCAACAAGTGATCACTCACCCCAAACTCACCTGTGCTGAGAAAATCAAACACAGTATTATCCCCCCTAAGTTAGATAAGGCTTATCTCAGTAACGTATCGAATACCCAACGCTGCGAATTATTCAGTCATGAAAAACACAATCTCCCTAAGAAACAACACCTCGCTAAATTGTTAAATTGGACCATGTTCGATTTAATGGCACAGCAGCAAAATATTGTGATGTGTGGTGAAGATATTGGCAAAAAAGGCGGTGTATATAACGTCACCAGTAAACTAGCAGATACATTTGGGCCGCAAAGGATCATCAATACCTTACTCGACGAACAGTCGATTTTGGGCATGGCAATAGGTTTAGCTCACAATGGGTTTTTACCGATGCCAGAAATTCAGTTTTTAGCTTACGTGCATAATGCCGAAGACCAAATACGCGGTGAGGCGGCCACCCTGCCCTTCTTTTCTAATGGGCAATTCAGTAATCCGATGGTGATAAGAGTCGCAGGCTTAGCTTACCAGCGTGGATTTGGTGGGCATTTTCACAACGACAATTCCTTCGCGGTATTTCGTGATATTCCTGGATTAATCATTGCGAGTCCTTCAAACGGCGCCGATGCAGTCGACATGCTCAGAGAATCCGTCAGGTTGGCTCAAGAAGAGCAACGAGTGGTTATTTTTATTGAGCCTATCGCGCTGTATATGAAAAAAGATCTACATCAAGAAGGTGATGCACTTTGGACCTTTGATTATGTGCAACCCAGTGATGCACACCCCATTAAAACAGGGCAACTAGGGTGTTTTGGCACCGGTCAGGATGTGTGTATTATCAGTTATGGCAACGGTTATTATTTGAGTCGCCAAGCTGAAAAACGACTCGCTGAGTCAGGGATTCATTGCACTGTCATTGATTTACGTTGGCTTGCCCCACTGGATGAAACGGCCATTATTACGGTTATTGGCGATATAAAGAATGTGCTGATAGTAGATGAGTGTCGTAAAACGGGATCCATTAGCGAAGCGTTAATCACCTTATTAATTGAACATGATATAGATCATTCCAGTCGAAAAATTGAACGACTGACTGCCCATGATAGTTTTATCCCACTTGGTTTAGCCAGTTTCGAAGTGTTACCCTCATGCGAGCTGATTGTTGAACAAGCCAAACGAATGATCGGTAAAAACCTTCAATAATCGACTACATTAATAAGATGGCTAAAGTCTGGCAAGGTTCTGGCTAAGAGCTGGCTAAAGCTAATTTAAAGTGAACAAACCAGAATATTACCTGTTGTCTGCCCATACTTAGATTTACTTGGACGTAATGATTTCATATACCGAAAATAACGACTGAAATAACCCTTTATATTCTCTAGTATCAAGTAGTTTAATGGCACAACAAACAACGTAATGAAGGTAGCGAACAAAATACCAAAAACAGCTTGCCTGACTTACCAAGCCACCTGGTTCAAATCTACCCCTAGTAATCGCGCTTCTGGCATAGGTTCTAGTTGTAATTTTTCTTTACCATCAGACAAAGAGTCTTCTATATCTGATACGGCCACATAATTAGCTAATTGAGTTTTTAGCCCTTCACTTAACACTGCCGATGATTCAGCGTCTCGGTCTTTCAATTCAATATTAATGGGTGCACCAGCACCAGCGCTTGTAGAATTTACAACTTGCCACCATCAATGGTATAAAATTCGATATACGAATTAGAGCCTGCTCTTAAAAACACTCCTATCTCTGTCAACGAAAAATCAACGTCTCCGCCTTCCATTAATTATTTATTTACAATAACTTTGGTCCAAGACATACCATCAATTCGGCTACAAAAAAGGGCTTACAATGTACATTGTAAACCCTTTTTAAAGTCAGATTAATTACACAGTAAGCTTAGGTACCATTACATAATTACTGAGTAGTAATACTGACATTGTCAAAATAAGCTGTTACTTGACAACCTTCAACCGCGCCACAAGCAGGTTGTAGTAATAACGTTACCCCCCATTCTGTGTTGTCACCGGCGGTAACGTCAAAACTATAATTTTGCCATTCCTCAGTAGGAACGACAGTCATAAGGTTATCTGTTTTACTGACACCTGTTGATGCTTCAGTGAAAAGTAATGCATTCACTACACCGCCAGGTCCCGCGGTACCCTTCATATCAAATGAAACGGTTAACGCTTGTCCATTAGTGATAACACCTTCACCAATTTTTGATTGCTTGATAGATGGATTTTGAGCTTCTGCTGCCACTATTTTTGCTAACCAGGTATCCATGTCATCCTGCATGGCAGAAATATCGCCAGCACCTTCGGCAAGCCAACTATCAAGATCACCACTCTCAAAACCACCGTTACTAACAAAACCGTAATTACCGATATCAGTAATGCCAACTACAGGATTACCGCCCGCTTCGTTATTGCCCGCACCAGCGCCGTCAGAGTATACGTATAAATTATCGACACGATATACTGCGCCTGCGCCTTGTCCCCAAGCTGGGAATATCATAACTAAATCAATAGCACTAAGATCTAAACCTGCAGCCGCTAAAGCAGATAAATTAAAGGTATAAGTTTGCCATTGACCAACAACCGGCTCTGCGCCTTCGTTGCTGCTATTTAGATTAAGATCTCCAGTATTAGTGGCAGCACCTACAGATTCTAATTTTAAGATCCATGGCGTACCGGCTGCTGGAGCAGTAACAACTTTCATCTCAAAACTGAGTGTGCCAGTGCTTGAAAATGCAGACGCATCAAAAGGAGTACCGCCTATGGCACCGTCGGCTTCACGTGCGGTAAAGCCTTGGACAGTTTCAGCTGCACCTAACACATCAAATTCGGCAACTTGATCATGATCAACATCATCAGTTTCCACTGAAGGCGTTGAGCCTGCACAACAATCCCACAATGCCCATTCACCTAGCGCCATGTTTTCAAAAACTGTAAGTACTTTATTAGTTGGAACTGGATTAGGCTCTGGATCCGGATCTGGCATACCTGCAGCGTTTACTATCATGACATTATCAACACGGTAAACCGCGCCTGCGCCCTGTCCCCATGCTGGGAATACCATAATTACATCAATAGCGCTTAGGTCTAAGCCTGCAGCCGCTAAAGCAGATAAACTAAAGGTATAAGTCTGCCATTGGCCAACAACCGGCTCTGCGCCTTCGTTGCTGCTATTTAGATTAAGATCTCCAGTATCAGTGGCAGCACCTACAGATTCTAATTTTAAGATCCATGGCGTACCGGCTGCTGGAGCAGTAACAACTTTCATTTCAAAACTGAGTGTGCCAGTGCTTGCATATGCAGAGGCATTAAAAGGTGTACCACCTACAGCACCATCAGCATCTCTAGCAGTAAAGCCTTGAACTGTTTCTGCTGCACCTAACACATCAAATTCGGCAACTTGATCATGATCGTCATCATCAGTTTCTACTGAAGGTGTTGAGCCTGCACAACAATCCCACAGCGCCCATTCAGCTAGTGCCATATTTTCAAATACGCTAAGTACTACGGCTGCTGGTTCTGGATCCGGATCTGGCATACCTGCAGCGTTTAACACCATGACATTATCAACACGGTAAACCGCGCCTGCGCCTTGTCCCCAAGCTGGGAATATCATGACTACATCAATAGCACTAAGATCTAAACCTGCAGCCGCTAAAGCAGATAAATTAAAGGTATAAGTTTGCCATTGACCAACAACCGGCTCTGCGCCTTCGTTGCTGCTATTTAGATTAAGATCTCCAGTATTAGTGGCAGCACCTACAGATTCTAATTTTAAGATCCATGGCGTACCGACTGCTGGAGCAGTAACAACTTTCATCTCAAAACTGAGTGTGCCAGTGCTTGAAAATGCAGACGCATCAAAAGGAGTACCGCCTATGGCACCATCAGCATCTCTAGCAGTAAAGCCTTGAACAGTTTCTGCAGCACCTAACACATCAAATTCGGCAACCTGATCGTGATCAACATCATCGGTTTCTACTGAAGGTGTTGAGCCTGCACAACAATCCCATAGCGCCCATTTAGCGAGTGCCATATTTTCAAAAATAACCAATTCAACTGAAGGAGCATCGGGCGCGGCCGCAGAAATTACAATGGTAAAAGTTTGACTAACTGCATCAGTACCGTCACTAACCATTAATTCAACGTCATAGCTATCTGCCATATCAGGTATTCCAGATAGAATACCAGTTGATGCATCAAAGTCTCCCCACGTTGGTAAGGTAACCGAAGACAAATCTAAGGTGTCATCATTGTCAACGTCTGTCGCCGTCAGCATATAGGAATAAGCAACACCAACGGTACCTGTTACGACAGCGTCACTGGTAATAGTGGGCGGCGTATTAACGACAGGCAAAGCGCTAACAGTAATTGTGAATGTTTCACTATCACTTAATTGACTGTCAGTTACTTCTAGGGTAACCGTGTAGTCTCCAACATCTGCTGTAGTTGGTGTGCCGGTTAAGGCACCTGTTGCAGCATCAAATGCCAACCATGTGGGTAAGGTGGTAGCACTGTAAGTTAGTGCATCACCTTCAGCATCAGTCGCAGTAAATGTGTAAGAATAGGCACTGCCTTCTTCTACATTATCAACACTGGTTGAAGTGATGCTCGGTGCAGTGTTAGCCACAGGAGGAGTTGGAGTAATAATCGGCTCATCATTGTCACTGCCACAAGCGGCTAGAGTTGAAACTAAACCGCCTATTATCAATAACCTTGTAAGTAGGTAAGTATTAAATTTAAACTTCATAACTTTTCCTTTAAAAAATGGGAGTATTCCCAAAAACCGTGTTCACAATTTACTGTAGATAGCGCAATAAATTTTTTAAACTAAAACTAAGAAAATACCTTTAACGTATATTATCTATTTACTCGCCTGAATCAAAGCATTTACAAAATTTTAACAAAGAATGTATACATATCTGTTGGACTCACAACACTTAAACGTTTAGATGGTTGCATGGGGAGACGAAGCGGATACACAAGTAAAAATTTAGCCTTTTAACCAGCATTTAATGAAGAGAATTTAAAGGTGATTTTTTGTTTTATCGATCAGTAGCGTGATAGACATCACAGCCATGTTAATCTAATGTTTTTTTTACCTCTTTAATAAACACTAAAATGATTAAGTAATACTGACAATTATTCTACGTGAGCGCTTAGGTGCAAAGATGATGAAATGTTACTTTTGGATCGTAGCAAGCGATGAAATCAGGACACGCGAACGGTTGCAAAGTTGACAGGTGCAGTAAAAATTCAGAAACCTCGAATGACAATTATGGCAAACGTGCCCTAAGACTAAAATTGATTTCACCTATAATTTGCAGATGATTAGCGAAATAATCCGATAATATATCGGTATCATTATTTGTCCGCTTTAAAACAGTTTTTGACTTTAAGCAACTACGTAACGGCCCTTATAGAACCGTGGTAGAGATGAAAGGGGCATTATCGTTTCACTCCACGTTGGAGTAAAATAAATATCGATTTTGATATTGAAAATCCGTCAAATGAACTTGAATGGTAACAATGTCAAATGTATCGGCGATAAAAGATGAGTTTATCATGCACTCCCACTAATCAGGCTCACTCGCTGACTAACCGCATACTGAACGAAATAAGTTTGATGTGTCAGCAAATAAGAGGCATTAGGGGATTTTGATTAAATAATTGACTGATACTGTGATCCCTGAATGATGTTACCAACATGTAGCCGTTCCATTATGGCTCAGGCTCTAATTCTTTTAGATATAAGTCTTGTTGCGTGCAACAAACTTAAGCCAAATAACAAAAATAAATTGATACTGCCGCCCCCCCCATCATTACCCTGACTATCAGGCATTACTTGAGAAGAAGGTGTCACGACTAAAAGTGTTATGGATGTCTCATCACCCAGTGATGGTTGTGCATTGTCAGATACTTCTACCCTAATCGAAATTTGTGCACTTGTTAAACCTAATGCATCAAAGCTGATGGCATTCTCGTTATTTTCAAATGCTGCAATCCCAGATACAGTCCAGACATAAGTATGCTCATCACCTTGATTTGCATCAACAATATTGGCTTCAATAGTGACACGGCCAGCACTTGTGTTAACGCTTGAGATAGTTACCCCACCCTGTGTGGTAATTAAACTTACAGTAGGTGCGATATTCACCTCTAGGGCGCAGCCTGTATTGTCTACCGCAATACCTGCTGGCGTATTAGCACACTGATCATCATTGTCCTGTATACCATCCATATCCCCATCAGGGGCTATTTCAGAGTCTGCACTGAAATAAATATTATCTAAGTAAACCGTACCATTACCTTCCACCTTTAATTGAAATATGTTGGATAAATCTACATCTGAAAAAATACTCAGCGGAATGACCAGACTTTGCCAATCTTGTTTCACTACATCAATGACATAAGGGGTTTCCCGTGGACCAGGGCTGACTAAATAAAACTTAAGCTGTGAGGCGTTATAAGTCCAATAGTCTAGATGAACATAGTCCATGTTACTCACGTCTTGTTTATTGTCACCAAAGTCTGTGCCCTGATAATTTAGCCCTGCGTATTTGAGTATATTGTTGCCCGCGATCTCTATTTGCGTGACCTGGGTTGCTTGCTGCCAATTAGGATTGTAATCAATATTCGCTATGTTGCTGTAACTGTCACTGAAAAGGGAAATCACTTGCTGGGCCATAGCTTGAGGTTCAGGGGCAACGACTGGAGGCTCAGTGACAAGTTCACAACCATTTTGGTCAACCACTGTGCCTTCTGGTGTGTTGGGACATTGATCCAACTCAGTGCTGACACCGTCATTATCCTCATCAGGAATCAGAGGGGTGCTTTCATTACATTGTTGAAACTCATTTAAATCTGACTTTACACAGTGGGCAACATAGTCAACTTCCATAGTTGCACTATTTAATTGGGGGTCAATCGTCCCACCTAAATTTCCACCCATAGCAACATTAAGTAAAATAAACATGGGTTCTTCATATTGTGCACAATTGGATAAGTCTTGCTCTACTACCACAGCATTATTAAAAAAGAACTTAATATTATCGGCTGTCCATTCAATCGCATAGGTGTGAAAGGCTAATACGTCTGGTGCTCCTCCCGGATAACTCACCCTGACATCGGAGCCACAGTTACCCGTATTAAAAAAGTTGGTGATATAGCGGTCACCATCGTTGCTAAACCATTCCCAGACATCTATTTCACCTGCTCCAGGGTTAGGCCAATTAATGGTATCGTTATCTCCTTTGAAAGGGTTTTCGGCAATCCTATTTTCAAGCATCCAAAAGGCTGGCCAACTGCCACCTTTTAACTCTGAAAATCGGATCCGCGCTTCAATACGGCCATATAAAAATTCAGCTTTGTCTTTACTGTTCAAGCGACCCGAGGTCCAAGACTTGTTTTCACCACCTAAACCAGGACAACTGATATTTTGTTTGCGAGCAATAATTTTTAAGGTGCCGTCAGATACCTCGTAGTTTCGTTGTGCCGAGTTATCATCATCGGTATAACACTGCACTTCATTATTATAGTTTGCTTGAATTTGTGGGGTCCAATTATTCCAGTTAACACCAGTTTCATCAAATCGGTCTATCCAAGTCACTTCCCAACCAGCTAAACTTATGGAAATGTTAGAAAGACTAAGAATGGCAACAACAATGCCGCTCTTTAAACACTTTTTAGACATACTTTTCATTTCATCAACCTTAAATGTGCCCATTAACCGAATAAATTTACTTTTAGCTCCCGGCAAGAAACAGCAAAATTCACATACAAAAATATCCGCTCACAATAAACGATTAAGATAAAATACAACAATCCTAAACGTTGAAAAGGACTGGTTGAAAGTTTAAATGTTTTTAACTCACTTTTTTGATTATCCTCTTATTGAGTTGCTAAAGCATTGGGGGGGGTGGTTGTAAATTGTCGACAGTTTACTGTATTTAGGACCAACGCATCAGAGTATTAGAATTTTTTGAGTGCGCTAATGATAGCCAAGTTTCATGTTATTTCTGATAATAGCTATCCCATTACAGATAGATCAAATGCCCTAGGACTTCTTTTAGTTTGTCGGAGAAGGGCAATAATTCCTCAATGGGAATATCATCCTGCATATCCATCAACTGCGCATACGCTTGCACGTGTTGATAAATCGCCTGCACTAAAAAAGGTAAGGCCAATAGTTTGACTTTACCACCGAGGATCAGGGGGTCAGTTCCGATTTGCAGGTAGTCCTTATGTTTACTTTTATTCAACAAGTGTTTTAACAAAATTGTTAAAGGAGGAGTGGGTAGAAGTGGCGGAAAATATAAGGTAAATGCTTCTCGCAGTGAGTCGGTTTCCCAAGCACAAGGAACTATATCAAGTGAATTAGCAATACGCGTAAAGTCGCCGCCCATTCGCTGATTAAAATACTCTGCGAAAGCATTGTTTCCTGGTGTTGGCCCAGCGAAAGCAACGCAGGAAATTTGTACATCTCCACCCAATATCTTTCAACCATAACGCTAATACTGGTGCAAGAGCCCCTCCAAGACTATGCCCAGTAGTACAAATTGATAAATTGTTATTATTTTGTAGTGCTTGTTTAAAAAACTCCAATATAGTGTGTTTATAACCGGGCATTCCTTCTTCGGGCCGCAATCCCTGTAATATTATCAAACCAAAGGCCGCTCTTTCGGACAGCATCGGCATTTTGAGTGGGTGTGGGTTCCCGTAGGGCCAAGCCTTTAACTCCTTGGCCTGAAAATCCCAGATGATCCAGTTTGGGATAGAAATGGGATTAGTTCCGCGGATGGCGATAACGTATTGACTTGGATCAAGGGTGTTCTGCACTACATACATTAAGGCATCATCATATTTTGTCCCTGGCAGCGAGAAAACTGCAGGGCCCCAGGCAAGTTGCCATTGGCCATTAAGGGGTGACCAGTTATCCAAAGCCTCGTTAAAAAATTGCTGGATTGTCTCGGCGTTACGGCGTTCAGATTCATCCATTGTAAAGCCATAATAGGCCATATAACTCAGCGCCAGCATGATTTGATTTCGGTTAAATGTTTTCATGTTAAATCCCTATTACAGGGTATAGATATTAGCTTACATTTTACCAAGCGCTCATTTTTTATACTCAAAAGCATATTATTCAATAAAGATAAGGGTTCAGATAGGACCCTATTTTAAGTGTTGTAACAAAATGGACATGACGACACTGGTAACGTTGGTTATTGCAAACGCATGATTGGCGGCATGATATGTTGCCAGTGGGATAAGCTTTATATCATGGGCAAATGTCGTTATTTCTCGCCCCCGTTATGAGAGGATCACAAACGTGTACCACCTCACTAATTGACGCTTGTAGGCACATAAAATCAAGCATCTAATTTCGCTTAAACGCTTGTTACTTTTAGCTACAGTTTTTGAGACTAATATTTGTTAGAGACACCCTTGCCGCCCTTCTTTAAGGCCACCCTTGGGACGTCTAACCTCGTAGTATAAAAAAACGCCTAAGCCAGTGAAAAAATAGCGGCAATCCAGAATAACAATTCAAATTCCTACCCCTACGATGAAGGTGGTTAATCATATCTGCCAACTCAGAAAACCAAGCAATCCCGTCAATGTTGGACTCAAGCAGAGTATTATGGGTACTTGGACTTAAAGAATAAGCTGCCAAGTTTTAGAATATAAAACTTAAACGGTTTGATTCTTGAAAATTAGCACCATAATAATGCTGATTAAATTACTGATGAAACGTGACAATATCACCTCCCACCCGTTCTAAACCATTGACATTACAGGGAACAAAACGTATCTTGCACGCCGCTATTCTAGGTGCTTATCGGTTGATACCACATCAATCTGGATAAGGTAAACGGGAAGTGTGGTAAGCCTAACTATTGGTATGTTATGTGCGAATCCACCGCTGCCCCCGCAACGGTAAAATGTGACATACGCATTTAAGCCCGACACCGGCCTCAGACATTAGCTTTTTTTACGAATGGAGCGGCGGGCTTCATTAGAATGCATATCCCTGTGAACGTTTATTGATGGTATTTGGTTGTGATATATCGAATCTATTCATCACGTTTTAAGTAAAGCATCCTCTTTTATCCCCCTCTCAATCGTTGTTATATTTAATAGATTGAGGATTTTATGAAACACACATCATTGGCACTAGCCATTAGTACAGCGCTTTTCGCGTGCCCAATATATGCACAAGAAACAAACGAAGAAAATGAGATGGAAAAGTTGGTAATTGTCTCAAGCCGAGTAGCCATGCCTCTACGTGAGATTGCGACGTCGGTGTCTCTAGTTACGCAGCAGGATATTGATGCTCGGGGCTACGCTAACTTGACCGATGTATTAAAAACACAACCATCCATTAGTGCATCTAATAGTGGTGGCATAGGTTCAACCACAGCCTTGCGAGTGCGAGGTGAAGAAGGTTATCGCACCTTAGTTCGCATAGATGGCGTGGATATATCCGACCCAACGGGTACACAGGTTGGCCCACAACTCGCTCATTTACAAAGTGCCAATATCTCTCGAGTCGAGATACTCAGAGGCTCACAAGGTCTGGCTTATGGTGCCGATGCTGGCGGTATAATCAATATATACAGCGGTTCACCTACAGAACAGTTCTCAGGTAACGTTAGCGGCGAATTTGGACGCTATGACACACAAAACCTTTCAGCCAATATGGGCGCGACTCATGACGACTTCGATTATTATATCGCAGCTTCCGATTACAAAACGAATGGGTTTAATGCGCGTTTAGACGATGCCACCCAAGACAAAGATGGTTACGAGAACACCACTTTACACTCACGATTAGGTTTTAAGGTCAGTGATGATTTAACGTTAGGCTTAGTAGTGAGAAACAATCATGGTCTGGGCCAATTTGATAATTGTGGGTTTGGTGCCAGTGCCAGCAATAACTGCGAAAGTGAATTTAACCAGAGCAACGTTCGCGCTGACCTAAATTTTTCTAATGACAACTCACAACATGAATTAGCCTTTGCTAAAACCTTTATCGAGCGAGAAAACTTCAATCAAGGTATCTCTGACTTTTTGACTAAAGGCACATTACAAAGAGTGGAATATTTAGGACATACCCAACTTAACCAAGAGCACCAGTTGGTATATGGACTGGATTGGGGAGAAGAGCAAATAACTTCTGCTGACCAAAGCCGCATTAGCAAAGGCTATTACTTTGAATACCAAGGCGAGGTGATCGAGAGCCTCTATTTCACGGCGGGAGTCCGCCATGATGATAACGAAGACTTTGGTGAACATACTAGTTTTCGGGTAAGCGCAGCTTATATTTGGGCATTGGGTGATGACGAACTCAAATTGCGAAGTGCGTATGGAACAGGGTTTAGGGCACCCAGTTTGTTTGAAATAGAATATAACCAAGGACCTTTTGCTTTCGCTCCAGCCTCGACCACAGCCTTACAAGAAGAAACCACCAAAGGCTACGAAATTGCTGTTGAGTTCAATACAAATCAAGGTTCTCGTTTTGAAGTCATCTATTTTGATCAGCAGATTGAAGACAGTATCTTTTTTGATTTAGCTGGGTTTTCTGGTTACTTACAGGATATAGGTGGATCAACGTCTGATGGAGTAGAACTCATTGCCAACATCAATATCAATGACGACTTACGTGTTCATGCTAATTACACCTACAACCAAACAAAAGATACGTCAGGTGAGCAGCGTCTTAGACGTCCCAAAAATGTGGCTAATATCGGTTTTGATTACCAAGTCCACAACCTAACGTTGTCTGCCAATGTCAGGTTCGTAAAGGACTTTGTTGATCTAGTGGTAGATGAAACGAGTTTTGCGAGTTCCCCACAACCTCAAAAAGATTACCACGTTTTTGATATCAGCGCCCGATATCAGGTTAATGCTAGCTTGACAGTCTTTGCCAGAGTCGAAAATTTATTCAATCAAAACTATCAAGACTTAGCCGCTTTTAATACCGCTGGCGAAACGCCACATATTGGTTTGAAATACCAATTTTAGATTAATACCACCACTACTGGTAACTTCTATCGCCCAGCTAGATTCCTGGCTGGGTAACTTCTGCAAACTTTGCGCTCAACACTATCAACACCGCCATTGATTCCCTTTTCAAGAGCAGGCATAGTGCCTGCGCAATGATCTATCCGTATCCTTAACTAGTGAGTTTATTCATGCCTCCATCATTTCAACACGAACTTTGTTATCAAAATTTTGTGAATGGCCAGTATCTTAGCAATCAAAATGGTGAAAAATTTGATGTAATCAATCCTGCAACAGGACAGGTGATTTATCAGGTTGAAGTGGCGGATGCCTTTATTCAACAACGTGCTATCGATAGCGCCCAAAAAGGCTTCGGCATTTGGTCCAGCATGACAGGAATAGAGCGCAGCCGAATATTACTAAAAGCCGTTGCCCTGTTAAGAGAGAGAAATGATGAGTTAGCTGTAATTGAGGTTGCTGATACAGGTAAACCATGGCAAGAGGCCAGCGTGGTAGATGTCGTATCTGGAGCCGATGCCATTGAATTTTTTGCAGGCCTTGCGCCTGCAATTGAAGGCAATCAACAGCAAGTAGGTGCAGATTTTTATTACACTCGCCCTGAGCCGCTTGGCGTATGCGCTGGCATAGGTGCGTGGAATTACCCATTACAAATAGCCTGCTGGAAAGCGGCCCCTGCCCTTGCCTGTGGCAACGCGATGATTTTTAAACCTTCGGAAGAAACGCCACTGGGTGCATTAAAGTTGGCTGAAATTTTTATTCAAGCCGGTGTACCTCAAGGCGTGTTTAACGTTATTCAAGGTGATGGCAGAGTGGGCGCTTGGCTAAGTCATCATCCAGATATTGCTAAAGTTTCATTTACTGGCGAAGTCGGCACAGGTAAAAAAGTGATGGCAGCGGCATCAGGCTCACTCAAAGAAGTGACGATGGAGCTAGGGGGTAAATCACCTTTAATTATTTTTGATGATGCAGATATTGATAATGCCGTATCTGCAGCAATGCTGGGCAATTTTTACACTCAAGGAGAGATTTGTACTAATGCCACTCGGGTATTTGTACAGAAAATTATGTATCCGGTGTTTATTGAAAAATTACATACCCGTATCAAAGCCAATATTGTGGCTGGTGACCCTATGCTTCCTAACACTAACTTTGGAGCGCTCATCTCTAAGAAACATCAAGACCTTGTACTTAGCTTCATTGAAAAAGGTAAAGCACAAGGTGCGACTTTATTATGCGGAGGAAAGGCACTGCACCCCCGAAGTGCCCCCGATGGCTATTTTGTTGCGCCTACGGTATTTACTGATTGTGAAGACGATATGAGTATTTGTCGCGAAGAAATATTTGGTCCGGTTATGGCAGTGCTAACGTTTGAAGATGAAGACGAAGTGATCGCTCGTGCTAACAATACTCACCTGGGTCTAGCTGCAGGAGTATTTACCCAAGATATTAGCCGTGCACACCGAGTCATTCATCAGATGCAAGCGGGTATATGTTGGGTGAACAGTTACGGTTTATCTCCTGTTGAAATGCCGGTAGGCGGTTATAAGCAGTCAGGAATAGGCCGCGAAAACGGCTTGGCTACGCTCAAACAATTTACTCAGTTGAAATCGATATATGTCGGATTACAACCTCTAGATAGTCCGTTTTAGAGGCCGCTAATGAATATCCAAGCAGATTATGATTACATCATTGTTGGCGCAGGCTCTGCAGGTTGTGTGCTGGCGAATCGTTTAACCGAAGACCTATCCAGCAGTGTGCTGTTGTTAGAAACCGGCGGCAGTGACAAAAGTATTTTTATTCAAATGCCCACCGCTTTATCTATCCCCATGAACAGTAAGAAGTATGCCTGGCAGTTTGAAACTCAACCTGAGCCCTACTTGAATGATCGCAAAATGCATTGCCCTAGAGGTAAAGTGTTAGGCGGTTCATCGTCAATCAATGGCATGGTGTATGTGCGTGGTCATGCTAGGGATTTTGATGAATGGCAACAAAGCGGGGCCACAGATTGGGATTATTCCCATTGTCTGCCTTATTTTAAAAAAGCCGAAACGTGGGCGTATGGGGCTGATGATTATCGTGGTGAAAAAGGACCACTTGGCGTTAACAATGGCAATCAAATGCAAAACCCACTGTATCAAGCCTTTATAGATGCGGGAACAGATGCCGGGTATTTTGCCACCGACGATTATAACGGTGAGCAACAAGAAGGCTTTGGACCTATGCATATGACAGTCAAAAATGGCCGCCGTGCGTCCACTGCCAATGCGTATTTACGCCCTGCCATGCAGCGCCCCAACTTAACTGTTGTGACCCATGCCCTAGTACATAAAGTGCTGCTTGAAGATAAAACAGCAATTGGGGTACGTTTTGCTCATAAAAATCAGACTCATGACATCAAAGTTAATAAAGAAGTGATTTTAAGTGCTGGCTCTATAGGCTCTCCGCACCTCTTGCAACTCTCTGGCATTGGCTCTAAAGAGGTATTGGATAAAGCAGGTATTGAATGTCTGCATGAACTAAACGGCGTAGGTGAAAATCTGCAAGACCACCTGGAGTTCTATTTTCAATTCAAATGCACACAGCCTATTACTCTAAATGGGCAACTAAACTGGTGGAGTAAGCTCAAAATTGGAGTGCGCTGGATTTTGAACAAAGACGGTTTGGGTGCCACTAATCATTTTGAATCCTGTGGCTTTATTCGTTCAAAAGCGGGGGTTCAATGGCCTGACTTGCAGTATCACTTTTTGCCTGCCGCGATGCGCTACGATGGTAAAGAAGCGTTCGCTGGACACGGTTTTCAAGTGCATATCGGTCATAACAAGCCAAAAAGCCGGGGGCGCATCAAGGTGGTATCTTCACAACCAGATGTCGCGCCCCAAATCAGCTTCAATTATTTGCAACATCAGGATGATATCCAAGGGTTTAGAGACTGCGTTAGGTTAACGCGTGAAATTATCAATCAACCTGCTCTTGATAACTATCGAGGAGAAGAGATTCAACCTGGGATGCATATTCAAAGTGATGCACAGATTGATGTCTTTGTCCGTGAATCAGTCGAAAGTGCCTATCACCCAAGCTGTTCATGTAAGATGGGTACAGATGACCTGTCTGTGGTTGACCCAGAAACAAAAGTACATGGCATTCACGGTTTACGTGTGGTGGACTCGTCGATTTTTCCGACCATTCCTAATGGTAATTTAAACGCGCCAACCATTATGTTGGCAGAGCGCGCAGCCGACATCATAAGAGGTCAAACACTGTCTCCAGAAAAAGTGAAGGTAACTGGGGATCCACAATGGCAAGTTCAACAACGAGCTAACCAACCTAAACGACAATAATAAGGGCTAAGCTATCACATATTTTTCGGTTGTACTTTTTTCGGTTGTACTATGACGATTTGGTTATCAGCAGGCATCTTATTCACTTTTTTTTGCATTGGCTGCATTTTATTTAAATGGGGAAATGTACGTTGTATCGGTGTAACGCCGGTAAGCACTTATACCTTTATTGCTATTTTGTTTACCTCTGGGTTAGATGTAGGGCTGATAATGTTTCCCTTAACCGAGTTTGCTGGCTACGCAGACATTGCTACCAGCCCAGAGTATGCGTTTACTAACCCCTTAGCGATTGAATTTGGCTACTGGGCGTTTTTGATTTGGGGTTTCTATTTTTTAACCTGCTTTTACTTTTGCATTATTGAGCCTAAAGTTCAGTTTTTTTCTATCCCGATCATCAAATTTATCAATAACTTAGTCATAATCGGCACCTGTGCATTTACCGCTTATTTATTATTAAGTAATTTACCTTGGTATATTCCCCAGCTTGCTGATGAAGGCGCACTCACCGCCAGTTTCTCTTTGATTGTGTTAATTGTAATAGCGGCTGCCGTTTATTCGAGCACCGATATCCGTTATGTACGTTTACTTAGCCTTGCTAGTACTTGGTTATTCTTTGCGCTGATTGCTTTAATCTGGTCAGGAGCATTGTTGACAGACCAAGGCAATGTCAGCGAGTTTTTACACACCTTTACCTTATTGGGCGGCTACTTTTCGAATATTGAGCAATTTGTTTTACCCCTTAATGCTTATCATGAATTCTATCTATATTGGTGGTTTGCTTGGAGCATTATGATTGGTCAATTTACCGCACGTTTTGTTGGTGGGTTGCGCACTTATCAAATATTTTTAGCCATGTTGATATTTCCTTCTATCCCGATCGCCATATGGTTTGTAGGTCTGTATTATTATCACCTCAACGAGTTAAGTATTGCAGGCTGGTTGAATGGCTTTATGGTGACCGTAGGCATACTCTTTGTAATCAATTCTTTGGACTCCTTGATACGCCTATACAGCGACAACTTAAACTTAACCATCACCCGTATTGGTAAGGTCCCCTATTTTATGGGCAACCTTTTGGTTTTAAGTGGCCTAACCTTATTGTTCACTCTAGATTTTTTACAAATCCAGTGGGTAGGTGCCATAGTGATTGGCTTAATGTTTAGTTGTTTACTGTTTATTGTATGTACCCGCTTTAAATCGGTGATCGAGATTGAGAACAGTCCAGAACAAAACATTTTAGACTTTCATGCTATTAAACGAATTAAGTAACAAATTAATCTTAAAAGATAACAAGTTGATTTCGCTGGGAACAGACATTTTTTTATCTATATTAATGCAGTAAACCTTTGCAAAAAGCATAGTTCTACGGACAAAAAAATACGTTCAACTATGATAGAAGACAGTAAGCAATTTACTGTGCACTTGACGCTTGTGATGGCAAATTTACGCTTAACCTATATTATGTTAGCGAAACATACTTCCTATATGGTGATATTATTTATCTGTGGCTGTGGTTTTCTCTATCCAATGCTCTTGTCTAGATTTCTCTGTTAATTTACCTCTACGCTTATTTATTAACCTTTCGTTAACATTTTCATCATATTATTCAATGAATTAGTCGTTACTATGATGAAAATTTAGATTTTTGCTCTGACAAAAAAAGGCTACAATAGCCCTGTACCACTATTTGCCACTTCCTTTGGAGAAATCATGGATAAAAAAACCGAGTCTCGTAAGAGCGTGAGTTCCCGCTCAACGACCCAAAAAGCGTTACGCATTAACCTTGATGAAAAGAAATACGGCACAATAGTGGAAATTGGTGCAGGGCAAGAAGTCGCCCGACAGTTTTTCTTGGCAGGTGCTGCGGCAGGTACCATTGCCAAAACCATGTCTGCCTATGACATGAAATTTTCAGATGCCATATACGGTGTGCAAGATGACGGCCGCTATGTCAGTAAAGCACGTGTTAAAGCCATGATGGAACAAGAATTTGACTTGGTGGTTGACCGAGTGGGTGACATTCGCTCTAAGTCGTCGCGTTATTTTGCCTATGCAGCCACAGTTTCGGCAAAAAGTTTTAATCGTAAAAACGAATGCCATGCATGGTGCGGTGTGCGCGTACAGATGTATCCTGGCGCAAAACCTTCAAACATCACAGTGCATGTTAGGATGCTTGACGACAATGCTGAAGCGCAACAACAGGCATTAGGTGTTCTTGGCGTCAACCTTATCTACGCCGCTTACCATTATTTTGAAAACCCTAAACAAATTATTGATTCATTAACTGATGGCATGAAAGCTGATCGCATTGAAATTGACTCAATCGATTTTGAAGGTCCTTACTTTGAAGATGCTGACAATAGAATTAAAAACATCCACCTTATCCGCAGTTGGAAAACCCGTGCCATCATGTTTAAACCCGATGGCAGTGTGGCGGTGCCAGCTGAGATGTTATACAAAAAAAATATACTTACTATTCGAGGCTCATTCCGCCCAGTCACCAAATTAAATGTAGACATGATTGAGCAGGGACAAAATTCTTTTTCTGAACTGCCCGGAGTCGACCCAAGCAACACGATTGCGATAGCTGAAATATCTCTTAACGATGCCCACGGTAACGATGCGAAAGTGCCAGAAAGTGACATTGTGGCAAGAGTACAACTACTCAATTCCCTTGGTTATAACGTAATGATCTCGGATTACACCCGTTACTTCTCTCTCAGAGCCTACTTCCGTCAATTTACCCAATTACAAATAGGTATAGTGATGGGTATGGTGAATGTTAAGCAGATATTCGATGAGAAATTCTACCGAGGTGTAGAAGGCGGAATATTAGAAGGTTTTGGTAAACTGTTTCCTGACAATACGCGTATATTTATCTACCCAGAAACAGATACAGATGGTCAATTAACAGAATTTACAGATGTGAAAGTGCCTGAGCATTTACGCTTTTTGTACCGTCATTTACTAGAAAACGGCTTTTTACATGGTATCGAATGCAGTGATCCAGCATTATTGAATATCTATTCCCGTAACATCCTACAACAAATTTCAAGTGGTAAAGGTGATTGGAAAAGAGATTTACCTGAAGGTGTAGCACAAGAAATTATAAATAATGAATTCTTTGGTTATCGTGGTTAGATAGCGTCATTTTTAAAAACAAAAAGTGGGTATAAGACTTGATTTTCATGCTCACTTTTTTGTCATCCCCCCTCGCCTATCATAATTATTTCCTCTTAAATACGCCCTCAATGCATTTTGCCCTGATGCAAAGGCAAGCTCATTAGCATTGACAGTCGACATATCCAACCAAAGATAACGACTCACTTCATCTTGCTGCAAAACTAAAGCAGGTTTAGTGGTTAGATGGATCTCAAAAAAGCTGTCTGAAGTGTAATAGAGCACATCTTGGTAAAGGTAACGATTCGGGTAAGAAAAAAGGTACCGCATGTTGTCAATGGGCAGCTGTAATTCTTCTAGTAACTCTCGTGTTAACGCCTGCTCATTTGATTCGTTGTAATCAACAAAGCCTCCAGGGAAGTCTAACTTTCCCTTGGATGGCCGTTGTGCCCTTTGCACCAGTAACATTTGTTGGTCACAAACAATCACCCCGCTAACTGCAGCAGCGACATTATGAAAATACACAAAGCCACATAAACTGCATCTAAAGGCTTTTTCTCCTTGCTTGAGGAGACTGGGCTGAGCGCATTTTACGCAATGCAAGGTTGGGGTATCATTAACCATACTGACCGAATTTGGGGCAAGCAATTAAATTGGTGAGCCCGGCGGTAAAGGTTTTAATGTAAACTGCGTATGCCATTTACCTAGACGCCAATACTGTTCCAACTGACGAGCCATTACTTCGTTGTGAGCATTGCGCTTTTTATTTTTTAACCACTTGTGTAAATCAATCAACTGTAATGCCATTTCGCCCCGAGCTTCAGGTGCCAATTTTTTCTGTTGCATGGCTTGTACCACTTGATCTAACACTAAATAATTGATCCGTTTACTCAGCTGCGGGTAGTCTCTGTCGATACCGTCTTTTATGGTCAGTTTAAACAGTTCAGTCAATAAATACGCCAAATCAGGTACGCCTTTTAACTGGTGTTTTTGTTGCGCAATACGGTTTAAACGTTCAGCTTGTAATAATAGGTTAAGACTGTAACCTGCGGCAGATTCTGCGGCGCTAATGGGGTCAAATGTATGCCCGGTTCGCCCTTTGAAACTTTCGCGATTGCGGCTTTCACCATAAGCTTTTGGAGTAATCAATTGAACCACAGACTCAGGAATACTCAAAAAATCACTCTGCAGGGTATTTAACATGGCCGTGAGGGCATCTTTTTGCTGTTTAGCAGAAATGACTTTGACACCCTTAGCAACTGAATAATCACCTTTTGATTCGTACTCGTAGTTCACCCCACCAATTAACTTAGCAACCGCATCTAACTGATAACGATGAAACAAATAAATAGGAGCAAAAATTTCCTCCAAAGAAGACAGTGTGGCACCGGTTTTAATGGTTTTAAGACCAAAGTTTGCTATAGCCACTTTGCGCACTTCGCTGATCCGAGTTAGCTCTCTCACAGGGTCTGCGCCATTGTCCCAAAGGTGCCCTTCTACATTGGCTGCATGAGACTGACGAGCGTCTGGGTCGGACTGATACTTGAACCCTTTAGCCCTAGCATCACTAACTAAATGTTTTAACGCTTGTTGTTCGGTAATGGCATCGGGGTATTCTTGATAACCATAAGCCACCACATATTTATCCCACGCTCCCATGCCCACATCGTAAGCATTATCTAAACTAATTTTACCATCCTTAACACTCACCAAAGGATGCGGGTAATCCATCACAGATTCTCGACCATATTCGCTGGCTGCAAAGTTATGAGAAATGCCTAAGGTGTGCCCTACCTCGTGAGCAGAAAGCTGACGAATACGCGCCAGGGCCATTTCTGTTTGTTTAGAGGTATCCACTTGATCATCAGACAGGTTATGTCTACTAGCAACGTCCGAAGCAGCCCCATCTCCACTAAAGGGGCTAGTCAAACCCAAGGCAATTAAATAATCCTGTTTAACCCGCAGTGAACCCAAGGTGACATGACCTTTAATAATTTCGCCGCTACGGGGGTCAATAACAGAGGAGCCATAAGACCACCCCCGAGTTGCTCTATGTACCCACTGGATCACGTTGTATCGCACATCCATAGGATCAGCATCCTGTGGTAACACTTTAACCTGAAAAGCATTTTTATAGCCTATAGCGTTAAAAGCTTGATCCCACCATAAAGCACCGTCTTTTAATGCACTCATTACCGGCTCAGGAATGCCAGGGTCAAGGTAATAAATAATAGGGTCAATTGCCTCGCTCATATCCGCGCTGGGCTGCTTTTTATTCAAACGGTGGCGAGGAATAAACTGTTTTTTCATGCTTTCTTGAATTGGCACTGAGTAATCTTCATAACCCACTGACCAGAATCCGGAAAAAGGGACAAATTTTCTTGGTTGATAATCCGTATTTGGTAACTTCACCAATGAATGATGTAAATGCACAGAAATACTAATGGGATCTGGCGTAACCTGATACACATACTGACCTGGTTTAGAGCCACCAAAGGTTACTAGGGCTTCTAGTTCAGTATTTTCAGGGAATGATTTACTACGCTTTAAAAATACCCCACTACGCGTTAAATCAACCTTATAGCTACCTTGTTTAGTTGCTGTTAGACGTTGAGAAATTTGATGAATATCAGACAGTAAAAAATCAGTATAATCGATAACAACTATATCACCGTCAGTGGCCACAACAGAGAAACCAGCAATGACCGAATCAGCAAAAGCTTCGTCAATACTCGCTTGTTCGGCAAGATTAGATGAACTAGCGCGATACTGTGTATTCAATTGTTTAAGCAGTACCTTGTTACCATAACGCTCGAATTTCACTAATCGAGTATCACCCAACTGCCCACGATCTAAGCCTATATCATTGGAGCCAATACCCTGTGGCATACTACTTTGGAATAAAAAAGATTGCCCAAACTTGTCAATCTTTAAGAAAACTTTGTCTGTCTCAATTTGATAGTAAAATTCAAAGAACCCCCTATGATGCTGCATGTCCTTAGTAAAGTCTGTAATACTCTTTCTAGTATTGGGATCAGTAGCAAAAACCTGTGTGGAAAGAATAAACAGAAAAAAATAGACAAAACGCATGGGAATATCTCTTAAACAATTATATACCCCTAACATTAACGGTATTTGCTAACAAACAAAAGCGATGTGAATAAATTGATAATGATAGGACATGTCAATTTTTCACGTGTCACAGTGAATCAAAGGTCAATAGGTCCATTGCCATAACAAATTAATTAATACCATGGGCAATAAGCGTAAAGGCGAACTCCTCAGCAGAGTCTTTTAAACGTCCATACCTACCAGTATTAGAGAAATGCCCTGCCCCCATATTGATGCGCATCACCAATAAGTTATTGTCAGTTTTGGTGGCTCGCATTTTGGCGGTCCACTTTGCGGGCTCCCAATACGTCACTCGCGGGTCGTTTAATCCGCCAGTGACTAGCATGGGGGGGTATTCTTTGGCTTGAATATTGTCATAGGGAGAGTAACTTTGGATGTATTCAAATGTTTGTTTGCTCATCAAAGGATTACCCCATTGGGTCCATTCAGGGGGAGTAAGTGGTAAAGTCGCATCTAGCATGGTATTAAGCACATCAACAAAAGGGACTGCTAAATTCACTGAACGCCATAAATCAGGCGCTTGATTGACAACGGCACCCATTAATTCTCCCCCTGCACTTCCCCCCTCTATGGATATATTACCCTTAGCAACATAACCTTGGTCGATTAGGTGATGAGCAACATCAACAAAGTCATTAAAGGTATTGGTTCGCTTGTCCAATTTGCCATCTAAGTACCACTGATAACCCATTTCATCTCCACCTCGCACATGAGCGAAGGCATAAACAAAACCTCGGTCAAGTAAACTTAAACGTGTGATAGAAAAGTTAGGCTCAAGCCCCATAGCATAGGCACCGTAAGCGTAAAGGTATAGAGGCTGGGATCCATCTTTCTTAAAGCCCTTTTTATACACAATGCTGATAGGTATTTTCGCGCCATCACGGGCCTCAGCCATAATACGTTCAGTGGTGTACAAGCTTTTTTCGTAACCAGAGGGAATGATTTTTATTTTGCGTAAATTAAGGGTTTTACTGGACACATCGTAATCATAGACACTGTCGGGCGTAATCATTGATTCGTATCTGATCCGCACGTGTTTTTGCAAAAACTCTGGGTTAGCACCTAAGCTGACACTGGCCACTTTTTCAGGTAACAGTATTTCATGGCTAGCCCCTTGATTAGGTAAAATACTGATCGACTCTAGCCCTTGAACACTTCGACCAATAACCACAAAGTCTTTGAACACCTGCAAATCTTTAAAATATCTCGTATTTGAACCTACAAATACAGTCTGCCATTGATCGTAATGCACTTGATCTTCTTTGCTTTTAGCGATTCTAAAGTTGACGTGAGTATCATTGGTCAACATATAAAAATACCCATTGCCATGGTCAACGTCTAGCCTAAAGTTTTGATCTCGCGTGTTAAGCATTTTTGGGGCTTGACTTAAGTCTGCCATGCTTACCACCGAGACTTCTGTTCTATCAGAATCACCTGTGGTTAATATCAAATACTGCTGACTACTGGTGAGGTCAAAATCTAAAAAAAAAGTTTCATCAACTTCACTAACCAACACCCTATCTTGATTTTGTTGAGTTCCCAACTTATGCACGTTGACACTCAATGTCCTCCATTTATCTTTTGCTAACAAAGAATAGATAAGAAGTTGGCTATCTTGGCTAAACAGCATAGAGCCTGCAGCATCGACTAATTCATCTTCAAGGTATTCATGCGTGGTTAAATTTTTGATTTTAATGATACTTCGTTCGCTGCCATCAATATCGACCGAGTAAGCTAAGTAGTCATTGTCTGGGCTGATATCCCAATCACCTAAATCGAAATATTCGTGTCCTTCAGCCAACAGGTTTTCATCCATAAATATTTGCTCAGACTCACTGTCTAACTTTCGCCGAGCCCAGGTTTTATATTCTTTACCAGGCTGAAAATACCACCGATACTCATAACCATTTTTTGCCCAAGGCACAGAGGAGTCAGTTTCATTTACTCGCCCTTTAAATTCTTCAAATAAGGTATCAACCAGTTTTTTATGGGGGGTGAGAAAGTTTGCATAGTAGTCATTTTCAGCCTTGAGGTAATCCAACACCAATTTATCGTTGACTTCTGGATAATCCTGATCTCTTAGCCAATGATAATTATCAGTTAAGGTCAATCCATGATATTGCGCCTTATAAGCTTGTGTGTTTGCTTCTGGTTGAGACATTTCTAACTGTTGTAACCTAGGAAATATCTTGTCTTCTGGCTCAGAATTACAAACGCTTAAAAGTGTGGTCATAGCGGCAGCTCCCAACATGAAAAAAGGTGAAAAAAATGACAAAAAGAACATTCCTTTGGCATCAAAATATTTTCTTATTTTGAAAAATGAATACTGATCCCACGGAACATAGCATAGTGTTTGGCTGCCCAGTTTAAACTTTTGTCCGTAAAACGATAATTAGCTGAATTTTTAACTATGACTAAGTTTTGATCTGGATCGACATAGATGTATTGATTGTAAATGCCCTGAGCAGAAAATTCGTCTTCAGCACCAAGTGGTAACCACCATTGATACCCGTAACCAAAAGAAGATGATGATGCGGGATTGTCTTTGCCTGCCACAAGATGCGGCGCAACGGCTGAAGTAGAGTCAATCACCCATTGCTTGGACACTATTTGCTGTGTATGTCCCTGTTTGTCAGTCCAAGTGCCTTGATTAAGATACAGCCAACCTAATTTAGCGTAGTCACGCAAGGACACATTGAGTCCCCCTAAAGCCAATTCCATGCCATGATCATCTGCTAACCAAAAGGCTTGATGCTCCATACCTAGAGGTTGCCAAATTTTTTCAGATAAATAATCAGTTAAGCTTTTCCCTGTCGCACGGGTTAACACCATACCAAGCACTTGCGTATCAATACTCACATAATGATGATAAGTGCCTGGCTCTTTTTCTCGAACTAATGAAGCTGAAAATTCATCTAAAGACGTGCCAAAAGCGGTGGCTCGGGAAAATCGATTAATGTCAGAATTAAAGTCGCTATAATCTTCGTTAAAACTGACACCTGAGGACATTTGCAATACGTTTTTTATACTGACGCCCTCATAGCCACTGCCTATTAATTCGGGGACATAATCAGTCACCGCCTGTTCGATACTCGTCACTACCCCCTCCTCAACAGCAATTCCCAGTAAGGCTGATACAAAGGACTTAGCCATAGAAAAAGAGATATGTTGTTTGTTTTTCTCATGACCAAGCCAATAATCTTCATAAACAATGTTTCCATTTTTCAACACCAACAGACCCGTTGTTTGGCTATCGGTGATAAAGCCTTGAGTAGAGATAGCATTGCTGTTGTATTCAAATGAATCAGGCAGTGCTTGGGTATCCACTGGAAAGTAAAATGGCTCTGCGCTTGCAGGAATGACAGTTGCATTAAACGATTGATACATGGTCAGGAAATTATTAACGATTTTGTCTTGATCATACAAAGTGACGGCGGTGTATAAACGCACAAGGTTTTTTTGATAAACACTGACCACTATCACTACAATAATGAACACACACACTATGACTTTTTTTACACTGAATAGCTTTTTCATTTGACCCTTTATTCAACACAGTAAGGTGAGACTTAATTCACTACCTTAAATTAGCCTCACACCAAAAACCACCTTATAAACTGACAAAAAAGAAAAACCGAGAATAATCAGCTCGGCTTTTGATACATCAATGATTCAATGAAATCAGAATGTTATCCTTGTTTGAAACACCAATATGATTGGCACCCTGGCTGCCCTCCAAGGGGAAAATACACCGCGGATAGAACCGATAACCAATGCGAGTAACAAAATATACCCCATCGCTTGAAGCCCTATGTTTTGGTCGAGTAGTAAGTTAGGTGAAAATCTGACTGAGTGTTCAGATGCCACTTTAAAAATAGGTCAGGATCCAAATTCTAAAGTTTTAAGCACCGCTATTATGCTCCCGATTGCCATAAGCAGTAATACTTGTCATATTTTAATTCAAGAACTGACTGAAGATTGCTTTCGATCTATTTTAAGCCGTTGAAGTAATTCACTTCTATCCTTCACGCCTTGACATGCAGACAAGAAATGTTCTCTGTGCTCAATACAGAGTTGGCAAAAGCCATTTAGTAAAAGTGCATCTGTAACAGGACTAATTATTACCTCTAGTTAGAAAAAACAAATAGACCAAAAGTCACAATATGCCTGTGACAACAGCCATTAATGACTAAAAAACGCTAGGTTAGAACAAGTGAAATGTGGGTACTCGATAGATGGACAATTATAACAAATTGCTTTTATTCGTTTTCAAATCGACTAAGAGTGTGAGTTCGTCAGAAAAAAGACAGGAAAACTCGCTTCCCTTGCCAACATCACTTTTAACTACCAAGTGAGAGTTGTGGTGGGATAAAACATGTTTGACGATAGACAACCCTAGACCAGAGCCTCCCGTTGTTCGCGATCTTGCTTTGTCTACACGATAGAAACGCTCTGTAATACGCTCAATATGTTCTGATGCAATACCATCTCCATTATCTCTAACACTAAACTTAGCCTGATCACCTTTCAGGGACCATCTTACTTCTATCACACCATTGTTAGGTGCGTAATTGATGGCGTTGAAAATAATATTAGAAAATGCGCTACGCAATTCAGACTCAATACCGTAGACATATAAAATTGGTGATATATCGAAGAATATTTTATGTGACTTTTCACGATTGAGTGCTTCTGCTTCAGCATGAATTTGCCACAACAATTGAGGCACATTCACCATTTTTTCGAAGACTCTTTCAGTGCTGGCTTCAATGCGTGACAACACCAGCAACTCTTCAATTAAATCTTGCATACGAATAGATTGGGAGCGCATTTCAGATAGAGCTTTTTTCATTACTGGTGCAGGTAGTTCGCCATTTTCTGGCAACATCTCCAAATACCCATTAATCACCGTTAAAGGCGTTCTCAACTCATGAGAAACATTGGCCACAAAATCTTTACGCATTTTTTCAATTTGAGTCAGGCGCGTCACATCACGAATGAGTATCATCAAATTGTCATCTTCGTAAGGTACTACTCTACACTCTAATACTTTGCTGGGATTAATAGGAGAGATAATTTCTATCGGCTGTTCAAAACGATTAGCGTGATAGAACTTGATAAACTGCTCATCATTAATACAATCATATACTTTACGCCCCATATCTTGGGGCCAACGTAAACCCAGCTCGATTCTTGCCAATCGATTACACCAGGTGATTTCAGAAGAATTATCAACTACAATTGCTGCGTCGGGAAGTGCTTCTGAACCCTGCCGAAAACGACGAATAATGTCACCTAAAGATTTACGCTTATTACGATTTTTTAAATTAGTGCCATAAATTCCTTGGTAAATATGCGACCAAATACCCCAGGCAGTAGGAGGAGAAATCTTTTTACTGTGCCATAACCAATAATTAAGCGTATAAATTCGCCAATACTGCCATACAAGCAGTATAAAAGTTCCCATCAACAAAATTAGGGCTAACTGCTCAATATATAAGCCAAGTAACGTGCAAGATGCCATAAAAATAATGACTCTTGCAATGCTTCTTAACCAAGGAAATGAGGGATGCATCTAGGTGCTATATTCCTGTTTTGGGATTAAAAAATATGTGTGTTTCTGAGAATTAACATTCGACTGCATTTATCACACTTTGCTGGAAAAACGGTAACCTGCACCACGCACTGTTTGGATCATATTATCATGTGAAAACTCAGACAAGGCTTTACGTAGCCTTCTAATATGCACGTCTACTGTTCTATCTTCCACATAAACATTTGTCCCCCATACATTGTCCAAAAGCTGTTCACGGCTATATACCCTCTCAGTATGGGTCATAAAAAAGTGTAAAAGTTTGAACTCTGTGGGTCCCATATCAATGGGCACGTCATTAGATGTCACGCGATGAGACAGAGGATCAAGTTTCAAACCTTGGTAATCAATAGCATCTTCGCTGGATGTGGGTGATACACGTCTAATCACGGCTTTGACTCTCGCCACCAGTTCTTTTGGTGAAAAGGGTTTAGTTACGTAATCATCAGCACCCGCTTCTAAACCTCTTATTTTGTCTTCTTCTTCGCCTCTGGCAGTTAACATAATGATTGGGATGTCTCGAGCGTATTCATGTTGCTTGAGTTTTTTGGCTAGTTGCACACCCGTGCCACCTGGCAACATCCAATCGAGTAAAATCAAATCTGGAAAAGGCTCTACTATTTTGTCTAACGCTATTTGATAATCTTCAGCCTCAACGGTTTCATAACCTGATTTTTCAAGTACAAACTTTAACATTTCGCGGATGGGAGCTTCGTCTTCCACCAGTAAAATACGTTTTGCCATTTTTATATTCCTTGCTAAAGCAACAACTCTTTAGATTATTCATATTTTGTGTGACATTTTTATGACGATCAGCATTTTAGTCTTTATTTATATCGCTAAAACAATAATTTAATAAATCAAAGACTTTTAAAAATGTTGATTAGACTGCTCCTCAAAAGACATTATTGCTCAATCGGCTATCTACACATACAACCCAAAAATAGGATTTGCAGCGAAGTCTAAAGCGGTTTAAGCATGGCGGCAACCGTTGTGGTCTTTATCATTAGGTATTGGCATAGGTGGTGATACTTCGTGTATCACTTAAATGCTTAAAACGGTGCCGAGCAGTTTACTGAAATGGAACTTCAAAGGTAATCACATCCTAGACATCTTGTTTATTTTTTTTATTCCGCATATTCTCTAGCAGCTGTTTAAATTTAAGGAGATATAAACTTCAATGTCAAACGTTAAGCAAGGCTTATCAACAAAGCTTCTAACCAGAGTGCTGGCAGTTTATTTTATCCTTACGCTACTAGTAACTGCAGGCCAGGTTTTCGCCGAATATTTAAATGCTAAAAGTCATATTGAAGGTGAGCTTAAAACCTTAAAAAACACCTTTAGTACTAGCTTGACTCGGGCTATTTGGGAGCTCAATACCCCTCAAGCAAAATCTATTGCAGTAGGTTTAATGGAACTGTCCATAGTTGAAGGTGTGCAGATTCGAGATGAAAACAGCAAGTATATAGCCGATTTGGGACGTACGTTTAAATTAGTCGGTGAGTCTGTTACTAATGGTGTGGTGAGAAATAACGCAGGCGGAACGTTTGGCTATAGTTTTCCCTTGATATTCCAATTCTCCGGTCGAACATCACTCGTCGGTGATGTCACTTTATATTCAAGTTCAGCCATTATTTTTAGTAGAATAGAAGTGGGAATATTTTTTTTGGTTGGTAATGCCATCGTTAAAACTGGATTTTTAATATTTTTATTTATGAGTGCATTTCGCACTATGCTGACAAATCCCCTGAATAAATTAACCCAACAAATTACTGATTTCAACTTAAACCACCCTGAAGCCTCCAAGCTTGACTTAAACATTGATGAAGACAATGAATTAAAGGTGCTGGAAACTTCTTACAATAAATTAATCGATGAAATGATTGAGTTTCAATCCAAACTTGCAGGCACTCAAAATCAGTTACAACAAGCTAACCTGAAATTAGATAAACAGAATATTTCATTGGAACAAGAGGTGGCTAAAAAAACAGCCACTTTGAGCAGAATTATGTTGGACTTAGAACAACAAAAAGATGATTTATTAATTAATCAACATGAACTGCGCCAAGAAAACGAAAATCGTCAATTTATCGAATATGAACTACGTAAACGAAATACGGAGTTAGCTGCATCGATGGAAACTATTGAAGTAGCTAAAGATAAATTAGTTGAATCAGAAAAAATGGCTTTATTAGGTAACTTAGTAGCTGGCATTGCACATGACGTCAATACGCCTTTAGGTATAAGTGTAACGGCAGCCAGCTCTTTACATGACGGAGTCAAAAAAATTAAAGCCGCCTACAATGATAAAAAGCTAACAGGTGATACCATGACGGTGTTTTTGACCGAGGCCGAGCAAACCACCACGTTACTCGTCAACAATTTAAACCGTGCATCTGATCTTATTTCAAGTTTTAAACAAATCGCTGTTGACCAAACGAGTGAAGTAGAAAGAGACATCAATGTCAGTGAGTAATGAACAGAAGTCGTACAATCTTTAACCCTAACTTCAAAAAGACTCAGCATACTATTGATATTCATTGTCCGGACGATTTGTCTATTAAATGTGCGCCTGGCGTGTTGGCACAAATATTAACCAATATGATTATCAATTCTCTGATCCATGGTTTCGCAGATAAACCCAAAGGAGAGCGTAAACTAGATATCTTGAAGCAAGACAACAACCTTATTACTAACGACTGTGACAATGGAAGACGTCTCGATGAGGCAACATTAAACCGCCATCACGATGCATTTTATACTACCAGAAGGGGGGAATGGAGGAAGTGGCTTAGGTACACACATTATGTACAATCTAATGACCCAATCACTAGGTGCCAATATAGAAGCATTTAGTCAACCTAACAATGACCTGTAATACAAAATCACTCTCCCCGTTTAAGTAAAACCCATTAAGGCATATTTATGTCCTTTCACATAGTAGATAGAGTTAATTCCTGATAGTCTCTATGACCATTTTTAATAGCGCAATTCTGCGCCAAGGTGTTTTATATTTTTCGCAATCCGAGCAGCAGTATGGCTTTAGATTGAACAACACTTGAATTTTGAAAGATAGACAGCCCCTCACTCTTAGCGGATTATTTTATGTGGTTTAAAAACCTAAAACTTTATGCAATTACCCAAGACATGGATTTCAAAGAACAAGACTTTGAAGACAAACTTGCTGAATTTAAATTTCGCCCTTGTGGCAGTCAAGAATTAGCCACTATGGGGTGGGCTTCTCCCTTTAATCAAGGGGAGACTTTGATCCACGCAACAGCCGGTAGGATTTGGTTAACGCTAAAGAAGCAAGAACGTATCTTGCCAGCTGTAGTGGTGAATGCAGAACTTGCAGACAAAGTAACGCTAATAGAAACCGAAACAGGCTCTCCTGTCGGCAAAAAAGCCCAGCAGGATATGAAACAAGAGATAATTCATCGTTTGCTGCCCCAAGCGTTCACCAAAAATAGCTATACACACGGCTTCATTTCTACCAAAGATCATTTAGTTGTAGTGGATTCGTCTGCAGATGGCAAAGCTGAGGCTTTCTTAGCCATGTTGCGCAAAGCCATAGGCTCCTTACCTGTTGTACCTTTAGCTAGACATTCTGTGCAGGCAAATTTAACCTCATGGTTAAAAGATGACTCAGCGCCAACAGATATTAGTGTATTAGAAGAAGCAGAACTAAAAGCATTGGAAGAAGATGGCGCCAGTATTCGTTGTAAAAATCAGGATTTATATAGCGAAGAAATCAAACATCATTTGGAAGCTGGAAAATCAGTTCAAAAAATTGCAGTTGAGTGGAGTGAAACACTCACGGCAATCATTCAGGAAGACTTAAGCATCAAACGCATAAAATTTACCGATGTTATAAGAGAACAAAACGACGACATACCTAAGGATCAGATGCTTGCTCGATTGGATGCAAACTTTGCGCTAATGTCGGGTGAAGTAGTTCGTTTCGCTAAGCGTCTGAAAGAAATATTTAACTTAGACGATGAAAAAGTGAGTTAGCACACAGGGAATATTCGTTATTAGATGCTGGTTCAACCCAGCATCTATCTGCGAAACAACTTAAAATGTTATAGAAAAATTTGCTTGGCGTTATCACATAGTTCGTTAAATTCGTCAGAAAGTAACGCAGATAAATCATCAATAAGACCTATATCTACAGCCCCTTTAAAAATTTCTTCTTCATGATTATTAAATTTTCCACAAAGTGCTGAAGCAACCCTGACCAAGTCTAAGTAAGAAACAGTATCGGAAGTCACAGACAAATCTTTACAGTTTTGAGTAATATCTACAAACTCTGGCTCAAAGCCCCACTCAATCATGATACTTGTGCCAATTTTACCCGCTAATTTCTCTAGAGCAACGTCCAAAAAGGTAGGGTTAGCAAATACATCCGCATGGCGCTCAGCCTCGGTTAATATTGGTAACACACCAATATTATGTATCAACGCAGCCAACATCATTGAGTCAAGGTTAAGCGCGCGGTTTTTGGTTTGATTAGTATGTATTTGCAATACCGCCATAGAGCTAGCCACAATGTCAATAGTGTCGACCCAAATACGAGACATATAACCTTTTACAATGTCATTTTTAGAAACAAACAACTGCTCCATTGCCAAAGCAGTAGCAATGTTTTTAATTTGGCGTAATCCAATACGCGTTACCGCCTGCTGTATCGAGGTAACTTTTACACTTCTTCCTAAATATGCACTATTAGCTATTTTTACCAGACGTGCACTTAAGGATGGATCTTGGCTAACAACGTCAGCCATCGCACTTAGATTGATGTCCGGATTGTCAGCTGCTTTCCTAACCTTTAATGCCACTGCAGGTAATGTGGGTAGAACCAATGTATCGTTATGAATTTTTTCTACCAAAATAGTAAGAAGCGCGTTTTCTGTACTCATATGTTTATATTATATCCTGTCAACAAACCGACTCTAGAATAAGTCTCTTTTATCTCACCCAAGATTATTTATCTGGTGAGTTAGTTAAAGTATTTTAGCTAATGGAACAGCGGAAAAAATTGATAATAAACCCTAGCACACTTTTTTGTGGTTTCTAGTTATGATAAACGCATTAAAAGCTAAAAATTTGTTATCTTTCCATTGAATTAAATCAAAGTAAATAGCGTATAACAACAATTAAAAAAGGAAGACGCAATGAAAATTCTTTCAAAATCATATATTTCAGCCATCGTATTAGTTGTTGGTTCGACATTGGTTTCATCTTGTAATAAACCAGTAAATAACGATACTCAGATACAGCAACCTTTAGACATGTCTACTGATAAAAAAGTAATGTTATCTCTGATTGGGGACTATGAAAACAGGCTCAATATTTATTTCCCTGTCACTTTGTCTGCAGACTTAAGCCATCTAAGTGCTAACCAGAAAAAAATGTTAGCTATTTTGATTGAAGCGTCAGTCATTATGGACGACTTATTCTGGCAGCAGGCATTTGATCAAGATAAGAATACATTTTTATCTCACATTAATGACTCTAAAGTGCAAGATTTCGCGGCAATTAACTATGGCCCCTGGGACAGATTGAACGGGGATCTGACTTTTTTATCCAATACAGCCGAAAAACGATTAGGCGCACAGTTTTATCCCCCAGACATGACAAAAGAAGAATTTGACATCAGCGACTTTGCAGATAAAGACGGCCTGTACTCTATGGTACGCAGAGATAAAAACGGGAATTTAACAGCTATCCCCTACTCCACTTTCTTTGCAAAAGAATTAAAAAACGCTTCACAACTCTTAAAAAAAGCCGCCACTTTAGCTCAGGACACAAGCTTTGCTGATTACCTCAAGTTACGCGCTGAAGCGTTATTAACCAATAATTACCAAGCTTCAGACTATGCATGGATGGAAATGAAGAGTAACCCTATTGAATTAGTCTATGGTCCCATTGAAACATATGAGGATCAGTTGTTTGGGTATCGAGCAGCATTTGAGTCTTATGTATTATTGAAAGATTTGGATTGGAGTAAAAAACTCAGTAAATACGCATCATTCTTACCTGAGCTACAACAAGGCTTACCCGTTGATGCACAATACAAAGCTCAAATGCCCGGCGCAAATGCTGACTTAAATGCCTACGATGTAATTTATTATGCAGGCCATTCCAACGCTGGTAGTAAGACAATTGCCATCAACTTGCCTAACGATGAAGAAGTACAGCTGAAGAAAGGCACACGAAGGTTACAACTCAAGAATGCGATGCAAGCAAAATTCTATAACATATTATTACCTATTTCGGAGCAGTTGATTGTGCCTCAACAGCGTCAACACATCACCTTCAACGCTTTTTTTGCTAATACCATGTTTCATGAAGTCGCCCATGGACTAGGTATCAAAACAGTATTAGGCAGCGAACAAACTGTCCGACAGGCTTTGAAAGAACATGCATCAGCATTAGAAGAAGGCAAAGCCGATATCTTAGGACTTTATATGGTGCAGCAGCTGTTAGCTAAAGGTGTAATTGATGAAGGTATGCTAGAAGACTACTATGTAACCTTTATGGCGGGTATTTTTCGTTCTGTTCGTTTTGGTGCATCCAGTGCCCATGGCAAAGCCAACATGATCAGATTTAACTTTTTTCAGGAATACCAAGCTTTTAGTCGTAACCAAGATGGCTTTTATCAAGTAGACATGCAGAAAATGGGTAAGGCTATTGATGCCCTATCAAATGAAATACTTACTCTGCAGGGTGATGGGGATTATGAAGCCGTAGCAAAATTAGTGGCAGATAAAGGCGTGATCAAAGCACAACTGCAGCAAGACCTTGACAGATTAACGGCTGCTGATATTCCAGTTGACATAGATTTTAAACAAGGGGTTAAGGTACTAGGACTTTAATCGAAACGAAATATGCCACGTATTGAGCTTATCGGCAGCTCAATACGTGATGTATCAGAGTGTTTTAAGCTTGTTTTGATAGGGTGGCCATCCCATCGCCTTACCTGCTAATACGTGCAAATGAATGTGAGACACGGTTTGTCCGCCGTTTTCGTTACAATTCATCACAGCCCGGTAACCATCTTGGGCAAAGCCATGTTTATTCGCTAATTGTGCTGCCACCCAATATAAATGACCAACTAACGCTTTATCGTCTTCTTCAATATCATTAATAGTCGTGATTGGCTTTTTGGGGATGACCAAAAAGTGAATAGGCGCTTGGGGATTAATATCACTAAACGCCATAGCTAATTCATCTTCATAAAGAATATCAGCTGGGATTTCTTTATTAATAATTTTTGTAAAAATAGTTTCACTCATATTTAAGGCCTTTTTATCAGTCCACTCTTAATAGAAAACAAACATTAGTAATAACGAGCCCAATAACAACCGGTAAATCACAAACGGCAACATACCAATTTTGGAGATCCACGCTAAAAATAGATAAATGCAAGCATAGGCACTGACAAATGAAAATACTGCACCAAAAATGAGCGCATTCCAATCCACAGCATTGGGATTTTGTAGCAATTCTAGCGTTGAAAGTAGACCAGCACCTAGGATCACAGGTATAGACAATAAAAATGAAAATCTAGCCGCACTTTCTCTGTCTAGACCTATCATCAAGCCAGCTGTCATAGTGATACCCGAACGTGACGTACCGGGGATAATAGCAATAGCTTGAGCAAGACCGATAAAAACAGCATTTCTCCAAGTGATTTGATGCACATTTTTAGCTTGAGTGGCTTTACTATCTGCAAACCAAAGTAGCAAACCAAAGCCAATAGTCGTAATAGCAATGACTAAAGCTGACCGACCGTATATCTCTATAATATCCTTAAAGAAAAACCCAAACATCACAGCCGGGATAGTGCCAATGATGATCCACCAAGCTAAACAACTGTCCTGTATTTGATTTTGACTCAAACCATGGCGAAACCAAGCACTCGTCAAGCGAAAAATATCCGCACGAAAGTAAATCATCACCGCTAACAAACTACCTACATGCACCGCCACATCGTAAGCTAGGCCTTGGTCATTCCAACCTAACACCTCTGAAGGTAAAATTAAGTGAGCTGAACTAGATATGGGTAAAAACTCAGTCAATCCTTGAATGATCGCCAAGATAATAATTTCAAACAATGTCATTTGTCAGTTGGACTCCAATCAAAATTAATCGCCCACAGCTTTTGTTGGCTTTTGTCATATGCTTGCCACAGGCTGGCGTAGTTTTTATTGGCTACTGGGTGGACTTCATCAGCGGCAATCTCAGCTAAAGGTTTTAATACAAATGCATTATAAAGCACCTCCGGCCGAGGTAATTCAATTGGCTGGGAAGTCACCTGGCAATCATATAGCAACAAATCTAAATCGAGCGTTCGGGGAGCAAACTTTTCTTCCCCACGCTGACGTTTGTTGTCTTGTTCAATTCGTTTAAGAACCGAACATACCTGCTCGATGGATAACGTAGTATTAGCCTTAACTACCAAATTATAAAAATTATTGCCTTCAAATCCGACTGATTCACTTTCAAAAACCGAGGAAAGTGTCAAATCACCGAAAGCAAGATACATACCCAGTAGTCCAGCTTTAGTGTGTTTTTCTTTATCTACATTGCTACCGACACTGATATAGATAATATGTGATTGTTTGATGTCAATACTCAAAGAGTTTGATCCTTAGTAAATTCAACCGCAACATTTTTAGCATTCGCTAGAATATCAGGCTTACTCAACTTTAGGCGCACTGTTTTAAGGTTTGGAAAGGATTGCAGCAACCAGTCAACCATATGACTTGCTAAGGCTTCTATCAGTTTAAATTGGCTTTTTGCAGCAAAGTCGCTAATGCCTTGCGCTATTTGGGCATAATTAAGCGTATTGTTAACATCGTCTGTTTGAGCTGCCTCAGAAAGGTCAGCACTGAGTTCAACATCCACTATTAATCGTTGTTGATGTTCTCTCTCCCAGTCATATACGCCAATCAACGCTAAGACCTCAAGTCCTTCAATATGAATTTTATCCATTGGTGATCCGCGATGCTTTTTAAGGGGGGTTGGTATATTCTGTTGAATTATAACCCATTTTTTTAATACAAGTACATGACAGCACTAACTATATTAATCTTTGCTGCGGCCTATTTACTGGGTTCTATTTCCAGTGCCATTTTAGTCTGCCGACTATTCAGCTTAGGTGACCCCAGAAAACAAGGTTCAGGCAATCCAGGCGCGACCAATGTATTTCGCCTTGGCGGAAATTTTCCGGCCGCGTTAGTATTAGTATTTGATGTACTTAAAGGCACCCTGCCAGTTTGGGTTAGTTATTACTTAGGTTTAGAGCCTATTTACTTAGCCTTTGTGGCTGTAATGGCATGTTTAGGCCATATGTTTCCATTATTTTTCGGGTTTTCTGGAGGTAAGGCTGTTGCCACAGCCTTTGGCGCCATATTACCTCTAGGGCTAGATCTAGCCGCTTTGTTAATGATGACATGGGCTATTATGGTTCGATTAACAAATTATTCTTCTGTGGCTGCCATTCTGTCAGTCAGTCTAGCACCCGTATTCACCGCACTACTAAAACCTGAATACACTTTGCCAGTGGGCATATTAAGTGTACTAATCGTCCTACGTCACAAAGACAACATAATAAGACTTTACCAAAAGCAAGAGCCCAAAGTACGCAACAGAAAAAATACCAAATAACCTAGACTAAGGTTAAATTCATGATGAGAATTGCAACTAATACCACCTCAAAATGCGAATTTCAGAGGTGGTATGGGCATAAAGGTTAATTGCAACTTAAATAGCCGCCAATTCTTCCAAAGACCAACGAGGTCTAGCTTTGGTCGATAAGCATTCGATTTCACCGGCTTTTAGACGCTGTAATCCGGCATAGGCGATCATGGCACCGTTATCAGTACAGAATTCCAACCTAGGATAAAACACCTCTCCTTGAATAGATTTCATCATGGCAGCGAGATCTTCTCTCAATTGTTTATTGGCACTGACACCACCTGCAATAACCAAACGTTTTAAGTGTGTGTGTTTTAAGGCGCGCTTGCATTTAATGGCCAAAGTATCGACCACAGCTTCTTGGAAAGCAAAGGCGATATTTGCTCGGGTTTGCTGCGAGCCATCAGATGCTCGAATAGTATTTGCTGCGAATGTTTTTAAACCACTAAAACTAAAATCTAAACCTGGTTTTGTGGTCATGGGCCGTGGAAATTTATAATGCCCTGCCTCACCTTTTTCAGCTAATTTTGCCAGTAAAGGCCCCCCTGGGTAATCTAGACCAAGTAACTTAGCCGTCTTATCAAAAGCTTCTCCTGCTGCATCGTCTACTGATTCACCTAATACTTCGTATTGACCAATACCTTCAACTTTCACCATCATCGAATGACCACCTGAAACCAAAAGTGCCACAAAAGGAAATTCTGGTGCTGAAACATCTAACATAGGAGCAAGCAAGTGCCCTTCCATATGGTGCACCCCCACAGCGGGTTTATTCCATGCATAAGCCAAGCTGCGCGCCACTGATGATCCCACTAACAAAGCGCCGACTAAACCGGGGCCTTTGGTGAAAGCGATACCATCTATGTCTTTGCCAATGCAATTCGACTCTTGCAACGTTTTTTTGATCAAAGGAATCAACTTACGAACATGATCTCTAGAAGCAAGTTCTGGAACAACACCACCATAATCAGCATGGAGTTTCACTTGACTATATAATTGGTGGGACAATAACCCTTGATGGTCATCATAAATTGCCACACCGGTCTCATCACATGAGGTTTCAATTCCTAATACACGCATTAATAACTTCTAACAAAAATACTTTAATTTAACGGTATTCTACTGATAAGCGGTCAAACCTCCAATTTAATATGACATTTGTTCGAATTAATCAGGTATTTAGGCTATCAAGACTTTACATCCTTTAAGGATATGATTAGAATTCCGCTCCATTTTTAACCGAGCTGGCTATACATTATACCGGCACGATATAGTTTTATTTTTGAGGTAAGAGTTTAATGCCAATCGTTAAAGTAAGAGAAAACGAACCTTTTGATGTTGCATTACGTCGTTTTAAACGATCATGTGAAAAAGCAGGTGTACTTTCTGAAGTTCGTCGTCGCGAATTTTTTGAAAAGCCTACTTGGGAACGTAAGCGTAAGAAAGCTGCTGCTAAGAAACGTCTTTTGAAGAAGTTATCTCGCGAAAACGCCCGTCGCATCAGATTATACTAAATATCTTCTGAAGCGCGTTTTTTGTGGTCTAAAACCCACGCGTTTTAAGTGATTTTACACACATCATTTTTCGTTTTCATTGAGTCATTCCATGTCATTATTAGATGATTTAAAAAATGCACAAAAAGATGCGATGCGTGCCAAAGACAAAATGCGTCTTGGTACTATTCGAATGGCTTTGTCTGCAGTAAAGCAACATGAAATCGATGGGCGTGTTGATCCTGATTATATTGCTCTGGATGAAGATGGTATTCTTGCAATATTGATCAAGATGGTAAAGCAACGAAAAGATGCAGCAAGTCAATATGAGGCTGCTGGTCGTCAAGACTTGCTTGATATCGAACTAGCAGAAATTGTTATTTTACACGACTTTCTGCCAAAACCTCTCAGCGAAGAAGAGCTTGATGCTTTGATCTTGCAAGCGATGGTGGAATCAGATGCCTCGGGGATGCAAGATATGGGTAAAGTCATGTCTTGGTTGAAACCTAAAGTTCAAGGCCGTGCTGATATGGGGCTATTAAGTGGTAAGATAAAAGCCAGACTTAATTCATAGTAAATCCCATACACAGTTACAATTTTCAAACCGCACTTCGATGCGGTTTGTCTGTTTTAGTGGATGTATAAAATTTAAATATGCCAAACTATATGGCACAATACTTATTCCACCTCAAGTTGCGCATTTAAGATCAAATGGGGCGCTTTTATTCAAGGCGCGTCGATGACTGAATGTTAATCACCTTCTGAATTGGCGTAACGAAGAAGTGGAATACCACAGTCCCTTAGGGCGGGTTTTAAAACGATGTATGTCGGGCGCCAAACACTGCGTGGGTTATTATTGACTTAGATGACTAAGCCTACAAAATAGTCTCATTGCCTAAATCGTTTCAAACTCCTGCTTAATCCGTCACCTTAAGGCGGTATGGGTATTAATTCAGCCGTTTTTGTTAATTGAGAAAGTATAATGTCTGGTCGTATCCCCCGCGAATTTATTGATGACATTATTGCTCGTACAGATATAGTTGAACTTGTTGACAGTCGTGTGCGGCTTAAAAAAGCTGGCCGTAATCATCAAGCTTGCTGCCCTTTTCACGACGAAAAAAGCCCTTCCTTTACTGTTAGTCAAGACAAACAGTTTTATCACTGCTTTGGCTGTGGTGCCCATGGTAATGTCATTTCATTTTTAATGGAATTTGACCGCTTAGAGTTTCCAGAAGCCATTGAAGAATTGGCGCAATATCATAGTATCGAAGTGCCACGAGAAAAAGGCGGTGCCCCACCACCATCAGCTGAGCAAAAACAACAAAAAGAAAGCGATTACGAGTTAATGGAAAAAGTGGCTAAATTCTTTGCCCAACAACTCAGAATTCACCCCGACAAAGCTAAAGCAGTCAATTACTTAAAAAATCGTGGACTCAGTGGTGAGATAGTTAAAGCTTTTGATATGGGGTATGCACCACCAGAATGGGATTCAGTACTCAAAAATTTCGGCGTAAGCCCTGAATATCAGCGACAATTACTTGACCTAAAACTTATAACCGAAAATGACAACAGAAGAAGGTTCGATTTTTTCCGCGATCGAATTATGTTCCCTATTCGTGACAAGCGCGGACGTGTTATTGGTTTTGGTGGCAGAGTATTGGACGATGGTGGCCCAAAATATCTGAACTCACCCGAAACTCGCATATTTCATAAAGGACATGAGCTATATGGCTTCTATCAGGCAAAACAAGCTCATCGCAATTTAACCCGGGTAATGATTGTCGAAGGTTACATGGATGTTGTAGCACTTGGACAATTTGGTATCGATTATGCTGTTGCATCTCTAGGCACCGCCACCACAGCAGAACATATTCAAATGTTATTCCGCGCTACCAGTGAAGTGGTGTGTTGTTACGATGGTGATCGTGCAGGCAGAGAAGCGGCTTGGCGTGCCTTAGAAAATGCCCTTCCTTATCTAAAAGATGGGGTGGAGATGAAGTTTCTGTTTTTACCCGATGGCGAAGATCCTGATACATTAGTACGTAAAATAGGTAAAGATATTTTTGAGGAAAGCTTGAAGAATGATGCTGTCCCTTTGTCAAAATTCTTCTTTGATAATTTATTACAACGTCATCACGTTAGCAGCAATGAAGGTAAAGCTGCTTTAAAAGCCGAAGCCATACCGCTAATTCAAAAAATAGTCGGCGATAATATTCGTGAAATTTTATTATCCGATTTAAGTAATCATATGGGTGACCAAAACAAACATAAATATGAGCGTGATGTTGCTCAAGCAAATCTGAGAAAAACACCTAAGAAATTAGACTTCAGCACACCGAATAAAAGTACAATATCGCCGATACGTATGATGATTAGATTACTACTAGATGATCCTAGTTTAGCGATAAAATGTCAGGCCGCTGATCCAACTCAGCTTGTGTCAGTAGATATACCAGGTATATCAATGTTAATAACCCTTTATCAATTTTGTTTAAGCAAACCACTGGCGAATACGGCTCAAGTCTTAGAACATTTTCGTCATCATCCACAAAGCGCTCAGTTAGCTAAATTAATGATGTGGGAATACGCCGAACAAAACCAAGCTGCGGTGTTTGAAGACAGTTTTGCCAAACTTTTAGATTGGCATTTAAACAGCCGAATGGATGAATTATTTTCCAAGTCCAGAGTGAGCAAATTAACCGATGCAGAAAAACAGGAACTTAATCTTCTTGTAAAAGAACACAAGTAACCTTGTAAAAGAACAAAAATGACCCAAGATCTAGCCCTATGCGTAATGAATCTGTTATACTGGTAAATTGGCTAACATAGCAGCAAATACACATTACTGACTGGGTGTATTAAGCAAGTTAAAGCGTAAATTCTCTCTAACGAGGGGTTTTGATGAATATTCAACTAATTCGAGAAGCGTAAGTTATATGGTGCAAAGCAAGCAGTCGCAGATAAAACTCCTCATTGCTAAAGGTAAAGAACAAGGCTATTTGACTTTTGCGGAAGTTAACGACCACCTTCCTCAAGATATTGTCGATTCAGATCAAATGGAAGACATCATCCATATGATCAATGATATGGGCATCAAAGTATTTGAAAGGGCTCCTGATAAAGATGAGCTTTTGATGCAAGAAAGCGATACTGATGATGAAGCAGCTGAAGCCGCAGCAGCAGCTCTTGCTACTGTAGAAAGTGAGATAGGTAGAACTACTGACCCAGTGCGTATGTACATGCGTGAAATGGGCACAGTTGAGCTTCTAACCCGTGAAGGCGAGATTGTTATCGCCAAACGTATCGAAGAAGGTATTAATCAGGTTCAGTGCTCTGTCGCTGAATATCCTGAAGCCATTACCCATTTGCTTGACCAATGGGATATGTTTGAAGCTGAAGAAATTCGTCTTAGCGATATCATCATCGGTTTTGTTGATCCAAACGAACAAGACGTAGCACCTACTGCTACCCACGTTGGTTCTGAATTATCTAAAGAAGAACAAGAAGATTCAGACGGTGATGATGATGATGAAGAAGAAGAAGAAGACACAGGCCCGGATCCTGAATTAGCACGGGAAAAATTCACTGCACTTCGTCATCAATATGAAAAAGCCCGAGATGTTATCGATGCAAAAGGCCGTTCTCATAAAGAAGCTCGTATTCAAATTAATGAATTAAGCGAAGTTTTCAAAGAATTTAGACTGACGCCTAAACAGTTTGATCGTATGGTAAAAAACATGCGAAGCATGATGGACAGAATTCGTGTGCAAGAGCGCATAGTGATGAAACACTGTGTTATCACAGCAAAAATGCCGAAAAAAGACTTTATTAAAGCCTTTGCAGGCAATGAGACATCTACCGTTTGGTTATTCAAAATACTCAACTCTACATTACCCTATGCAGAAGAGATGAGAGAGCACCAAGAAGAACTTGAACGCGCCATTAGCAAAATGAATACGGTAGAAGATGAGACCGGATTAATTATTGCCGATATCAAAGATATCAACCGTCGTATGTCGATTGGTGAAGCCAAGGCTCGTCGTGCAAAGAAAGAAATGGTCGAGGCCAACTTGCGTTTGGTTATTTCTATTGCGAAAAAATATACTAACCGTGGTTTACAGTTCTTGGACCTTATCCAAGAAGGTAATATTGGTTTGATGAAAGCGGTAGATAAATTTGAATACCGTCGTGGTTATAAGTTTTCAACTTACGCCACTTGGTGGATACGTCAGGCGATCACTCGCTCGATTGCTGACCAAGCACGTACTATCCGAATTCCTGTTCATATGATCGAAACGATCAATAAACTGAATCGTATATCACGTCAAATGCTTCAAGAAATGGGCCGCGAACCCACACCTGAAGAGTTGTCAGAACGCATGTTGATGCCTGAAGACAAAGTCCGTAAGGTATTGAAAATCGCTAAAGAGCCTATTTCAATGGAAACGCCTATCGGTGATGATGAAGATTCACACTTAGGTGATTTCATCGAAGATAGCACTATAGTACAGCCTTTAGACTCAGCTACAGGTGGAAGCTTAAAAGATGCCACTCAAGAAGTGTTAGCTGGCTTAACCGCACGTGAAGCCAAAGTTTTGAGAATGCGCTTTGGTATCGATATGAACACCGATCACACGCTTGAAGAAGTAGGTAAACAGTTTGATGTCACCCGTGAACGTATTCGTCAAATCGAAGCGAAAGCATTACGTAAGTTACGACACCCTAGCCGCTCTGAACAACTGAAAAGCTTCTTAGACGAATAAAAAAAAGCCTCAGCACTTTCTGAGGCTTTTTTTTGTCTGCGAAATATTGTCTCGTAAATTAACATCGAACTATAGGTGCATAGCGCAGATTACGCGATAGACGGTATATACCTCATCAGTTTATTGTTGATGAGGATTTAGCTTTTGGCAAAATTGGTCTAATTGGTGTAATCACGAACATGCATTCTTTCTAAGGAGGTATGAAATTCGTTAACTATAGCGCCTCCATTCAATGTATTTGATTGTTATAGGTGCGCTGGCCGTTTCACCAATCACATAGCCTTTAGATAAGTTAACGTTGGAATTGTCTGTGGTAGATTAGTCAATGTGTTCCTTTGGATTTAGATGCCAATAGTATTATGGTTCTGGTGAATCGTACGTGGTTAAATCTGCACATCAGTAAATGCTAGATTAGGCTTTATAGTATTTGGAAAAAGATAAAGGGAGCTTTTGCCCGTTTCCAAAGTCCTTAAACTAAAGCTAAAATCATCGCCCTACTAAGATGGTTCGTTACAATGATGTGTGCTTACTGATTGCAACGATAGAATGGGACAAACAAGTATCAACTAAAGGTATTAATGTTCATCACCTTTACGATAAGGCATGTTAATTTCCAAGTCTTCTATCTGCTTAGCCTGCGCATTAGGTGAGCCAGTATTCCTAGCAAGTAAATAATAAGCAGTTGGCACGATATACAGGGTTAAGAAGACCGAAACTGTCACACCTGCAAATATCACCATACCAATAACTGTTCTACTCTCAGCCCCTGCACCGCTGGCTAAAACCAGTGGTAGTGAGCTAAAAATAGTAGTAAAACCAGTCATTACTATAGGCCGTAACCTTTGAGTCGCCGCTTTTCGTAGGGCTTCTTCAAACTCTACCCCCACATCCCGTAATTGATTGGCAAACTCAACAATTAGTATACCGTTTTTTGCGGCTAACCCAATTAACATCACCAAACCAATCTGACTGTATATATTTAAAGTCATACCAGAAAAATATAAACCAATAAAAGCCCCTACTAGCGCCATAGGCACAGTTAACATGATCACTAAAGGATGGATCCAATTTTCAAATTGAGCCGCTAGGACCAAATAGGTGATGGCTAAGGCTAAGGCAAAAATAAATAAAATCGAGCCACCTGACTCTTGGTATTGTTGAGACTCACCTTTATAATCAATAGCGACCTCATCAGGCAGTTCAGTATCGACAATGTTACGTAAATATTCTAATGCTTCACCTACCGTATAACCGTCGGCCAAGTTGGCACTAATAGTGACACTGCGCATTCTATTGTATCGATTGAGCCTCGATGAAGTGGCGTTTTCACTCACAGTCAATAAGTTATCTAAGGGGATCAATTGATTAGACTGAGACGAACGAGCATAAATATTCTCAATGCTCGAGGGACTACGATAATCTTCTTCCCAGCCTTCCATGATGACATCGTATTCTTGGCCTTTATCAAGAAAAGTGGATACCCGCCTTTGCCCTAACATAGTCTCGAGAGTGCGACCTATATCACTAATAGACACACCTAAATCTGCGGCTCGGTTTTTATCGATATTGACCAATAATTGTGGCCACGTTTCTTTATAATCAGAGTCTATTCGCACTAAATTAGGATTTTCTCTAGCTTTAGTTAAAACGATATCTCGCCACTCTACTAGCTCTTCATAGGTATTACCTTGCAACACAAATTGTACCGGTCGGCCGAGTCCACGTCCCCCGATCCCACTGCGCATGACGGCAAAAGCAGTGACGTCAGGGATATTGACTAATTTACCGCTGATTTCATCCATCAAATCAAAGGTCGACCCCTTCTTATCTGGGCCAATAGCGGTACCAACTATCGCTATACCGGCAGTCCCTCCAAAACCAGGAGTACGCACTATGATACGTTCAGCTTCACCCGTTGCTGTATAAGGCAGTAATATACTCTCAATCTTTTTCAAATTAGCAGCATTACTCTCAAAACTCGAGCCTTCTGCACTTTGCATCAGTATAAAAAAATTGCCCCTGTCTTCTTTAGGCACAAATTCTCCGGGTAATATTTGTACCAACTTAAACAAAGCGACTATGCTGCCAATCACCAGCATGCTCATTAACCATGGTTGATGAATAGTTGTGCCTAGACCGTTGAAATATCCTCGCTCAATTTTACTAAATTTAGTGTCCACCCAATGAGAAAATCCTGAAGGATGACTGCGTTTTTTTAATAGTTTGGAGCACATCATAGGGGACAGCGTTAAGGCAGTAACACTAGAAAAGGCCACCGCTGCAGCGATGGCCAAAGCAAATTCAGTAAACAATCTACCAATATTGCCTTGCAAGAAAACCAAGGGGATAAATACAGATATTAACACTAAAGTGGTGGCTATGACCGCAAAACCGACTTCTCTTGCGCCTCGATAGGCAGCTAATATAGGTGGCTCGCCCATTTCTATTCGCCTGGAAATATTTTCCAACACAACTATGGCGTCGTCTACCACTAACCCTATTGCTAAAACCATAGCTAATAAGGTTAGTAAGTTAATAGAGAAGCCCAAGGCATACATAACGATGAAAGCTGAAACCAGAGACACAGGCACAGTGACTGCTGGGATCAACGTTGCCCGTATATTGCCTAAAAACACATATATAACGAGCACCACCATCAAGATAGCAATGGCCAAAGTTTCATATACTTCGTTTATCGATGCTTCAATAAACACTGAGGAGTCATAACTTGAAACGATAAAAATATTATCTGGCAGAGTCTGTTCGATACGTTCAATAGCGGCTTTTGCAGCCCTAGCCACTTCGAGTGTATTAGCCTTGGACTGTTTAACAATGCCCAGCCCAATCATGTTTACGCCGCCGCCACGAAACTCTGTCTCATCGTCTTCAGCGCCTAATTCGACTCGTGCAACTTCTTTAAGTTTCACTAAGTAACCATCGGCACTGGCCTTAATCGTTAGGTTGGAAAAATCTTCTGGACTGAGAAAACTTCTTGCTACCCGGACTTCAAAATCCCGATCGATAGATTCAACTTCACCGGCAGGTAATTCGACATTCTCAGAACGTATAACGTTCTCGATATCGGTCACGGTAATATCTCTGGCAGCCATGGCATTTCTATCTAGCCACACCTTCATCGCGTATCTGCGTCCGCCACCTAATTGAACGCGTGCAACCCCTTCTGCAACGGATAAACGGTCAACTACAAATCTATCAGCATAATCTGTTAATTCCATCACCGATAGATTATCACTGCGCAGGTTGTACCAAACGATAACGTCTTCGTCTGAGTTTGATTTTGACACCTCAGGTGGTTCAGCTTGATCAGGTAGGTTGTTCAGTACTCGGCTAACCCTCTCTCGCACATCATTCGATGCGGCATCAATATTTCTAGATAGGTCAAATTCAATACTGATAGATGAACGGCCATTACGGCTACTGGACTCAATATTTTTGATGCCTTCTATACCACTAATCCGCTCTTCTATTAACTGAGTGATACGCGTCTCCACAATCGAGGCTGAAGCACCAGGATAATTCGTGTTGATCGACACTATCGGGGGGTCGATGTCAGGATATTCGCGCAAAGACAATAAACTAATGGAGACGACACCAAAGACCACCAGTAACAAATTAACAACTGTGGCAAAAACAGGTCGCTTAACCGATACATCTGAAAGAAACATGGTTTACTCCTTTATCTCATCAGCATTAAGAACTTTGACTTTTGAGCCATGTCTTAATTTTAATGCTCCTTCAATCACAACCAGTTCACCTTCATTTAAACCCGAAACAATTTGCACTTTGCCAGGTTTCCGCAAGCCTATTGTCACTTGCTTTCTTGTTACCGTTTCACCGTTCACTACAAACACAAAATGTTTGTCTTCTACTGGTACTAAGCTCGCTTCTGGAAGCGTTAAAGTAGTCAGCATTTTCTTCTGTAAGTTAATCTGTAACAACATACCAGGACGTAATTTAAAATCTTGATTGTTAATGTTTGCTCGAATTTGGATCGCACGAGTAGCAGGGTCAACCCTAGATCCAATACTGACTATCTTGCCTTCGAATATTTCATCTGGGTAGGCAATGGAAGTGGCTCGAATATTTTGACCGATAGCCACACTGGGTAAGTGAACCTCGGCAATATTAAAATCAACTTTAATAATGGATAAATCATCTAAGGTAGTAATGGCATCACCGGGCCTAACTAGCGCCCCAACACTCACTTGACGCAGTCCCAATAAACCATCAAAAGGTGCTCTCACTTCAAGTGCTCGCATCTGAGTTTTTAATACATTCATTTCCGCTCTCAGGGCATTCACCTCGGCTTGTTGTTCGTCTAATAGTTGTTCAGACGCGACATTCTTTTTAGCGAGGTTGGCGATCCGCTTCAACTGGCGGTTTGCTTCCTGTAAATCAACGTCTAAAGCCGCTAATCGGGCTTTTTCTTCTAAGTCGATTAATGTCAGTAATACCTGACCAGCTTTGACCCTATCACCATCGTCAAAATGTATTTTCTGAACAATATCAGAAGTTTGTGTTGTTATAAGTACAGACTCATTTGCTCTACCTGTACCTAAAGCTTCAACCACTACCTCAAACTCTTCTTCAATGGTGCGATGCACTTTGACTAACGTGGTATTGGCTTGTTTGACTTGCTCAGACACATCCTTTGGCAGATACAAATACACCACTAAGCCTAAACACAACACAACGGCAATTAGCAGAGGAGAAACTTTTAACCCTTTAGACATTTGGTGACCTATTTAAATAAAAAAACTGAATAAAACCTGTGTAGCAAATTTTGAATTGCTAGCCTTTACAATTAATCGTGGAGAATGGGGAGATTAATGTGATAATAACTCATATTCATACCGCGGAGATACGTAACATTGTGCTGAATAGATTGTTTATAGCCATAACAATCTTGGTGATGGGGTGCAGTAGAGACATCCCTGCCGACCCTATGTGCCGAACTAATACATTATATACAGAAACCAAGCCCTCCGCAGCATGCCTGTCTTATAAAATCCAACATTCAACTGTTAGCAGTCAAAAATAATAATGATGATGGCTGGAATTTACCCACTCATAAACAACAAAATTTAATAAGCGCCCAATGCACAGCGCACCAAGCGGTTTGGGAAACAACGGGGCTAAATGTTGAAGTAGGTCAATTACTGTTTACTGCCCCTAACCAAACCCAATACTTTGAGTGCAAACTGACAGATGCCTTTTCTAGCCATCTGCAGGTATTTCCTGTTCCATCGTGGGCTCAACGCAACACCACTCACATATCTTTGATCAACCCATTTGAGACAGAACCAGACCATTGGGTAAACGACATTGATGTGATTACATTGCGTGAAGTGTATAATCGATTAGAATGATTTTTCATTGATCGTCGCCTAAAAGCAGCGAACATTCATGCAATTTCTCTCGCCACATCAACACTTATAATAGTCATTACATCGACTTTTAGGAACCAAAACCATCTAACAACAGTATAATCCCTACAACATTAGACTTTCAGAGATCTGTTTCTATGCCCCAATACACTCGCTCCAATAAATGACATGCAATTTGTACTGCATGATTGGTTAAACCTGTCGGCACATTATCAAAAACTAGGCTTAGAAGATTTTGATCAAGAGCTAGTCAATGAGATTCTGAATCAAGGAGCCAAGTTTTCAGAAGAAGTGATTGCCCCACTTAATCGCGAAGGCGATGAACAGGGCTGCAAGCTTACCAATGGCATAGTTACCACTCCTGAGGGTTTTGCAGCGGCCTATCAAGAATATATCGCCAATGGCTGGAACGCGATGCTAGGAAGTGCCGACTATGAAGGTCAAGATTTACCTCACACCATAGCCGTTCCTGTGCAGGAAATGCTGAGTTCGGCCAATATTAGCTGGAGACTCACCAGTATATTGACTGAAAGTGCTGTACTTGCTGTCACCAAACATGCAAGTGAAGAACTAAAAAAACTTTATCTTGCAAAACTCATTTCAGGCGTGTGGACCGGCACTATGTGTTTGACCGAACCACAAGCCGGCACAGATTTGAGTTTACTGTCGACTAAGGCTGAACCTAGTAACGATGGCAGTTTCAATATCACTGGCGGTAAAATATTTATCTCCGCCGGGGATCATGATTGGACCGATAATATTGTTCACTTAGTACTTGCCCGTTTACCCGGCGCACCGACTGGCGTAAAAGGTATCAGCCTATTTTTAGTCCCTAAATTTTTGCTCGATGCCAGTGGCTCACCCGCACAAGCAAATAGTTTATCAGTAGGCAGCATAGAAAAAAAGATGGGGCTCAAAGGTAGCCCAACCTGTGTCATGAATTTCGACGATGCCAAAGGTTTCTTAGTGGGCGCACCTCATACCGGTTTAGCCTGTATGTTTACTATGATGAATGACGCGCGCTTTCAGGTGGGTTTGCAAGGCTTGTCCATCAGCGAAGCCTCATATCAAGGTTCACTGACTTATGCCATAGACCGCTTACAATCTCGTGCTCCACAAGGCATTCAGCAAAAAGATAAAAAGGCCGATGGCATTATCCACCAGCCAGATGTGCGCCGAATGTTACTCACCCAAAAAGCCTTAGTAGAAGGGTGTAGAGCTTTCTCGCTTTTGTATGCTCAGCAAATGGATATCGAAAAATTTGCAAGCGATGCCATTGATATAAGCAAAGCCAATAACGTTATCGCTTTTTTAACGCCTATCGCGAAAGGTTTTATGACAGAAATGGCTACAGAGTTAGCTAATTTGGGAATACAGATATATGGGGGGCACGGCTATATTCGCGAATGGGGCATGGAGCAGTTAGTGCGGGATGCCCGTATCACTCAGCTTTACGAGGGTACCAACGGTATACAAGCAATGGATTTGATTTCTCGTAAGTTAGCCAGAGATAAAGGCACTATGCTGCAAGACACTCATGCCTTGTTTACCAGTAAAGTTGCCGAAATATGCGACCCACAAACCAAAACTCAGGCACAAAGCTTACTGCAAGAATGGTTAAATACCGCCGAGCAACTTAAGGCCTTAAACGCCATTGACTTAGCCGCTGCAGCTACCGATTTTATGCACTACAGTGCTTATTGCCTGCTTGGCGTAATTTGGCTGAGCATGGCAGATACAGCGAGTAGAAGTACCAATAAAAAGATTAAACACGGCAAAGCAAAAACCTGTGAGTTTTATATCAAAAGGCTGTTACCTAGAAAAGACGGCTTTAAAGCAAACTTGTTTAATGGGGCTGAAGATTTGATGGCTTTGAGAGATATGGAATTTGATTATCATTAACCAGTAAACTTAAACGTCAAATAAGTCAAAATATAAAATGCGGTTGATTCAATACTAACCGCCTTTTTTATTTTGCCAAAGTGATAGATTAAGCCTTATAACGGTAACCTGCAAAGACTAACAGAGCAGCAGCTAATAGGTTAAGCGTTGCTTTGTTAAATTCAATACAATATATTTTTTCAGATAGCAATTATGTCAAATGACCAACACAGAACCACCAGCTGCAATAAAGAAAAAACACACCTCAATCAATAATGTGAATGAAACACCAATCTCAATAATGATCATGCCATCAGCAGGATAATCATTTGGTTATTTGGTTCAGTCTTCCTCAAGCTCTCCATATTTTCTAGAAACATTGATTCAATCCATTACTTAACAAGCAGCTTGCTTTTTTAATAAAACCACATTAATCTCACAGTGACATCACAATGATATCATAAAGGAGTTTTCATGATTACTGAAAAAAAAGGTTTTTCGATTAATGGGTACTTGGCTTTTTTTGTCGTATTACCCTTATTACAAGTTAGCTTTGGCATTATGCTCGCAAACAAAATATTTATCCCTGTCAGTATTGTTTGCTCCATCATTGTTCTAATTTGCTGGGCGGGTTTCTTTATGGTGCAACCGAACCAGGCCAAAGTCATGACTTTATTCGGTAGTTATGTGGGCACAGAAAAACGTAATGGCCTGCGCTGGACCATCCCATTTTTTATGCGTAAAACCGTGTCTTTACGAATTCGTAACTTTGAATCAACCAAAATTAAAGTGAACGATAACTTAGGTAACCCAATAGAAATCGCCACTATAGTCGTTTGGTCTGTAACAGACTCAGCGGAAGCCATGTTTGAGGTGGATGACTATGAAAGTTACGTCACCATTCAAACTGAATCAGCCCTTAGGAATATGGCCAGCAGCTATTCCTACGATCCGCAAGATGATAATAATACTGACATTGCCTTGCGCAGTCATCCTCAGCATATTTCTGAAATGTTGAAACAAGAAGTCCAAGAACGTCTGGGTAAAGCGGGGTTAACAGTACTTGAGTCCAAAATTAGTCACTTGGCTTATTCACCAGAAATTGCCAGCGCCATGTTACAGCGTCAGCAAGCTACCGCTATAATTGCTGCTCGCAGCAAGATTGTGGAGGGTGCAGTAGGTATGGTTGAAATGGCACTGGATAGACTCAAATCGAGAGGTGTGGTTGAACTTGACGAAGAACGCAAGGCTATGATGGTCAGTAATTTGTTAGTGGTATTATGTGGTGATAAGAATGCTCAACCCATCATCAATAGCGGTAGTTTATATTGAGGAACATCGGATATGCAGTGGGAATACAAGGTAGTGAATTCAAAAATTAAGGCCAAAGGGTTCATTATTACTGAACCAGATGTCAATGGCTTTGAAAACAGTCTAAATGAATTGGGTAGGCAAAACTGGGAACTAGTCAGTTGCAGTATACCTTCAGCCAGTGCTTGGGGGGGCTCTCATATCCAAGCGGTGCTTAAACGACCTAGGTAGGTAAACGTGTCAAAAAAAGCTTTTCCTCTTAGAATAAACGCTGACGTATTGGCAGCTATGCAACGCTGGGCAGATGATGATCTACGGAGCGTCAATGCCCAAATCGAGTATATTCTCAGAGACTCCCTAGTGAAACACAGTCGTGTCAAATTGGTGCAAAAAGTCACCACTGAAGTGGTCGATGCTAACGATCCAAAAACCAGTTAGGCTGACTTTAAACCTAATAAAGTCAGCACTGTTAGCTTTTCGCTGTTAACCCAATTAAGCTCGTCTATAATGGCGCATAACAAGTAATAAGGATAACAGTAGAAAACTCCATAAACTGGCGCTGCCACCATGCTCACGAATAACCACTACCTGAATTGACTCGTATTCTTTGCTTTCAAGAGATAACAAATATAAATCGGCGTCGTTATTACCATCATAAACAGCCACTAGTTCATCGCTGGATGCGTCGTATATTTCAATTAACACCTCATATTCAGCGGAAGGAAAACCGTTTAACAGTTCACTTTCCACCACAAAACTATCGTCACTGTTGTCATAAAAGATGCTGAAGTTAACAGTAGTATGATATTCCTTGAACACCTCATCTTTACCTAAATATAACCTGGCATACACTTCTGCAAAGCTATATTCGGTATCGGCGTCGAACTCCACCGAAAAGTAGTTAAAATAGCCGTCTCTGTCGTGATCACTATATAATTCGACCCATGCATCAAAAATCCAAAATTCTTGGTTCGATGACTTTGCTTCTGGCCTGACAGTCAAGATTTTAGCCTGTGTATCCTTTTTACGACTATCGCTAGTCGCTGTTTTAGACTTAGCATTGGGAGTAATAGACAACAGATTATTCTGATTATCATGTGACGTTTTGTAAATCACCCTACTTGTCTGCTCGAATTGTTTTTCAGTTGACTGGGCACTCCAACTTTCATTGTCTTTACCCCATGTCAGACTAGATAAAAATAAACCACTTAACACTAACAACTTTAATTTTTTCATTTCATGTTCCTTTCCAAACTTAAGCTCAGTGTGGAATAAAAAACATGAACAAAAACTGAAGATACCCTTAATCAACTATGTTCTCTATATCGCTATTTGCCGATCAGTTTTTGCCAATGTATGCTAAGGCGATGATATTAAGCATCATTAAAATTCTGATGTTACCAATAACGGCTGGTTTGTTATTTAATCACTTCCTACATGGATGTTTTTCAATAGTTGATCGCGCTATACCGAAGTTATCTAGGGTGGGTATCACCATTATAATTACTGTAATCACAGCTGCAGGCCGCAATAGTTTACTCAACATAGGCGCGGTGTTAGTTGTGTTGGTGTGGATATTGGTAAAAAATATACTCAGATAAGTGTTGGATTATGGCACAGCAAAATTATTCGCCATGGACGAAGCCTTGTCGTGCACCATAGCTTTTAAAGTAGGGTTGCAAACTTTGGACTCGCATCAGGTATTACTTTAGAAATGGGGCGCGTTGCTAGCATGGGACTCACCCCTGCAGTATTCAGCCCATTGATGAATAAGACAGGCTCATCAATGACTGCATGCTGGCGAAGCAAACATCCTACTGTGCCATCAGAATAAGTGAATAATCTAAAAGATATAATTGTTCCTAAAACTAGCTAGGAACATTATTTAAAGCCGCGTTTTTCCTTGATCATTTCATAGGCGGATTGAATATCTTGGGTTTTATTTTTTGCTAGCTCCAACGCTTGTTTGGGTAAACCTTTAGAGACTAACTTGTCTGGGTGATGTTCACTCATCAACTTACGGTAGGCTTTTTTAATACTTTTATCGTCATCGGCCGTTGTCATACCGAGAATTTTATACGCGTCATCCAAGGATTCCTGGGACGAATACTTTTGTCCATTGGCTTTTTGTTTTTCACCGCCACCTTGTCTAAAACGCATTTCTGCTTCAAATGCTGACATTAAGTAGAATAAATCGTGATGGCTATAACCTAAATATTGAGACACTGTCTCTAAAATAGTTTGTTCGGCTTTATCTAATTTCCCGTCAACATAAGCCGCTTGAATTAAAATTTCTAAATACACCTGTAAAATATCGCGGCGACCATGGCAGGACTCTTTAAATTCTTGAACCGTTTGTTTCAGGGCGAAGTCTTCAGCTTTACCTTCTCTAAAAGCTTGTTGTGCTTCTTTGCGCATATCGCCTTCAAGATTCATCTGATCCATCAAGGCGCTAGCCATACGTATTTCGACATCACTCACCTTGCCATCCGCTTTGGCAACATGCCCCATAACCGAAAACAGACAGTGGAAAAAAATAGCTTGGGTTTTAAATTCATCCTGACTAGCAAAAAACCGGTTGAAACCTCCGGTTTGATTAAAGTTTTTGCTGTACCCTTTGTCGAACATATGCCCTACAAAAAAGCCTAAAACTGCGCCCAGAATGCGTCCAAACATAAACCCAAAAATGGTACCTAATATTTTGCCTATCATCTGATTCCGTTAACTATTTGTTTTATTTAATTCGGCTAATCTTTGGGGTGTGCCGACGTCTGTCCAATGTCCAGTAAGATGTTGCGCGCCGATTACCCCCTGCTTGATAGCTGCTCGCAACATAGGTGCTAAAGGTTTAACGTCAGCATTTATCTGTGCAAAAAAACCTTTGTGATAAACGGCTATTCCACTGAAAGTCATTTTACAGCCTTGTTCAGGGTGCAAATCATGTCCAGTAAAATAAAAATCCCCACCAGGATTATGATTTGGATTATCAACCATCACTAGGTGTGCCTCAACCCCTTTGGGTAAATAAGTAGGTAATGTGTCAAAGTCAAAATCAGTAAAAATATCGCCATTGACCACAGTAAATAGTTCATCCTCTTTATTTGGACAGAGCAATGGCACTGCGTTGCTGATGCCTCCGGCCGTTTCTAATGCTTGGCGCTCGGCAGAATAGAGTATGTCCAAACCAAAACGTTCACCCGTACCCAAGACACTTTCAATCTGTTGACCTAACCATGCATGATTAATAACAACTCGCTCATACCCTGAACGTTTTAGTGCTTCAAGGTGATATTCAATTAAGGTTTTACCCTTTATTTTTAATAGCGGTTTAGGAACTGAGTCAGTTAAAGGCCGCATCCGCTCACCTCTACCTGCAGCTAAAATCATCGCAGTATTAAGCGTCATGATGAGGTAGCTTTATTTTTTGCATTTAATTTTAGCAAGACGTCAGGCAACACTCGTTCACGAACAAAAATAGCGAACTCAGAATATTCAGGGTATTGACTGGCTTCATCAATCAGATAATCCAAAGTATGAGGAATGTCTGCAAGAAAACTTGGTTTATTGTCGCGTATACACAAACGAGCAAAGATCCCTGCAATCTTGATATGCCTCTGCATCCCCACACAATCAAACCACATTTTAAATTCAGCCCAAGGGTACTGCACATAATATTCTGCATGCCAATTTTGTAACCACTGCAACACTTTTACTTTTGGCCAGTCTTGATAACTGTCCCTTAGTAACGAAACTGCATCATAAGTAATAGGCCCAACTACCGCATCTTGAAAATCAATCACCCCTATTTCATCATTTTCAAGCAACATTAAGTTACGTGAGTGGTAATCTCTATGTATGCCTGCCTTAGGTTGTATCAGGCATGTGTTTTTGACTTCAGTAAACACCTTGATGAGCATATTTTGTTCTGCAACCGTCAAACGTAACTGCAGATATTGACCCAATAACCAATCTGTAAAAAGACTTAACTCCCTGTCGATAAATGCGTCGTTAAAAACTGGCAATGGCCCTTTTTCAGTAGATAAACAACTTTGAATAATGGGAATATTGGCCAGTGCTTTGGGATAAAGCAGGTCACTAGAATCAACGGTTAAAATATCACTAAACAAGCGATGACCGAAATCTTGCTGAAGATAAAATCCCTGTGCAAGATCGTAGGCGTATATTTCGGGTACATTTATCCCTTTTTCTCGGTAACTTTGCGCCACAGCAATATATTGGCTAGTATTTTCACTTTTTGGAGGCGCATCGACTGCAATAATAGACTGCTCATGATGAACGAATCGAAAATATCGACGAAAACCGGCATCTCCAGCCACTATTTCTAACGATTGACAATCGAAGTCAGTATTTTGGTTAATCCATATATGTAATTGTTGTTGTCGAAGTTGCTTGAAAGTTAACGGTGTTTCCAAGGGGATCTCTTATTATTGAACGATGTTTGCTGCTAAATTAAAGGTAAGAATGGCGAAATATAGGTTTTTTTGCAAGTTTACTGGTAAATCCCATTGAAACCTTAAAATTATACGTTAATACGTTGTTTTAAACCCAACCTTAGGTCACTTTGTACTTGCCTAGTATACAAAACAAACAAATCTTATTTATCAGTCTTCTGCTTATGTCGATTGGGCTAGCCGATGCTCAAGAAGCCTGTTTTGTTCCATTGGCTGGGCCTAATTTCGATAATTCGCTGCTTGAAGGGCAAATTCAAGTCAAGTCTGAAGATAGTGAAATCAACCAAGATACGTTTGCTCGATTCAAAGGCAAAGTAGAAATCGATAGCTTTGAAGCCAAAATTAAAGCGGACGAAGCGTTACTCAATCGTCAAACCCAAACTTTGAATGCCACTGGCAATGTGAGTTTCCAAGACAATAACATCACTGTATCCAGTCAAAAAAATGCAGCTGAATAGAGTGACAAATGCATTACTCATTGAAAAATCTTTGTACCAGCTAAACAAGGTGCAAGGTCACGGCAAGGCAGAAAAAATTGGCATTGGCGAAAATACAGGTATTAATCTTATAGAGTCGAGTTTTACTTCTTGCCCAGTGAACGATGAAGTGTGGCGTATCCAAGCAAGTAATATAAAAATCTCACCCGACCAATCTAGAGGAGTGGTAAAACACGCACGATTTTATATTAAAGACATACCAGTGTTATATTTACCCTACTTTTCCTTCCCAATTAATGACCAAAGACAATCTGGTATCCTCTACCCAAGTATTTCTAGTAATAGTTCCACGGGGTTAAGTGTCGAACAACCTGTGTATTGGAACATTGCGCCCAACTATGATTTAACCTTTAGCCCAAGGTTTATGACCGAAAGAGGATTGCAGCTTAAAACTGAATTCAGATATTTAACCGAGGAACATACTGGCCAGGTAAATATTGAGTATTTACCAAGCGACCAAGACCTAAACGATGATACCGAGCGATATTTTTATCGATTTGTGCACAGTGGGAAGATTGGTGAAAATTGGCAGATTAATGCTGATATTAACGGTCTGAGTGACGACAATTATATTGTTGACTTAGGTTCTGATTATTACAATCGAGCCGACACCCATTTATATAAAACACTAGGTCTGAGTTACTTTTCACAGAGCCTAGATTTTACGGCGCAATTTAGAGACTTTGAAGTACTAGGCGACCACCCGGACAGTTATCGTGCATTACCCGAAATAAGACTCAATTATTTAACGCCAATCGGCTTAGGCGCCGAATTCCAACTGAATTCAGAATTAGCCTACTTTGAAAGTGCTGAATTAGATAACCCAACCGCAACGCGCTTTCATATAGCGCCTACAGTTCGTTATCCGTTTCAAAATCAATGGAGTGAATTTTTAGCAGAAGCAACTATCTTGCATACTCGATATCTTCAGAAAAACGTTCAAAACTCAACGCTTGAAAAAAATATTTCCCGCACTTTGGGTCAAGCCAAAGTTTATGGTTCCTTGGCGTTTGAAAGGCCAGCAAGTTGGTTTGGAACAGAGGCCACCCAAACCTTTGAACCTAAAGTCCAATACTTATACACCAGCTTTGAAGACCAGAGCAACATTGGTCAATATGATACGACTCGGCTTTTTAATGACTTTGCGGGGTTATTTAGAGGGCAAGAATTTACAGGCCTAGATCGTATCAGCGACAACAATCAAATTACTGTCGGTATAACATCAAGGTTTATTGATAATAATAACCAAGAGCGTTTTAAATTAAGCTTAGGACAAATATTTTATCTAAAAGATAATCAAGTGGTGGATGCATCTAAAAATGATGACCGTTCGGCATTAGCGGCAGAACTAGATTGGCAAATAGGGAGTAAGTGGTTTGCCCATACCCAGGCTCAGGTTTCAACAATTACCGATAGAGTCGAACGTAGTAGTTTATCTTTGGAATATCAACTTTCCAAAAACAAGATTATTCAAATAAACCATCGGTATGTTAGGGATTTATCCTCAGAAAAAATTAATCAAGTGGGTATCACAGCCAGTTGGTCCTTAGCAAAAAATTGGCAATGGGTGGGCCGCTGGTATCATGACTTAGAACAGAACAGGACAGTGGAGAGTTATACCGGTTTGCAATATGAATCATGTTGTTGGAATGTCAGTTTTGGTGGCTCAACGTTATTTAAGCAACCGTTTCGACAATAATGGGGCACAAAGTACCACTGAATTTGAGTCGGGCTTTCATGTATACTTCACCAGTCGAAACTTATTAAGAGATGGGTTGTTTGGATATAGACGCCCTTATGTATTGTACTAAAGTGAAGATTGTTTGGTTATTAACGATCTTATGCAATGAATTAAAGTGAAGGTTGTTTGGTTATTAGACAGATCTTATGTAATGGACTAAAGTGAAGGTTGTTTGGTTACAGACAGACTTATGTATTGAACTATTTAGGGTTTGAGTTAAACTAATTGTTGCTAACCTTTTGACATACCAACCCGCGTAATCTATCAAACGCATTTAACTAAAAAAGTAAAGATAAACATGAAATTAATAGTAGTAGCCCTTTTAATCAGCTCTTTCTTATCTATCAAGGCAGAGGCAGCACCTGAACTATTAGATAGCGTATCCGTGATTGTGGATCAGGGTGTGGTGTTTAGAGAGTCAGATAACTGAATTAATAGCAGTGGTAAAACTTAATGCAGTGCTTAATAACCAATCTCTGCCTTCTGACCGAGCTTTGCGCACCCAAGCGATTGAAAAACTGATCATTGATAATTTGCAAACACAAATGGCAGAACGTATGGGGATCCAGATCAGTGATCCACAGCTTGAGCAAACTATTCTGAATATTGCTCAGGGCGAAAACATGAAGATTGCCCAGTTTCGTGAAAAAGTCGCCCAAGAAGGAGTCAGCTATGACACCTACCGCGAAGAGATACGCAAAGAACTCATACTAGGTGAAGTTCGCCGTGCCAACGTACGCCGCCGTGTTTACATTACCGAACAAGAAATTAATAATCTAGTCACCTTAATTGATGAACAAGGCGATGAACAAGCGGAATACAACTTGGGGCATATCTTAATTGAGTTTCCACCTGAGCCAACAGATACAGATATAGAGCAGGCTAAAAACCGAGCCAATAAAGTAATTGAACTGCTTAATAAAGGTTCAGATTTCGCCAAAAATTGCCACGGCTTCTTCAGGTGGCTCTCTGGCGTTAGAAGGCGGCGACATGGGCTGGATGAATATCAACTCCATGCCCACCTTATTTGCCGAAGCGGTGCAAAAAAAATCCAAAGACGACTTAATAGGTCCGATTAGAAGTGGCGCGGGTTTTCATATTTTGAAGGTAAAAAGACCTTCGTGGTATCGAAAAGATCGAAATAGCCGAGGTAAACGCACGACACTTTCTAATCACACCATCTGTAATCTTAAGCGATGAAAAAGCAGAAAAAATGCTCAAAGAATTTCGTGGACAAATTTTGGCGGGTGAAGCGGACTTTGCAGCATTGGCCAAAGAGCATTCGGCCGACTCAGGATCTGCGTTAAAAGGGGGAGAATTAGGCTGGGCAGATCCAAACATCTATGTGCCTGAATTCATAGCTACCCTAAATAAATTAGAAGTGGACGAAATCAGTGATCCTGTTCGCTCTCAATACGGTTGGCATCTGATGCAATTAACCGGCAAACGTTTAGGTGATGCGACTCAAAAACGCAAAGAAGAAAAAGCCTATCAGTTGTTATTTCAACGTAAATTTTCCGAGGAATCTGAGGTATGGTTGAGAGAAATACGTGCCAGTGCTTATATCGAAGTATTAACGCAGCAAGGCGAATAATTGAAACCATTAAAGTTGGCCATTACCCCTGGTGAGCCTGCGGGAATTGGTCCAGATTTGCTGTTGGGTCTTGCCCAAAAAGAATGGTCAGTACAATTGGTAGCTTTTGCTGATGGCGACATGCTCAGGCAACGTGCTAAACAACTCAACCTGACCATTACCTTAGTGCCATATGATGTAAGCATTGCGCACACTTTGCCTGCTGGGCAATTATTTTTAGTCGATATCAAAACTAAAGTGCCCGTTATCAGCGGTCAGTTAGATAGCGAAAACGGCCATTATGTAGTGGAGACTTTGCGCCAAGCATGTAAAAAAAATATAGATGGTGAATTTGATGCGGTAGTGACAGGCCCTGTGCACAAAGGCATCATTAATGATGCCGGCATCTCTTTTAGTGGTCATACTGAGTTTTTTGCACATGAGTCTAACACCAATGATGTAGTCATGATGTTAGCGACAGAAGGACTAAGAGTCGTGCTTGCCACCACCCATATTCCTTTAGCTTATGTCTCTAAAGCGATTACCTTCGAGCGTCTTCACAAAGTACTTCGCATAGTCAATACCGACTTAATGCTGAAGTTTGGTATCAAACGCCCCCATATTTTTGTATGTGGTTTAAACCCTCATGCTGGTGAAAATGGGCACATCGGCAAAGAAGAAATATTGGTTATCATACCCGCACTTGATGCTTTGCGCGAAGAGGGATTGAATATCACAGGGCCTTTACCCGCTGATACTATTTTTAATCCGAAATACTCAGAACAAGCTGACGTTGTGTTAGCTATGTATCATGATCAAGGACTCCCTGTATTAAAATATAAGGGCTTTGGAGCTTCCGTTAATATCACTTTGGGCTTACCTTTTATTCGTACATCTGTGGATCACGGTACAGCATTAGATTTAGCCGGTAGCGGTCATGCAGACGCCGGCAGCTTTAATCTTGCCATCGAAAAAGCCATATCAATAGCAGCGCAAAAAGAATGACTAAACAACATTTAGGGCATACAGCAAGAAAACGTTTTGGACAGAATTTTTTACATGATAACTATATCATCGACCAAATAGTTACTGTCATCGGGCCTCAAAAAGATCAACACATGGTTGAAATTGGCCCGGGGCTGGGTGCGTTAACTGAGCCAGTTTGCGAATTAATAGATTCACTCACTGTTATTGAACTTGATAGGGATCTAGCCGCTAGGTTAAGAACCCATCCTTTTATTGCTAGCAAATTGACCATTATTGAAGCCGATGCACTAAAATTCGATTTTTCTCAGCTACTATCCCAAGACAGCTTATCAGATGATAAACCTTTGCGTATTTTCGGTAACCTACCCTATAATATTTCAACACCCTTGATGTTTCACTTATTCTCTTTTGCCAATAAAGTACAAGATATGCATTTTATGCTGCAAAAAGAAGTGGTTAATCGCTTAGCCGCCTCTCCAGGTAATAAAAGTTATGGTCGTTTATCTGTTATGGCACAATATCATTGCCAGATAATACCTGTATTACAAGTGCCACCAAGTGCATTTAATCCTCCCCCTAAAGTAGACTCAGCAGTAGTTAGGCTTGTTCCCCATCAGCAAAAACCGGTATCTTTGATCAACGAAGACACCTTGCATAAAGTATGTGCCCAAGCATTTAACCAAAGGCGCAAAACTATTCGCAATAGCTTAAAAGAGAGCCTAAGCGAACAACAACTCATCGATATAGACATTAACCCCGAATTACGTGCTGAAAATTTATCGTTACAACAGTATGCAAAAATCGCCAATGCGGTAGACTCTTTAATATAAAATTCAAAGTGTATGGCAGTGTCAAATAACAGATGAAGCAAGTTAATAAAGTTGAGATTACAGTTAAGACTGAGTATCTAAAAAACCAGATACCCGATAAAGATAAGTATGCGTTCGCGTATAAAATATCCATCCAAAATAATGGTCAACATCCAGTACAGCTTATTAATCGATATTGGCTTATCACTGATGGTAATGGTAAAAAAACAGAGGTACAAGGTCCTGGTGTGATAGGTGAACAACCCCACATTTACCCTGGTGAGTCTTTTAACTACACCAGTGGCGCAGTATTAGATACGCCAGTGGGAACGATGCAAGGCTACTACGAAATGCAACAAAAAGATGGCGACCATTTTGAAGCAGCTATCAGCGTTTTTAGTTTGGCTGTTCCTAACGTAGTTAATTAACACTTGTGGCTACTTATATTGTAGGGGACATTCAAGGTTGTTTTGAGGGGTTGCAGGCACTTCTTAGAAAAGTCGAATTTTCACCTATTAACGACCGCTTAATTGCAGTGGGAGATTTAATTGGCCGCGGCAACCAACCGCTTGAAACACTGGATTACCTGTATTCTTTAGAAGACAGTTTTGATACAGTTTTAGGTAATCATGATTTAAATTTATTAGCCATTTACGCGGGCATTCGCAAGGCAAAACCCAATGATAATTTGGACACATTACTCGCCAGTCCAACACTCAAAACACATATCAATTGGTTGAAGTGCAAACCACTCGCTTTGATGGCCGACCAAGATACGTTAGTGACACATGCAGGCCTATATCCTCAATGGTCAGTAAAAAAAGCACTTAAACTTAGCAGTGAAGTCAGTGAGAAATTGCACTCAAACGATTGGAAAGCATTTTTAGCCAACATGTATGGAAATGAACCTTCAACTTGGAAAAAGTCATTGCAAGGCGCAGAAAGGTTTCGCTTTATTGTCAATGCCATGACACGTATGCGTTTTATTAAACATCATGATGAACTTGATTTTAGTTGTAAAACGTCACCAGATTTAGCGCCTGATCACCTAACACCTTGGTTTAATATAAAAAATCAAAAACTCAAAACAAACCAAAAAGTGGTATTTGGACATTGGGCTTCACTGAATGGAAACACTAAACTTCAACAATTTCATGCCCTAGATACTGGCTATGTTTGGGGACAAAACATGACCATACAAAGGCTGCCAAGTGGGAAAATATTTTCTATAAAATATCAAGATTAAGTAAAATCACTCGAAACCAATACAATTTATTGAACATTAGCCTAAAAAATACAAGTATTAAGAATAGAAATTATTATCCATTCGCGTTCATAATAATGAATAAGATGTAGTTGCATAAAGGTAAGCGTCCGGCAATCCCACCTAGTCTTTAGCAAATCGCCATGGTAGCAGTGGCTCGATATCGGTGTTTTGAACCGAGACTTGTTCAAGTAAATGCATCATATAGTCGAACGGCGTTAGTCCGTTTGCCTTTGCAGTTTCTATAATGCTGTACAGTATGGCACTGGCCTTAGCGCCTTTGGCCGTTTGACTAAACAACCAGTTCTTTCTGCCTATGACGAAGGGTTTTATCGCGCGCTCAGCGCGGTTATTATCGATGTTCAGGTGACCATATTGGGTGTAAGTGTTGAGTTTACTCCACTGATTTAAGCAGTAGGTGATGGCTTCGCCTAATTTGCTTTTTGCCAATACCTGCGACTCTGATTTTATCAGCCACGCTTCGAACTGTTTGAGCAATATAGTGCTCTTTTCCTGCCTTACTTTCCGCCTGTTATCAGGTGCACTCGCTTTTATTTGCGTTTCAATACGATACAGCTTTTGAATATGGTTAAGTGCCCAATCGGCTCTGCCGCTAGATTTTTTGCCCTGTGCGGTTTTGGCTTCAACGAATTTACGTCTCGCATGGGCCCAACAGCCTGCGAGTGTCGCTTGGGTTTTGTGGTAACCCGCATAGCCATCCACTTGTAGATACCCGTTGTAACCCTGTAAATAATCCACGGCACATTGACCCGCGCGACTCGATTGATAGTCGTACAGCACGATATTTGGGATGTCAGTATTGGGTAATTTCCCTTCAGGTGAGTCGGCGCCTGAGGTATACACCCACATATAGCATTTCGCTTTATCTTCGCTGACGACTTTTAAGGTGGTTTCATCAGCGGCAATGACGCCTTGCTTAAGTATCAATTCGTGTAAATGGTCATATAGCGGTGTGAGCAAGTCAGCGCACCTCAACATCCAATCGGCCATAGTTTTGCGGCTCAGTTCAATACCGTATTGTTTGAACATCGCTTCTTGACGATACAGTGGCAACCCAAATTGATATTTACTGGTGATTACCTGACTAAGTAAGCTTGGTGTCGCATAACCTTTAGGGATAACTGAAGGTGGCACCGGTGCTTGTTTGATGTGATTGCTAATGCCGTCCTTTTCACATACACGACACGCATACTTAGGACGAACATGCTCTATCACTTTAACTTGAGCAGGGATGAATTCAAGCTTTTCAGTCTTGTCTTCACCTATCTTGTGCAATTCATTGTTACAGCAAGCACAGACTTTATCTTCCTGTGCAATATCATGGATAACCACTTCACGAGGTAATGTTTTTGGTAATGGTTTACGCTTAGGTTTATTGCGTGTGTAGCTGATGTCTTCTTTTTCGACAGGTGTTTCAGCAACCAGCTCTTCTGCTTCATTAAACAATTCACCTTGACCAGGGTGACCTTCGCTACTCGCCCCAAATTGTTTTTGTTGGGCAAGACGAAACTGCTCTTCAAGAAACTGATTGCGACTTTCTAATCGTTCAACTTGCTTGCTAAGCTCGGCTATTTGTTGGCGTAGTTGGGCTTTATTCATGTCACTTATTATAACCCTAAGTGACTGTTTTCAATTAGATTAAAACGTGATCGTTAAATGCTACTTATGATCGTACGTTATAACCCAGAGGCCGTGTAATCCAAGCTGCGATGTCCAACGACATCATAGCCACCGAGCAACCATGTTAACTGCTGCTCACTCAAATTAGTGTGTTTGAGTTGGCCACACTTAGGCCATTTGAAGCGTTGTTTCTCCAACCGTTTGTACCATAATGCAAACCCGGTTTTATCCCAGTATAAGAGTTTGAGTTTGTCTTGTTTTTTGTTACAGAAGATAAATAATGCACCGGAGAATGCGTTTAATGTTAATTCACTTTCGATAATCGCCAGCAAGCCATTAATCGACTTTCTAAAATCAACATGCTCAAGGTGCAAATAAATGTCATCTGGCTCAACGAACATTCTCATGATTGCAGTGCCTTAACGAAACTTGCCAACCAAACAGGCTCGCAAGACGTCGAAAAAGATAACGAAACCTCGCCCAATCTGACAGATACTGATGGTTGAATAGTCGCGTCGATAGCAGACTTGCTAGCTTTTACAAAACGAGGCGGGTTAACTTGCTGTTGTAATCGCCCACGAAATTTATAAAAACTTGATGTGCTAACTCTGTGCTCTTTACAGAAATCAACAATGGCTAACCCACTCGTTTGTTGTTGGCTTATCAATTTCTGCCATTCATCTAGTGTTTTATGCTTCATAATACCTCCCATTACAGTGAGGAAGTATTTTCGAATGAATAATGGATGACTGCTAGGCGTGGATCACCGGACGCTTACGCATAAAGTAGCAGACCAATTATAAAAAAATATTCGGTGAGATTTGAGACGAGGAAAAATCAAAAATATAGGATTTTCCGTAAAATTGGCCGTGAGAATAAACATTCAAAAGATAGCTCTATTGCCGATAGCTATTTTATTTGTATACACTATTTCACTGTCATCTAGTTTAGGAAATGAATCATCAATTACTTTTCTACCACTGCCACTGCCAAACGCCTTAGTCTCGAGCCGAAGGCTCTTTTCGCTAAGCTTCAGGAAGTTAACCACATTGTGCGCGAGTCTGATAAATGGGCTTTAACTGCAAAAGGTAAGCTGGCCGGTGGCAGGATCAAGACCTCTGTAAAATTAGGTGATTACATTGAATGGCCTGAAAATTTTGATTTAACTCAGTTACCTGCTCACCAAAGTCCTGATATCCCAGTTGAGCTGGTGAGTTCGACTAAGATAGCCAAAGAATTTGCCATATCTGCCAACAAGTTGAATTATCTCTTTTCAGAGCTTGGATGGGTCAATAAAAGTTTAAAGGGTTGGATCGCAACCGTTCAGGGGCTCAAACAAGGCGCAATTCAAAGTGAAGATACTCGTTCAGGCGTGCCTTATGTTAGATGGCCAGAGTCGATCACTCAATCAAGATTACTGCTCAGCTCCATAGACGATATTACAGGTTCAACAAGCCAATCACCTAGCTCATCTGACGATACTAAGACCGCATCAACCTCAATGGGCTATAGTGAAAATGTTGAAGCCAAACACCGAGCGACTGACGGGCATTTTGTTCGTTCTAAAGCTGAAATGCTGATTGATAACTGGCTGTATATGGCTGAAATAATCCATGCTTATGAACACAAGCTACCCATTGAAGAAAACGTCTATTGTGACTTCTATATCCCCACAGGCAAAGTCTATATTGAGTATTGGGGTTATGATGATGATCCTAAGTATTTTGCCCGCAAAGCAAAGAAACTAGCCGTCTACAAAAAGTATGGGTTCAAACTTATTGAACTTGATGATACTGATGTGCAAAATTTAGATGATATTTTACCTCGAATGTTATTAAAATTTGGGGTGCAGGCTTATTAGATAAAGATTACCTGCATGCTCTGACTTGCATTGGACCCCGCGCGGTATTGGAGTCCTATTTTTGACTTGGATCCCTTTCTTCATTGGTTGAACTTCCCATTGCACGTTACCTTTGGTCAGAAATCTTATAAAAAACCCTAATATAAATGTTAAATAGCGTTTATTTTTTAGTATCTTGTGAAACACTGACAATATAAATTCAAGATCAGTATTGCTAAATATTTGCATAAAGCAGGTTTGGATGGGCTAGAAGTCTACCCGATGTTGCAAACTTACAAGCATTCAATGATCTAGCGTATCGCTTCAAGCAAACAGCAAGGTCGAAACGTCTTTATTTTGAAAACCATATACATTTATCAAAGATATGGCTTGTATCAGTCTGAACGGCTAGATATTTTGAAGAGAGTCCCGCTGGGGTATCAGAAAAAAAGTTTAAACAATGTCTAAATAAAATGGGGACTTGTCAATATCATTCAGCTATCAAACTATCAGTAAACCTTTACTTTTTCTTATCAATTAAAAACCCGAAAGTGGTATGAGTAATGCTACGGGTATCGCAATATTCTGCTAATACAGATGAGGTAAATATCTTCAAAATACAGACTATTTGTAATAGTCTGTATTTTGAAATAATGTACTTCATTCTGACAAGGCAAAACATGAAATTGAGTAAACGACAATTTTTAATAGCCAGTGGCGCTACCCTAGTAGCGTTGCCTCTTGGCCAAAGGGCCATGGCATCCACAACAACTGCTACCACAACTGCTAAGAGTGTCAAAAATAAAGATTTAAAAAGCTTAACCGACAACGTCAAGCCTATTTCAGTCACAGAACGCAAGGCGCGCATTGCAAAAGCCCAACAGCTAATGCAAAAACACAATATTGCAGCCATGATATTAGAGCCTGGTGCTGCTATGGATTATTTTAGCGGTATTCAGTGGTGGCGCAGTGAACGACTCACAGCAGTGGTGATCCCGAATGAAGGCGAAATAGCCGTTGTTTGCCCGTTTTTTGAAGAGCCCAGCATTCGGGAAAGCCTTGCAGTTGGTGAGGACGTGCGCGTTTGGCAAGAGCACGAAAGCCCTTTTGAACGAGTCAAACAAATACTGTATGACCGAAAGATCACCCAAGGCACCCTCGCCTTTGAAGATTCGGTGCGCTATTTTGTGCAGCGCGAAATCATGTCGCTGTTACCCAAGATGCAAGATGTCAGTGCTGAGCCTATTACCTTAGGCTGTCGCATGTTTAAAGACACACACGAATTACAATTGATGCACAAAGCGAATGAAATTACCCTAACCGCTTATGCGAATGTTTGGTCACAACTGGAATTAGGCATGAGCCAGTCACAGGTAAAAGACTTAATGTCTTCAGCGCAATCTGCTTTGGGCGGTAGCGATATTTGGAATATGGCATTATTTAACGAAGCCAGCGCCTACCCTCATGGTACTAATCAACAACAAACTATCCGCGAGGGATCAATAGTGTTGATGGATTGTGGTTGCAGTGTTGAGGGTTATCAATCTGATATTAGCCGAACATTTGTGTTTGGAGAGCCAAGTAAAAAACAACAAAAAATCTGGAATACGGTTAGAGAAGGCCAACGTATTGCCTTTGAAACCGCCACACTTGGCACTCCCGCGGGTAAAGTGGATGATGCAGTACGCGCTTATTATATGCGACAAGGTTTAGGCCCTGATTACAGATTACCAGGACTTTCCCATAGAACAGGCCATGGCATAGGTATGCAAGGTCATGAGCCCGTTAATTTTGTCCATGGCGAAACCGAAACCTTAAAACCGGGCATGTGTTTTTCTAATGAACCCGGCATATACCTACCTGGTGAGTTTGGGGTGCGTTTAGAGGATTGTGTGTATATGACAAACAAAGGCATCCAGTGGTTTACCGTTCCACCTGACTCTCTGGCCTCACCTATTGGTAAACTGGCTACTCTTGCTATCTAATAATAAAAATAAGAGAACATTCATGTTTAATAAAGTTTTAGCCACATTGACTTTCGCAACCCTTAGCTGGAACACCTTTGCTGACTCTAATAAAGATTTAACCCATATCATCGACCAGCACTGGCAACATGCTCAAAAGGAAAAAGTATTCTTTCGCACCGATCCTGATGGCTGGAAACCTAATGGCAAATTAGCTGAATTTACGCCACGGGCCCTGGCTAGGCGAAAAGCTTATAATATTCAGGTATTAAAAACGCTTAGCGAAATTGATACAAAAGCTTTAAGCGCAGAACAGCTCATGAATTACCGTTTATTTAAATATGAACGAGAAACGGAAGCACTCAGCCACCAATATCAAGATAAATATTTCCCAATTAATTTTTTAAGTGGTTGGCACACTTACTTTGCTGAAGCGCCGGCTAATATGGCATTTTTATCGAGCAATGATTACGATAACTTTCTAGTTAGCTTGGCCGACTATCCTCGTTTTAATCAAGAAAATATCAATTTGATGAAAGCGGGTTTAACCGCCGGTTATGTGCATCACTGCGAAAGTTTTAAGAATTATCATCAAACCATCAGTGCACACATAGTCAAAAACCCCAAAGACAGTGCACTATTTGAACCTTTCACCCGTTTTCCTAGCACCTTTAACCAACAACAAAAAAGTACTTACAGTACACAAGCCATAGAGTTAATCACATCAGCTGTGGTACCTGCCTATCAGAATTTTTATGACTTTTTTGTCAACGACTACATGCCTAATTGTCGCAAAGAGCCGGGTATTGCCAGTGCTAAGGGTGGCTTAGAATATTATACCTACGCAGCCAATTACTTCACCACTACCGATGCCACGCCCAAACAAATCCATGATTTAGGTTTAAGCGAAGTAAAGCGTATTCGTGTTGAGATGCAGGCGATTATTGAGCAAGTAGGATTCACAGGCAGTTACGCTGAGTTTTTACAATTTCTGGCTACCGACCCACAGTTTTATGCAGCCGACCGACAAGATGTCCTCGAAAAAACCGCTTTTCTCACCATGAAAATGTATGGCAAGTTACCGACCTTTTTTGGTCATCTACCACGAAATACCTTCACCATTAAAGGTTCAGCTTCAAGAGGCGCATTTTACATGCCGCCTCCCGACAATCGTACACCGGGCACTTACTTTTTGACCTCAGAGCCAAAACAACAACCCCTTTATAACTTAGAAGCCTTAAGCCTGCACGAAGCGGTACCTGGGCATCATCTTCAAAATGCTATAGCGATGGAATTAGATGTACCCGAATTTAGGCGTACACTGAGCCATTCAGCCTTTGGTGAAGGGTGGGGTTTATATTCAGAGCGATTAGGTAAAGAAGCAGGTTTCTACCAAGACCCCTATAGCGACTTTGGCCGCTTAGGCTACGAAATGTGGCGAGCCGTGCGCCTAGTAGTCGACACGGGCATTCATGCTTTTGGCTGGAGCCGTCAGCAAGCCATCGATTATTTAGCCCAACATACTGCGCTGACCCAAAAATCAGTCGAAAACCAAATTGACCGTTATATCTCATGGCCGGGTCAAGCACTGTCTTACAAAATGGGTGAAATCAAAATTCGTGAATTACGTGCTAAAGCTGAAAAAAAACTGGGTGCCAAATTCGATATTCGCAGTTTTCACGATACTGTGATCGGACAAGGTTCCTTGCCTATGGCAGTGCTTGAAGACGTGGTTAATGATTGGATAATCGCTCAAAAAGCCAAATAAGTATGAATAACCCCTTATCTATTATTCCTACTAAACGCACTGAGGATTGGTGGTTAGCGCGCCACAAGCAAAAATTGACAGCGCTTAAGGCTATCGACCAGCCTATCGATATGTTGTTTCTTGGGGATTCGATCACCCATGCATGGGAAGTGGAAGGTGAAAGCGCTTGGCAACGCTACTTTTCACATTACAGCGTGGTAAATTTAGGTTTTGCTGGAGACAGAACCGAACACCTTTTATGGCGTATCAGAAATGGTGAAGTAGCTCAGCTATCAACCAAATGGATTGTGCTATTGATAGGGACTAACAACGCAGGGCATAGACTTGATGCACCAGAAGACATAGCAGCGGGTATTCAAACAATATTAGAGGAATTACGGCTGCAGTTACCCGCAAGTAAAATACTGCTTATGGCGATATTCCCCCGAAGTCGAAATACCAATAAACCCATGCGCCAGCGAGTGGATGTGAGCAATGCTTTAATCAAAACAATTTACCGATGGCAAACACATACATTGGTTAGATATCAATAGACAATTTTTAACTGTAGATGGCGTATTACTGGAATCAGTGATGCCTGACTTACTTCATCCTAATGCCACCCAATATCATAAATGGGGCCATGCTATTTTATCCTATGTCGAGCATAACTAAGTCCCTTTAAGAGCCCAACTGTGTGAAATTTTACACTTATGTAATGACTTGTTACGTATTCAAACTAAATAACTCGCCTTACCCTATTGAGTGCTATTCAAACAATGCAATACACTGGTCTAATAAATATAAAAAACAACGGCAGAGGAAACAATAATGGAAAGACGCGATTTTATTAAAATCGGTGGTGTAGGTGTGGGGGCATTAATGCTGCCCATAACTGGCATCGCCATCTCAGCAGAACAAATGCTAGATAAACCCATGGACGTAGCCTATAAAAAGAAGCTGGCAGATATTGCCCTTAATGCTGCCAAAGCAGCGGGTGCAAGTTATGCTGATGCGCGCATTGGCCGCTATCTAAATCAATTTGTGACCACCCGTGAAACCCGTGTAGACAATATTGTGAATACCGAGTCAGCGGGCATTGGGGTGCGCGTAATCACAAATGGTACTTGGGGCTTTGCTTCAACGTCTAATATGACTCCAGATAGCGTGGCTAAAACAGCCGAACGAGCAGTCGCGGTGGCTAAAGCCAACTCTAAATTTCAGACAGTACCAGTTAAGCTTGCACCAGTAAAAGGTGTGGGTGATGTGAGTTGGCAAACACCTATCAAGAAAAATGCAATGGAAGTACCCATTAAAGATAAAGCTGATTTGTTACTCACAGCTAATGCTGCTGCCATGGGAAATGGGGCAAACTACATTACTTCCATGCTATTTTTAGTCAATGAACAAAAATATTTTGCCTCAACAGACGGCTCTTATATTGACCAAGATGTGCACCGCTTATGGGCACCGTTTTATGCCACTGGAATAGGTAAAAATGGCTTTAAACAACGCAACGGTTTGGGCAATCCTGTGGGCATGGGCTTTGAATATTTAGATGGTCTTGAAAAAGATAAAATCAAAATTACGGGTGCTAACGTTGGATATAACAACTCCTATGACTTGGTTGAAGATGCTGCTGCTGCAGGTAAGCAACTAAAAGCAAAACTAAAAGCAAAATCAGTCGAGCCGGGGAAATACGATTTAGTGTTAGATCCTGCGCACCTTATGTTGACCATCCATGAATCGGTTGGACATCCTTTAGAGCTGGACAGAGTATTAGGTTACGAGGCTAATTATGCAGGCACCAGTTTTGCGACCTTAGATAAATGGAAAAGTGGAAAATTCCAATATGGCTCTGATAGAGTTAACTTGTTTGCAGATAAAACCCAACCTTATTCATTAGGCAATGTTGCCTATGATGATGAGGGTGTCAAAACCAAGGACTGGGACTTAGTCAAAGACGGAATTTTAGTGAATTATCAAGCGACTCGCGATCAAGTTCATATGATTGACCAAAACGAATCACATGGTTGTAGTTACTCCCAAAGCTGGCGTGATGTGCAATTTCAACGGATGCCCAATGTATCTTTAAAACCTAATGAACAAGACATCTCAGCTGAAGATGTAATCAAAGATGTCGAAAATGGTATTTATATCGCCGGTCGTGGCTCGTTCTCAATCGATCAACAAAGATACAATTTCCAATTTGGTGGGCAACTATTTTACGAAATCAAAGATGGAAAAATTACTGATCAGATTGAAGATGTGGCTTATCAGTCCAACACCCAAGAGTTTTGGAACAGTTGCACCCAAATGGCCGGAAAATCAGATTATCGAGTAGGTGGTTCGTTCTTCGATGGTAAAGGTCAACCGTCACAGGTTAGCGCGGTTTCTCATGGTTGTCCGACTACGAGATTCAACAACATTAACGTCATCAACACTGCGCGTAATGTGTAAGTCGGCATTGAGAAGGAAAGAGAATTATGACTATTTTATCTGAACAAAAAGCCAAAGAGTTACTGACCAAAGTATTAAAATACTCTAAAGCTGACGAAATTGAATGTAACTTAAATGGCAGCATAGGCGGCAATATTCGTTATGCCAGAAATACAGTATCTACCGCAGGCGAAGAAAGTGATCTGGTATTGGCTGTGCAATCCACCTTTGGTAAAAAAACGGGCACCGCCACTATCAATGAGTTTGACGATGGATCACTTGAAAAAGTAGTACGCCGCTCAGAAGAACTGGCTAAATTGGCACCTGAAAACGAAGAACACATGCCCTTGTTTGGCCCACAAAAATATACAACTTCTAAGACTTATTTTGAGTCAACAGCGAATGTTACCCCAGAAAATAGAGCGCAAGCTGCCGAAGACAGCATAGTGCCATCGAAAAAGAACAAATTGGTGGCAGCAGGCTTTTTAGAAGAGTTTGTGACGTTTAGCGCCATCATCAATAACAAAGGTTTATTCGCTTATAACCAATCTACAGACGTAGACTTTTCGGTGACTATTCGCACCGAGGACGGTAAAGGCTCAGGTTGGGTCACACGTAATTTTAGCGATTATAAACTCTTAGACACGGCTAAAGCGTCAAGCATTGCCATTCAAAAGTCCATAGGTTCGGTCGATGCTAAAGCGATGGAGCCAGGCAAGTACACGGTAATCTTAGAGCCTGCAGCCAGCGTTGGACTGTTAGGCAATATGGTGCGTAATTTTGCTCAAAGAGGCGCGGATGAAGGACGTAGCTTTTTAAGTTACAAACTCAAAGAAGGCGAAGATGCAGCAAAGGCACCTAAAAATAAGTTAGGCCAAAAAATGTTTGACGAAAGAGTCAACATTTATACTGACCCTAGGCACCCTATTGCTCCAGCAGCCCCCTTTTCTCGAAATGGCTATCCACGCAATCGCACCGATTGGATAAAAAACGGTACCGTAGTCAATATGCCTAATTCGCCTTATTGGGCGAAAAAAACCGGCGTCGCTTACGTTCCCCGTGGTGGTAATATTATTATGGATGGGGGCAACGAATCCTTAGAAGAGATGATTAAAAGTACCCGTAGAGGCATTTTGGTTACGCGCCTTTGGTATATTCGCTCACTCGATCCTCAAACCTTGCTGTATACCGGATTAACCCGCGATGGCACTTTTTATATTGAAGACGGCAAAATAAAATATCCGATTAAAAACTTCCGTTTTAATGAAAGTCCGATTGTGATGTTAAACAATATAGAAGCCTTAGGTAAACCTGAACGAATTGACGGTAATATGATCCCACCAATGAAGATCAGGGACTTTACCTTCAGCAGCTTGTCTGATGCGGTATAAACAAATAGCCACAAACACTAAGCCTGTTTGTGGCTATTTGTTGATCCTTTTTTAATATGGATCGTCGTCACTTTATTCGCTCTGGTTGTGCGGTTGCCGTTTGCGCGGCACTGCCCTTTGCTGTGCGTAGCCAAAATAGTGAATATGACTTTTACTTTACCCGCTTGAGTTACGAATCAGGTAACTGGGAAGTAGATGAGCGAATGCCCGCAAATGTACTTAATTCACTGATTGAGTACACAAGTTTACGGGTCGATTTGCAGGAGCGAGTCATACCGCTTTCTGATCCAAGCATGTTAACCGCCCCATTTTGTTATATGGCAGGGCACAGATTAGTGCAGTTTAACTTGCAAGAAAGACAACACTTTCAACGTTATGTTGAAAACGGTGGATTTGTCTTTGTCGACGATTGTAATCACGATATTGATGGCATGTTTGCCAAAACCTTTGAAGCACAAATGGCGGATATGTTTGGCTCTGAGGCGTTGCAGAAGATCCCTAATGATCACCCACTGTATTCGTGTTTTTTTGAATTTGACGGACCACCGCGCACTTCAGTAGAACTGAATGGATGGGGCGACGATTTGGTGCATGAGTACCTCAAAGCCATTGAGATAGATGGACGAATAGCGGTGTTGTACAGTAATAAAGACCTTGGCTGTGAATGGGATTACGACTTTAGAAACAAACGTTGGTTAAAAGTGGATAACACCAAATTTGCAGTCAACATTGTCATTTATGCCATGACCGCTTGACGCACTTGCCACTCACCCTCTATTTCCACTTTAACCACTAAGGGTAAAAATGAGTACACAGAATTTATCCAAACAAGACATTCTCGTATTACTAGACAAGCTGACTCAGGTTGAGGACGAAGTAGCCAAAGTGATTGTAGGGCAGAAAAAGGTGATCCAGCAATTGTTAGTCAGTATCTTAGCTGGTGGGCATTGTTTATTAGAAGGGGTGCCAGGACTTGCTAAAACTCTCATGGTCAATGCCTTAGCAGAAACGCTCGAGCTGGGTTTTAAGCGTGTACAGTTTACGCCTGATTTAATGCCCAGTGATATTATCGGTACCGAAATATTGGAAACCGACCATGAGTCAGGAGAGCGTTTTTTTAAGTTTCAAAAGGGCCCGGTATTTACCAACATTTTGTTAGCCGACGAAATCAATCGTACCCCACCTAAAACCCAAGCAGCGCTGTTGGAAGCGATGCAGGAAAAGAGTATTAGTTACGCAGGAACGAGCTATGCTTTGCCTAAGCCATTCTTTGTGTTGGCAACCCAAAATCCTGTTGAACAAGCAGGAACCTATCCTTTACCAGAGGCACAACTTGATCGGTTTTTAATGTTTATAAAAGTGGATTATCCCTCTGAGCTAGAAGAAATTGAAATATTACGCCGCACGACAGGGAATACTCAAGCAACGTTAAATGCAGTACTCAATGCGCAAGACATTATCAGCTTGCAACATCTCGTTAGGGATATTGAGATATCTGAACCACTGATGGTGTATATCAATCAACTTACTCGCAATACTCGTCCTGGGGATAGTCAGTCATCATGCGTGAATCAATATGTGCGCTGGGGTGCTGGGCCTCGTGCGGGTCAAGCTATGGTGTTATGTGCCAAAGCGAATGCGTTACTGTCAAAACGTTTTGCCGTTACTATGGACGATATCAAACAGGTGGCTCATGGGGTCTTAAGGCATCGACTATTGTTGAGTTTTCAAGCAGAAGTGCAGAATATCTGCAGCGATGATGTAGTGGATGGTTTATTACAAGACATAGCAGAGCCAGTTAGTCCTTTTGGCGCTTCTTCCCCATCGTCCTCCGCTGTTTGATATGTTAAAAAGCGGATAGCATGCAACCACTTATTGACCCACTTGTTCTCGCCAGTATCAAAGATATGCCTTTGATAGCGAAGACTGTGGCTCACGGCTTGTTACATGGATTACATGCCAGTGTGCAGCGAGGTACAGGTGTAGAGTTCAGCCAGTATCGAGCCTATGAGCCTGGCGATCCCCTTGGCAATATTGATTGGAAGTTATTTGCGCGCTCCGACCGATATTTTGTGCGTGAAGCAGAACGCGAAAGCAATATCAATATTTGGCTCGTGTTAGATGCCAGCGCATCTATGTTGCAACGTTCGTCTGAATCTAGCTCTGAATCTGAATCTGAATCTAACGAAGGCTGGCATAAGTTTGACTACGCTAAACACCTTTTAGCCACTATCGCTTACATCGCACACCAACAAGGTGATGCCATCGGTTTATTGGGACTGTCGAGCGATAACCTGCACTTTTTGCCTGCCATGACGGGTAAACAACACTGGCAAAAATTACTGGTGCAACTCAGTCAAATGTTTACGGGTTCGGTGTTCCCACCCCCGCAAGTTTTACAACACCAGTTAAGTCACATGCAATCTAATAGTCTCATTTTTGTACTTAGTGATTTTTATCAAAAAGACAATGAAATAATCGACTTTATGGAAAACTTGGTTGGTAAAAGAACCGAAGTCATAGCCATGCAATTGGAAAGTGATGATGAACTGACCTTCCCCTATAAAGGGCAAATACGTTTTGAAGACAGAGAAAGCAAGCAACAAATATTAGTCTCGGCAAATTTAGCAAAAATGGACTACTTAGCGGCAAGACAAGTCTGGCAAGATTCCATAAAAAAGACCTTTAACCAGCTCAACATTCAACATTATATTGCCAACATCGACCAACCATTAGATAAAATGCTGCATCGTTTTTTAGCCGCTAGGCAAGCATTAAGATGAAGGCATGTTAAATATGCCATTCGTATTAGCATCCCCCATGGCATTATTGGGTTTGTTGACCTTACTTATCCCACTGGGAATACATTTATTAAGCAAAGCCCGCCCTCGTATTATAGCTTTTGCGCATATCGCTTTTATCAAAGTAAGCACCTCGCCTAGGTTACGACAGCTCAGATTGACACAATTAGCGTTGCTGGCTTTGCGACTGTTTATGTTTTTACTGGCAACTCTGATACTCACTCAAGTGTATTGGCAAAACAGTAACCAACAGGTTAACTCGCATATATTGTTGACCGAAGATTGGTTAAACCAAACCAATAATCAGGAAAGGCAAACATTAATAGACCAAGCTCAAGGCTCAAGTTTAGTGCTGTTGGGCACAAGTAATCGCAGTATTAATACAAGGGAATTAGCCCAGTGGTCGGCAAATCATCCGCCAGCACCGGCTCTCAACATATGGAGTAAAGTGGCAGACTACACCACGCAACTGTCTGCTGATTCAGCGATATCTGTGTATACAACAAACCGCCTAAAGCAGTTTATTGGAAAAAAAATACCGCTGCCTAAACAAGTTAAATGGCATGTTAAAGAGATACTTAAAGAAAATATTACTGAACAATATTCTACGAATATAACAGTAATCTACGATGATTTTAGTACGACTTCATTAGTCTATCTACGCGCCGCATTTGAAGTAATCAACACTCATAAAAAACTGAAATTAGCTGTCAACTATCTCACTTATGACGAAACAAAAAACAAGAGTATGCACTTACTTACTAGCGATAAAATAATTAACCTTAGCAAACAGCTTTTCGAACAACCAGCTCGTCATCTTGACACTCAATGGCCACCCACTATTATCACTCAAGCAGAGCTTAACAATCTACAACAAGCGGACTTCGTTTTAACCTTAGCTCAATTATTGTTTTCTTCACAAAACCAAGTTTGGTGGTTACAAAACACTCGATTATCCACATCACAAATTATTCAGTCTTCATCAAACAATGCGGTTCAAAGGACAGCAGCATATAAAAAATCATCCAGCAACATGGCTGACTCAACTTCATTACATATCTGGTTGGTATCGATCTTGGTAAGCGTTTTTATACTAGAGAGATTATTAAGCGAATGGCCTAATTCTCGAGTAAAAACTGAGTTGGACGAATAATTGTTTAGTCATCCAATAACTCCGCACAAAACACTCGATAATATCGTCATCCGCCTGAGGCGTAGATGGTTATTACAAAAACTCTCTTGTACATTTTTGCTAGTTTTATGTGCAGGTCAGGCCACTTATTGGATGACTGAGTGGATCGTTCTGCCCATCATTGCCGTTGCAGCAACAACTGCTTTAGCTGCGCTGCTATTTTCGCAAAGCAAACAATATCAAAATATTACGGCGAATGAGGTGTTGTTACATCTAAATCGACAATTCAGTGAATGTGAAGAAAGTGCCGAATTAATATTGTTGCCTAGTAGCGGCCTAACAACCTTACAACAATTACAGAAAAATCGCGTTCAACCAAAAGTAGAAAGCTTATTATCAACAGACCTTAGCTTGCGCTTACCTAGATATTCATCCCAGCCAGCAACATTATTAAGCGCAGCTGTAGTCCTAATATTCATACTAATTAAACTGATACCTGCTGATTTTATATCCCAAGTCAAACCAGCTAATACTGAATTGGTCAATCAAGCTCCAAAACCTACAATACCCATTAGCCTTGTGACTAAAATCATCACTGTCACTGCGCCCAGTTACACAGGTTTGGTGGCAAGACAAACAACAGAATTGAACTTAGAATTGATTGCAGGCTCAACTGTGACTTGGCGACTGCAGTTCAGCGGATTAACTCAACAAAACGACTTATCAATACTACTGCCTGACAAACAACGGATCGCCCTTATTCAACAAGCCGATGATTACTACTTAGCCACTACAGTAGTGAGTCAATCAGGTGTTTACCACCTAGCTGCTGATGAAAAAATACTCGGAGGTATTCACACTATTGCTGTCACAGCAGATACCAGACCCACTATTCGTTTTGTCGAACCTACTCAAACTATTACCGAGTTGGCTAAAGATTCTAAACCTAGGTTACAAGCGATTGTTTCAATCGATGATGACTTTGGTTTAAGTCAGGTAGAAATTCTTGCTTCGATTGCCAGTGGTTCGGGGGAAGCGGTTAAATTTCGTGATCAAACCTTTCAATTTGATTCTCACTCTTCAGTGGAAGGCAAGACACTTTTCGTTAAAAACTGGGATTTAACCGAGCTAAATATGCAACCCGGTGACGAACTATATTTTAGTATTAGGGCATGGGATAACCGCCAACCCATTGCTCAGCAAAGTCGTTCAGCCAGTAAAATTATTCGCTGGCTTGAAGATGAGCAACAGGCGGTTTTAGCCGACGGCGCGTTAATAGACTTTATACCCGAGTATTTTAAAAGCCAAAGACAAATAATTATAGAGACCAAAGAATTAATCGCTGATAAAAATAACCTGTCAAAAGATAAAATTGACCACATCTCCCGAGAATTAGGCGCTGCCCAAAGTTTTCTTAAACAAAAATATGGGCAGTTTTTAGGTGATGAATTTGACAGTGGTACACCTCAGGCAATGGAGGCTGGCCCAGAGTTGGAACATGACGAGCATGATGAAGATGATAAACATGCTGATGACGCAGAAAAACCAGCATCAGAACATGAACACGAAGACTCTGAGCACAGCTCAGAAGGCAACGATAAATCAGGCTATAGCACAGTTATTTCACAGTTTGGGCATGCTCATGGTGAAGCCGATGACGGTAATTTCATTAAAAATGGCACTCCAAACCCCAAACTATTAATGAAGCGGGCGATTGCTAACATGTGGCAGGCTGAACTACATTTGTTACTTTCCCAGCCAGAACTTGCATTACCCTTTGAAAATCAAGCTTTAGAACTATTGAACCGAGCGAAAAAAGCCGAACGCATTTACGTTAAACGATTAGGTTTTGCACCACCTCCGGTATCTGAAAAACGACGCTATCAAGGCGATCTAACCGACATACTAAGTTACCAGCGTAATGAAACAACACCTAAAAAAAACACAGCTAAACAATCAGCCTTAGCCTTACTCACTATTCTAAATCAACACTTAGATAAGTCATTAAATAACACCTTAACAATTGAACAAACCAGCATACTCGAAAAAGTAAAAACCTATTTTTCAGAGCAACTCTCTGTCACTCCTAAGGACATTACTTTTATCGCTACATTAGAGAAAATCCAATTAGCGGACTCTTTTAACCTAACTAATTGCGAAGACTGTATCAGCGAGTTACGTAAGAAATTATGGCAAATACTGCCTCCACCTATCGCTGCGCCGACAACTAGGCAAACATCCTATTCACTGCAGAACAAGATGTTGCAAAAATATCAGGCATTTTTACAACAACAGAAAAAGGACGCTCAGCCGTGACTTTCTCACTAGGATTATTTGCCGCTTATCCCATTGCCGCAAGTTTAATGGTTTTGCTGGTAACAATTGGTTTAATGATCACTAGCTACTTTGCGGGTCAGCGACTAAAAAACAAAAAGGCAAGGCTGACGGGCGTGTTAGTCATAAATACTGTTGCCACTTTGATGGTTGTGGGATTAGCCTTTGATATCCAAATAACCAGTAAGCAACCTTCAATGGTTTATCTGATTACTCATGGGGCGACTGATCAGCAATTAGAGAAAATAGACCCGCAACAAGCTGTATTTGTGATGCGAGGGGCGGCTAAATCAGTGACGAATAGCAGCATATTTGAGGTGGCTACGCAGATTGATGTTCCGTCACAAATATTATCTTACCGAGATGCTATTGATAATTTGTTTGTCGTAGGAGATGGGCTTAATTCAAACCAATGGCAAAACTTACAACTAGTTATGGGGAAATCATTCACTAATGTTTCAGTGACCTTTTCCGCTTCTAAACCACGTTTAGGACTAGTTGATATGTCGTGGCCAAAAGAGTTGGCTGTAGGCCAATTTGTGCAAATCATGGGGCAACTACAAGGCACAGATGAGCCCCTAGCAGCAGATTCTATTTACCAAGTGAATTTGCTTGATCCCGCAGGAAAAATCATTCAAACAACTAGGGTTAAACCCTTTGAGCGTTTTGCCTTGAGCTTTTCAGCAAAAAGTGTTGGCCAATGGACTTATAGGCTGCAGCTTAATCAAAACAACAACTCGAAAGTATTAGCAGACGAACCTATGGCCTTTTCTGTGACTAAACCAGCTAAGCTAAAAATACTGATAAAACAATCGAGCCCATCGTTTGAAACACGGCAATTAAAAAACTGGGCTGCAGAGTTCGGCAGTCAGGTAAGTATTTTGACACAAATCAGTCAAGATAAAGATATCCGACAAAATATCAATCTGAGCGCTACAGAATTAGCACAAATCACTGCGCCATTTGTTGACCGTACATTGGATAATTTTGATTGGTTAGTAATAGATGGACGCGCCTTACTGGCATTAAAAAAGCAATCAATGAATGCTTTACAAGCAGCGGTTAACAGAGGCTTAGGGGTTTATATTATTGCCGATAATGAGCTCGTCAGTGCTTGGCCTGTTGCGTCAATGGACTGGTTATCGGATATTCACATTCAACCTCTAGAAGTAGCGAATTATGCATCTACCCCCATTTGGCCACATAGCCAAATAGAACAGCTAATGCCATTATTAAAAGCCAAGATCACAGCTGTTAAGCATACTCCACTGGTACAAAATAATATCGCACAAACACTGGTATCTCTCAGCCATATCGGTTTGGGAAAAGTGGCGTTATCACTGATCAACTCGACTTATGGCTGGCAAACTGCGGGATTATCCGAACAATACAGCCACTATTGGCAGAGTGTTATACATCAATTAGCCAGACCCAAACAATCACCATACTGGCTAAAAACTAAACCGAACTCATTACGTTTGGTCAATCAAGGCCAACAAAAGTGTTTGCTGGGCGTCACTGATCCAGGTGTGACAGTTGATAAGACTAACCCGCTACCTTTAATATTGACCCAAGACCTAGTACAAACCGAACAACACTGCCTCACGATATGGCCAACAAAGAGCGGCTGGCACCAATTAACTTGGTCAGAAAATACTGGATTAGCTGCTCCACAAAATGCTAACCAGTGGTCATTAGATACCTGGTTATATGCTTATGCTGAAAAAAATTGGTCAGTGTGGCAACAAGCTAAAAATCACCAATCCAGCCAAAACATAGCGCAACAGCAAAATACACAACAGGTTGTAGAAAGCTCAGTGAAGTCACTTGATAAAAGCTGGTTATGGAGGCTGCTGGTCTTGTCTATGAGTTTATTATGGTTAGAACGAAAGCTGTTTTAGAATTGGTATTAAAACAACATCAAAACAGACGCTAAACCCGTCATTCCAATGACCAACCAACGATAATATTTTTCTTCTATACGTTTCACAATAACAATACCCACCCAAGCACCTAAAGCAATAAAAGGTAAACAGATTAGATTTAGCAAAAAAGAATTAAGATCAATACTCTCCCAACTAAACAAGTGAAAGGGTACTTTGAACAGATTAATCGCTAAGAAAAACCAAGCAGCGGTGCCAATATACTCGTTTTTAGGTAGTCGCATACTAAGCAAGTACAAAGCCATAACGGAGCCTGCTAAGTTGCCGACCATAGTCGTCACCCCCCCTACAAACCCCATCATTAATGCAAACCATAGATAGTCTGGAATAGAATCTTTATTGGCTTTTCCCATCCATAACATCAACCCCAAGCTGGCAAAAATAATCACACTCATTATAGTTTTAAATACTTGGTCATCAATGATATTACCCAGCCAAGTGCCAACCAATACTCCGATGGCGGCCGAAGGAAATAACTTGATCAAGAAATACCAATTAGCATGTCTGTGGTAATATTTAACGGCAAACAAGTCCGCCATAATCAACATGGGTAACATCAAACCTACCGACACTTTTCCACCAAAAACGATCGCGAGTAAAGGAACAGCAAACATAGACGCACCATGCATCCCGGTTTTAGCCATGCCAATAAAAAACGCCACTAAAAATAGCAGCACCAAGGTTGTATAATCCAATGAATAGGAAAACAGCTCTAACATAAAATGCAATCAATCATAAAGAGCCGCTTTATCTATCAAAGTGCTTTTTCCCAAAACAATGCCTTACTCATTTTGGGGTCGAGTTCATAACCAGCAAAACCAAACTTTAGGTAGGCATGTTTAGCCACTCGATTACCTTCTAACATTTCCAAGATGATTTTGCAGCAGCCCTTTTCTACAGCGATATTTTCAACATATTGCAACATTTTTTGACTGAGCCCTAAACCTCTATACTCAGACAACACTACTAAATCGTGAATATTAATCAAAGGTTGACACTTAAACGTTGAAAATTTTCAAAACAATTTACCAAACCTGCAGGCTTGTCTTCTACATAACAGATTACACTGAAGACTTGCGGTAATTTTACCAATTCAGATGCCAAATTATCTCTTACTGCTTGGCTTAACGCCATTGCTCCGCCCATAGGATCAAGCGTGTAGTGCTCAAGCAGGAATAACATATCTTGAGTATATGTGCGTCCTGAGAGTTCAGAGTAAAAACATCGATGTTCATTGAAGGTAACTTTATTGGGAGATAGTGGCGAATAATGCCTGGGTAAGGGTTTGCAAGTCTAGTGCATTTAATTCAATTTCTAAGCCCCTTCGGCCACCACTCACATAAATAGTTGGATATTGCTGTGCAGATTGATCAATGACTGTTTTCAACGATTTTTTCTGACCAATAGGGCTAACACCACCTAATACATAACCCGTGCTGCGCTGGACTTCAACCTTGTCAGCCATTTCAGCCTTTCTAGCTCCATAAGCCTTAGCAACACTCTTCATACTCAACATAGAATTAACTGGCAGTATTGCAACCACTAGCTGCGTTTCATCTAGTTTAACCACTAAGGTTTTAAAGACGCGTTCAGGCAATATGGCCAGCTTTTCAGCCGCTTCCAGTCCATAAGAAGGGGCCCCACTGTCATGTTGGTAATGATGAAGTGTATATTTAATTTTCGCTTTTTTAGCACTGTTAACCGCTGGGGTCATAATACAAGTTCTCGGGGATTATTTTTCGACTACACAATTTTTTTGGACTCTTGCTTTGACTCGGCGGATCATATTGATATCTCCTTCAGCTTCAGCATCAACCAAATCTAATCGCGAATCTTGGCACTTCAATTGGTTAGCTTGGTTAGTCAGATAAGCTTGAACTTTTTGCTTTTGGATAACCCCTTCTATTCCAGTGTATTGACCTCGGTCTTGTGGACGTTTGTCTTTTTCGTAAGCGGGTGCTTGATGAGAACCACAAGCAACCAGTGTCAGGGTGAAAGCGCTAACAATAATAAATTTATTCACTGGATATTCCTTTAAAATATAAATTACAACTGTTGAGATTTAAAAATACAAATATCTAATCTGAACGCCCTTTAGCCAACTCAGGTAATTCGCCTTCAAGACCCATGGCATGCTGAATGATTTTTTGTTTAGTAAGTGATGAGTGGTTAGCCAAACTTAAGCCAGCATCTCTGATAAATTTTTTAATAGGTTGATCTCCAGCAAATAAACGCTTAAAACCCTCCATAGCCGACACCATTTTAACGGCTTCAGTTTTGCGCCAGCGCTCAAAAGATCGTAAATTTTTAGCTAAACCAAAATCCTTGTCTTGTTCGACCAACCTAATAATCTGTTCAGCCAAAGCAGCAGCATCCAATATACCTAGATTGGCTCCCTGACCAGCCAAAGGGTGAATGGTATGTGCTGCGTCACCAATAATAGCCACTCTATTAGCTACCCACTGTCGAGTGTAGCGCATTTTAAGGGGATAGCTTTGCCTGTCACTAACCAGTTCACATAAACCTAAGGTGCAATCAAATGCTGCTGTCACAGAGGTATTAAATGCTTGGTTTGATAGTTTGAGTAATTCGGCTGCTATGGGTTCATCTTGTGACCATACAATAGAACAATGATGTGCATCCCATAAAGGCAAGAAAGCCAAAGGTCCAGTAGGAGTGAAAATCTGTCTAGCGGTGTGATTGTGAGGCAAAACAGTTTTAACCGTTGCGACTATGGCATGTTGATCATAATCCCAAAATGTTTGCGCTAAATTTGCTTGTTTTTTGACTATCGAATTAGCGCCATCAGCACCTATAACTAACCTAGCGGTTAACTGGCTATTGTCGTCTAAGGTAATAAAGCATTCTTGCTGGCCAAAAACTAATTGCTTAATTTTTTTAGGGGCGAGAAACTCAATGTATCCACTGCTCTGGGCTTGCACCCATAAGCTATGCCTAATTGCTTGATTTTCAACAATATGACCTAGTTGCTTTTTTTGAACTTGGTCAGCAGAAAACGCAATTTTTCCAAAACTGTCTTTATCCCAAACTTGCATATTTTCATAACTGCATAGCCTGTTAAGATCTAAATGTTGCCAAGCACCTAAATTTTGTAAAATATTTTCTGAAGCAAGCGTCAGCGCGCTAACACGTAACTGAGGAGCCCCAGTTGGCATAGATTCACTAACATGGCTTTCAACAACCGCCACCGACAGACCACTATTTTTTAAAGCAAGGGCTTGAGTCAACCCTACTGTGCCCCCCCCCACTATAATAATGTCATATACATGCATACTGTTAGCCACTCTTTTTTGTCATCAGTGCTTCAATGTCGTTGATAGTTTTAGGTGCAGCTTCAGTCAAGTTTTCATGACCACTTTGGGTTATCAGTAAATTATCTTCAATACGAATACCTGTGCCACACCATTTACTATCAACATCTGCATCAGGTGCTATATAAATACCGGGCTCAACCGTTAGTACCATTCCAGGTTTGAGCGGTCGCTCTTGACCATCTATTTTGTAATGACCGACATCATGTACATCTAAACCAAGCCAATGACTTAGACCGTGCATATAAAACGCACGGTAGGTTTGTTGTTCGATATTAGCGGCTAATTCCCCTTTCAATATATCTAAATCAATCAAACCTTGGGTGATCACAGCAATTGCCACGTCGCTAGCCTGCTTAATAGTGTTGTTGGGCTTAATCACATCAAAGGCGGCGAGTTGCGCATCCAACACCAGTTGATAGAGTTGCTTTTGCTCGATTGAAAAAATCCCAGAAACGGGGAATGTGCGGGTAATATCGGATGCATAACCTTGCCATTCGCAACCGGCATCAATTAAGACTAGATCGCCGACTTTTAGATCTTGATTATTTTCAGTGTAATGCAAAATACAAGCATTATCACCTGCCCCAACTATAGTGCCATAGGCTGGATATTTAGCGCCTTGCATGGCGAATTCATGATGAATTTCTGCTTCAAGGTGATATTCATTTTTACCCGCCTCAACAAATTTCATGGCTCGGATATGTGCTTGGGTCGCGGTAGCTGCCGCTTGACGCATCATGTCTATTTCATTAGCAGACTTAATTAATCGCATTTCATCTAAGATGATTCGAACATCAATCAGGCTAGAAGGAGCCTCTTTACTTTGTTTTGGGGCATCACGTAATGCTTGCAATAAAGAAAAAACAAGGTCATCGGCGTCAGGGTTATGTCCTTGAGCAAAATATATATTTTGATGGCCATCAATCAAATCTAATAACTGTTCATCTAATTCTTCTAAAGCAAAGGCCATGTTTACGGGGTATTGCTGTTTGGCTTGACTGAGACCCGTTCTGCGCCCATGCCAAATTTCCATAGTAGGGTCTTTATCTAAGCAGAATAAAACGCACAATCCCTTTGAATATTCTTGATGATTAGATAATACCAACCAAGCTTCTGGCTCAGGGAAAGCACACAAATATTGAAAATAACTGTCTTGGCGAAATGGATACTCTGTATCACGACTGCGAGTGACTAAGTTTGACGCGGGCACCAAACAAATACTGTTAGGCTGCATCTTTTCTAATAAATGTTTTTGACGTGTTAAAAATTCGGTGTTATTCATGGGCAATGACTTGACTCACTTTACTGTTTACAAAAACAAAGATGTTAGGCTTATTTTAATAAACCGCTGAATAAAACGTCTAGTGAACCGTTTTGGGTTGACTTTGTTGTTGTTCAGGTGACTTACCTAACTCGTTAAAACATAACATAGCGGTAACGCGCACATATTCCATTACTTCAAACAAAGCCTGTTCTGACTCTTCATTTTCACTCATTTCATCATCCATCCGCGCAATTTCCGCAAAATCTTCTAGGGCTTCTTTAACATCTTCAGAACAACCGGTTAAATCATCCTGATGTAAACCAAAACCAAGCATAAAACCTTGTACCCAATTCAATAAAGCCTGACCACGCTCGTTAATAGGGGATGAATCCTCAGGTAAACAAAGTACCAGTGCAAAATCATTTTCAACCAATTGCTGGCATGTACTATCGAAAAGACTTTTGAACGCTTCGTCTACTTCTTTGGAAAACATCTCACCTTGGTGAATAAAATCAGCGAGAGGCTCTAACCAATCTTGGCATTCTAGTGGCATACCACCACCTAACATGCCACAAAACATACCTTGTACTTCTGCGGCTGTGGTTAATATATTGTTCCGTTCGAGTAACGGAGTTAAAGTATCGAAAAGGTTAGTTGATGTATTCAAAGTGTTCTCTCAATCGTTGGACCAAATAATTCTACCACTCTCAGGAGGGCAAATACACGTTAGAGGATGCGATAGCGCTAGTATATCTGACTGCTAACTGATTAAATAAGGATGTTTGGTGTATCGCGAGTTATTTATTGGTGTAATAACAAACAGTTTTCTACGTCTCCTGGGGTGTTTGCCAGTTTAGTTATGTCCCTGGCCGATGCTTTTTACCTAGGGAGTTGATTCCACTACTATTGTGCAAGCTTGGCTCGTATCAAGAAGCCTAAGGTAGTGATGATACTTCCGCCCTGAACTTTCGGTTCACGGGCTTATACTAGACAGCGGCATTTTGGGAGACATCCAAACGTTTATAAACGGATTGAGACTAGAAGCTATATGAATCAAGAACAACAAATACACACTTACGGAAAAGATGTAATGGAAGCCTAACTTCTTTGGTTAAATGGAAATATGATGATTTTCATAAAGTGATGATCGCTGAATTTTCAGTAGATAAACAAGACCAAGTGTTTTTTACATTACAACAATTTTTACCTGTAATCTGGGATGTTAAAACCATCAAAAAAGCACCTGAAGAAGTCAAACATTACGCGGGGGCATTTTCAAAACTGGTTAAACAACAAAAGCTATTCAGTACCAATATTCAACGCCATCCAAAAATAATGGTTGTTTGGTGGCCTTGGGGTCATGGTGCCACAATATCTGTAAGATTATTTTTAACCAATGCCTCCCCCTTCATTACCAAAACTGGGTTTGTACATAAATTATCCATTTTTGCGTAGATAAATTTGCTGTCACAGTAAAAATCAATATAATTGCTTCTAGACCAAATGGTCAGTTTTTATGAAAGGTTATTATGCGCCTTTATTCGGCTAGAATAAATTCCAAATCAGAACTTTAAAACAAGAGGCAAGGCATCATGGCCGTTATTAATTTTGGTTCAATCAACATCGACCATGTATATCAGGTAGATCACTTCGTTCAGCCCGGTGAAACCATAGCATCCAGCCATTACCAGTGCTTACTAGGCGGAAAGGGAGCTAATCAATCCATCGCATTAGCCAGAGCAGGCTCTGAAGTACTCCATGTTGGTAAGATTAACGAAGTTGACGTTGCTTTCAAACAAACCATGATCCGTGATGGTATTGATTGTAAACATATAACATGCACTGAAACTGCCTCTGGTCACGCGATTATTCAAATTACTCCCTCAGCTGAAAACGCCATAGTATTGTTTGGCGGTGCCAATCATGAAATAACACATAAAGACATAATGGATGCATTAGACACTGTAAAACCTGAAGATTGGGTATTGACTCAAAATGAAACCAACAATATTGACCAAGTGCTGGCCCAAGCCAAAGCAAAAGGCTTACGCGTAGCTTTTAACCCCGCACCTATGACAGAGTCGGTCAAACATCTACCACATGAATGCATTGACTTATTAATAGTCAACGAAGTCGAAGCTGAAGAGCTCTCTGGTCGTAAAGATTTGGATAAAATAGAAGCGTATTTTCGTGAAGATTGGTCCCACGCCGAAGTATTGATTACCTTGGGTAAAGTTGGGGTGCGTATGCTTAAGAAAGACAAAACCATCGATGTGCCTGCTTTTGAAGTAGACGCAGTAGACACAACAGCAGCAGGCGATACATTTATTGGCTATTTTTTATCTGCTTACAGTAACCATACCGATTCAAAAACCGCCTTAATTCGTGCTTGCGCAGCCTCTGCACTGGCCGTTATGAAACTTGGCGCAGCACAATCCATACCTAATGAAGAAGACGTGAATCGTTTTCTTGCTAAGCAATAACCTTTCAGGGAGACAATAAATGCGCTACAAAATTATACTAGATACAGACCCAGGTATTGATGATGCAATGGCAATTTTCTTTGCCTTCCAACACCCCAAAATCGACGTGTTGGGGCTAACGACTGTATTTGGCAACGTACCAGTTGAAATGGCAGCCAAAAATGCAATTACTTTATGTGCCTTTGCTAACAAAGATATTCCTGTATGTAAGGGCGTTGGTATGCCTTGGGTAGGAAAAGAGTCGGGATATGCACATTTTGTTCATGGCGATGATGGATTTGGCAACATCAATTTCCCTGCAGCTGAGGGTAAACTAGACCCACGAAGTTCGGCGCAGTTTATTGTGGATATGGCACGTGAATATCCCGGTGAAATCACTGTTGTTGCTATTGGCCCATTAGGCAATTTAGCTTTAGCATTACGTCTTGAACCTGAACTGCCTAAATTACTTAAAGCGGTATCAGTAATGGGTGGAGCAGCGTTTGTACCTGGTAACGTCACACCTGTGGCAGAAGCCAATATTTGGAACGACGCGTACGCAGCTGAAATTGTGTTTGGGGCATCATGGCAGCTAAACATGTTTGGCCTAGATGTCACAAACTCTTGTCCGTTTAAACCTGAATTTTTAAGTCAGCTTAAACAAAATAATCCTACACTGGGCGGTTTTGTCCATGATGCAGCACAATTTTATATGAAATTTTATTCTCAAAATAGAGACGAGGAGGTGTGTTTTTTCCACGATGCTATGCCTCTTGCGCATTTGGTTGAACCTAGCTTGTTCGAGTTACAAACCGGTCACGCAAGGGTCTCTACCGATCCCTTAAACATTGGTCAAACCTCAGTTGCACTGCCTAACACCACTGCAAGTCCAGATTGGCTCAATGCGCAAACAATCAATGTCGCCACTAAGGTAGACAATAAACGTTTGACCCAACTGTATGTAGATACCTATAGCAATGTACAGGGTTTGGTGGAGTAATTAACTATGTTATGGTCTCATCAGTGTGAGACCAATTAGATATATTATGAAAATGGCCCCTCCAACAAAAGACGAAGCCGCTCGTTTAAAAGTGCTCTATGACTATGAAATTTTAGATACTGAAGCTGAAACAATATTTGACGACTTAGATCAGCTTGCGGATACTTAAAGCATGTCCTATTCAGATGCATTAGAAAGGCAACAATTCCGTCATACGTATCGAAAAAATCGAAAAATGTTATCGCCTCTGCACCAAGTAGAAGCGGCAACTAAAATACTCACAACCTGCCTTACATCAACCACACTCCCTCAAGTAAAAACCATTGCCTGTTATATTGCGAATGATGGAGAAATAGACCCTCAGGCAATTATTGACTATTGCTGGCAACAAGGTAAGTGCGTGTTATTACCTGTACTACATCCTTTTAGTAAAGGGCATTTGCTGTTTGTTAACTATCTCCCCAATTCGCCTACCCATAAAAACAGTTATGGGATTAAAGAGCCAATTGTGACCACCCAAAATATCTGCCCACTGACCAATATTGAATTGATACTCACCCCCTTGGTTGCCTTTGATGCTAAAGGCAATAGATTAGGTATGGGGGGGGGATATTATGATCGAACATTAGCCCCTTTACGTCGAGACTCACTACCCACTCAACTTATTGGCTTAGCGCATACCTGTCAACAAACTGATAGGTTGTTCACCGATAGCTGGGATATCCCATTAAATGGCATTGCGACCCCAGAGCAATTTTTTAGTGTCGACTGAACTGCCGCTTGAGTTACACTAATAAGAATCAAGGTATTTACAAATATTAGGGCCTGTAAACAAATGACTCAAGATGATAAAAAGAAAGCCGCAGCCCATGCCGCATTAAAATACATAAAAGATGACGCAATTGTGGGTGTTGGCACAGGCTCCACGGTTAATTATTTTATCGATGCACTGGCTGATGTAAAACATAAAATTCAAGGTGCCGTATCTAGTTCAAATGTCTCCACTGAGCGCTTAAAAGCGATGGGCATTGACGTATTTGACCTGAATTCAGTAGACAAATTCGATATATATGTAGACGGTGCAGACGAAATAACCCAGCACAAACATATGATAAAGGGCGGGGGTGCCGCCCTCACTAGAGAAAAAATTGTTGCTGCTGTGGCTGAGAAATTTATTTGTATTATTGATGATACTAAGCAAGTACCTATGCTAGGTCAGTTTCCACTGCCCGTTGAAGTGATCCCCATGGCCCGCTCTTATGTGGCCAGAGAAATAGTCAAACTTGGTGGCGATCCGGCCTATCGACAAGGTATCGTCACTGATAACGGCAATGTCATTTTGGATGTATATAATCTAAAAATTCTAAACCCAGTCGAACTTGAAAGACAACTCAATGCCATAGTAGGTGTGGTGACGAATGGATTGTTCGCTGATCGTGGTGCAGACATAGTATTGATTGGCACCAATAACGGGGTTGAAATAGTCACCTGAACAGAACAAACCACACTGAAATAGTTCTGACTCAACCAGACGATTTTTAAATTAGGTTTTGACCGAGCCCTGCAGTCGCCTAAGAGCGAATTCTGGACTTTAATCCTCAGATAAGCCTGTTCGAATAAAAGACGTTCATCATCATGGGCAATATTCAGAGCTGGTCTACGTAATAACGGTAAGCGCTTATTTTAGATTCTAAATTATTTGAAAACATATGATTAGTAAACGAAAATTAGCCAACTTTCACATCCTCAAAGACATAAAAGACATAAAAGACATAAAAGACAAGTAAATACGGAAAACATGATGCATTATATATTTTCAAGTTGTGAAAAATAGTGATTTTTTATTTTTACATGTACTAGAGGGCCGCGGTTTATGAAGATTGAAAGACAGCAGATAAAAGGCTACGCATATGGCGCGATACAGCCTTCGCTTATCTTGCGTTTCAGTGATGCTCCATCAGTAACAGACATACTTACTATACGACTTGCGGAATTGAGAGAAAGCCTGCCTTCCTTTAAAGACGACAACCGGTTTTCAGCTGACAGTTTACTGGTTGACCTTGACACAGCCCCAGCAATCTATGTCATAATAATTGATATATTGAACCACCACTGCGGGGACCAAAGGTTTACGCCCATTAAGTTGTTTGAGGAGGGAGGCGCATTATGCTTTGCCATCCCAACACTTTCTCCCGCCATGAGTATATTTAACGCCAACGCCTTACAGCCCCTATTATCAAACATGGGCCGAGGTATGATACATGAAGATATTATTGAATTTGCAGACAAACAGAAGAAACAAGCGCGCCGTTTTCTACCAGCAGGAACTAACGCAGGCAACTTTATTGCTGCTGCCGCCGAGCGAAAAATTCCATTCAATATATTCAACCAGAGATATATCATCTTCGGCTATGGAAGTGGCTCAAGTATCTTCAGCAGCTCGATCACCGATCAAGAAAGTGCCATTGGCGTCACACTGGCAAAAAGTAAAGTTGATACGAACCGTCTATTGAAAATGTCTGGCTTCCCTGTTGCTGAGCAGGCGCGTGTTAACACAGTTGAGGAAGCAGTGTCCTTTGCAGAAAAAATCGGTTACCCAGTCGTTCTCAAGCCTGAAGGTGAAGAGCAAGGTCGGGGAGTTTGCACTTTTTTGGAGACGGAGAATGAACTTGTCCAGACATTTAGAGATTTAGTGAAACGCTATAGCAACATAATTGTTGAGCGGCACTGCTTCGGCGATGCTTACCGAGTAACTGTATTAAACAATAAAATCGAGAGGGCCTTTAAGCATGAGGAGCTTCATGTGTTTTGCGATGGGGTGTCGTCTATCCGTCAGCTAATAGATATAGAAAATAATAGCAAAGAACGAAACCTTGTTTCAGCGGCGATGACACAAATCATTATTGATGAATTAGTGATAAAGATATTGGCTAAACAACAACATACACTATCGGACGTGCCCCCAATTGGACATAAAATTATCCTTTCACATTCAAGTAATGTAAGTCGGGGTGGGACAACGACCGATTTCAATATGTACCTGCATAAAGAGAACAAACTTCTTTGTGAGCAGGTCGCTAAAACAATGGGTCTCTATTGTGCTGGGGTTGATTTAATCTCCGTCGACGCATCCGTTCCTTGGTATTCAAATGGTGCTGTTATCTGCGAAGTGAATGCACAACCTCAGCTCGGAAGTTTTGGAAGAATTCCATTGCATGATCAGATGATTAAAGATGCTACTAACGCAAGGATTCCCGTTTCATTGACAGTGGTTAATCAAGCTATAGGTGCGATTGCAAGTATTTTTAATAAATGCGATGATCTATTAACAATTTCGATGTCAGTCGCTGATATTTTTAGGTCTGGTTCCCCAGTTCAATATTTTGACAGACTTGAGATATTTGATGATATCCCCGAGGATACCCGACGTAAGCTAGAGTATATGCTTGTCAGCGTTAGCCCGCTCTACACCAATAAGACAGCTGGTGTTGCACCATCTTGATTGTATTCGGTATTCCGTAATTATCCTGTCTTACTCCGCAACAATTTAAACGGATGTATCATTGTGAACGTTAACATTAACAATGTGTGTTGAGTGGACGCCTTTCACTGGCGTCCCGTATTCAATGCTTAAACACTATTTATAAAAATACTATAAACCTCTGATAATAAACGCTGTCCGTGTATTTAAAATCCTCGTGTCGTTGATTCTAATCCGCCTCCTGGCGCCACTTACATAAAAATAATTTAATCTATTAATTTAAATATGCTCAATTTATGTCCCCCAAATATAACTGAGAGCAAGGTCAACTTAAAACTTATACGTCAGCTAGTTTAAGCTTTTACACAAATTGCGCAGATATTCATTTTAAGAGTCGATTAGCCGATATTTTTGGTAATGCTAGAGCCCATTTATTAAGTATTTTCCCTCTAAATTAATTCTACAGTGAAGGTCTGCAAATGGCACAGTGTCGACTATCAGATCAGGTCAAATGCGTTTGCTTTCAAATGTCAGATAGAATCTAAGCGGCTGCAACGAAACACATTTTAAACTGCGTGATTTAACTTACGTTCACGCCCCCAAATACGCAGACAACATTCATTCTATGAAGCCTTTCCAATTCGCTAAATAAAGTGTTTCTGAATTCAATCACCTCTTAATATCCAGACATACACGTAAAGTTAACACGCCACATTATCGAGGAATATCATCATGTCGAACGAATTTTCGGGTAAAACAGCCCTTATATCTGGTGGAGCGGGAGGAATTGGTTTTGCCCTTGCAGAAGAATTTGGGCAATTAGGCATGAAAATAGTCATTGCTGACATCGATAAACAACAACTAGCAGAGGCAGAGCAAAAATTACAAGACGCGAATATCCAAGTATTAGCATGCCCACTTGACGTCACAAGTTACCAACAGTGGCAGGACACGGTCACTGCTGCAGAAAATAAATTTGGTGACATTCATATGTTAATAAACAACGCAGGTGTAGGGGGTATTCCCGGTTCAGTAGATACAACCAAAATTGAAACTTGGAGATGGGTATTGGATGTCAATGTGATGGGGGTCGTAAATGGTACTCAGGCCACAGCCCCTTCGATGAAACGCCATGGCCAGGGGGGCTGGATAATTAACGTTGCTTCCATGGCTGGAATGAACGGTGTGGCATACTCAGGCGCATATGCTGCCTCAAAAGCCGCAGTAGTATCAATGTCAGAAAGTTGGGCAGCTGAATTGAAAAAGCATAACATTGCGGTATCAGCCTTATGCCCTGCTTTTGTGAAAACACGTATTCATGAATCACTGCGTAACCTGCAACCTGAATATCAAGCGGTAAAGGATCAAGGTGGCCCTAAAATAGCATCAGAAAAACGAGTCAACTCAGCTGAAGCGTTAGTAGAGTCTGGCATACCCCCATCGCTTCTAGCAAAACGTGTTGTGGAAGCACTAAGATCAGGGCAGCGTTATATCTTTACACATCCAAATTTCAGATCACCCATTGCGTACCGATCAGCAAAAATAGATACCGCTTTTGCCGATGCTGAAAATAGTCCATTAGTGGGCCACTTAAAAGATGACGAAATAGTCATGTTATAAAACTAAGAGAAAGGCTATGCGCTAAAATCAAGCTATACCATTGCGAGTGAACATTCATTATTACGTAATGGTATTAAATTTGTAACGCCCTATTGTGAGCGAAAAGTAAACGACTCTGAAGCGTATTTATTGATTACTTAACTAAGATCTGTTGCTTTAGTGTCCGAGTCGAGCAACGCCGATTTGTATCTCACTGTCTTGAAAAACGATAGTTTTCCCCGCTGTAAGTACCATTTTTTTGGCTATGTCTATTGCATCCCCAGTAGCAAGTCGCACTCTCAGCCTAAGGGTAAAACTATTGGCTTCAGCACGATTTACCGCTAAAAATCCAGTCACCTTGGTTTTACCATTTGGGTTAGTAGGTAGCTTGGCATGTACGAAGGTCGTCATGGGCGTAGTCGTTTTTTTAAGTCGCTCATCAGACAGCAATTTTGTATGTAGCACAGCGTAAACCGGTAATGGCTTTTGTGCACAAATAGTGACAACAACAATGGCTTTGCGATCATCAAATAAAATTGAGCTATCGAGTTGATTGGCAAGTTGCTGTTCAATAAGTGACTGACAAGTTAATCCAAAGACTGATTGTGACAACAGTATTAGCATGGTGCTTAACACATATTTGAACATGGTATTTTCACTTTTATAAATTGGTAATTTTGATTAAGCAGTCAAAGGGTTACTAAAGTAATTACCTTTCGGTATGTTGACACACGACCCATCCGAAAAATATTATCTGAGCAAAACACAGTGAGCTTTTATCTTAACTCGGTTCCTGTTTAGTCATCACCTTCGGTTCTATTTCAGAATATCTGAACTAACACTCTCTGCCAATTCATTCACATCGGCAATATTTGTATAAGCTTGACGATTAACCAACATAGTTGTAGCCATTTTAAGGGCTTGGGTTTCTAATTTTGCTCTGAGACATTGATCCTCAAATTGCATAAAATCAGCCACTTTAGCCACACCTAAAATTCTGCGTATCATCTTACATGCTGCAAAACCCAAGGTATCGCTTAACACTTGTTCTATGAATACATGTCTAAACGTTTGATGACTACACCCTGTCAGATCCTTCCCCATAAACGCAACGTTTGCAGACTGCTCATGTTCTGACCACAAAGATAAAAACTTAGCTTCAAATTTAGACCAAAGGTCGTCAATCGTTTGCAACAACCATTGACTGTAATGGACAGATCCGGCTAATGGCTGGTGTGCATGCGAAAAATAGTTTAAGTATAAATTAGCAATGAGTGCGCCAATGTCGAATCCCATAGGGCCTGCAAAAGAAAACTCAGGATCAATTACAAAGGTTTGTCGTGGGTTTACCATGACTGAACTGGTGTGTAAGTCTCCATGTAATAAGGCTTCAGGCTTATTCATGAACACATACTTCATTTGTGCAACATGTGCTCTAACATTAGGTTCTTTTTGAACTGAATCGATAACTGACTGCGTTAGCGCAGGGTTGTAATCATTCATTTCATGATGCTCAAAAGGATACGTAAAGACAAAATCCTCAGTAATTTTGCACATATCCTGATTGCCACTTTTATTGACCATCACTTTTTTTTCTGCAGATGGCAAAGCAAAATCAGAGGAATAAAATAAGGTTTCTGCCAGAAAAGTAGATAAATCTTCTGCCAATCTGGGCAAATATCGACATTGTATAAGCTCGGTTCGCAAAATAGCGTGTTGATTTAGGTTTTGCATGATAAGCACTGACAAAGATTCAGATTGGTAGTAAACATCTGGCACCATCTCAGGGCAAACGCTAGATTGATAACTTAATGCATTAATCTCAGCAGTCATCCGTTGACGGGTCAATGGCCAGTCCTCACCTAATACTTTAATGTAAGGAGGGGCCTGCTTAACAAAAACTGATTGATTAGAGTCTAATGTGTTGGTAACTATGAAAGCGTAATTCATATTGCCATCGTTAATCTCCTGAACTTCTAAGTTATCAAAAGACGAAAACCTAAGGGGGGATCCTGGTAGCGATTGTAAGTAGCCAATAATATTGGTTTGATTTAGTAGATAGAATTCCATTGCACTCTTATACATTTAATTATATTCGACATTAGATCAATACATAACGTGGCATATTGACCTTACATATTCGACTTAATCAGGCAGATGCAATTGCAAATATCGCAGCATATTTCCACCCATCACTTGCTTTATTTGAAATTCGCTAAGCCCAACATCTAAAAAGGCTTGCGTTAAATAAACCAACTCTGATGTATCAAAAGGCACACTAACCGCGCCGTCATAATCAGAACCGAGGGCAATATGTTCAATTCCGACTAATTCAATACCATATTTAACCGCTTTAGCAATCTCGCTCGCATTAGGCGAGCATATAGCACCGTCCCAATAGCCCACTGCAATTAGACCGCCTTTAGCGGCAATCTGTTGCATTAAATCATCCGAGATATTCCGCGGTGATGGGCAATGTCCGTAAAAACCCGTATGGCTGACCAATAAGGGTTGGCGGCTAGTAGCCAATACGTCTTGGACCACTTGTTCAGAAGAATGGGACACATCCAGTATTATGTCCAAAGATTGCATTTGTTGCAGCGCTTCTTGTCCAAATGCTGTTAATCCTTCGCCACTTTCGCCGTGCAGTGAGCCACCTAATTTATTATCAAAAAAGTGCTGTAAACTCATCATTCGAAACCCACTGTCGAATAAGCGTTGAATATTGTTCAAATCACCGTCTAATGCATGGGAGCCTTCAGTGCCTAACAACAAACCTAATAGTTTTGGGTTGATTTCTCGCTGCAATAAAAATTGTGAGAGATCAGTTTTTGAAGTAATAAGTGAAACTTGCTGAGGAAACTCATCAACCAACTCCAGTGCTTTACTTGCTTGAAACAATGCCCTCTCAGCCAAGCTATTCCAAGTATTTGTAGGCCAAAGACTCACTAATCCCAGTTTCGTAATATTGTCACTGGCATCACTACTATTGCCTTCGTAGTTAAGACCGTCTGGAGACTTAGTCACTGTAGTCAACATTTGTAAAGCGACATTGCCTTGTTGCAATCTAGGAATATCCACATGACCATAATCATGTTTATCCATCAAATCTCTTTTCCACAATAAAGTATCACTGTGCCAATCACCAATAAACAACTGTTCATGTAAGGTTCTCGCTTGCTCTGATATCGCAGGCACAATCGAATCATGTAAAAGATTCGTTTGTTTATCTAATTGGGCAGGAAAAAACACAAAAAAACCAATAGCAGCGCAAGTGGTTACAACAGCGATGATTTTAAAAATGGTTGTTTTAGCAGGCATAGTTGTTAAATAAATGGTTGAGTAAGGTGAAACTGTAATATCGTGTTTTGCTATATAAATGTCAAATCTAAACGTTAATGCTTATCCTTTCACCCTTGCCACTAAAAAATCTACCGCAGCTTTGACTTTAGGCACCAAATATCGTTGTTTTTGGTACAACAGATAAACTGCCATATCGCGACTTTGCGTAATTTGTACTGATGGCTCTAACACCAGTTCTTCTAATTGCCCGCTTGCTAAATAATGTGCCGCCGCCCAACGTGGTGCCATTAATATGCCCTTCCCTTTTGCAGCCAGGTCACCTAACCATTTTCCATTATTGGAAACCGCCACTTGTGGTGCAGAGACATCTTGCCATTGACCATTGATATAACTTAGCCAAGGTGTTGGACCATTGGGCGTACGAAAATATAAACCTTTATGTTGTTTTAATTCAATTGCATATTGAGGCTTACCCATGTCAGCCAAATAACTCGGCGCTGCTACGGGAATAAATTGGTTACCCATCAGCTTGATAGCCAACACACGTTCGTTGGGTGCATAACCGCCGCGAATGGCTACATCAACATCATCACGAGTTAATGCAGATAACTCATCGCTTAGACTGACATCTAGAACGATCTCTGGATAAAGCTGACTAAATTCGTCAAGTAGTGGTAGTAAAATCCGCTCGCCAAAGCCCACCATCGAACTAATATGTAAATGCCCCATGGGTTGCGCTTGGTAGCTGCGTACCGACTCATTACTTTGCTCAAGTTGATTAAGAATATCTAACACCTGACTATAATAACGCTGCCCCACTTCGGTTAATTTCACGTCTCGAGTAGAACGCTTTAATAAAGTAGCGCCTAAGCTATTTTCTAAGTCGGCCACTCGTCTTGATAACGATGAAGGCGGCACGCCAAAAACAACCGAAGCTTTAGTAAAACTGCCCGTTTCTGCTACTTTACTGAAATATCTTAACGCTTTAAATTGATCCATTACACTCTCAAATATTATATTCAAGCCGACATTATTGTCTTTTCAACAATAAAGATAGTGTTTTTTGGCTATATATCTTGCTATTTTATTTAGCAATACTAGCTGCACTTAGATCATATTCTTAATAGTAATCACACATTGGAGTTCTAAATATGAGTACATTTACCGCGATTAATCTTGTTGCCCGCCCTGCCCCAGGCCCTATCGGTGCAGATCTTTTCGAAATTGTACAAAAACCAATGCCTAACGTAGGTCCTAGTCAAATTTTAGTTAAACAAACTCATATGTCTTTAGACCCCGCTATGGTCGGTTGGATGAGTCCTGATACAGAAAGTTATATCCCACCTGTTAGTTTGGGCGACGTCATGCGCTCCTCAGGTATAGGTGAGGTAATCGAAAGTAATCACCCTGACTTTGCTGTAGGTGAGCGTGTAATGGGTATGATGGGATGGACTGAGTACCTATTAAGCACTGGAGAAGGTCTTAGAAAAGTGCAAGCTGGGCTAGATGCTGAAATGGTTTTATCGGTATTTGCTTTACCTGGATTAACAGCCACCCAAGGTTTATTTGGTTTTGGTCATCCTAAAGCAGACGAAACCATAGTAGTCAGTGGTGCTGCAGGCTCAGTAGGCTCAATAGTAGGTCAACTAGCCAAAGCAGAAGGGCTAAACGTGATTGGCGTCGCGGGCTCTGACGAAAAGTGTGACTGGATAGTCAATGACTTAGGGTTTGATGGCGCGATTAATTACAAAACAGATGATATTGACACAAAGTTAACCCAGTTAGCGCCTAAAGGAGTCGATATCTATTTTGAGAATACCGGAGGTCCAATTCAACATCACGTCATCGACCATATGAATGCCCATGGCAGAGTAGTGGTGTGCGGCATGATTGCAGATTATACCGTTGAAACCCCAAGTGCAGGTCCAAATTGGGTTCCTATCATCAAAAAACGTATCACTATTCAAGGTTTTGCCATGCCCGATCACTTTGGTCAGCTACCTGAACTAATTGGTAAACTCACTCCCTATGTGATGCAAGGTAAAATCAAACACCGTGCCCATATATTAAATGGATTAGAGTCAGCTGTTGATGGTCTAAACTTATTACTAACTGGTGGTAACAAAGGTAAGTTAATCGTCAAATTGTAATATTGATTATTCACTTATTCACTTATTCACTTATTCACTTATTCACTTATTCACTTATTCACTTATTCAAAGAGGAGACATCGCAGTGGTGTCTTCGAATTTTGGTTAGTTAATACTATTCATTTTCAGTCAATAAACTCACTAATTTATCAATAATCACTTTATTAGCATCTGGAAAAGTAAATTGACTTAGCTCATTAATATCGACCCACTGACTTTGTTGCCCTTCTTGGTGATGTTCTTTGCCTTCAAACCCCTCTACCAAACGCACATCTAAACGTACCTTTTTATCTCCATAGTCGTGCTCAATCAAAATAAAATGGCTCTGTTTAGTGACCTTTATGCCAATTTCTTCTGACAACTCCCTGGCAAGCGCTTGTTCAATAGTTTCATTAGCTTCACGCTTACCACCAGGAAACTCCCACTTACCGCCTTGGTGTAAACCGTCGGCGCGTTTACTAATATAGATTTTATCTCCGCGTTTGATTACGCCCACTGCAACGTCGACTATCTTCATTTCGGTTCACCCTTATCTGGTAAAAACAATCTGTACAACCAAAAAAGTCGGACATAAGCCCGACTTTCATTGAAGTTTGTTAACGTTTACTTCAGCTCAATTTACCATGACACTGTTTGTACTTCTTACCCGAACCGCATGGACAAGCATCATTTCGACCTACCTTAGGACCTTGGCGTAAAGCTGCGTTAGTTTTTTCTGGCTCGTTCGCTGATTTGTGCTCAAAATGCTTTGTCGTGTCATCCGCCTGACGCCTTTTTTCTTCTACCGCTTCTACGTCTTCTTGAGCTTTGACTTGTACTTTGCTCAAGATAGTAACAACCTCGACTTTCAGCGCTTCTAGCATCTCAGTAAACAATTCAAAAGATTCACGTTTATATTCTTGTTTAGGATTTTTTTGTGCATAACCACGTAAATGAATACCTTGGCGCAAATGATCCATAGCGGCTAGATGCTCTTTCCAATGGCTATCAAGATTTTGCAGCATTACCGCTTTTTCGAATTGCCTAATGACTTCTGGTCCGACAATTTCTTCTTTTCTTTCGTACGCCGCAGATACTTCTTCTAACACTCGCTCACGCAGTTTCTCTTCATATAGCTTATCGTCTTCGTCAAGCCAATTTTGTACCGGCATGTCGGTCAAAAACTCAGCTTTAAAACGTTCTTCTAATCCAGCAATATCCCACATTTCCTCTAATGATTGAGGCGGAATATATTGGTCAAGTATGCCGTTAACAACATCCTCACGAATCACTTTAATTGTATCGCTGATTTCGCCTTCATCTAGTAATTCGTTGCGCTGTTCGTAAATAACTTTGCGTTGATCATTAGCAACATCGTCATACTCTAATAATTGTTTACGGCTGTCGAAGTTACGTCCTTCAACTTTACGCTGAGCGTTTTCAATAGCCCGCGTCACCCAAGGATGTTCTATGGCTTCGCCCCGCTCCATACCCAGACGTTTCATCATATTGCCCATTTTTTCAGAGGCAAAGATACGCATCAGCGCATCGTCTAAAGATAAGTAAAATCGTGAAGAACCTGCATCACCTTGACGACCTGAACGACCACGTAACTGGTTATCTATTCGTCGTGATTCATGGCGTTCTGTGCCTATGATATGCAAGCCCCCTGACGCTAACACTGCATTGTGGGCAATTTTCCAATCTTCTTTAATCTTTTCAACTTTGCTAGGTTTAGGATCATGAATTTTATCAATCTCAGCTTGCCAATTTCCGCCTAAAACGATATCAGTTCCTCGGCCCGCCATGTTAGTGGCAATAGTAATAGACCCTGGCTTACCCGCTTGGGCAATAATATCGGCTTCTTGTTCGTGGAATTTAGCATTCAATACTTTATGTGCGATTTTTGCTTTTTTAAGAATGCCCGAAATTAACTCTGAATTTTCTATGGATACTGTACCCACCAAAGCTGGTTGACCACGTTTAACACAGTCTTTAATATCTTCAACGATTGCTTCGTACTTTTCCTCAGCCGTTAAAAAAATCAAGTCTGCTTTGTCATCGCGCACCATAGGTTGGTTAGTAGGAATAACAACCGTATCTAAACCATAAATACTCTGGAATTCAAATGCTTCAGTATCTGCAGTGCCTGTCATACCAGAGAGCTTATCGTACAAACGAAAGTAATTCTGAAATGTGATAGAAGCTAAAGTCTGGTTTTCATTTTGAATATTAACGCCTTCTTTGGCTTCTATTGCTTGGTGCAAACCTTCAGACCATCGACGTCCTTCCATGGTGCGCCCAGTGTGCTCATCAACGATCACAATGTCGTTATCTTTAACAATGTAATCTACATCTCTTGAAAACAGTTTGTGTGCCCGTAATGCCGCATTAACATGATGTAGTAATGAAATATTAGCAGCAGCAAAAAGCGACTCTTCTTCGGATAATATAGCTTCACGCTGTAATATTTGCTCTACAAATATCTGACCATTTTCTGTTAAATGGATTTGTTTCCCTTTCTCATCAATAGTGTAATGACCGTCGCCGGTCTCACCTTCTTCGTCTTCTTTTTCTTGCCTGGTAAGCTCAGGAATAATGACATTAATTTTGCGATACAACTCTGAACTGTCTTCAGCCTGTCCAGAAATAATAAGGGGAGTACGCGCTTCATCGATAAGAATCGAATCCACTTCATCAATTACAGCAAAATGTAGGGACTTCTGAACCCGATCACCTGGACTAAACGCCATGTTGTCTCGCAAATAATCAAAACCAAATTCATTATTTGTACCGTAGGTGATGTCAGCTGCATAAGCATCTCTTTTTTGTTCGTGGTTAATGCCTGGAATATTACATCCTACCGTTAAACCCAAAAATTCAAATAATGCTCTACTCCAGTCCGCATCTCGGCTGGCTAAGTAGTCATTAACGGTAATAACATGTACACCTTTACCTGATATAGCATTTAGGTATGAAGGCAAGGTTGAAGTTAACGTTTTACCTTCGCCCGTTCGCATTTCAGCAATTTCGCCTTGATGTAACACTTGACCGCCGAGCATTTGCACATCGAAGTGACGCATTCCATACACTCGTTTACTTGCCTCACGCACTACTGCAAAAGCTTCAACCATAATATCTTCAGTGGTCTGATCTTTGCCTAAACGCTGCCTGAATTCGCTAGTTTTGTCTTTAAGCTGTTCATCAGTCAAGGCTTCGTATTCAGTTTCTAGCTGATTAATGAGATCAACAGACTTGCTCAGCTTTTTTACTGTCCGGTCGTTACGACTTCCGAAGATTTTGGTGAAAATACTAGAAAACATCGATTTGCAGCTTCCAATCTAAATGATTAATAATTTTAATTGCGCACAAATTACGAACAACTTGTGCACAATCCCTGTACTAAAATAAAACAATCGGCTCCAAAGAGCCGATTGACGTTAATATCTTTATAGCTTCTGAAAATATTTAGGAGTTTTTGCGGTACACATAAGGTAAAGGATCCTGGTGTTTACCATTGCGTATAACCTCGTAATGCACATGGGCGCCAGTAGAACGGCCCGTATTGCCCATTTCTGCAATAGTTTGCCCTTTGGTAACCACATCGCCAATTTTAACATTAACTTCCTTATTGTGCCCGTACCTTGTAATTAAACCATCGCCATGGTCTATTTCAACTAAATTGCCATATCCATAACGAGACCCAGACCACGTAATTATGCCTGCACCAGTAGCAAGGACTCGCTCACCTTCTTTTCCAGCAAAATCGAGCCCTTTATGCATGGCTGGCAAGCCACTGAAGGGGTCTTTTCGTATGCCATAATAAGAGGATAACCAGCCGGAAGAAATAGGCTTACCTTCTAATCTGGATTCTCTTTCTATATGGTGGCTTAACATGATAGATTCAAGTGCCATAAGTTCTTGTGCTTTATTTTGGATTTTTTCAAGCATTACGGACATCTTTGACAAAATTGCATCTTGAACCTGAATATCAACAGGTACTATATCCATTCGACCGCTCATGCTAGGTGTTTGTTCAAAACTAAACTCGTCAGGATTAAGCTTCGCTTGCTTTACCAACCTTGATCCCAATGCATCTAAGCGTTGAATTTGACTCTGCATATCAGCTAGCTTTAGCATCACACCCGTCATTCTTTGCTCAGTAGAATTGATGAGTGAGCTTACTTCTTCAGCTTGTTGTTTGAAGCCTGTTTTTGCGTGCTGGATCCTAGCAATATTTTCTTCTGGAGAGAGGGTAGAGCGACTAGAAATAAGGAAAAAAACACTGATAGCGAATAGTGCTAACAACAATTGTTTCTTACCTATATTCAACATTAATCGTGCTTTATTACTTCTAAAGAGTAACGTTAATTTCATTACTATTGACTACCTTTTCAACATGGACTCAATATATTAAGCTTAATTCACCAGAATATGAACTTTCAGAATTTTGAAATATACCAATCACAACAAGCTGCTGGATATTCATACGATTGGAACACCATCAAAGGTTGGCATTTCATCGATATCTAGTTAAATTTGAGTGTACATACTCAAATATCAATATAATTAAATCGACAATAACATACAGTTGGGTCAATTATTATTGATAACTATTGAAAAAAACTATTTAAATAACGAGTCTGAACAACGACCAAAGTTTTAGTTTGTTAATAATACTGATGCGAAACGTATAGGCATCTCTTCAGGTGTGTCATAACCAACAAATTCCCAACTTTCTTTACTTTTTAGTAATGCGTTAAGCAATTTATTATTCAAACCATGACCTGTTTTATAAGCAACTAACTCACCAATAATGCTGTGACCACCTAGATACAAATCACCAATAGCATCGAGTATTTTGTGTTTTAAAAACTCATCAGGGTAGCGCAAACCTTCAGGATTAAGAATGCGATATTCATCTAACGCCACGGCATTCTCCATGCTTCCACCCAATGCTAAATTGTGTGTGTTCATGAATTCAAGATCTTTCATAAAACCAAATGTACGCGCACGACTTACTTCTTCGACATAAGACGAGGAATTAAAGTCTAGTACCATATGTTGACGAGTTTGACTAATCACTGGGTGTTCAAAATCAATCCTAAAATCAACCCTGAAGCCATCATAAGGGCGAAGCTCTGCCCATTTATCACCGTCTTCGACCTTTATTACTTTATTGATTTTTATAAACTGTTTTGGTGCATTGATCTCTTCAATGCCTGCTGATTGCAATAAAAAAATAAACGGGCTCGCACTACCATCCATGATAGGCAATTCGTCACTGTCAACTTCTACAATAATGTTGTCTATACCTAACCCTGCTAAAGCAGAAGCTAGATGTTCAACTGTAGAAATCGTCGCACCGTCAGCGTTACTAATGCATGTACATAGCATAGTGTCACCTACAGCATCAGCACGAGCAGGTATGTCAGCATAAGGCTCAAGATCAACGCGGCGAAATACGATACCCGTATTCGCTGGCGCTGGCCGGAGAGTCATAGTGACCTTGTCACCTTTATGCAGACCGATACCTGTCTCTTGCACAGATTGTTTTATAGTGCGTTGTTTAATCATAATCTTTTTGCTTAATAGAATAAAAAGCGGCACGCATTATACTAAATATACTTAGCATTGTCAAAAACTGCCATACTTAACGCTATTTATAATGCTAGACAACCTTTGAACCAATTTATGAATAATAATTCAAATTAATGCCTAGTCAGCCTGTTTACGTAAAAATGCTGGAATATCCAAGTATTCCAAATCATTTCCCTGTATTACTTTTTCTTCGCTAGCTACCGTTTTTGAGGTTTCTGGCATCACGCTCGCACTTGGCATTACTTGTGATCCATTAGCCTGCAATTTGAACTCATTACTGTCAGCAATGGCTTTACTCGCTCTATTAGATACCAATGAAATATCTGGTTTCTTTTCAGCGCCAATACCCGTTGCCACAACTGTAACGCGCAACTCGTCAGACATATCCATATCGATTACGGTACCCACTACCACTGTGGCATTTTCGGATGCAAATGCTTTAACAGCGTTACCCACAGTTTCAAATTCATCTATAGAAAAATCAGGGCCAGCAGTAATATTGACCAAAATACCTCTAGCACCAGACAAATCGATATCTTCTAAAAGCGGACAAGCAATGGCACTTTCTGAGGCCTCTTCTGCACGGTCTTCACCGGATGCACTTCCATGTCCCATCATTGCGGTACCCATTTCAGACATAACGGTTCTTACATCGGCAAAATCCACGTTAATTAGACCAGGACGTGTAATAAGTTCTGCAATACCTTGTACAGCACCACTTAAAATATCGTTTGCAGCACTAAAAGCTTTAAGTAATGGTGTACCTTTACCCATCACCTTGAGTAACTTTTCGTTAGGAATGGTGATCAATGAATCAACGTATTTAGATAACTCGTCGATGCCTTGCTCAGCAAAATCTGTGCGTTTCTTTCCTTCAAACGGGAAAGGTTTAGTGACAACAGCCACTGTCAAAATACCCAACTCTTTTGCTACTTTGGATACTTCTGGCGCCGCACCCGTACCTGTCCCCCCTCCCATGCCGGCAGTAATAAATACCATATCTGCGCCTTCTAAAGCTTGCCGTATGGTTTCTCTGTCTTCTTCTGCAGCTTGGCGACCGATATTAGGATTCGCACCTGCACCTAAACCTTTGGTAACGCTTGAACCAATTTGCAGCGTCACATTTGCAGAGGAACTGCGCAGCACCTGAGCATCAGTATTGATGGCAATAAACTCCACACCTTCAATATTCTGTGCCACCATATGCTCTATTGCATTACCGCCACCGCCACCAACGCCAATGACCTTAATTACAGCTTCTTCGCTATGACTATCCATTAACTCAAACATTTTTACTCTCCGGTTTGTAAATAGAAACAGTCAGGAGTTCATCCTTGCCTGCTGTCCAACTTTATTATTTAAAATTTATTTTCAAAAGAAAAAATCTTAAAACTCACCTTTAAACCAACTTTGAATTCGTTGCCACACGCCTTCACTTACCTTGTTTTTCATAGCAAGCTGGCCAATGACATGCTCTTTTCCGTATTGCAATAGGCCTACAACTGTAGCAAATTTTGCATCTTCAACATATTCAGATAACCCTTTCATTCCTATGGGTTTACCTACACGAACTGGCATTTGAAAAATTTCTTCAGCAAATTCAACTGCGCCTTCCATTTTTGCCGTCCCACCTGTTAACACTATGCCAGCAGCAATTTGTTCTTCTAATCCACTGACACGGATTTCATCATGTACCAATTCAAACAATTCTTGATAACGTGGCTCAATTACCTCTGCTAATGTATGTCTTGACATAGCTCTTGATGGCCTACCACCCACACTGTGTACTTCGATATTTTCTTCCATACTGACCATATCTTTTAAGGCACAAGCATGTTTAATTTTTATCTCTTCTGCATGACTAATTGGTGTACGGAATATCTTTGCTATATCACTGGTAATTTGGTTACCCGCAGCAGGGATAACAGCAGTATGTCTTATAGCCCCATCTGTGTAGATCACCATATCAATGGTACCGCCACCGATATCTACCACACACACACCTAATTCTTTTTCATCGTCCGTTAATACAGCATAACTAGAAGCCAAAGCCGAAAAAATCAGTTGGTCAGCCGTTAATTCACAGCGCTCAACACACTTGACCAAATTTTTAGCCATGTCGTCAGCACAGGTGATAATATGCGCTTGCGCTTCCATCCTAACACCTGACATACCGATAGGATTTTTAATGCCTTCTTGTACGTCGATAGTAAATTCTTGAGGTAATACATGTAACAGCCGACGTTCCGCAGCAATAGGTACAGAGCGTGCAGCGTGGATCACATTGTCTACATCTTCCTGGGTCACTTCCTGGTTATTAATCGGTACCATGCCACTTTCGTTTTGGCATTTAACATGGCGTCCCGAAATCGCCATAAACACTGAAGAAACGCTACAGTCTGCCATCAGTTCCATTTCATGCACAGCACGTTTCACTGATTGCACCACAAGATTAAGGTCGTTTACTCCACCCTTATCCATACCTTTAGACGCATGACTACCTAAGCCCACAATGCTAATAGAGTTGTCGTTTAATAACTCACCCACTATGGCTTTAACATTACTGGTGCCTATATCTAAGCCAACAATTAGCTTTCTTTCTGTACCCTTAGACATATTTTCCAACTTTCAAACTCATCACACTCATCACACTCACGTTAATTTAATCGCTTATTATCTGGTTTTTATGTTACTTAAATTTATATATGCACATTTATACTATTTTCTTGGAGGGTTTCCAGCCTACGGCTAAGCCAGTATCATATCGCAAGTCAACATAATCCACTTGTCTGTTTTGTTGTGAAATAAGTGGTAATAAATCCACAAATCGCTGTAACCGATTAATAAATTTAGTCCGCCCTAAATTCAATTTAATGCCATTATTTAATGCCACATTCCAAGCAAAACGCTCGCTTAAAAACATTTCCACTATATACAAATTAGACGTTTCTAATAACGACTGCATATTACGGTAACCCTGCAGTGCTGTTTGTTCACTTCCACCCGGACCATATAAATTAGGCAGTCTTATTTTCAAACTCAGATCGGCACGGCTAATTTGTGCATCAAATACGTCACCATATTGATTAAGCAACATATCGTCGTTCCAAATAGCAAAAGGCTGTTGCTCAACTACAAAAATTTCTAAGCCACTAGGCCAACGTTTTCGAACTGATGCGCGATATACCCAAGCCATAGCCTCAACTGCTTGATGGGTTTGATTAACATCTAACTCAAAAAAACTCCCAGGTTGTGTTCTTTTTATCAACATTTTTATATTTTTATCATCGATAAAAGTGAGTTCACCTGAAACCACAATATTCTGCACTGGGGCTTGTTGCTCATCTTCAAGCCATTTATTAAGTTCGACTAAAGCAAAAACGAATAACCCCAACAAACTAATAAAAAACGTCAATCCCATACATAAATGAGGGTTTTTGTGAAGCATTTTCATAACAGGTAATTGGCTCATCAAGTCACCTCACAACATCAGCTGTTGCAAGCACAGACACAGACAACTCAGCAAAACTTAGCCCTGCCTTTTTAGCGGCCATTGGCAGTAAACTTTTTTCAGTCATACCTGGCACTGTGTTCGCTTCTAACAAATAAAAGCGACCTAGCTTATCTTGCATAAAATCTACACGCCCCCAACCTGAACCGGCCAATGCATCAAATGCTTCAAGCGCTAATTCACCCAGCATAGTTTCTAACGCATCGTTCAAGCCACTTGGGCAACTATATACTGTGCTATCCGCTTGATATTTTGCGGTATAATCATAAAAAACACGGGGAGTGGACATACTAATAGAGGGCAAAGCTTTGCCATTAAGTATGCTAACGGTATATTCAGAACCATGAATGAATTGCTCAATCAAGACCTTATCATCGTATTTAAACGCGTCTTGAATGGCTATTTCTAGTTGTAGAGCACTATTCACTTTTGCCATACCTATGCTAGACCCTTCCTGCGCAGGTTTGACCATTACCTCATCCCCCAGCTCAGCTAGTATAGCCTCGCATGATCCTGCATCAAAGCTTCTTTTATCAGCTATTTTATAATTGGCTGTAGGCAGTCCTAAACTCTGCCAAATCTGCTTACTACGAATTTTATCCATACTCAACGCAGACCCCAACACACCGCTCCCTGAATAAGGTAAATTTAGAAGCTGCAATGCCCCTTGAAGTGAACCATCCTCACCTCCTCGACCATGTAACATGATCAAGACACGCTCAAACTTTTCAACCAACAACTGCGTTAAAGGCTGTTCAGCAGGATCAAAAGCGTGGGCATCAATACCCATATCAAGCAACCCACACAATACGGCTTTTCCTGAATTCAGAGACACCTCTCTTTCAGCCGAGGCACCGCCAAACATTACGGCGACTTTTCCATAATCATTAGAGTTTGTGGATATTAACTGCTGCTCTCTCACGGCTGTAACCCTTTGTTTAATATTGTGGGTTCTAATTTACTTGTTTGTAAAAACTTGGCGATTTGCCCTATGTTGCCAGCACCTTGAGTCAAAACAACATCTTGATCGTTTAAGCTTTCAGATAGTAATTTAGGTAGTTCAGTAATATCCGACACATAAATGGGCTCGAGTTGACCTCGCTGACGAATAGAACGACACAACGAACGGCTATCCGCACCATCTATTGCGTCTTCACCTGCGGAATAGACCTCAAGTAACAGTAACACATCTACCTGCGACAGCACTTTGACAAAGTCTTCATACAAGTCTCGCGTTCGAGTAAAACGGTGAGGCTGATAGGCCATAACTAAACGCCTATTTGGCCAGTTATTCCTAGCTACGGCGATAGTGGCTGCAACTTCTGTAGGATGATGTCCGTAGTCATCTATCAAAATAGCTTGACCTTTTGACGTGGCATAGTCACCCAAAAACTCAAAGCGCCTGCCAATACCTGAAAATTCAGCCAACGCCTTGACTATATATGTATCTTGAAGTCCCTCATCACTTGCCACTGCAATAGCAGCCAAAGAATTTAGCACATTATGCTGCCCAGGAAGATTAACGGTGATGGCCAGTGATGGTAAGTTTTCACGTAACACATCAAAGGAACTTTTATTAAAGCCTAATTGAATATTTACGGCACGCACATCGGCTTGCTCAGACACACCATAGGTAAGGTATTTGCGGCCAATCCTTGGTAACAACTTTTGGATAACCGGATCATCAATACACAACACAGCTAAACCGTAGAAAGGCAAGTTATGCAAAAAATCAATATAGGTGTCCTGCATCTTCTGAAAATCACCCTGATAGGTTTCCATATGATCTGCTTCGATGTTTGTCACAACAGAGACCATAGGCTGCAGATGCACAAAAGATGCGTCGCTTTCATCAGCTTCGGCAATGAGATATTGACTATCACCTAATCTGGCATTGGTCCCGGCGCTATTTAACAGCCCCCCAATCACAAAAGTAGGATCGAGGTTAGCCTCAGCAAAAATAGTTGAAATCAAGCTAGTTGTAGTCGTTTTTCCGTGAGTCCCAGCAATAGCAATTCCATAGCGAAAGCGCATCAATTCAGCTAACATTTCTGCTCGGCGTATCACTGGAATACGTTTTTCAATAGCAGCGCTTATTTCAGGATTTATATTGTCAATTGCGCTCGACACTACCACCACGTTCGCTAGCGCTATATTACTAGCAAGATGGCCAAAATAAATAATCGCGCCTAAATTTTGTAATCTTTGGGTCATACCATTGGCTTGGCGATCAGATCCGGAAATATTGTAACCTTCATTGAGTAATACTTCTGCGATGCCGCCCATACCCGCACCACCAATACCCACAAAATGAATATGCTTAATCCTACGCATCTCAGGCACATGGTAATGGGCTGGGGTTTTTCTCGTCATTCTTCTCGCTCGCTTAATCGAATACAGTAATGTGCGACTGTCTTAGCTGCATCTAAACAGGCAACAGTCTTAGCGCGTTTTCCCATCTCTATAAGTGTATTTGGTGACTGCACATATTTTTCTAGCAAGGTGCATAACTTCTGAGCCGTTAGCTCACTTTGAGGTAACAACTCAGCTGCTTGTAACTCGACTAAAGTTTGCGCATTTTTTGTTTGATGATCGTCTACCGCATGGGGCAAGGGCACAAATATTGCCGGTACCCCCGCGGCAGAAACTTCAGCTACAGTTAAAGCACCTGCTCGGCAAATAACCAAGTCAGCCCAAGCATATGCTGCAGGAATATCATCAATAAACTCGGTGATTTGATACAAATTTTGTTCAATAGTTTGCTGGGTGTAGGCCTCTTGTACTTTTGCTAAATGCTCTGCACCGGTTTGATGACGTACATTTATCTGTTTAATATTAGCCAGCGACAAAGGCACCGTTTCATTTAACACTTGCGCGCCCAAGCTACCACCAACTACAAGCAGATTAAGAGGTAAATCAATGCTATTTTTTTCAGGAAGATTAGCAAACTCATTGCGTACAGGGTTGCCAACCCAAGAATATTTACAATTTTCGTTTAACTTTTGCTCTGGGAAAGTCTTATCAAACCCTGTAAGCACTTTATTTGCGATCCGCGACAACAGTTTATTTGTTACTCCGGGCACCGCATTTTGTTCATGTAATATCAAAGGTAATCGATTCAACCATGTGGCCACACCGCCCGGCCCACTTGCGAATCCTCCCATACCAATCACTACATGGGGTTTAAATTTTTTAATCACCTTGTGGGCTTGAATTATTGCTTTAATTATTTTAAAAGGTGCCAGAAACAAGGTGAATATGCCATTTTTACGTACACCTACTACGTCAATAAAACTGATTGGATAACCGGCTTGAGGGACTATTTGAGCTTCCATTCGACCAGCGGTCCCCAGCCAATGAATTTGCCAGTTTTGAGTAACCATTTCAGAAGCGACGGCTAAACCAGGAAAAACATGTCCACCCGTTCCGCCAGCCATGATCAGTAAGCGTTTAGTCATTGAGCCCCCCAACTGTAGCACTGGCAGAAGGTTCTATTTGTACTTCATCCACTACGTCCTCGATAACACTGGTGACTTCTTGCTTAGCTTTTCTGATTAAGGTTCTTTTTCTGCCTTTAAGCGCGCCTGATTTATTGATCGCTTGAATACCATCTACACGCATTTCAAAATCGATGCGCACTAAAATGGCTACCGCTACAGACATGATTATTAAACTTGAGCCACCGTAACTGAGTAAAGGAAAAGTTAATCCTTTAGTGGGTAAAATACCTGCACTGGCCCCCACATTGACAGCCGTTTGTAAGCTTAACCATATACCAATTGAATAAGCTAAATAAGCATCAAAAGGGCGTTCTTTACGTAACGCTAAATTCCCCATTACCATGGCTTTCATCACAATAACTAGCATGATAAGCAAGACCGTCGAAACCCCTGAGAAACCTAACTCTTCAGCTAAAATGGCCATTATAAAATCAGTATGAGCTTCAGGTAGGTATTCGAGTTTTTGTAAACTATTACCTAAACCTTGACCAAACACATCGCCACGGCCGTATGCCATCAATGATTGAGTCAGCTGATAACCGCTACCAAAGGGGTCGGCCCATGGATCTAGGAAAGAAGTGATACGCCGGACTCTATATTCTTCAAAAACGATGAGCAACACCACTGCCAAAGTACCAGCAATGGCCAAGCTGAAAAACTGCCAAAGTTTAGCCCCTGCCAAAAACAGCAGGCCAATAGTAGTAAACAACATGACCACTACGGTACCAAGGTCTGGTTGTAGTAGAAGTAATAAAGCGAGGGCAAAAAACACCACTAAAGGTTTGATAAATCCTTTTATATTATCCGTTACTTCCTCGTGCCGGCGCACTAGATATCCGGCTAAGTAACAAAAGAAAAACAACTTAGCCGGTTCTGCAGCTTGAATAGTGATTGGCCCAACGACCAACCAGCGTGTGCTACCATTAACGCTTCGACCTATTGCTAATACAGCAAGCAATAAGACCACCGCCAAGAGCAATAACCAAACATTACTCATGCGCCACCAACGCATGGGTATTTGCATAACAACCATGGCTGAAATCATTGCCAAAACAACATAAATAGCATGGCGAATAGCAAAGTGAAACGGATTACCATACAGTCTATCCGCAACCGGCATTGAAGCTGAAGTCACTACTACCAATCCTATTGATAATAAAGCAATCGCCAAAAGTATTAGTGAATAGTCATATTGCTGAATTTCAGCTTTAATAGGGGGTTGTGTTTCATCATGCTTAGACATAAATATTTGTCTAAGCGAGCTAACTTTATTTTCAGTGATTGTGCTCATGCTGCTAGCGCCTGCACAGCTTGAGCAAAAACATCGCCCCGCTGTTGATAATTAGTAAACATATCTAAACTGGCGCAAGCTGGTGAGAGCATCACAATATCACCTGGTTCGCTGTGTTTAGCTGCCACCAGAACGGCATCTTGGATGGTCTGTACTTTTACATTATTTGGGTGCAAACTCGCAATTTTATCACCGTCCTTTCCAAGAGTTATCAGCAAACCAACAGATTGAGTAAAACACTCGGCCATTATAGAAAAGTCAGCCCCTTTTCCTTCACCACCTGCAATCAGTATCAACTTGCCTGTAAGATTACTTACCAGACCATTAATAGCAGCCAAAGTCGCCCCAACATTGGTCGCTTTAGAATCATTGATCCAGCGCACACTATTAAACATAGATACGGTTTGGCACCTATGAGGTAAACCGCCAAATTGTTGAGCGCCTTGTCGTATACTCTTATCGTCTATGCCGAATACAGAAGCCAAAGCAGCAGCAGCTTGAATGTTTAACATGTTATGGGCGCCTACCAATAAACAATCCTTGCTGCTTAGGTAAGTGTTGCCGTTAAACAAAATGCAGGCTTCGTCATTATTCCAAGAAAACCCTTCTCTACTTTCAGACAATCCATAACTTAAGCTCGCCTTTGTATTTATCGGGCAAGACAAATCATCATCTCTATTACACACAATAAATTTGGAGTGTTTATATATGCTGAGTTTAATTTGCTGATAATTCACCAAGTCACTATGGCGGTCTAAGTGATCCTCAGTAATATTTAATACCGTCGCCACTATTGGTATTAAAGAATAGGTAGTTTCTAGTTGAAAGCTCGACAATTCGAGCACAATGACATCGGCCGATTGATTCAATAAATCCAACGCGGGCACACCAATATTCCCGCCCATCAATACCTTTTTACCTGCAGCTTTGCACATATCAGCCACTAGGTGGGTAACAGTCGATTTACCATTTGAGCCAGTAATAGCTATTACAGGACAGGTATTAAACTGTGCAAATAACTCAATATCCCCTATGACACGCACACCCGATTCAATAGCTTGTTGAATTGCAGGGGTATTTAGGTCAACTCCTGGGCTCAGCACTATTAAGTCAGCTTGACATAACTTGCGTGTATCAAACACGCCTAAAAACAGGGGGACTTCTAAACTAAGTGTTAATTCACTGCGGCTATCCATGGCAATCACATTGGCACTTTTAGTTAATAAAAACCGTACGCAAGATAAGCCCGTAAGACCCATACCCACTACAACGATATTTTTATTAGCTAAGGTAAATTTTTTCACTTTTTATTTATTCTTCCTTTAACGCAATTTCAAGGTCGCTAATCCCACCAGCACTAACATCAAAGAAATAATCCAAAAACGCACAATAACGCGCGGCTCAGGCCAACCTTTTAATTCATAGTGGTGATGTATTGGCGCCATTCTAAAAATACGTTTGCCACGTAATTTAAATGACCCGACTTGCAAAATAACGGACAACGTTTCGACCACAAAAATACCGCCCATAATAAACAAAACGATTTCTTGGCGAACTAACACCGCGAGTACACCCAATGTTCCACCTAATGCCAAAGAGCCAACATCGCCCATAAATACTTGAGCCGGATAAGTGTTAAACCACAAAAATCCTAAACCAGCGCCGACTATAGCAGTGCACACAATGACTAACTCACTGGTAAGTGGCAGATAAGGTATATGTAAATAAGTAGAGAAATTGATGTTGCCTGTCACATAAGCAAATATGGCAAAAGCGCCTGCAACTAAAACAACGGGGACAATTGCAAGCCCATCTAAACCGTCAGTCAAGTTCACTGCGTTACTTGTGCCAACAATGACAAAGTATGTCACCACCATAAATAACATGCCCATTTGCGGCATAACGTCTTTAAAAAATGGGACTAACAAAGCTGTTTCAGCTGGATTTTGTTGACTAGAATATAAATAAAACGCGACAGCAAGGGCAATCACAGACTGCCAAAGATACTTCCAGCGAGCGATTAAACCTTTGGCGTCTTTACGAATAACTTTACGGTAATCATCAACAAAGCCAATCGCCCCAAAACTCACCAAAACAAACAAGGTGACCCACACATACCTATTGCTCAAATCTGCCCACAACAGAACGCTCAACAGAATAGCCGCCAAAATCAACAGCCCCCCCATTGTGGGAGTACCTGATTTCGCCAAATGGGATTCTGGACCATCATCCCGTATAGTTTGGCCAATTTGCATGCGCTGCAACCAACGGATCATTTTAGGCCCAATAATCACAGCAATAAACAATGCGGTTAGGGTACTTAAGATAGCGCGCAAGGTTAAATACGAAAATACTCGAAAGCTCGTATCAAATTGCTGTATCCAATCGGCTAGCCAAATCAGCATGCAATTTGCTCCCTAAACCGTTCAAGCTTTCCCAATGGGGAGTCCTCCAGCGCTTTAACAACTAATTCCATTCTTGCACTACGAGAACCTTTAACCAAAATACTGACATCATGTTTTTCTGGTAATATTTGTTGGTTGATAAATTCAACCATCTGCACTAAACAACTAAAATGGCGCCCCTTATCAGTGAACACCGCGCTCGCACTTTGACTTAACACACCCAAGGTATAAAGATGATCTATACCTTTTTGCTTGGCATATTCACCTACCTGTTCATGGTAATAGCGCGCTTTTTCACCCAATTCTGCCATATCGCCAAGTACCAGTATTTTTCTTCCCGCAAAGCTAGACAATAACTCGATTGCAGCATTCACTGAGCCTACATTTGCATTGTAGGTGTCATCCAAAATTTTCACTTGATTAGTCAGTTGTTTGACGTGCAAACGTCCCGCAACATGAGGCATAGACATCAAACCATTGCGAACATCGTCTAAAGTCGCTCCCACGTGCAAAGCCAACGCAGCAGAAACCAAAGCATTACTTACATTATGTTGACCTGGCAAAGATAGACTAATAGCTGCACGCCCTATCGGCGTGACTAATTCAAATTGGGCACAGCCGTTCATACCAAGAATAATATCTTGTGCATACACATCTGCTTGTTTTTTAGCAGAGAAGGTTTGCACGTTATTGTGCTTCAGTTTATTTATCCAATAATCAGTAAACTGACTATCTGCATTGACTACCGCTAAACCTTTGTTCTTAGATAAACCTTTAAATATTTCACTTTTTGCTCGTGCTACCCCGAGCAAATTCCCAAAACCTTCTAAGTGAGCAGCGGCGGCATTCACAATAGTGGCTACATCAGGCTTAACCAAATTAGTGGTATAGGCAATTTCACCTAAATGATTGGCACCCATCTCAATTACCGCAAACTCATGTCGTTGCTCTAATCTAAGCAACGTCATTGGCACACCTAAGTCATTATTAAAATTACCTTTAGTTGCCAGCACTTTCCCTCGACGCGATAAGATGGCAGCAACCATTTCCTTAACCGTTGTTTTACCGCTGCTACCAGTTATACCGACTGTTTTGGGAGCAACTTTCGCCTTTACCGCCGCCCCTAATAAGCCCAATGCCTGCGTGGTATCTTCAACCAAAACGTAAGGAAGCTGGGTTTCAACTTTACGTGATAAAATCAACGCAATTGCACCTTTTTCTTCAGCTTGTTGCACAAACTTATGCCCATCAAAATGTGGGCCTTCTAGTGCCAAAAACAAATCAGTAGGTAAAATACTTCTGGTATCGGTGCTGACACCTTCGATTATCACATCCTGCTTTTGCTGAGCTATTAATTGCCCATTAACCTGTTCTGCCACCCAAGATAGTGAAACCGGGATCATACTGTTTTCCCCTCTTGAAAAAGTGCAACAAACTGACGTTCATCATATACCAGTGTTTGATTACCTATAATTTGATAATTTTCATGGCCTTTACCCGCGACTAAAATAATGTCCCCCGCAGAAGCCTGCTTTGCAGCCGCTTTGATCGCAGTTTTACGGTCATGTTCTACGGAAACTTTTTCTGGATTTATACAGCCTTCTAAGATGTCTTGAATAATGTCTTTCGGGTTTTCACTGCGCACATTGTCATCAGTTAAGATAACTTGGTCGGACAACCTTTCAGCAATTTCGCCCATCAAAGAACGTTTACCTGCATCACGATCGCCACCACAACCAAATACACAGAATAATTTTCCATGACAATGTTGTTTTGCAGCTAACAAAGCTTTTTCGAGGGCATCTGGCGTGTGGGCATAATCCACGACTATTGTTGCATGGTTTTGACGGCTATGAAGCTCCATTCTTCCGGCAACAGGTTTAAGCTTCTGTACGATATAAGCAATCTGTTTTAGGCTTTTACCCAGACATAATTGACTGCAGATAGCAGCTAAAACATTAGCTACGTTAAATTCAGCTAATAGCAATAATCGTAGTTCACATTCCCCCCAAGAGGATTGTATGGATAAAGCTATTCCATCCGCGTTATAGCGTATATTATTTGCCACACAGTATTGATACTCGACGGGCATCTCAGAGGCACTAATATTCTGCCCATAAAGTACAACAGAGGTTGTCTTGGGTATATTTACCAACCAGTTTTTATGCTCAGGATCATTGACATTTATTATTGCGTAAGCCAATTCGGGCTGGGACAACAAAAGCCTTTTCGCCAACCCGTATTCGGTCATTGACCTATGGTAGTCAAGATGATCACGGCTTAGATTGGTAAAAATAGCAATGTCGGTTTTAACAGCTTTGATACGATTTTGTACTAATGCATGTGACGACGCTTCCAGTGCAACTTGAAATGCACCTTCGTCAACAAATTTAGCCAATAAACGTTGCATACTGATAGCATCTGGCGTGGTGTTAACGCTGTTTTGTAAAGCTTGTGTGTTACCAGTCGGTGAATACATGCCTGTACCTAACGTGCCGATAGAAGCTGCTCTTTCCCCCATCAAATGGGCTAACTGGCTAGTTAACTGCACGGTAGAAGTTTTACCATTTGTACCAGTGACTGCGATTACAGACATTGAATCAGCTGGAAACTGATAAAAACACCCAGCTAATTCTGAAAGCTTTTCCGATAGTTGATAAAAATGCACAATGACACTTTGTTCACGCATTTCAACATGACCATGTCTCGCTATGTCGTCACATTGCGCCACGATCACTTTAGCGCCTAAACTGACCGCTTGAGGAATAAAGTCACGGCCATCCAATATGTGTCCATCAATGGCAATAAATGCTTTATGAATTGCGACATCTCTGCTGTCTAAGACTAAATCGCTGATCATAATGTCTGGTGCATTAATGTTGAAATTAGCCAACAACGGCTTGATACTTTGATCAAACGCCTGAAGAAATTGCTTATTAATACTTACCATATCAGCCTGCATTTAGAGTCTCCAAATTAGTTTTAACAGGAGTTACGGCTAATGATGATACGGTTTTATCATCCGGTGGTACGTTCAACATCTGTAAACTGGCGGCCATAATCTTGGCAAATACCGGGGCTGCAGTTAGCCCTGCATAATAGAGTTCACCTTTAGGCTCATTAATTAAAATGACCACCGCCAACCGAGGATCTGAAACAGGTGCAACGCCTGCAAAGATGTTCACATATTCATCACCGTAACCATTGACATTTGCCTTACGACTGGTGCCGGTTTTACCTGCTACACGATACCCTGGCACACTGGCCTTTTCTGCAGAGCCACCCTCTTGCAATACACTTTCCATCATGTGTAATACTTGTTTCGTAGAATGCTCACTAAGAACTCTTTCGCTCGCAACAGGCGCATCAGGTTTTACGATGCTAAGTGGACGTTTGACGCCGCCATCACCTAAAATGCTATACATTTTCGCAAGCTGCAAAGCTGTAACTGATATACCGTAACCGAAAGAGAGAGTAGATAATTCGAAGTCAGACCAACGGTTTCTATTATTAAAAATACCGCTGCTTTCCCCAAGTAAATTGGCGCCACTATCGCTCATTAAGCCAATGTTGTAGTACATATCTAGCAAAAATTCTTTAGGTACCGACAGAGCCAATTTTGAGGTCCCCATATTGCTGGACTTTCGAATAACTTCGGTCAAATCAATTTCACCATAATTTCTAGGATCTCTGACAATGTTACCACCTAGATGCATCCACCCAGGTGAGGTATCAATCAAAGAATCTGCTTGTGCAGTTCCAAATTCTAATGCGCTCAATACTGCCAGAGGCTTAACTGATGAACCGGGTTCGTATGCATCGGTCACTGCGCGATTACGAATTCTGTGTGCAGACACTCCCGTTCTGTTATTCGGGTTATAAGAAGGACTATTAACTAGGGCAAGAATTTCACCCGTTTTAACCGCCACGACCACAGCCGAGCCAGATGTCGCGTTGTAATATTGAACCGCCTGTTTTAATTCTTTATATGCTAAAGCTTGAATACGTTGATCAATGGTTAATTGAATATTTTGCGGCTTTTCACCTTTTTCAGATGCAATTAGCTCGACCATTCGGCCTTTTGCATCACTGCGAATTTTGCGTGAGCCTTGGGCACCTGCCAACCATTTATTGTATAACTTTTCGACTCCTTCTATGCCGGCATCATCAACATTAGTAAAACCAACTACGTGTGCTGATACTTCGCCACTTGGGTAATAACGTCTTGATTCATCACGTAAATATATTCCAGCTATCTTGAGTTTTTCAACATATTCAGCCATTGCAGGGGAAACTTGACGCTGCAGGTACACAAAACGCTTTTCTGAATGTCTAACTTTTTCTTTTAGCTCATCTATATTTTGCCCTAATACTTCAGCCAACGCCTGCCAACGCTTATTATTCTGATTCTGCTTAGCCATCAAATCGAAACCAGGTTCTTCCTTAGCTTTTTCCTCAGTTTCTTGTGTTGATTGTGCAATTGCTTTGGGATCGGCCCAGATTGCTCGAACTGGCACGCTGACCGCCAACTGCTGACCATTTCGGTCAACAATCAAACCTCTATGCAAAGGATTAACACGGGTTCGTAAAGTGCGATTATCACCACGTTGTATTAATAAATCTGGTGAGACAACTTGTATATACGCTGCACGAATACTCAAACCAACAAACACCAATACAATCACTGCAACCACGACAATAAAACGCCAATGTAATAGACTTGGCGCACTATTCACTTTTGCTTGATTGGTTCTGCTTTTGTTTGTTGAATGAGTGCTGCCTCGGTTCATTTTATCCTCACTACCACTTCTTCACTGGGTAAGGAACGATGCATGTTGAGCTGACTTGTAACCAGCGCCTCAATTCGGTTATGTTCAGTTAGAGCACTTTGCTCAAGCACTAAATTACGCCACTCCACATCTAGCTGATCTTTCTCTTGCATCAAGCGTTCGATGGCTATGGACATTTGTCTGTTATGGTGCGCACTGAGTATCACTAACCCCGCGCTAACTAAGAGTGCTAGAAACAACAAAACCCGCACTGGATGGCGGGTTAAATCAGCAGCTATAAAACTGAATAGATTAAAGTTCGTATTGGGGGCACTCATAACTTTTCGGCCACCCTTAACACCGAACTTCGCGCTCGAACATTTCGTTTTAATTCATCAGCCGATGGTTTAATTGCTTTGCCTATAGGTTTCATCGCTTTCGCTGCATCTATTTTTGACTGCATAATAGGCATGCCATGAGGTACATTCAAACCGCGACTTTGCTCGCGTATAAAACGTTTTACCAAGCGGTCTTCCAAAGAATGAAAACTGATAACTGTTAAACGTCCTTGTGGTGCTAAAGTAGACAAAGCCGCTTTTAGGCCAGTTTTGATTTCGTCCAACTCGCTGTTGACATAGATACGTATTGCTTGGAAGCTTCGGGTAGCAGGATGCTTGTGTTTGTCTTTCACCGGCACAGCCAAATCAATAATCTGAGCCAATTGCGCAGTATCGGTGATAGGCGCAATTTGACGTGCATTCACAATACCGTGAGCAATACGTTTACCAAACTTTTCTTCACCAAACTCTTTAATCACTTGGGTGATATCTTGCTCTTCAGCAACAGCTAACCAATCTGCAGCACTTATACCTCTGGTAATGTCCATTCGCATATCTAGAGGGCCATTACGCATAAAACTAAATCCGCGTTCAGCATCATCTAGCTGGGGTGAAGACACACCGAGATCCATTAAGATGCCGTCAATTTTACCAATTAAACCCAGCTCTTCGGCTACGGCTTGTAATTCAGAAAATGGCCGATGATGAATAGAAAAACGCAAGTCGCCTGCTAAGGATTTTGCCGCGTCAATGGCACTAAGATCCCGATCGATAGCAATTAGCTGCCCCCTAGGTGATAAGGCTTTTAATATTTGACTAGAGTGACCGCCGCGTCCAAACGTGGCATCCATGTAGATACCATCAGGCTTAATAGCTAAGCCGTCGATAGACTCCTGCAGTAACACAGACAGATGTGAAAAATCGTTTTCCATTAAAGTGAGAAATCCTGAAGTCGCTCAGTCAATTCAAAGTTAGCTTCTTGTTCAGTGGCTATATCTAAATTGATTTGTTGCTGCCATACTTCCACATCCCAGATTTCAAACTTATTGAATTGGCCCACTAACATAATCTGTTTATCCAACTTGGCATGCTGACGCAAAGGTGCGCCTAATAAAAACCGCCCATTTTTATCCATATCTCCTTCACTGGCATACCCCAACAATAATCGCTGCATTCTACGTTCGTGTTGATTCATACTCGAGAGACGGCTTAATTTAAGTTCAATTTCTTCCCATTCGGGAAGCGGGTAAAGCAGCAAACAAGGTTGTTGCGTGTCGATAGTACACACCAGTTGTCCCTGACAATCATCAAGCAAAGACTGCCTATACCTTGTTGGTATAGTCACCCGACCTTTAACATCTAGGTTGATTGCATTAGCGCCGCGGAACATAATTCCCCTAACCTTTTTTATTTTTATCTATCGAAAATTAACTAGTAAACACAACACTTCACAAAATCTGCTCTTATTTTTTTATGCTATTTTGGGATTATCTAACCCGTCAGATCCACTTTATGCCACTTTTACCCACAAGTGACAGTTTAGGTACCACCTGTCGTTCATGTCAAGGACTAAAAGTTGCAATTTGATCGGTTTGTCAGGGTTGTCATCACTGGTTTTATAGAAGTGTTTGAATTAGCGGTAAAAACCAGCAGGTTAGCGCAACTTGATAACAGCAGAAATAATAGGCTTACCGTTTTTTAATAGGAGGTCGTATGGGTTTAGAAGGGCAATGAATACAAACAAACATAGCATGGAAAATTGGTTATGTTCTCTGCATAAAAATATTATACTCGCCACACATTGTTAAGAGGATGTTATCTAATCATTAAACATCTGAAATAATTAAAATTATTGTCTATCTACCCAAAGGAATATCACATGCCGCTAGCAAACTGCATTTTGTCTATCGACCAAGGTACCACCTCTAGCAGAGCCATCGTTTTTGCCCCAGATTCGAGTATTGTTGCTTCAGCCCAGCAAGAATTTCCCCAACATTATCCCAATGATGGATGGGTGGAACATGATCCAGAAGATATTTGGACCACAACCGTCAATGTATGTGAGCAGGCGATTGCCCAAGCCACAAAAAAAGGAGCCGTTGTTGTCGCTATAGGTGTCACTAACCAAAGAGAAACCACTTTGGTATGGGATAAAAAGACCGGCAAGCCCATTTACAATGCCATTGTATGGCAGGACAGACGCACGGCTTCGCAATGCAGAGAACTACAAAATGCTGGCTATTTACCAGCGGTTCAAGAACGTACAGGTTTATTGCTCGACCCATATTTTTCAGCTTCAAAAGTCGCTTGGATCTTGGATAATGTTGAGGGTGCAAGGCAAAGGGCCAACGCCAACGAGTTGGCTTTTGGCACAGTAGACAGTTTTCTCATTTGGCGCTTAACAGGTGGAAAAATCCATGCCACTGATGTTACTAATGCCAGTCGCACCAATTTATTCAATATCCATAACTTGTGTTGGGATGATACGTTGCTCGACATTTTTGATGTGCCCAAATTGATGTTACCCGAAGTGAAGGAATGCGCTGATGATTTTGGGCACACTACAGAAGGACTATTTAGTTATTCGATTCCAATCGCAGGAGTAGCCGGTGACCAACAAGCAGCCAGTATTGGCCAATGTTGTTTTCATCAGGGCGACATCAAAAGTACCTATGGCACAGGTTGTTTTGTGTTGTTAAATACCGGCGAAAAAGCGCATGTATCCAAAAACAAACTACTCACCACTGTGGCTTACACTATTAAAGGTCAAACTCACTATGCATCAGAGGGCTCAATATTTATTGCCGGTGCAGCCGTACAATGGCTCAGAGATGGCTTAAAAATTATTGAAAGTGCATCTGAAACAGAAGCCATGGCCAAAAGTATCCCCGATGATCATGGCGTATTCTTGGTACCCGCTTTTGCAGGGTTAGGCACCCCCTACTGGGCACCTGATGCCAGAGGTGCCATCTTTGGTTTAACCCGTGCCACGAGCAGTGCACACCTAGCCCGAGCGGCACTTGAGTCTGTCTGTTTGCAAACCTCGGATTTACTTACAGCCATGAGTGAAGATGGCATCAGACCACAAAAATTAAGAGTCGATGGCGGCATGGTAGCCAATAGCTGGGTTTGTCAGTTTTTGGCCGGTGTACTCAATGTAACAGTAGAACGCCCTAAAGTTATGGAAACCACAGCATTAGGCGCGGCTTATTTAGCCGGTTTACAAGTGGGAATTTACCAATCGACCGACGAGTTGGCGAGCATGAACCAAATCGATAGCCGCTTTAAACCAAGTATGGATGCTACAAAACGTGAAAAGTTGCTGAAAGGCTGGTCAAGTGCCATTCAAAGCACCTTAAGTTTTAAAGCATGATAAACCAATCGACCTTTGGCAAAATGCCAGATGGCACAATAGTTAAACAGTTTTGCTTAACCAATAACCATAATGTCAGTATCGAGATCCTCAACCTTGGTGGGATTATTCGCCGCTGGTTGATACCCAAAAATAAAATTGAACACACCGATATTGTTTTAGGCTTTGATACAGTGGGTGACTACTTGTCTGACGACAGCTATGCAGGCGCGTTAGTAGGCAGGTATGCAAACCGTATTAACAAAGGAAAATTTAGCTTAGCAGGTATCAAACATCAAACAAATATCAACCAAAATGAAAATTGTCTTCATGGTGGTAGCCAAGGATTCAATAGCAAAGTGTGGCAGAGCACAGTGTTATCTAGCGGCGATAACCCATCCATTATGTTGGAGCTAACCAGCCCTGATGGCGATCAAGGTTTTCCTAGCAAATTAATAGCTAAGGTAGTTTATACCTTAACTGAGCATAATCGTCTAAAAATAGAATACTTTGCCACGGGTGAACAAAATACGGTATATAATCCTACCAATCACAGTTATTTTAATTTGTTAGGCCATAACAGCGGCTCAGTCAAATCCCATCAAGTTCAAATATTAGCCAGTCACTATACGCCAACAGACAACCAGGCCATCCCTACTGGTGAGATTACTGAGGTGGATAATACCCCTTTTGATTTTAGGTCGCTGACCACGATCGGACAGGCTCTAAATTCAGATCATCAACAAATTGAATATGGCAATGGTTTAGATCACAACTTATGCTTGGACTTATTCACTTCAAAAGCCAAAACGGTTACCTATGCAGGAAAAGCATTAGTCAAAGGGTCCGGGATCGAGCTCAAGATCTACACTACTATGCCTGGTATTCAAATCTTCACAGCCAATCATTTCTCAAATAAAGCTGGAAAAGAAGGCGCGAGTTACCAAGCTAATCAAGGGGTGTGTTTTGAAACCCAATTTTACCCAGACACGCCTAACCAACTGAGCTTCCCCAGCGCTATATTAGAAGCAGGTAAAGAGTTTTATTCTGTGACTGAATATGAAGTGTTATATAAAGAACATTCACTTTAGATGTTTTTTGTCTGTTACTAATAATGCAAAAAGCCCGTTACAATAAATTTGTAACGGGCTTTCGTATCACACTAATCTAGGTTTCTTTTTAGAGGGTTAGTTCGCTTTTGGTGTTGCTTCTGCAGCCACTTCCCCAGAGGGCTCTTCTGGTTGCAGTTGTAAAGCTCTGACAGGGTTTTCACCGCTTTGAGTAAGCTGAACTAAACGGTTCAATTGTCCAAGAGACAACATTACCGCATATATTGCACCTAAATAACCGAGTTTATGTAAATTATCGATGGTGGCAGCATCTAAGGCTTGTAACCGCTTTTCGCTGATAGTTTGCATACCGTTGATGTTACGTTGTTGGCCGTCAACATATTGCGCACGGATAACAATTGATTCAAATAAATCCAATTCTTCAACTTTCTTAACAAATTCCCGTGTAGCCATTTCGCTGTTAGCTAATTCTGATAGTAATTTTTGACGATTATCTAAGAAAGGGCTAGGTGCGTCTTCTGTGAAAAGTGGCTCACCCTCTTGACCAACTAAATCAGAGCTTTCATCGATAAACACACCTAACTTGTCACCATCTGGGCGCACATCAAAAGGGTAACGTTGAATATTAAGGGGCACAACATGACCAGACCATTTTCCGCCTTGCATAAACAAATTAACACTTTGCTCAATACCTAACATCGCAACACTGTGGGTAGTGTCGCTTTTAGGATCTTTGATGAAGATGATTGGCATACAACTGGCAATTTGAGCGTATTCACGGATTGATGCAGCTGCTAAATGTGTATCTTTAGTATGGGCATAATCACCGTTAAGTTTTACATGTAAGTCTTTATGTTTATTTTTATCTAGGGGGATATAATTCATAGTCATTAAAATGTTCTCTAATTATTTTTGATAAGGCGGTTTATAAGCCGTCCAGATCTCATTTGTGTGCGATTTAATTTGGGGATCATTATAACTTTTACAAGCTATAAAAAACAGAAATGTAATTTATTTGTAACTATTTAGTTTTAGTCTCATGTTTTGCTGTCGTAAAAATAAGACTCTGATTATTGTGAGAAAGGCTAGTTTTGTGCACAAAAAGCAAATGCCAAGAAAATCAGACATTGAAATGCTTTGTAAAAAAACACAAATCATTATTAAGAATGACTGTATAGAGACAAGTTATTGGCCTCGGTTTTGTTTAAACAGTCGCATATCTATATCATCAAAAATAGCTAACAAACATCAGCTCACTGCCTCAATATATTCTTGTAACTTAGCATCCGCCTCGTCACCAAACAATATCTCACAGGCTTCTTTCAAGCCAGGAGCAGATAGGATGTCTTGTTGTCTGACGACTAATGATATCTTCGAGCGGCGACGTAAAAAGTCCTCTAATTTAGTCACCATTTCGCGCTCTGCAGCATGCTCAATTTCTACCCGCAAGTATTCTGACGTTTCGATTAACAATTCAGCTTTTTCTGGGCTTTCACGGATTTTTTCTAACATATTAATAGCGTTACGCCCGTACCTTCGCCAGAATCTTTTAGTCAAAGGCTCTGAGGAGGTGGCAGGCGTTAATGCATCAAAGTCCATAAGCTCAGCACGATGAAAAAACTCGTCTCGCACCGTATCATCTGGCTCACCGTACCATTTGTAATTTGCATAAGGCAGGGTAATGCCCAGTTCTTTAACCAAACCAGCGACCTCGTCGCCAACGTTGATACAATCAGTAAGTTTTCCGCCAAAGATGGATAGATATTTGTCAACTTTATTGGTATCGACAGCATGTTTACGGGACAATTGCACCCAGTCTGCAACCCCCCCTTTATCTTTTATAGCAAGAGGACGCACCCCACAGCGTTCGGCGATGATATCGGCTTGCGTCAATGGTTTGGGTAAATCTAAAAGTTTATTCACATTATCTAAAACAAATTGCCGGTCTTCGTCTGTCACAGTTGCATGAGGATCTTCGACTTGAGTATCAGTTGTGCCAATGCAGGTTTTGGGACCCATAGGGATCACAAAAAATAAACGCCCATCATCAGCAAAAAAAGTGAGGACTTTATTGCTATCAGTGATTTTATCAACAATCAGGTGTATGCCTTTTGAAAATAAATGATGATGCTCCGTTGTCTGCTGATTCACTTGATTCATAGGATCAACAAAAGGGCCTGCTGAGTTGATAATCACCTTAGAGCGAATTTCGAATGCCTCACCACTGATCACATCTTTGGCTTGGGTTTTCCATTGTCCATCGATTTTTTCAGAGCCATTTGCTTGTACATAATTAGCGGCAATACAACCATAGCTCATACTCGAGCGAATAAAATTAAACACAAAGCGTGCATCGTTATCGTGTAAAAATGCATCCGAGTATTCAAAGCCACCATTGAGATTTTCAGTGTTCACCACATTTTCAAGTGTCTTAATTTTAGCGGCGGATAAATACTGCGGGCTTTGAGTGAAAAAACGTCCCATCAACCAATAAACAAGCGTACCCATAAACACAAATAAGGATGGGAAACGAAAACCTTTTTGAATACTAGTAAAGAAACGAATTTCTTTTACAGTAGATGGATAACTGCGCATCAGATGATTGCGGCTTTTGCACAATTTATTGACTAGTCCATATTCATGACTTTCTAAATATTTTATCCCGCCCCAAGCCAGATTGGACGAGTTAGAACTAGTAAAGCCAGCAAAATCACCTTTATCAATCAAGGCGACTTTTGCTCCTTTTGCTGCCAGTGCCGCTGCGGATACCGCCCCATTAATGCCACCTCCGATGATCAATACATCGAAGATTTTTTCTGGCAATTTTTGAATATTAGTCTTTCTAAGATTATGCACACTGTTTCCGTTTATTTTACGATTCTTGAATTAATCCGTCGTCGCTACCCCACGCAAGTTCAGCATTTTGTTTATAGAATACTTTGTTAATTAACAACGCCATGCTCACACAAGAAATCAGGGTGATAAACATCAAATGGATATAGTGCAAACCAAAGGGAGCATGGAAAGGTGAAAATTCGAATGATAAGAAACCGTATAAAAACACTCCAAAGATGACTGCAACAATACCCGCATTGGCATGTACGTTTCTAAACACTAAACCGACTATAAATATTGATAAAATCGGCATGCTGAATAAACCCCAAAGCTGTTGCAATAGATTAATGATGCTGTCTGCTTGCGCATAAACAGGCACCAACAATAAGGCGATCACCGTTAAGCTTACTGTGATCCAAGCACTTAACTTGGACACATTTTTTGGGTGGCCAATGTAGGGTTCGTGAAGGTCACAGACATACAGCGCCGTGGCCGAATTCAAATTACTGTTAAAAGTCGATAATACTGCTGCTGCCATTGCGGCAGCAAATATGCCAGACATCCAAGTAGGTAGAAGATCACCCACTATTTTTCCGTATGCAGCATCGCCAATATCGCCGTATAACTGAAAGGAAACAATACCTGGAATAACCACAATAGCAGGTACAATAAGAAGACGTATTCCAACCGCTGCAAACACACCCTTCTGCGCTTCTTTTAAAGAAGGCGCTGCCATTGCGCGCTGGGTGATAACCTGATTGGTTCCCCAGTAAAACATTTGAATAAAGATCATACCTGTTAACAAGGTGTGCCAAGGAATGGGGGATTCGTTGTCACCAATCAAAGTAAGTCTGTCAGCTGGTATACTAGAAAAGTCATAATTAACGGCATTAAGCGCCAGAAACACGATGACGATGGCCATTGTTAATAGCAACACACCTGAATAGGTATCTGACACAGCAACCGCCCGCAAACCACCAAAAATTGCATACATCGCACCTAAAGTGGCAAACGCCACAGCTATGTACATTAACGGTATATCCAAATCAAACATGGTTTTCATAAACAAAGAGCCAGAATAAATGACCGCAGGGCAAAATATCAAAGCGCTACTCAAGAAAAACAGCGCACCGATCACAGCACGGATATTTTTATTTTGATAACGTTTTTCTAATAATTCTGTGGTAGTAGTGCATTGATACTTATAATACAAGGGCAAAAAACACCTTGGCTAAAATCATCAACCCTACTAAAGCAGCAAACTCCCACCAGGCAAGTAACGCCATTTGTGTACCATTTGTGCCAACCAATTGATCGGTACTTAAATTAGTCAAGGTTATTGAGCCGGCTATGAAATACCATTTCAAGCCACCACCTGCCAGAAATAACTCCTTATTTTGCTGACCTTCGGTCGCATTTTGTAAACGACCTTTACCCTTGCACTGTATGTAGGTTAATAAACCAATAAGTGCGGTAACAACTGCAAATATCGACACTTGGATCATGGTTTCTGACATATTATGGCTCCTTGGCCAGTTTGCCTTTTGTAGGAAAAGCAAACTTATTATTTTAATGTATTATGCTGTTTTTTTTCTATAAAAAACGAAGGTGATACATACGGTTTAACCAGCTGCCCTATCTTTCGCCACTTCAATTTTCAGTTGCGCCACCTTAGGTAAGTCAATGTGACTATTTTGTTTTTGTATAATTGAGTTGAGTTGATAAATTGAAATCAATAGCGCATGAATTTGCACCAGATACCCCTGTTGGTTTAAGCCATGTAACTGTTCTGCAGATAGGGCATTAATCTTATCTTCGTCAATCGTTATCAACCCAGTAATGCTTTGATTTGTTCCATCCTGATACTGCACGACCAAATCGATGCTTTTTAACAACCCCATTTGTTCGAGCTCTTTGCCAAACTGGAAGGTATGTATATCATTTTGAATATCAGCTTCGAGTAATACTTTTGCGCGGCTAAGTTGCATAGACGCTTTGCCATTTTCTTCAAATAATAATTCGCCGTGTTCCTTAGAGAAAACCTGATTTTTTTCATCAATGCCTATGGTATAACTTTTTGCATCCGATTTAGAGCGCATCAAAAAGAAGGGGAAGGTCTTTATGGCACTGGGCTGATAGGTCGATTGCCATTGTCCGTCCTTTACAAACATATTTTGTTGACTTTCGAAGCTTGTCAAAGCAGAAAGTACTAATGCACCATCTTGCGCACTTCGTGTAAAGAATATTGGGAAATTACCTGCAGCCCGCCCCACCTCATTCACTCGCAATTTAACTATTTGCTGGGTTGCAGCAACTTCAACACCACAATTTACTCTTACTTTTAAACCTTGATGTTGAGTACTACTTAGTTCAACTAATTCTGACATCTGTTGTTATCTCTTATTCGCTGAGGCTAGCCACTTTTCAATATAATCTCTGTGCGGTGGCAATGTTTGCAACATCTGTTGAGTAAGCTGTTGGTTGCGTTTTATAATCTGTTCAGCTTGCTGATGTTGACGATATAAGTGACTTTGTTTACTAAAATCAGGATTAAAACCCATGCCATATAGCACATATTGGTAACTTGCCGCTGGGAACAGTTCGATGGCACTATCAAAGTCTTGGCTGGTTGGGCCTCGATACGACCATATTGCTAAGTCTTCTTTTAAGCTTTCAGGAATTGAAGCTTCAGCTACATGAGCTTGCCAATAAGGTTCGGGGCGTTTAGTCAACATATAATGCAACTTGAGAAAGTCTATAATACGCTGCCAACGGTATTGCATTTGTTGATTAAAACGCTTTTCTGCTATCGGCAACAATGAAGCATCGGCAGGCAAATTTTCGGCTATATATCTGGCTGACAACTCCACCAACATAATAGCCGTGGCCTCCAACGGTTCAACAAACCCAGCTGACATACCAACAGCAACACAATTTTTCTTCCAAAACTGCTTTCTATGTCCCGATTTAAAATTTATTTTTCGAGCACTAATACCCTCTGCAGCCACACCAAGATATTTACGCAAGTTGGTTTCGGCTTCATCGTCACTCAAATAATCTGACGAATACACATGCCCGACACCACGTCTATGGGTTAAGCCAATATCCCAAATCCAGCCTGCATTTTGCGCGGTAGCTATAGTATGACAGGCAATAGGACTGTCTATATCTTCATAGGGAACGTGCATTGCCAATGCCGTATCATTAAACAATACATCATCAACGGAAACAAAAGGTACGTCTAAGGCTTTTCCCAAAAGCAAAGAAGCAAAACCGGTACAGTCAACAAATAAATCTGCACTAATCACACCCACTCCAGATGCCACAATATGTTTTATTGCGCCGTCGTTAGTTAAAACAGTATCTTCAACGGTAGCGACGACATGCTCAACACCTAATTTACTTTTACAATGGTCTTTTAATAACTCAGCAAAAGCGCCTGCATCCAGATGATAAGCATAATTACATTGCCCCTTATATTCTGTTTCGGCCATGGTTCTGGGTGCGAGCCCAGCTTCACAAATATGATGTTGAAAATTCGACTCTACTGCATAGTTTTCAATGTTTTTTACATAAGGAGCTAAATCGATACGGCCGTAACCCAGGGGGACTGTAAAAGGATGATAATAAAAATCACCATTTCCATTGACCCAGTCAACAAATTTTCCACCTTGCTTGAATACTGCATGACATTTTTCAAATAAGTCACTTTCTTTAATACCAATTTGCTGCATGGTATTTTTCATAGTCGGCCAAGTGCCTTCACCCACCCCCACAGTAGGAATGTCAGAAGACTCCACTAGTACGACATGCACCGCGGGTTTTTGACCTTCCGCGGTAATACTTTGATGGTGTGCCGCTATCACTGCCGCAGTTAACCATCCAGCCGTACCACCACCTACTACCACTAATTTTTTAACTGCTTTTGACATGATAAGGAGTCTGTCCATCTTAAAATTTTTGATATTTTATTCTTATCTAAAACGACATGTAATAAAACCGTAAAGTAATAATAAATAACATTTTAGATAAAAACGGCCCGGACAATAATGCCACAGGCCATCGGATACACTTCACATCAATGCCTGTCAGACGAGGTTCATCTGACAAGCCTGCGTGACATACTAGAAATTAGCGCGTACGCCTACTGCATAGCGTGTTCCAGTATCTTGGATTTGAGTAGTTTGAATTGCAAAACGACCATGTTTCCGCGTTTCTACACCTGTCAAATTAATGCCTTCGATAAAAACAGTAATGTTTTCGTTGATATCATAACTGGCACTTGCATCCCATTGCCCATACGTATCGACAAACTCTGGTTCACCCGTTCCAGCAGCAAGGGTTTGCAGGAAAGCTTCTCGGTTGTTGTAGGCAATACGTGCTTGCAATGCATCTTTCTCATAAAACATTATCAAGTTTTGTGAATTGCCTAATCCTTCTAACGCAAACGTTTGTGAAACGGTAGTATCAATCTCTGCATCACTGTTAACAACAGTGGCATTAGCAGAAACACCAAAACCATTTTCCCACACATGGGTTACGGATAATTCAAAACCATTGACTTGGGCTGTTTCGCCATTTTGTGGACGACTTACCAAATAGTTTTCTGAAGCACCTTGCAATTCATCAGAAACAATCGCACCTGGAGGAAGTTGATCAGGTGCACAGTTTCCACAAATATTGCCTGGTGTGCTTGCACGATTTCCAAGAACGAATGTCTCTTCACCGCGCAAGGTTGTAATAAAGTCATCTACTTCTTTATTAAAATAAGCGAAGGTTAATGAGCTTGCATCACCAAAGTACCATTCATAGGACAAGTCCCAGTTTTGGGACTTGAAGGGTTTAAGCGCAGGGTTACCACCGGCTGCAGTAAGGTTTTGTAAACGAGGCTCACCAATATTTGTCACAGAAGATAACTGCGACAAAGTAGGTCGAGTTAACGAGTCATAAAAAGAGAAGCGTAATACCATGTCATCTTGAACATCTAGCTTAAAGTTCACACTGGGGAGCAAGTTGGCATAACTGCCACCTTTTGTAACCGGAGCTTCTGAACCTTCATAGACATTCTGGAACAATGTAGTATCACTGGTTGCGATAACATCGGCCAAAACACGTTCAGCACCTTCTACAGACGTATTAGTTTCACTGTACCTTGCACCAACGTTCACTGTCCATGGCATATCGCCTAATTCACCCTGAAACACAAAATCCAAATACAGACTCGTCACTTCTTCACTGATGATAGAAAAATCACCCGTACGCTCAGGATCCCATCCATTGTTAGCCGCGATAATGGCTGCAGTGGTCCCTGCTGGTATTCCTAACGTGCCATCATTGTCTAATTGCATTGCTGAGTTAGTTGATAATACATCAAAGAAAGCCGCTGCATCATATGTGTACCAAGTATCGGTTACGCCCTTGAAAAAGTTATTCGCCGTGTATGGTACTAATGTTCCGCTAGGGACGGAGCCACGATAACCACCGAACAAACCGAACATGCCCGCAATGTTATTTGTGTGAGAGAAGTTTTGAATAGATTTTTTACGATCCTGATGATAAGCACCGAACTTCATTTGAGTAAAGGTATCGCTGTCAGGTGTATAGATAAAATCAGCTTTTATCTCATTCACATCATCTTTATTATCTACACCACCTTTACCATAAACGTGGGTGCGCCCTAAACTTGCGTCAGGCAGAGAACCGCCAGAAAAACCATTATGCTGTGTAGTGAAACTTCCACCATCAAGAGAGGTTTGATAATTATTCACTATGCCGATAACAGTAAAAAAATTACTGCCATCAGATGTATCATTTTCAGCACTCGAGGATGAAAAATCAAAATTAGCTTTTAATTTATCATTAATATCCCACTCAACATTCAATCCCAAAGCTTCGATAGAGACGTTACGGCTATTACCTGAACTCTCAACAAAATCGGTTGCTGCATTACCACCCACTTGGTCAATAAACGTTGCAGTGCGAGTTTCGGGATCAACTGTGACACTGCCAACACGAGTCGGTTCGTACCAAGCAGCTAAATCATGCTGGATAGAGTCCACTTCAAATTCAGACATAAAGCCATCAAAAGTAATTGATATCTCGTCACTAGGTGCATACTGCAATACTAATGAAGCATTGGTTCTGGTTCGCTCTTGCTGATCAGATATATGATCGATATTTCGAGGTATATATACATTACTTGCAAGTACTTCACCTGCGGTATTAGATAGATTAATGCCTGGACGCCAGCCTGTTGTTCCAATGGAGTTAATGTCAACATCACGCTGTTGATGTGATGCAGAAAATAACACACCAAATTTATCATCATCAAATGTGTTACTAATTAAAACCGAGGCGCTTGGTGAGGTTTTTTCATTTAGTTTTTCGTAGGTTGCTTTTACTGAACCAGCTACCCTAAAACCGTCAATATCAAAAGGTCTTGCCGTTGATACATTAATAGTTGCGCCTATGCCACCTTCTTGGAGATCAGCACGTGTACTTTTATAAACATCAGCTCCACTGATCATCTCTGCAGCTAACACATCAAAACTGAATTCTCGACCTGGATTTTCAGTGGCGATTTGACGACCATTGACTAGTACGTTGTTAAATTGTGGACCAAATCCACGAACCGTAACAAACTGCCCTTCACCACCACTTCGGTCAATAGACACACCCGTTATTCGTTGCAATGATTCAGCAACGTTTAAATCTGGGAATTTACCCAAGTCTTCAGCAGCAATACCATCTGAGACAATCAGCGATTCTTTTTTATTTAACATTGCGCGTTTTAAACTACTTACAATGCCCCTTACTTGAATGACTTCAATATCATCAGTTGCGGTTGCTTCTTGAGCAACGACTGAAGACATACTTAACGTAGCTGCGGGTAATATTAAAGCAGCCTTTACTGCTGCCCAAAGATAATTTTTTTTCATATGGTGTGTCCTGTTTTTGTCTAATTAATTATTATATTAAGATGCCATAACTTTTAGCCATTTGGCTTTGTTACGAATATGCGTGTTCAAATAAAACAGGCAAGCATCAGTCCAACCGACAACAACTTATCAACATTTTTGCAACATAAAAATATTGCACTTTGCCATTTACTAGCCGTTACAGTCGACGTTACAAAGTAATATCTTGACTCACGACTAACTTACATTTCATCAAAGCCTTATGCTACATATGCTAACAGCCCATCCAACTTACACTTATATAAGACAAAAGAGTATTTTTTAAAATGATATATACAATTTATTATTACTTATATTCATTAACAAATAACGCCTCACCTCAATCAAAAAATTAACATTTGAAGCTTTTTAATGTTTGTTTTATCTAAAACCTAAGAAAAGTTAGCTAGTTTTAATTGCAAAAGATATTATTCTCACGCTATAACAGCCTCAATTTCTTGGCGTCGATTTTCTAAGCGTTTTAATAAGGTTAAAAACCCAAATATGACAACTTCTCCACAAAACTATATTTCACTTACTGGGCGAAACAGTAGCTTGGTCATCGATTGCAGTAATGACGCACCGCAGATTATGTACTGGCGTGAAAAACTCTCCGCACAAAGTACAGGCCAGATGATGAGCACATTGCGTTTAAGGCAAGAGGCGCCCGCTTCACCGATGAAAGAAATACGCCGTTCTTTAACACCTACCACGGGCCAGGGATATATTGGACATCCTGGTCTAAGTTTGCATGGGGAAACAGATCAATGGTCGGTAGCCACTAAAATATCAAAGATTGAATGTTTAGCGCCCAATCACTATAAAATCACCAACATAGATACCAACCGAAACCTCCAAGTGATTCATACACTCAATATGGATGCAGAAACGGACGTTCTGGCGATTTCAACAGAATTGATTAATAACAGCGATAGCGCTGTTCATGTAGACTGGTGCGCAGCTGCGACGCTTTCTATTCCTAGCTATTTTAAACATATTATTGGATTTGAAGGTCATTGGGCGGGGGAGTTTCAAGAGCATCATCTAGAGCAAAATTTTGGTTCCTACGTGCGTGAAAACCGCCGCGGAAGAACATCACATGATAGTTTTCCAGGGCTCATCATGCGCACCAAAGCCACCGATCAATTACAAGGTGAAGCCTATGGGTTTCATCTTGGTTGGAGTGGTAATCATAAAATTGTTGCAGAAAAAATGGGCGATGGACGTGCTTTTGTGCAAATGGGCGAACTCTTATTACCCGGTGAAATAGTATTGCAACAGGGCGAAACTTATATCTCTCCTACTCTTTACGCCAGTTATACCAGTCAAGGCTTATCGGCTCTTTCTCAGCAATATCATCAATATGTGCGTAAACATTTAATTCGGGAATCAGTTAAAAACAAACCTCGGCCGGTGCATTACAATACCTGGGAAGGCATTTATTTTGATCACGATGTCGATACATTAAAGGACTTAGCCACACGAGCCAGCGCATTAGGAGCAGAACGTTTTGTATTAGACGATGGTTGGTTTATTGGTCGTGATGATGACACAGCAGGTTTAGGTGATTGGTACGTAGACAAAAAGTACTACCCACAAGGCTTAACGCCACTCATCGAGCATGTCAAAGCTGTGGGCTTAGAATTTGGTCTTTGGTTTGAACCCGAAATGGTAAATCCAAACAGTAACTTGTTTCGTGCTCACCCTGATTGGATATTGGGCACCCCCCCCAATCCTCAAACAGGGTTCCGCAACCAGTTAGTATTAGACTTAAGCCGCCAGGCAGTATTTGATTACCTGTTTGAACGTATTGATAGTTTATTGACTGAGTACGACATTACATACATCAAATGGGATATGAACAGAGATCTCAACCACCCAGGCAATGCAAACGGAAAACCTGCGGTTCATAATCAAACCCACGCCTTCTATCAGTTATTAGCCAAGTTAAAATCTACGCACCCAGGGGTGGAAATTGAAAGTTGTGCATCTGGGGGCGGTCGCGCCGATTATGGGGTGTTAGCACACACCGATCGCATTTGGACATCTGACTCAAACGATGCGTTAGAAAGATTAAAGATCCAAAAAGGCTTTTCCTATTTTTTCCCCGCTGAATTAATGGGCTCACATGTGGGACCTAGAGACTGTCATATCACCCATAGAAATATCAATATGGCTATGCGAGCATCGGTCACCTTGTTTGGTCATATGGGCATGGAAATGGACTTACGCGAATTAACCGACGAGGAAACTGTCGAGTTAAAAGCGATGGTTGAGCTGTATAAAAAACACCGTCAACTGGTGCATTCTGGTGATTTATTCCGGCTAGAATTACCTGACTACATGCATGGATTAGGCATAGTTGCACAAGATAAATCTGAAGCGCTGTTTTCGTATAGCTTGATTGCTTGCAGCTCAGCTTCGTTACCAGACCAATTCCACTTTGCTGGACTAGATAAGCAAACTGTATACAAATTAGATATTATCTGGCCAATAAAATCAGGCGAACACTGGCCTAAAGCTTCAATCTTCAATTTTAAGACTTGTCTTCCCAACGTAGACGGCAAACAGTTTTCAGGTGAAGTATTGATGCAACTGGGTATGCAATTGCCCTTACTAACACCACAAAGCAGCCTAATTTTCCATTTATCCAAAGTCAGCTAGCTTAAATTTCCCTAAATGGAAGGGCCTTTAGCTTTCTGGGGGCTTTTACTTTATCTCTGCAACCTATAGACTCAGACTACATCCAAAAGAATAGTTAGGGAAATTCTCCTCAACAATCATCTTTAATCAATTACAACTTAATCCATTGAAATAAATGGAATGGATCGTAAGATAATTAAACCTCGGGAGACTATCATCGTGAATAGAATACTTAACCTCAGTGCTGTGTTTGCTATCAGCACATTATGTGTCAGTCATGTTTCGGCTATCACAGTCAGTGATAAAGCCAATAAAATGGCTCAAGAAAATATTATTATTGACTCCCATATTGATGTGCCATATCGCCTCGAAAAAAAGTGGGTAGATGTGACCAAAGCCACAGCAGATGGTGATTTTGATTACCCTCGCGCCAAACAAGGTGGCCTCAATGCGCCTTTCATGTCGATTTATATTCCAGCCAGTTTAGATAATTCTGCCAATTCGACTAAGTTAGCCGACAAGCTGATTGATTATGTTGAGGCAATAGTGGGTCGCGCGCCCGATAAATTTGCAATTGCTACCAGTACAACAGATGTCGAACAACAATTTTTAAAGGGTCTTATTTCATTACCACTGGGTATGGAAAACGGTTCACCTATTCAAGGTGATTTAGCCAACCTGCAACATTTTTATGAACGGGGAATTCGTTACATAACACTTGCTCATTCACAAGCGAACCACATATCTGATTCATCCTATGATTTGCGCCGTAAATGGAAAGGACTCAGTCCGTTTGGTAAAGAGTTGGTGCAAGAGATGAACAAGGTTGGCGTGTTAATTGATATCTCCCATGTCTCTGATGCGGCTTTTTATCAAACCATAGAAATGACGAAAACACCTGTGATTGCCTCACACTCTTCATTGCGCGCATTTACACCTGGATTTGAGCGTAATATGGACGACGATATGATCAAAGCACTGGGCAAAAACGGTGGCGTAATCCAAATTAACTTTGGTTCAACCTTTGTCACTAAACGTGCCAATGCGTGGAGCAAAAAACGCAGTGCAGGACAAAAAGCGGCAGAAGAAAAATTTGGTCCAGACAGCGAGGAGTATAAAAACTTTCGAGATCAATTTGCCGAAGAAAACCCACTGCCTTACGCTGCATTAGACAGCGTGTTAGATCACATTGACCATGTAGTAAAATTGATTGGCATTGACCATGTAGGCATTGGTTCTGATTATGACGGTGTGGGCGACTCCCTACCAACAGATTTAAAAGACGTGTCGACGTATCCCAACTTAATACAAGGTTTATTAAATCGCGGATACACCGATGCACATATAATCAAAATCCTTAGCGGTAACTTTATGCGGGTTTGGAAGACCAACGAACAATTCGCTGCACAGCACTAAAAAAACCACAAAAATGCAATGTAATATATAGCACGTTAAAGATTGATGTTAAAAAGCACCTTATTGATAAGGTGCTTTTTATTGGGCAGCTGTTTACTTTGGGCTAACAGCTTTAGTCTTAGCCAAGTTTATCTTGGGTTTTATTATTAAAATCACTGGCGTCATTACGCTGGCGTAGTTGACCTTCAGGCTGGCCCCAACTGCGATTGACCATCTTACCGCGCTGCACAGCATCCCTAGCATCAATTTGTTTAGCCCAGCGTAATAAATGTGTATATGACTTAACATCTAAAAACTCAGCCGCTTCATATAACTTGCCTAGCACCATAGCGCCATTCCATGCCCAAATAGCCATATCAGCAATAGTGTATTGGTCACCACAGATAAATTCTTTATCTGATAAGTGAATATTGAGTACATCAAGTTGACGTTTGACTTCCATCGCATAACGATCAATCGGATATTGGTATTTTTCTGGTGCGTAAGCATAAAAGTGTCCGAATCCACCACCTAACATCGGCGCACTGCCCATTTGCCAAAACAACCATGACGTACACTCTGCCTTTTTAGCAGGATCACTGGGTAAAAAAACGTTAAATTTTTCTGCTAAATACAATAAAATAGCCCCGGACTCAAATACACGAGTCGGGGGGTTAGCGCTGTTGTCCATTAAAGCTGGTATTTTTGAATTAGGGTTGATAGCAACAAAATCACTGCCAAACTGCTCACCTTCCATGATATTCACTATATAAGCATCATATTCTGCCCCAGTAAAACCTGCTGCCAGCAACTCTTCTAACATCACAGTGACTTTTACACCATTAGGCGTAGCTAATGAGTGCAGCTGCAAAGGATGTTTACCAACTGGTAACGTTTTATCGTGGGTTGCACCGGCAATAGGGCGATTGATATTGGCAAATTTCCCACCACTTGCAGCATCCCAAGTCCAGACTTTAGGGGGGACGTAAGTTGCATCTGTCATATTAAGGTTTCCCGTTCAGAATAAAGTGAATAATGATGAGGTAAGACTAACATAATAAATCTTTCGCCCACTTAGGGGTAAATGTTGAACATAAACTATTCACAAAAGAACAGGTTGTATATACTAAAAAGGGTTCCAAAAATTTGAAACCCTTTTATTAAGTGTGACCAACGACTAACGCTAGTATTCCCACCAAGACTGTTGCCACCATTCTAAAAACTCTTCAAAGTCGATAGAGCCGTCGTTGTTCTTATCGATTAAACCAAAGCCTTCTTGAACATGGCTCGCTTTGGTCTTGGGCGATAAAACCGTTAACAACTCAATAAATTCTCTTAAGCCTATTGTACCGCTGCCGTCGACGTCAAAGAAATCAAACTCTTGTCTAACTTCAGCAATTTTTTCAGGGGCTAATGCTTTTTCAGATGCATTCTCAGACATAATCTATCCAATTTCTTCACTTAAATTTTAATGAGTTAAGTTTAACGCTTATGACGAGTCAGTGTCTATATTCTATTCATAAAGCGGTCAAATAAGTCGTCTATTTTTAAGTCAATCAACCGTTGCTTTTACCCATAGCAGTGCGCTGCGCCCGACGACTAGCAGCCTTGTGTTGGCGTCTTAACTTGATGGCCTTACGCGCCTCTAAACCAAGATGCTCCTCATTACGTTCTTTGGCTAAACTCACTTGTTTTTCTCGCTCTGTGAACCTTGCAAGCTGTTCTTCAGTGTGTTTACCATAGCACTTGGGACAACTCACACCCGCTTCAAACTCGTCACTTTCTTTGTCTTCTTCAGTAATAGGCAAACGGCATGCGTAACATTGGTCATAATGGCTTTTTTCTAAATCGTGATTTACCGCCACGCGATTGTCAAACACAAAACAGTCGCCTTCCCATAAGGTATTATCTTTTGGCACGTCTTGTAGATACTTAAGAATGCCACCCTCAAGGTGATACACCTCATCAAACCCTTGTTCTTTTAAATAAGCGGTCGACTTTTCACAACGAATACCACCGGTACAAAACATCGCTATTTTTTTGTTTTGTTCTGGGTCTAGATTATCTTTCACATATTGAGGAAACTCACGAAAAGACTCTGTATTGGGATTAACCGCATGCTTAAAAGTACCAATTTCAATTTCGTAATCGTTACGAGTATCAATTAACAACACCTCAGGATCAGAAATCAAAGCATTCCAATCAGCAGGTTTAACGTAGGTACCCACTGTTTTAAGGGGATCTATACCTTGCACCCCCATAGTCACAATCTCTTTTTTAAGCTTGACCTTAGTACGGTGAAACGGCTGGGTCTCGTCTACAGACTCCTTGACCGATATTGGATTAAGTCGCTCATCAGCGTTCAACCAATCAAGTAAGATATCGATGGTTTGGCGAGTACCAGAAACAGTGCCGTTGATGCCCTCTTGTGCGAGAAGCAACGTGCCTCTGATATTATTAGACTCCATAAACTGCAGTAAAGGCTCACGAAGGGCTTCGAAATTCTCGAGTGTGACAAATTTGTATAACGCGCAAACAACGTACTTTGCTGGTTCAGACGTACCTGAAAGAGTTGAAATATGTGACATAATAACTACCTTGCGAATTGGGGCGTAATCCCAGAGCAAAAATTGAAAGGAGATCTTAGCAGGTTTGGGGGTTTTGCGTCAATTTTAGGAGTTTGTTATAACATGGGTATGTTATGACAATGCGATGTAAATCATCGCTTACTGCCATCCAGATTGGCGTCCGTATTGCACGTTGCTCAGAGTCCCTTCTGTGACCAGTTTGCATATTGAGGAGTTCCCCTCACACCAACACACGTCAATGCAGAATTGTTAATCAGTTTGCTAATTAAGAATACAAGATCGTTATCCACAAATAGAGCTAGGTGTCATGCATTGCGCAAGCGTGCTATCTTAGTTGGTTAGTTATTTCGTTTGGGTGTCTGATTCATGTCTAGTTAATCCCAATAAGAATAGTCAAAGGGGAAACAATCATGGCACCAAAACCAGCTTTATCAAAACTTCCGATTAAGCTCGCGACGTCGGGGTTTTATCGGGGCTTTAGTGTCGATGTGACTGTCGTGAGTAAAATCATAATCAGTGCACTGGTTGTTTGGGCGATCTTTTGGCCAGTCCATGCAGGCAAGTTACTGGGGGATTGGAACTCTCTAATTCTGGCCAATTTCGCAGCTTGGTACATCTGGGGTGTCGCCCTTTTTGTGATTGTATGTATTGGCTTAGCAATTTGGCCTGCCGCAGGCCGGCTTAACTTGGGACAACCGGGTGAGAAACCTGAATTTTCAAATTTCTCATGGTTTTCGATGATGTTCAGTGCAGGGATTGGTGTTGGTATGCTGACATGGGCAGTGGCCGAACCCGTTACCCATTTTGCCAACAACCCTGAGGTCATTCAAGGGATCACCACAGGCGGTGAGGCTGACAATGTGCGCATGGCATACAAATGGTCATTCTTGCACTGGGGTACAGGCGCATGGGCTTGCTACGCCATTGCCGGCCTTTCAATGGCGTTCTTTAGCTATCGCCGTGCATTACCATTAACCATACGATCATCGCTGACGCCTTTATTTGGCAAGTCGCTGTCTGGGCCATTGGGGCATATTATCGATATTGTGGCCGTTGTTGCGACCATTTTGGGTGTGGCACAGACTCTTGGGTTTGGTGTGGAACAATTTGTTGCAGGACTGACTCGCATTGGTATTAGCGGTCTGGTAAATGCAGAGGGCGCTACAACCACCTTCGGTATCATTTTTGCGTTGGTAATCATTATGGGAGCTTCAACCTTGTCTGCCCTTTCCGGTGTGGGTAAAGGCATAAAATGGCTTTCCAATGTCAACATGGTTCTGTCGGTCATCTTGCTCGGATTTTTTATCATCTTTGGCGCAACGTTCTTTGGTGGCAACGCGATATTCTTTGGCATTTGGGATTACCTTATCGCACTGCCACAGATGAGCTTTAATGTCTGGAAGACAGATGGCGTTGAAGGATCAGAGGCATTCTTACTGACACAGTGGCAGGGCTGGTGGCCAGTGTTTTATTGGGCATGGTGGATTGCGTTTGCACCATTTGTAGGGTTATTTCTTGCACGTATATCTCGTGGGCGCACAATACGTGAATTTGTACTTGGTGCGATGTTAGTACCATCAATTATGTGTTTTATTTGGTTTGCTTGGGCCGGTGGAACTGCCATCGATTTGGAACTAAATGGCGGTGCCAACGGTATCATCTTTGATGCGGCCAACGCTGACAAAATTTTTGCCATGACACAATTCATGTTAGAGCCAGTCAGTGAATGGTTATCATGGGGCATGACACTATTGATCGTTGTCCTATTGATGACGTTCCTTGTCACATCAGCTGACTCGGCAGTGTTGATTGTGAACACTATAAACGCAGGTGGCGACGAAGGTCCCAAAGCCCGGCCACATATCCTTTTCTGGGGTGCGGCTCTTGGTCTTGTGGTGGCAGGGCTGCTTATTTCTGGTGGTACAGCGGCTATTAAGACGGCGATGGTCATTGGGGCGCTGCCATTTTCGTTTGTGATGGTTTTAATGTGTTTTGCACTGGTCTTTGCGATATTCAACGATGGCCTGCGAGCGGCTGCTGGCGTACAAACCACATTTGCAAACAACAATGCAAAGCCTACAGGATAATCTGCTACTGATATAAAAAAAGGGCCCTGTGCTTGCACAGGCTAAACACTATTTACACTATTTACACTGTTTACGACCGCCCTTGATATCTTAGTTAAATGTATAACCGTAATTTGCCAATTATTAACTAAGTTACAATGGGGAACCTGATTAAATCTTTAACAATTAGTCAGTACTCAAAATTCCGCATCAACCTTAAATATCATTATTTTTTTGCTAGTAGGGTGTTTGATTTTTAAAATTTGTGCATGCAAATGTAAGCGCTTATCAGGAATTCCATATAAATCATCACCCACTATGGGCATATTCAACCCTTGTGCATGGGCGCAATGCACTCTTAATTGATGGGTCCGGCCGGTATGCGGGGTTAATAGTACTTTTGTTTGATTGTTCTCAGGGTAACGTTTAAGCACCTGCCACAGGGTGTGAGCTGGTTTGCCATCTTGATGACACATGATTTGTTTGGGTCTGTCGTAAAGGTCGCCCCTTAAGGGTAAATTTACCTCTCCTCCATCCTCTAGTGGTAAACCTTCGATTAACGCCACATATTGTTTGTACACTTCTCGGTGGATAAATTGTTTTTGTATATATTTATTTGCCTGTGAGTTGAGTGTTATCACCATCAAACCGGATGTAGACATATCTAACCGATGCACTATCAGCGGCCCAGTCGCTTCAGGAAATTGCTGTTTGATTCGCTGATATACAGAATCAGATATTTCTTTTCCAGGTACAGATAAAAACTCTGTTGGTTTGTTCACTATTAAGATGTCTTCATCTTGGTAAATGATATCTAATTTTTTGTCTTCCCCATAATTACGAATGAGTAGGTTCTCATCCAACTGCATACCAACCAGCATATGTTTTAAGATGGGCTGACATTTACCGCTGCAGGCAGGATAATACTGCTGATGTTTCTTCATTTCTGATTTGGGCGATGCTCCCCACCAAAACTCCGCCATCGCCAGAGGCGTGAGTTGTTGTTGAAACGCGTATTGTAAAAGCTTCGGCGCCGCACATTCCCCTGCTCCAGCCGGAGGTGTTTTAAGAGCTGTATCTGCAAAAATATCCACCAGACTTTTAGGCACTAGTTCTTTATTTAAAAACTGGTATTGACAGAATATTTTAGCTTGTAAATCTGCAGATAGGGTTTTTCGTTGTAGCTTACACTGGGCTATCTGATCAATAAATTCGTTCACTTTTACCTGCAACAGCCCTATTAATTGTTGCGAATGTTCGGTTAACTCTTTTAAGCGCCATTTATCATGCACACTTTGTTGCGCGAGTTCTTGCAGGCCTTTATCTGTGATAGTTTTATCTTGGTTTTTATCGCCAATACTCTGCAGCCTCTGGCGCTGTTTTTTGCGGATTTTACGGTTTTCAACTAACTCTTCCCTGAGCGCAGATAGCTGTTGGGCATGCTCTGCTTTTAATGTGACTAACTGTTGCCTTAACACTAATAATTCTGGCGTGTTTTCTAAGTTTTTTATCTCTTCATTTAGCTTATTAATAGCCACTCGTTCTGATAAAAAGAAACTGTCTTGGGCCAATAAATCAAATACCGGGGGCACAAAACCATAGATATGATTTTGCCCCGCCAACTTACCTGAAAAGGCCGATATAAAACCCAAATCTCCCTGAACATTCCTTACCAATAACACGCCAAACATTTTGCCAATGATATTAGTGGGATCATCAAACAAACCAAAATTGTGTTGCCATTGAGTTTGAGTTTCAAGGTGGCGCTGTAACTGCTCTGCTGCCAGTACACATAGGGGATGTGGTTGGTAATAAAATGGAAACGTAAAACGCTGAGGCAAGTCATGTTTTTCAATAGATTCAGTAAAACGCGTAAAACAAGGATATTCTGTATTCATGTTGTTAATTCAAGTCCTGTGCATTGACTAGAGATGGTAATATTAGTCTTTGCTTATTGCCTAGATTACCATCCCAATAGTACATAGCATTCATACCCTAGCGCCCTTCTCATACTTGATTTCTTATAATGCACCCGATGATACTTTAAGGGGCACAAGTCTTACAATTTAATAAGGCATACCAAACATATTTGCCATGTTAGTCGACTAATATTCATATTCGTCAAAAATTGTAAGTGTGATTTTCTAAAACAGGCATATCACCACTGACGGATAAACTTATATACTCCAGACATATTATTGGCAAATGTGAAATATTCTATGCAATTAGAACAGATTGAGAAAACATCTTTAGGGTTTTTCCCCACCCCATTGGTTGAGTTATCAAGGCTCAGTCATTTTCTGGGTGGGCCAAAAATATTCATGAAAAGGGACGATCTGACAGGACTGGCTTTAGGTGGAAATAAAACAAGAAAGCTAGAATACATATTGGCTGACGCATTAAAGCAAGGTTGCGATACAATCATTACAGCTGGTGCGGCTCAGTCTAACCATTGCCGTCAAACTGCCGCAGCGGCCGCTAAACTAAACCTAGACTGCCATCTGTTACTAGGCGGGGAAGCTCCACTAAAAACCCAAGGAAATTTGTTATTAGATCATATTTTCGATTGCCACATTCATTGGACAGGTACTAATCGAAAAGGAGAAGATATAGCCCGCATATTCACACAACTGAAAGCGGCGGGTAAAAAGCCATACTTAGTGCCATATGGAGGCTCTAATGAATTGGGAGCAATATCATTTATTGATGCTGTGGCAGAGTTGCAGCAGCAAAACAAAGGACGTGAGTTTTCTCATGTGGTATTTGCTTCAAGTTCTGGCGGTACCCACGCAGGTTTGACTCTAGGTAAACATATTTACAAAAAAACCTTTGAATTAGTGGGTATCAACATTGACAAAGACACAAATGCTAGCCTGCCATTCGACCAACAGATTACACAGCTTATTATCAGTACGGCAAAGTTCATAGGCTTGGATTATTCCTTCTCAAAAGATGAGTTAATTTTAAATTCAGATTTTGTGGGTGATGGTTATGGTGTTGTTGGGCCACAAGAGAATGAAGCCATTGCATTAACTGCAAAATTTGAAGGTATATTATTAGACCCTGTTTATACCTCAAGAGCCATGGCTGGGCTTATTGACCTTATCCGTTCAGGCAAAATAGGAAAAAGTGATCAGGTCCTTTTTTGGCATACCGGGGGAGCGCCATCCTTATTTGCCTATGCAGACGATTTAGATTTTTCTCTATCTGATAATTAAATATAAATGACTCCTATACTCTTTAAAGAACCTCTATCTCCCCAACATCCTCTTTTCACGGTTGTCACTCTGGTGATATGTTAACCCACAATTTTTTGATCATGCTTATTCTGGTTGCCTTAGTAATTTGAGCAGTGCATGAGACATCTTCACGGGGTTGCCAAAATTTAAGGATAAATCAAGGAATGATTTTAGCTGAGGTTACAAAGATCCCTGGCCAGAAATGGACCCTAACTGCTGCAACATATCAAATAGCCCAATTTAATCTACATGAACTATTTTTTCTTTAGCCATTTGCATGCGTGTTTGGGTATTAATACTGCAGTTAGCGATAACGTCTTCACCAATTTTATCAGATTGGTTGTATTGAGATAAAGGTTCAGGATGCATGGCTAACCAGAGCAGAGTGAAGTTGGCCACTGTGTATTAATTGACGGGTCTGTTGGCAGGTTTGCCAATATGAATCATTGGCACTCAATGGACTCCTGCGATAATGATGGAAGTCATGATTAATTTCTTCATTAACTTCTGCACCTTGATTTATTTGTTTTGACGCTTCTATGCGTGGTCTATGGATGCATTCTTGTTCGAGCATCGCCATCATTAACGTAAATTTTGCGCCTTCACTGGCTGCACGATTAATCGTACCGTTTAGCTCATAGTCACTTGATAATAACGCTTCGGTAATAGCATTATTAGCTGATTCACTTGTATTGACCGAGTCGAGCAAAAGGTTATCGCTGCAAAAAGAAGGAGATAATCTAGTTATCGCGTTTAATAACAAAGACATTAGGTCTGAATGTTCAAATTGCGAAGAACCCTATTAGATAGGAATATTTACCACAGAGGAAAAAGAGTACATAGAAAAAATAACCCAATAAATTTTTTGCTTTTTATTCCTCTATGCTCCTCGTGCACAAAGCCTTCGTAGTTAGGCTGTTTTACTTTTTAATGACCAATTTAGGCCAAGTTGTTAGCCAACACTTTTTTTCAACTCGTTGCCAAAACGCGTGTTCATCTGCTTTTTGATTCAAGGTGATACATCCTTTAAAAAGAGACGAAAGACCAAAAGGAGCGACAATAGAAAATTTGCCATTTTCGTCAAGTTTTACACCAACAGCAGTTTCTTGCTCTGGCCAAAATGACATGGCATCAGCACTGCTAAGATACTGACTATGCTGACGTTTAATATGCATCAAGGCTTGGTTTTTGACTTGCCAATTAACCTCGGGTAGAAGTGCTTGCAACTCATGAGTAGCACGAATAGCTAACTGACCTTGGTTATCATGTTGACAGTAATAAATAACATCTACATCATTCAAATGCGTCTTTTTGTGATGTAAATAATCCCATATCAAGTTACGCACAAAACCGGCAGCCACCCAGCAGTCAGGCAAACTTAAAGTTGATACTGCCCGCAAAGTTTTCATTCGATGCGGGTCATTTTCAAGTAAAGCCTGAAGTCTATTTTGATAGTTCTCAATCAATGACGCTAAGCCTCAAACTTTAAAAAACGTGTTTATGTTTTATTTTAGCTGAACAATTTTGGGATCAAAACAGGGGTACGTCTTTTATAAGCTTGATAATCAGAGTCATCTGCCCAGCGTTGGTCTGCTTGAACTTTTCTTGCAATGAAATCCCGCTAACTTTTGTCAATAATAAAATCACAAATATTGGCGAAATAAGCGTCACTAGTTGCCATTGGTAAAGCGAGGGGTAAGCAATGACGGCCACACCAATCCATAATAATATTTCACCAAAATAGTTGGGATGACGTGACCGAGCCCATAGTCCAGTTTGGATAAATTCTTTGTGGGTATTTTTTTGTTGTTTAAAGACACGCTTTTGATTGTCGGCTACCGCTTCTATTGAAAATCCAATCAGCCAGAGCAACAAACCTAAGGCTCCAAACCAGCCAAAATCTGTCTTATGGCTAGATGTAATAGCAGCTATTGCTGCACCGGCTGTAATGAGTACCCACAACCCTTGAACTGTCCATGCAATAGAAAAGCGCCAGAAATTTAATTTAATCTCATCAAAACGGCTATCTGAACCCTGTTTTCTTACTCTTAAAAACAGGAAGCTGGCCAAGCGGAGCGCCCAAATAGCCACCAGGCAAGTAAGCACTATCGATCGTAAATCATGTTGTTCACTTTGAATAAAAGCAAAAATGATGACGGCTAAATAAGTAGCCCCCCCCGTTAAGTCATAAAAGTGTTCTGTTTTTAATAGATATGCGGGGATCAACGCGAACCATTGCACAATAAAGGCAATTAATGCACAACTTGCAAAGATAGTCAGCCCAGTTTCAAAACCACTATTTAAAAACTGGCCACCATTACTTCCTGACCATACAACGCCTGTGGCTATAAAGAAAACGACAATATGAACAATTAAAGCACGAAAGAATTGCATGAAACTAAATATCCTTGATTTTTAAAGGGTTAATAAGTGTCGACCACCATTATACCGTCGCTGTATAAAAAAAGTTCTTTTGAATAGTTTTATATTATCAAAAAAACATAAAGTTTTTTCTAATGTTTTGAGTTTTACACCCTAAACGAGATCAAATGAAAGCATTTAATAAAGTTGGTGATACTATGAAACTTGGAGTTATCAACTTTACTGGCCATTGCCAATCCTCCTGGCCTATTGATTATCAGTTATTCTTCAAATCTCAATATCGGCTGTTTGCAGCTTTTTTTGTGGTATCGGTAATTATCATTTTGTCCGGTATCAGAATTTTTCTTAAAAGATCTGTTCAAAACCGGACAAAACTAGCCAATTATCCAGTTGAAATTTTGGAAATAAACATCGACTATAGATGATTGTTAATTTTTTGTACAAAACTTAATATAAGTAAACGCAGTATAAAATTGGTGGGTAAGTCACTTGGAGTATTTATGTTGAAATTTTTTTTTAAAACGGGGATCACCTCTGCCCTAATTTTTATGTGTGACTTAGCAGATGCGACAGAAAGTCCGTTGGCACATTTAAACAAAGCAAATAATCAAATAGCCGAAACTCGTATTGTTGGGGGCGAAGAAGCCACTCAAGATAATTGGCCTTGGATGACGGCATATGTCGTGACTTTTAATGAGTTAGCAACGTCATTAAGTGTTAATAACGTTTTATACGAAACCAGACCGTTTACATCAGGGGCCGGTGGACAAGCAAGCGGCGAAATAGTGACATGTGGACTTGGTGACGCAGTATGTACTGATGCAACAAACAACGTATGTTTAATAGAGCGTGGCGAGGTTAATTTTTCTGAAAAAGCAGACAATTGTGAAGCTGGTGGCGGTATCGGTGCCATTATTTATAATAATGAAGAAATGGGTAATATTTCTGGTACTTTGGGTGATGAATACGTGGGCAGTATTCCTGTTATTGCCATCACACGAGATGATGGCTTAGCGCTTTTGGATCAAATAGGCAGTATTGCCACGTTATCAGTCAGTGAGACCACTTTATTGCAACAAGACGCCTCATGTGGTGCCACATTTTTAGGGGATAGATGGGTGCTTACCGCCGCTCACTGTGTGGACAGTGCCAACGCCAGTTTATTTAAAATGAACGTAGGGGAGTATGATTTATCTGATGGTGCACAAAATGCTACTGACATTGCTAATATCTATATTCATCCTCTTTATGATAATGACACTTTTGATAACGATATTGCCATTGTTGAGCTTGTCTCTGCACCTTTGAATGCCCCACCAGCGGTACAAATTGCAAGCGCTGCCCTAACTGAGCAGTATACTATTGAAAACAGTCTAGCCACAGTAGCAGGTTGGGGAGGGAGACAAGGTTATTCACCTGGTGAAGGGCCTACGTCAGATTTTCCCGATATTTTACATCAGGTTGACTTACAACTATCAACCAACGCTCAGTGCAGAGAAGTATTAGGTGAAACTTTTGACATACCCGCAAACAGTGTAAATGTTACCGATGTCATGATATGTGCAGCAGTATCAGAGGGAGGCAGAGGTTCATGCCAAGGTGATAGTGGTGGGCCACTAGTGATCAATACTGGTTCAGGTCTACAGCAAGTGGGCATCGTCAGTTGGGGGTTTGGGTGTGCGGAGGCGGGTTATCCTGGTGTATATACCCGAGTGTCGGAATTCAAAGACTGGATATCAGCTTTAACTAAGGGAATAGCAGTTTCTCAGCGTCAGGACTTTGGCTTTGGCCTTGAAGGTGTTCAACAAACTAGCGAACTAACTGTCACAAACAACAGCGAGACCAATGTCGGGTTGAGCTTCAAGTTTTCGGAAGATAGTGACAGTGACTTTAGTTTGGACACCAGTAATTGCATCAACTTGGATGCAGGTAGTGACTGTCAGATTATTGTAAGTTATCTTCCTGGCACTGCAAACAAAGTGTCTGCTGAATTGGTTATCACTTCTGACAATGACCAGGTACAAACCAGTAACACCTTTATTACAGCTACAACACTGAGCGCAGCATTTAATCTATCCACTGCAGCTGGTACTGCAACTGACGCGGTGACATTGTTTAGTGGCGGGTCAAATGGTGCTTCAGGGTGGGCGGCCAATGCAGTTGAAGGAATTGAAAGCGGTACTAATGATGATCTTCAAGACAGCATAGTAGTGGCTCGAATTGAGGGTGAAGGTGTTCTCACTTTCGATTGGTCTGTATCGTCTGAAGAGAATACAGACTTGGATATAACTGACCCAGACTTTGAACCCTACGATGCACTTTATCTCTACGTTAACGGAGAACTGATTGAGTCCATATCAGGTGAAGTGGAATTCACACAAATGAGTATTGACTTAGCAGAAGGTATAAATATCATCAATTGGACCTATAACAAAGATCCCGCAGTTTCTGAAGGTGACGATAAAGGATTGGTCCGTAATCTTGTATTTACTGTACCCGTAGTGGTGACGCCTACCCCCGTATTTCTTCCAACACCTGTTTTATCAGACTCTTCAGGCGGTGGGAGTTTAGGATGGATAATACTGTGTTTATTTGGTTTAGTATTCAGGCTGAAAACTAAAATATAATCATTAAAAATGACTTTAAAAGGCAGGCTATTTACATAATAACCTGACTTTTTTATGTCTTAAGTAAAAATAATGTGTATGAAGTGGGTATAGTTATCGGCTTTTGATATCCTGCCAAGCGGCTTCCATTTGCTGATGACTAGCAGATTCCATGCTAAGCCCTTCTTTTTCTATCACTTGCTCAACCTGCCTGAAACGCTTTTCGAATTTTCGATTGGCTTTTATTAAGGCTGATTCAGCGTTAACTGAGGTATGACGGGCTAAGTTTACGACTGCAAACAATAAGTCACCAATCTCTTCCTCCACTGCCTGTTGGTCACGCTCCGATGCATTTACTTCAACTAAGACTTCTTCTATTTCTTCATAAATTTTAGCGACAACCGGTGGCAATTCAGTCCAGTCAAATCCAACATTAGAGCATTTTTTTTGTATTTTTTGGGCTCGCAGTAGAGGTGTCATGCCCTGAGGAATATTGGCTAACGTACTGGTATCCAGCTCTTCGTTTTTGCTTGCGCGCTCTTGAGCTTTTATCTGCTCCCACTGATTTTTGAGTTTATCTTGGGTGTTACAGTCGTTTTCTATTTTAAGCTTGATTGCATCAGATACATAAGAAGGATCAAACACGTGGGGATGACGCCGTATCAACTTATCACTGATGGCCTTAGCAATATCTTCAAAATCAAAATCGCCCTGCTCTTTTCCAAGCTGCGCGTAAAACACGATTTGAAACAACAGGTCACCCAACTCATCTTTGATGTTTTGCATATCGCCACTAAAAATAGCGTCAGCCACTTCGTAAGTTTCTTCGATTGTGTGGGGCACTATGCTTTTAAAACTTTGTTTTTGATCCCACGGACATCCTGTTATAGGTGAGCGTAATTGCTGCATAATTTCTAGTAAACGCAACAATTGGTCAGTATTGGTGTTAATTTTTAGCATATTACTTATCTACCTTTAATACCTCAGTAACACCTTTAATAAGTTGTAACCGGCTTATAGCTTTTGACAAACAAGATAAGTCTTTTACTTCTAGACTTAATTCTATTTTAGCTCTGTTAAGCTTAGTATCGCTGATGCTGTTTACTCCTAGCAAACTGACCCTCTCGTTGGCGATAACCGTGGTAACATCTCTCAAAACACCCGCTCTGTCATCACTTAAAACATGTAATTTGGTTTGAAATGCCGCTTGTAAGTTGCTGGCCCAATTAACGTCAATTTGTCGTTCTGGATGTTGGTCTAATAGATTATTGAGCTGTTCGCAGTCTTCTCTATGTACACTCACCCCTCGCCCCTGTGTGATATAACCTAAGATAGACTCACCCGGTAATGGTTGGCAACATCCAGCAATTTGATTCATTAAATTGCCCACTCCTTCCACCACTATACTGTCTTTTTTAAACTTGGCAGATTGTGGTTTTTTTGATCTTATTTTTAATTCAGGCTCAGGTGCATATTTTTGCTGTAAAAAGTGTACTACCTGCATGATACGTATATCACCACCGCCAATGGCTGCGTACAAGTCATCGAGGTTTTGCATGTTAAAACGTGTGGTTGCTTCGCTAGCCATCTTCGACTCAAAATTGATTTTACTCAATTCTCTATCGAGCAATTCCTTACCTGCTTGTTGGTTTTTACCTTTATCTTGTTTCTTAAAGTAAGTTTGAATTTTGGCTCGGGCACGGGACGAATATACATAACCTAATCCAGGGTGCATCCAGTCTCGACTGGGGTTTGAATGTTTACCTGTGTGAATTTCAACCTGATCGCCAGTTTGTAATTCATAAGTAAAAGGCACGATCCTGCCCGTAATTTTTGCGCCAATACATCTATGACCTACATTACTGTGAATGTAATATGCAAAATCCAGTGGCGTTGAACCAAGCGGTAAATCAACCACATCACCTGTAGGCGTAAACACATAAACACGATCATCAAATACCTGACTGCGCAATTCTTCTACTAAATCGCCACTTTCTGCGACTTCTTCCTGCCAAAGTAATATTTTACGTAGCCAGTTAATCCTTTCTTCATAACCAGATCGGCTTGAGGTGGTGCCTTCTTTATAGCGCCAATGTGCGGCCACACCAAGCTCGGCATCTTCATGCATTTGTGCGGTACGAATTTGAATTTCAATGGTTTTGCCTTGCTTACCCAAAGTCACCGTATGAATGGATTGATAACCGTTGGCCTTGGGCGTAGCTATATAATCATCGAATTCATCAGGGATATGTTTCCACGTGGCATGCACTACGCCTAATGCAGCATAACAATCTTGCAGGCGATCAGCAATAATACGCACGGCTCGTATGTCATACAGTTGTTCAAAATCAAGATGCTTTTTATGCATCTTTTTCCAGATGCTATAAATGTGTTTAGGCCTTCCATACACCTTAGCTTTAATATTTTGTGAATCGAGTACCTTTTGTAATTCACCTACAAAATCCTCAATATAATGCTGTCGGTTAGCGCGGCGTTCATCTAATAATGTGGCAATTTGTTTATAAGTATTAGGATGTAAATAACGAAAGGAGTGATCTTCCAGCTCCCATTTTAATTGACCTATCCCTAATCGATTAGCAAGCGGTGCATAAATATTAGCGCACTCACGAGCGACCAAAACCCGGGTTTCTTCATCTTCATGTTTGACTTTTTGTAAGGTGCAAATACGTTCAGCAAGCTTAAGCACCACAGCCCGAACATCTTCTACCATGGCCAACAACATACGACGCACGTTATCAATTTGGACTTCATCGTTTTTCTTTTTACTGTTGGCACGGGTATGCAAAGATTTGATCGCATCCATACGCCTGACACCCACGATTAGCTTTTGAATACCTTCGCCAAACTGTTCAGTGATTTGCTCTTCATCCAACTCATGTACCTGGCAATAGGGGTAAATTAACGCTGCTTGAAGGGTTTCGTCATCCATGTGTAATTCATGAAGGATCTCCACCATTTCCTGCCCAATTAGCAGTATTTCTGGAGTATCGGATACATCTCTGAGTTTTTGTTTGCTTGCCTCAGGCAGGTTTAAAGCTGCCAGCCATTCATCAAACGGCGGGCGGTCATCTTCATGTACTGTTCGAATTGAAACCATATAAACCTGTCCTACTTCACCTAAACCTGACTAGGTAGGTTAAAAAATAATTGAGTGAGACAACAAAAAAATTCACATTTTTCATACTATCTTTATGTCGTTCTCATATTACCTTCATATTACGAGCCAACATTTACTGCATCAACCTCCTATGTAATCAGGCCTAAAGGGGGTTAACTGATAGCAGTTGCATCACACTTGTCCTAAGTGGCACCAAAATAGTGCGCTAACAGCCAATAATTTCATCGCCTTGAATATTAGCTAGATTCTAAAACAACGGTGGCCATTGCATAATGTTGTTCATCAGAAATTGAGATAAAACTGCGACTGATATTGTGTTTTTCGCACAATTCAGCAAATTTTCCTGAAAACTCAAGTGTAGGTTGGCCCGAAGACAAATTTACCACTTCCACATTTTGAAAACTGACGCCACTTCCAATTCCAGTGCCTAAAGCTTTTACTGCCGCTTCCTTGGCAGCAAAGCGCTTAGCTAAAAATCGTTCAGGAAATTTATGGTGTTCGCTAAACGTCTGCATTTCGGTCGGCGTCAATACCCGCTGCGGCTAAACGCTGTGACTTATCTAACTGACTAGCAATCCTGGCTATTTCCACCACATCAGTGCCCAGCCCCATAATCGACACCGCTCTTAAGCTCTTGCTTCTTGCATCAATCGGTGCATATCTGCCACGGCCTTATGCAATCCATCAAATGCAGCACGGGCAATAATCGCATGACCAATATTGAGTTCATACAACTGAGGAATAGCCGCTATAGGTTTTACATTGTGATAATGCAAACCGTGGCCGGCATTAACCTTCAAACCTTTTGAGTGAGCATATTGAATGCCCTCTATCAAGATATCTAACTCTTTTTGTTGTTCTGCTTCGTTGTTAGCTTCTGCGTACTGACCTGTATGAATCTCTATAAAAGGCACATTTGCTTCTAAAGCTGCATCGATTTGATTTTTATCGGCATCAATAAATAACGACACCAAAATTCCTGCGGAAGCTAAACGAGCACAAGCCACATTCATTTTTGATTGATTACCCGCGACATCCAAACCGCCTTCTGTGGTCAACTCCTCTCGCTTCTCAGGAACCAAACAACAAAGTTCGGGACCTATTTGCTCAGCAATCTGCAGCATTTCTTCGGTCACTGCCATCTCAAGGTTCATACGAGTTTGAATGGTTTGTTTAAGAATCTGTACATCGCGATCATTAATATGTCGTCTGTCTTCACGTAAATGCACCGTAATACCATCAGCGCCAGCTCTTTCAGCTACTTCTGCTGCATGAACAGGATCTGGGTAAGCCGTGCCTCTGGCATTGCGTAAGGTAGCAATATGATCAATATTCACACCGAGTAAAATTTCCTTCATTTCGCGTTCCCAATATTGGCTGATTTTGCAGCCATCCAAGTTTGTTGAAACAACTCTCGGCTCTTAAGTGGTTTACGACCTAGTAGCGGTGAGAGTGCCATTCTGGTAATTCGTTTTGCACATTGTAGGCTGTTTGGCGTCCAAATATGTTGACTCACTTGTAATAATGCTTCTCCGGTGAATCGATTAGATCCTTGCGGGTTAAGTCCTTGCTCACCCTGCGCACTAATATCAATACGTTTGATCCCGCTTTCTAGGACCAAACAATAGTCAACATTCGGCTCGATAGTTTTTCCATTCTCATATTCTTGAGTTAAATCACAACCGTACCCCATTTCATCTAACAGCGATAATTCGAATTGACGTAAACAAGGCTCGATATCTCCACCAGCCGCTAACCATTGTAGGCTTTGTTGATAGGATATAAATAACTCAGGATGAGGGACTTCTTTAGGTAATAATCGATTCAGCAACTCATTCAAGTACATGGCTGAAAATAATTGATGGCCAGTAAGTTGCAACATGGAACCGGCTGATTCTAGTTGGTGAAGGTTACGCAATTCATGTTTACCCGAAACCGATAGCAACAAGGGCTGAAATGACTGCAATAAACTTTTTTTGTCACCTTTATTGCCTCGAACACCTCTTGCAACGGCACTGACTTTACCTAGTTCAAGAGTAAATAAATCGGTTAAATAGCTGGTTTCTCGATATGAGCGTCGATGTAACACAAAGCCGGTAAGTTGCTCAGGTAGCAACGTTAAAATCCTTATATAACAAGTTTAAGACTAACTTACTTTTATCCGAACAACTTTCATGGCTTCAAACTCCATACCGGCAATTTCTTCTTTCATTGGGTAATAAGTTAAATTGACTCTCGCTCCTGTCAGATTTTTATATACCTTTCTGCGTCGAAATTTAAAAGGTACTTCTGTACCTTCAACCAATAAGGTATTCATAAACCAGTCATCGTCTTTTCTCTGGACATGTGAAATGACGACCAACTCTTCAGAATGAGTAAGATTATCGTGCTTATCCAGCAATTTTTCTACATCGGTTTTTTTTACCATGGTCACTAATAAATTCAGTTAAAAAAAACAATTCTAGCACTTATCTCAAAGCACATAAATAATAATACCCAACTCACCGCAAAATGCCTATTTCAGAGCAACTTGGGGCTCTTCAATTCAAGACGCACCAAACACTGCATGTTAATCACCTTATGAGTTGGTGCAACGCAGTAGTGGAGAGCCTTGGACGATGTCTTTAGGAGGTGTTTTCAATCCATGCAACATGCGCTGTCATTTTAACTTAGCTTACAAAATCTAAAAATAGTTGCTTTGCCTAACTTCCTTTCAAATCCAGTTAAATCCATAATTTTGAGGTGGTCTGGGTATCTATTGTTGGGTGTAGGTTGCTAGAGCTATAAAGCGCTCACTCCCTCAACCATTAATTGCAAGCTAGTTCTGCCACGAAATTCGTTGATGTCTAACTTATATGCAATATTCACATGACTGCATCGTGCATTAGGCCATAAGGCCAAGTCGACATTAAAAGCAATAGCATCGATTAACACACCACTTTGATGCTTAACTATCATTTTTAAGTGTTTACTGCCTACTAAGCGTTGATCTATCAATTCGAATTCGCCATCAAAAAGTGGCTCTGGAAACCCCTGCCCCCAAGGCCCTGCTTCTTTTAAACAGAGAGCAAAAGCTAAGGTAAAGTCTTCGGTCTGCAACTCACCATCAGAAATCAATTCGCCAGCTAAGGGTGTACCTTTAAGATTTTCTTCAGCAATCTGATGAAAAGCTTGCTCAAAAGCAGATAAGTTTTTTAAGGGTAAACTGAGACCCGCTGCCATAGCATGGCCACCGAACTTACCAATAATATCGGGATAACGGCTGTTTATTTCTTCAAGTAAATCACGAATATGTAAACCAGGAATAGAACGAGCTGAGCCTTTAAGTGTGTCATCGTCCTGATGAGCAAAAGCGATCGTAGGTCGATAATATTTATCTTTAATACGCCCTGCTAAAATACCAATCACTCCTTGATGATAATCGGCTTGATACAGCACTAAACCAAAAGGTAATGCGCTTTCTTCAAGATCTACCCCCTCTAAAGCTTTAACTGCTTCTTGCTGCATCGAGCCTTCAATTTCGCGTCTCTCACGATTTAAGCTATCTAACTGTACGGCAATTTGCCTCGCGCGTGCAGGATCGTCCGTCATCAAACATTCTATTCCCAACGACATATCGTCTAAGCGCCCAGCAGCATTAAGTCGTGGGCCGACTACAAACCCCAAATCAGAGGCCACTAAACGATTTCTCTGTTTACCTGCTACGTCAATGATCGCCTGTATACCCGGCCGACATTTGTCGCCACGAATACGCTGTAAACCTTGGTGTACCAGTATTCTATTGTTGTCATCTAACGGAACAACATCCGCTACAGTGCCAAGTGCTACCAAATCTAATAATGTGGCCAAGTTAGGCACTGGTAAACCTTGTTGTTCAAACCAACCATTGGCTTTCAGCTCTGCTCGCAACGCCAACATTAAATAAAATGCGACACCAACACCGGCTAAGTTTTTAGACAAAAACCCACAACCAGGTTGGTTTGGATTGACGATTGCATCAGCAATAGGCAATGATTCAGCTGCTAAATGGTGATCAGTTACAATGACAGTTATACCCAAAGATTTGGCTTTTTCAACACCAGTAAAACAAGCAATCCCATTGTCAACTGTCATGATCACTTCTGCTTGTTGCTGAGCCGCGACTTCTACTATTTCTGGGCTTAGGCCGTACCCAAAATCGAATCGATTCGGCACTAAATAATCATGATGGGTTGAACCCATCATCCACAAAGACATCATGCTTAATGCAGTACTTGTGGCACCGTCGGCATCAAAGTCACCTACGATGATAATTTTTTTGTTGCTGGCTAAAGCGTTAACTAACAAACTAACCGCTTTTTCAACACCTTGCAATTGGTCATAATGCAACAATGCTTTTGCACTGCGATTCAGCTGTGCAGCTTCATCCACACCTCTATCGGCATATATTTGTTTTAATCTTGGATGCAATTGCTCAGGAAAGTGTTGGCTATTTTTTTGAGGTCTACGGCTGATGTGCACTTAAATATTTACCCATTGCAGAAGTGAAAACAAAAAAGCCGGTATCCTTAAAAATACAGGCTTAATAATGACGTAATATCAACAATCAAAGCAGGGCTTTCAGCGCTTGTTCAAGTTGCTTAGGCGGTTGATAACCCGGAATAACTGAACCATCAGGCATTATGATATTAGGTGTACCGTTTACGCCAATTTTCTGACCAAAAGCGTATTGTTCGGCGACTTTTGTTTCACAGTTTTTAGTTGCCACGGTGCCACCAGCTTTAGCATTATTCATAGCTACTTGTTTATCATCCGCGCACCAAACGGAAACCATATCATTGTATGAGTTAGTATTAATGCCACCTCTAGGGAAAGCGAGATAACGGACAGTAATACCTAAGTCGTTATATTGTGCCATCTCGCCATGTAGTTTCCGACAATAACCGCAAGTGATATCAGTAAAGACATTGACCACATACTTTTCGTTATCAGCTTTGTATTCGATAACCGCATCGTTGAATTTTGCTAAACCACCTAAACGCACACTTCCAAGTGCTTCTTCGGTTAAATTACGCATCCCCTCTTCAACATCATAAATACGTGCTTGCAGCAAATATTTGCCATCTTGGCTAGTATAAAACAATCCCTTCTCTGTCATTATTTGCAACAGGCCAGTTACTGGCGCATCGCCAATCGAGCTTATTTGCAGACCAAGACCCGCTTGAAGCTTGGCTTTTACTTGTTCAAAATTTGACATTTTGTCTGCAGCAGACAGATTAAAACTAAGGGTGAGCATTAATCCGCTAAAAATAGCGCCGATTTTTATCCACGTTTTCATAAGTTTTCCAAATAATTGCATTAGTAATATGACCCTCAACAAAGTAAATAATTTCAAACATTCAGTGGGTGTAGTTTAGCTGAACCCAAGATGTAAACCAACGTCATTTAAGTATCCATAACAATCAATAGGTTTATTAATCTGATGTTTACTCATCATCCCCGCGGATGATGCTCCGCAACCAGTTTCTGCAATCGCTCAGTCGCTACATGGGTATAGATTTGCGTGGTCGATAAGTCACTATGCCCCAACAACATCTGTACAACTCGTAAGTCTGCTCCATGGTTGAGTAAATGAGTAGCAAAGGCATGACGCAAGGTATGGGGTGATAAGTCGGTTTGTATATTAGCAATTTTACTGTATAACTTAATTCGATGCCAAAAGGTTTGACGGGTCATAGCCACACCACGTTTGCTTGGGAAAATAATGTCACTTGCGGATTTAAGTAACACACCTCTTCCTTGTTTTAGAAAAGTAGAAACCCACTCAATCGCTTCTTCACCTAACGGCACCAGTCTATCTTTATTGCCTTTACCTGTGACTCTTACCACACCTTGTTGAATACTCAGTTGATCTAATTTTAAGCTCACCAACTCTGTCACCCTAAGCCCTGTGGCATACAACACCTCTAACATGGCTTTATCACGTAATTGAATAGGATCGTCGGTTTTAGGCGCATTTAATAAGTCGATAACTTGCGACTCGGTCAACGTTTTAGGAAGTGACTGAGGAAGTTTGGGGTTTTGCAATAGGCTTACTGGATCATCATTGCGAATTTTTTGTCGTAGCATATATTGGCATAAACTACGTAAACTACTTAAAAAGCGTGAAGTGCTTCGCTCAGATAACCCACTGTCATATCGCGTGGCTAGATATTTATTCAATACATCTTTTTCAAAATCGATTAATTGCACTGGCCCACCTTCTTCACTTTCTCGGGCAAGATAAAGTGCGAACTTGTTTAAATCAGAACGATAAGCACTAAGGGTATTTTCACTTAGTCCCTTTTCTAACCACATAGCTTCAACAAAGTTTTCTATCTGAATAGAATCAAAATTTTTTAGCGACATGAATTTTAGGTTTCTTATGAGTAAAAGGTTTGAATTTATACACTCCTATCTTCGCCACATTGCCAACAAAGCTCAAAACTAGCGACATTTTGCTCATGGCATTGACTGCATATCCAAGGATATGAATATAGTGATTGATTTTCAAAGTCTGCTATAAACTTCAGGGCCTTTGGCAACCATTGTGCATCGTTTATCCAGATTTCAGGCAACACGTCAATAGGTGATAACTCCCCCATAGCACCTATAGCAAATTCATTTTTCACAAAACAAGGAATACCTTGTTCATCAAGCAATTGTTTGATTTGAAAGACCATAAAGCGATCATGGTGACTGTAAACTTTATTCAAAGATATCCTTAATTCATATCAATAGAAACATTACACAGCGAACCAAGTTGATTGCCCTCATCCGAATTTAGCTTGATCATAAGACGTAAATCGTTTGGCGAGTCAGCATGATGAATAGCATGATCTAAGGAAATTCTACCAACTTTATACAATTCATAAAGGGCCATGTCAAAACTCTGCATGCCTATTTCCTTACCTTTTTTCATTGCTTCTTTTAAACCACCAATTTCGTTTCGCTGAATGAGGTCTGTGACTAAAGGTGAGTTAAGTAATATTTCAATAGCTGCCACTCGGCCTTTACCATCAGACGTGGGAACTAATTGTTGAGCAATAATGGCGCGCATATTTAAACTTAGATCAAAGCGTAACTTTTCATGTTGATCCGGTGGCGCCAAATGCATAATTCGTTCAATCGCTTGATTGGCATTATTGGCGTGCATCGTAGCTACACACAAATGTCCAGTATCAGCAAAAGACATAGCGTACTCCATGGTTTCCATTGAGCGAATTTCACCAATCATAATGACATCAGGCGCTTGGCGTAATGAACTTTTTAATGCGTCGTCAAAGGACTTAGTATCGATACCTACTTCTCGCTGGGTGACCACACAATTGGCATGTTCATGCACAAACTCTATCGGGTCTTCAATAGTCAGAATATGACCTCTGGAATGTTGATTTCTATGACCTATCAATGCAGCTAAAGAGGTCGATTTACCCGTACCGGTAGCACCCACAAATAACAACAATCCTCGCTTTGACATAATGACGTCTTTTAATACTTCAGGTAAACCTAGGTCTGAAACTTGAGGGATTTGTGTGATAATAAGCCTCACAACCATTCCGGCCATATCTCTTTGCCAAAAAGCACTGCAACGAAAGCGCCCAATTTCATCGCGAGCAATAGCAAAGTTACATTCTTTCGTTTGTTCAAACTCAATTTTTTGTTTGTCGCTCATAGCATCATGCACTAAAGCTAAAGCGTCTTCTTCACTTAAATTACTACCGCCTAGAGGAGTCATTTGACCGTTTACTTTTGCACTAACTGGAAAGCCAACAGTAACAAATAAATCTGATGCACCCAAACCTTGCATCTCCTCTAAATAAGTCGTGAGTTCCATAATTAATTCCCAAAACTAGAATTGGTTTTTTTATTGATAGATTTTGCTGCAGCGTCTTGAACCGTAATAAGGCCTTTTGCTACTAACTTTTGCAAACACTGATCCATAGTTTGCATCCCATGAGATTGTCCTGTTTGAATAACCGAATACATTTGAGGCACTTTATCTTCGCGGATGAGATTTCTAATTGCTGGAATACCTAGCATAATCTCATGAGCTGCCACTCTCCCGCCCCCCACTTTTTTCAATAATGTTTGAGAAATAACCGCTCGTAGAGACTCAGACATCATGGAACGTATCATCGATTTTTCCGCAGCAGGAAAAACGTCAATTAATCTATCAATCGTTTTAGGCGCTGAGTTGGTGTGTAATGTGCCAAATACTAAATGTCCTGTCTCGGCGGCTGAAATGGCCAAGCGGATAGTTTCTAAATCTCGTAATTCACCCACCAAAATAATATCAGGATCTTCACGTAACGCAGAACGTAGCGCATTATTAAAGCTGTGTGTGTCTCTATGCACTTCGCGTTGATTAAGCACACAAAGTTTGTTTTCATGAACAAATTCAATGGGGTCTTCAATCGTTAAAATATGCTCTCGTTTGGTCGAGTTAATATGATCGACCATGGCCGCTAAAGTGGTACTTTTACCCGAACCTGTAGCGCCAGTCACAAGTATAATTCCCGAGGGTTGATTGATGATTTTTTTAAAGATTTGCGGTGCACCTAAGTCATCTAGACTTAAGATTTCACTTGGAATAGTTCTTAATACTGCGGCCGCACCACGATTTTGCATGAAGGCATTCACCCTAAAGCGTGACAAGCCTTTTACCTCAAAGGAAAAATCAGCTTCGAGGTTCTCTTCATATTCTTTACGCTGTTTATCGTTCATGATTTCAAAAATCAAAGCATGCACTTCTTTATGCTCGAGTGCAGGTATATTTAGTTTTCGCATTTCACCGTCAACACGTATGATTGGTGGCAATCCGGCAGAAAGATGTAAATCAGAAGCTTTATTTTTTACACTAAAGGCTAAAAGTTCGGTAATATCCAAGCAATATTCTCCGTATATCATGTTGCAATATGGAAACCATAGCAGAACGACTCAAAAGCGTACAAATAACCGTCGAGCAATCTACCTTAGACTCACATCGTCCATCAAATTCGGTAAAATTGCTAGCGGTGAGTAAAACCAAACCCGTATCTGATATCGTGCAAGCGTATGAAGCGGGACAACGTTTGTTTGGTGAAAACTACGTACAAGAAGGCGTAGAAAAAATACAAATGCTACAATCTCTCGCTGATATTGAATGGTATTTCATTGGGCCGATACAATCGAATAAGACCCGCTTGGTGGCTGAAAACTTTGATTGGGTGCAAGCAGTCGACCGACTCAAAATAGCTAAGAGGCTAAACGACCAAACAATACCCCATAAAACATTAAACGTGTGTATCCAGGTGAATATTGATGACGATAAAAATAAAGCGGGTATAGGCGTAAACGAACTACATGACTTTGCCAAAGCCATTAATGAGCTACCTAATCTAAGATTGCGTGGGCTAATGACTATTCCTAAAGCTAATCAATCTCAGGCCGAACAAACAGTCAGCTTTAATCACATGGCGGCATTATTTGACAATCTAAAAAAGCAATACCCATCAGTTGATACATTGTCTATGGGCATGTCAGGAGATATCCAAAATGCCATTAATAATGGTAGCACTATGGTCAGAGTAGGTTCAGCCATTTTTGGCTTGCGTAATAAATAAAGGACAATCATGCAACATAGAAAAATAGCGTTTATCGGCGCAGGTAATATGACTAGGAGCATCATTAGCGGCTTAGTTAACAACGCTTACCCAGCAAATTTGATAACGGCAAGTAATCCATCGATGGGCAAGCTGTTAGCTCTGCAGTTTGATTTTAAAATTAATGTTACCCAGGAAAATAACGAGGCGTTAGATGCAGCCGATGTTATTGTGCTTGCAGTAAAGCCCCAACTTATGGAGCAGGTATGTGCCAAGCTCGCACTGGAACAGAACATAAGTGATAAACTTTTTGTATCAATTGCGGCCGGCATCACGACCTCAAGGCTTCAGGACATGCTTGGCGGATCATTCCCTATTATTCGGACTATGCCCAATACACCTAGCTCATTAGGCAAGGGAATGACTGGCCTATTTGCAGATGTTAACATTGATAAAATTGATAAAAAATATGCCGCTGACTTAATGGGTCAAGTGGGTGAAATTGCTTGGGTTGAAAAAGAGTCGATGATAGACGGTGTGATTGCAGCGGCAGGCAGCAGCCCGGCATACTTTTACTTATTTTTAGAGGCCATGCAGACAGAAACAGAACGGCAAGGATTTGACCATGCTACTGCTCGGTTAATGGTTCAGCAAGCCATGTTAGGCGCTGCTGAAATGGTTTGTCACAATTCTCACCTTGAATTAAGCGAGTTGCGCACCCAAGTTACTTCTAAAGGTGGCACCACTGCCAAGGCTATAGAATCGTTTCAACAACAAGGTTTAGAACATGTAGTTTCCATCGCCATGCAAGCTGCGGTCAAACGGGCGAAAGAAATGGCTGAGCAATTTTAGAACACACAACTTAGATAAATACCGAGGAAAATCCAGAATATGAGTTCAGTTCAGTTTTTAATTGATTTTGTTTTTAACATTTATTTAATGGTGGTGCTGCTGCGCCTATGGTTACAATTTGCCAGAGCCGACTTTTACAATCCGTTCAGCCAGTTTGTGGTTAAAGCCACCCAACCAATTGTGGCTCCAATGCGTAGGATATTACCCTCGATTGGTCGTTTAGATACCGCGACCTTTGTACTTGCGCTTATAGTTGCAGGATTAAAGATTGTCACCCTTAACGTAGTGTTGGGAGGATCAGGTCTCAACATCATGTCTGTGGTCATCCTATCATTTGTCATCGTTATTAAAGAAATTCTGACATTGGTGATGTATGTGCTTATTATGCGCGCCATTATGAGCTGGGTAAGTCAAGGCAACAACCCAATGGAATTAGTATTAAGTCAACTCACTGAACCAATGCTGGCACCTATTCGTAGAAGAATGCCTGAGATGGGCGGATTAGACTTGTCGATGATGGTCGTGATCGTTATGTTATTGTTTATTCAAAAACTATTAGGTGATTTATTTGGCATTTTTTAATTTGAAGGTTGTTTACCCTTACTTATTGAGTATTACATTATTAGTAGTGCTGATGTTTTTTTCTCAAGCACACGCAGAACAAAAGCAAGTGTTAGGTAACTGGGACGTCCATTATATAGCCTTGAACACTACTTTTTTATCGCCTGAGGTGGCTAAACAATATGGCATAGTACGTAGCAGATTTAATGCGTTAATTAATATTTCAGTGTTAGACAGGAAAGACAAGTCAGCACAATCGGTGATCTTAACTGGCGAAGCTAAAAACTTAATTGGTGTGATTAAAAAGCTGACGTTTAAACAGGTTAAAGAAGGTAAAGCAATCTATTATCTGGCCGTATTGCCTTTTAGTGACTTAGAGCAATACCGTATATCTATTAACATCAACGATGGGCTTGAGCAAAAAACATTTAAATTCCAACATAAATTTTATGCTGATTAATGTGATGTTTATTTGTGCATTAAACGAGAGTGATATGAATATATGTGCAGTATCTGAGATATAAAAAATACGTCTACGCTGTGCCAAATGTGTCGAGTGAGTCGCTGCGAGACGCATCTTTTAACAAACATCACCTTATTAATTTTGGTTGTCTAAGGTATCTATTTATTGCCGCTATTGTGTATTAGTGGGTGAGTAGTTAACTTTTCTTAGGTTGTGATAAGTTGAAGCCGTTATTGCTAAAGCGAAAACTATTAACCCTATGTTGTCGATATAGATACAAGATAAGGCAATAAGAAAGGTTTAAACAATCGACCTTGATGACGGTTCAATTATTATCTCCGGCGACTCCCATACGATTATCCACGCTATTGTTTAAGCGTTAATCTATTATGAAAAAGCATCATTATGATATAAAAAAAATATAGTTATATTTTTATAGGTGTATAAATTTGTGTAAACACATAAGATCGTGGTGTATTCAATATTCATATAATACGATAGGTATAGTTCATGTTACTTGAATATTGGTGATAGGTTTGAATCACTTGTATTCTCAATATCTTCTATATTCACATACCTTTCGTTCGAGGAAATCATGTATCCGAACCTTAAACCTGCTAACCCTAATTTCTCTTCGGGTCCTTGTGCCAAACGCCCCGGTTACGATGTCAGCAAACTCGATTTATCCGTATTGGGTCGTTCTCATCGAGCACCTATCGGTAAACAAGCGCTTAAAAGTGCCTGTTTAGATACGGCTAAAATTTTGGGCTTGCCTGAAGGTTACCGCGTTGCTGTTGTACCTGCTTCCGATACTGGCGCCATGGAAATGGCCATGTGGTCAATGCTAGGTGAGCGACCAGTAGATGTCTTGTACTGGGAATCTTTTGGACAAGGCTGGGCCACGGATATTATCAAACAGTTAAAATTGGAAAACACCCGAGTGCTAAGTGCAGAATATGGTCAATTACCTGATTTTGCAGAAGTGAACTGTGAACACGACGTTGTGTTTACATGGAATGGCACCACGTCTGGAGCAAAAGTGCCCAATGCAGACTGGATTGACTCTAATCGTAAGGGGTTAACCTTTTGCGACGCCACCTCAGCAGTGTTTGCGCAAAAAATGGACTGGGATAAACTTGATGTGACCACCTACAGCTGGCAAAAAGTATTAGGCGGTGAAGGTGGACATGGCATGTTAATTCTTAGCCCTCGTGCAGTCGAGCGTCTTGAAAGTTATGCACCACCACGCCCGCTACCTAAAATTTTCCGCATGACCAAAGCTGGAAAATTGATTGAAGATTTATTTAGCGGCGCAACGATCAATACTCCTTCTATGCTATGTGTTGTGGATTATCTAGACGCCCTAAACTGGGTTGAATCATTAGGTGGCGTAGCTGCAACTATTGCTATTGCCGATCAAAATTTAACCACAGTAGAAGCCTTTGTTGGACAACATGATTGGGTTGACTTTTTAGTACAAAAGACAGCGGCATACGCTCGAATACTAGTGTATGTTTGACCTTCGACTTAACTCCCGAACAAGTCAAATCAGTCATCAGATTACTTAGAAGAACATCAGGTCGCTTACGACATTGGTGCCTATCGAGATGCGCCAGCGGGCCTGCGGATTTGGTGTGGTGCCACCATCGAAAACAGTAATCTAAAAGCCCTAATGCCTTGGCTTGAATGGGCTTACCACAGCGTTAAAAAGCAAATTCTTTAAAAGACTAGAACGCTGCAATTTACGCCTCACAGTAATCGAGGGTCAATATGTATAAAATCGTAACCTTTAATCAAATTTCGGTCAAAGGGCTAGAGTCGCTTTAGTCGTGAAAAAGACGAAGTGGCCTCGGATATTGGGCGCCCAGATGCTGTGTGACTGCGCAGTCATAAATTACATAATGAAACCCTGCCTGACTCAGTTCTGACTGTCGCAAGGGCTGGAGCAGGCGTAAATAATGTTCCCGTTGAAGACTACAGTAAAAAAGGCATAGTAGTATTTAATACCCCTGGCGCCAATGCTAATGCGGTAAAAGAATCAGTCCTCGCTGGACTACTTTTAGGCTCTCGGGGTATTAAATCAGGCATTGACCATGTTGCTACCTTGCACGATATGCATGATGCAGGTGAGTTGCACAAAACCCTAGAGATACAAAAGACAGCAACTTGCAGGTAACGAACTCAAAGGTAAAACCCTAGGCATTATAGGCTTAGGTGCAATAGGCTCGTTAGTTGCCGACATGGCACTAGCCCTTGGGATGAATGTAGTAGGCTTTGACCCTGCGCTGTCGATTGAGGCTGCATGGCGTTTATCTAGCAACGTACAAAAAGCTGAAAGTATGTACGCCCTTCTCACCCGTTGTGATTATGTCAGTTTGCATGTGCCTGCTATTAAGCCCACTCACCATATGATCAATCAAGATTCACTCGCACAAGCTAAATCTGGCATGGTATTAGTCAACTTTGCCCGTGAGTCTATCGTCGATCCACAAGCCATAGTCCAAGCACTTGATAGTGGCCAATTGAGAGGTTACGTGTGTGACTTCCCAGAGCCTATTTTTTATGGTCGAAGCGATATAATATCCATGCCACATATAGGTGCATCCACTGCCGAAGCCGAAGAAAACTGCGCTATCATGGCTGCCGATCAAATTATGGATTACCTAGAAAATGGTAATATCAAAAACTCAATTAACTTCCCCGAAGTGAGTATGGCAAGATGCGAAGGGCAACGCATCATTTTTGCCAACAGAAACGTCCCAAAAGTATTAGGCAGCGTGTTATCTGTGCTGGCAGATCACAACGTGAATGTACTCGATATGATGAACAAAAGCCGTGGCAATTTGGCTTATAACATACTCGATGTAGAGCAAATGAAAAGTGGCGATGTGATTGAAGCTATTCGTAATATTGAGCATGTGACAAAAGTCAGGCTCATTGATTAAGGCAAGCCCAAATTCGAAAAAGTGAGTGCTAGGTGATGCTAGTCACGCTTTGTGTAAACACGCACATCCTTAGATGCTTAAGTGCAGAAGGCAGGGCAGAGGCACAATGGCAAAGTATATTTCTTGCAGCAACCTATGGCTTGTTACTCTAGCTCATTAGGTAACATACACCATGGATTTTATTTCAACCTATCAAAGTCAAATACATTAACCAGATACTTATATTTACTATTATTCATGGCGTCAAAAATTTAAGTGCTGATAATGGGTGTTGACATAATTCATCTGAATAATTCCACCGAATGATATTCTATCTAGAGCGCAAAAAATCCTTATCCAGTCCACCGGAGATATTACGCAGCTCATAATCTATGACTTCTGCAGTACGAATGGCTCCTGCGGTTTTTGTCATTTCTGCGATTAAAGTGATGATCGTTGCTTCTAGTACTTCGCTGTCGTTAATTTTTTCCTCTTTTGCTGCAGTTAAGGCTGCAGCCATACACTGTTTTGCAATACTATATTTACTCATAATGCTCTCCTTGGCAAAAATCCTAAAAACTATATTGGATACAAAAAGGGCCAGATTGCACCAGCCCTTACTACTTATCTACTCATTCAAAAAAGCCTCGAAAAAACTTTCAAAAAAGCTTCAGAAAAATAGAGTACTTAGCTTTTATTACACTCAAACTCACGTACTTCATTACGGCCAACAACCATGTGATGAACCTCATCTGGGCCATCAGCAAAACGTAAGGTGCGCTGACCTGCATACATGGCAGATAGCGGTGACCATTGTGAGATACCCGTGGCACCATGAAGTTGCATGGATTGATCGATGATTTCACACACTCGCTCTGGGATCATCGCTTTGATCATGTGGATCCATATACGCGCTTCTTGGTTACCCAATACATCCATGGCTTTAGCTGCTTTTAATACCATCATACGCATGGCTTCAATGTCGATACGCATTTTCGAGATGACTTCAATATTCTTGCCAAGCTGATATAATTTTTTACCAAAAGCTTCTCGTGAAGTGGATCGTTCAAGTGCAAGCTGCAATGCTTTTTCAGCTTGGCCAATTGAACGCATGCAATGGTGAATGCGACCAGGACCCAAACGTACTTGAGAAATTTCAAAACCACGGCCTTCACCTAACAACATGTTGGTCTTTGGTACTCGCACGTTTTCAAGCTTTATGTGCATATGACCGTGAGGTGCGTCGTCATGACCAAATACATGCATTGGACCTACGATGGTGACACCCGGTGCATCTAATGGCACTAGAATTTGTGATTGTTGTTTGTGTGTTGGGGCATCAGGGCTGCTTTTAACCATGCAAATCATAATCTTACAGCGAGGGTCACCGGCACCAGAAATATAAAACTTTTCCCCGTTGATGACCCAGTCATCTCCATCTTCAACAGCCGTAGTTGATATGTTTTTTGCGTCAGAAGATGCAACATTGGGTTCAGTCATCCCAAAGCAAGAGCGTATTTCACCTCTAAGGAGGGGGGCCAACCATTGTGCTTTTTGCTCGGGTGTACCCACTCGCTCTAATACCTCCATGTTGCCTGTGTCAGGAGCAGAACAATTTAATGTTTCAGACGCTAAAGGTGCTTTACCAAGTTCAACAGCAATATATGCGTAATCCAAGTTGGATAAGCCTTCACCTGTTTCAGCGTCAGGCAAGAAAAAATTCCAAAGGCCTAACTCTTTTGCTTTATTTTTTGCGCCTTCTAGCAGTTCTATTTGACGTTCAGAATAACTCCAACGGTCAGCCAGTGTTTCACCAATTGAATAAAATTCATCTTGGATCGGAATAACATTCTCTTCAATGTGCTTCTTTACAGCAAGGTAAAGTGGACGCACAGCTTCAGACATGCGTAAATCGTTTAAGTCTTCAGTCGACATATTTGTTTCCTTAAAATTTGGTGAAATCTGTCGCGCTTAACTGACGCCACACACCACAAAGTGTGGAGCTTAGATTTCCAATAAATCGCTCAAAATATAATAGTTGAATGATGCAGGAATGGCTATCATGATCGCTCCAAACAGCTGAAACTAATGATATTTTTAGAAAAAAGACCATTTTAGGATTTTTTTATAACAGTGATTTATAGTGATTCATCACTGTTATTTTTAACGCTCTATTTTTAACGTGCTATGACAAGATAACAATCCAACGACCGGCTGCAACTTAGACAAATTTAATAACCACTAATGCTCTTTTTATCCCAGTATTTTTAGTGCATTAGTCACTTTAATGGAATGAATCGAAGTGTCCCGTTATTTTTTGCTGCCGTGATAACTGATAGCTAAAAAGCAAAGCGGCTTTATCACATTACTTTGGGTTGACTTATTTCTATCAAAGATAGCTCAGCATTTTTTGTTGTAGCTAAAATCTAAATACAGTAAAAGAAATACTTCAATCAAAGTGGAGCCTGATGAAGATGTATAGGTAACATAACTAGGCGCGCCCCATTTGAGGTATTCTTCGATTTTGCCAAATTCATTTGAGCTTTTAGCAAGAAAAAAAATCATTGCCGAATAGTGAATAGGGCCAGTTTGATTTGAGGTGGGTAATGGTCAAATGCTTGGTGTATCGCTGAGTTTTCGAGGTGCATCAATCACTCTCGAATTTACCTGCTTAACTGCTTAACTGCTTAACTGCTTAACTGCTTAACTGCTTAACTGCTTAACTGCTTAACTGCTTAACTGCTTAACAATATTGTAGGCATAGATAGAGTCAAGCTTGTTAGCTGCCACGGCTATCACTTAAGCCAATAGTCGATAGTCCCGACAATACCGCTAACTTGACCTGCTCAATGGGTGAGCTCATATGATACAAACCTGCGTTTTTACGGGCATTAAGTTGAATCTGCCGTGTTCGGGGTAAGCGTATATTTTGGTAGGCTTGTAACGCAGTTTGAGTGTGGCTGTCACTCGCCAAACAATGTGCCAAAACATAGCTGTCTTCAATCGCCATAGCCGCACCTTGGGCTAAAAATGGCAACATGGGGTGGCATGCATCGCCTAAAAGGGCAACCTTGTTATCTGTCCATTGGTTAAGTGGTTCTCTGTCGAACAAAGCCCAAAGAAAACAAGACTCTGCAGCAGCTAATAATTCTGTGACTTCTGGATGCCAACCATTAAAGGTCTCTCTCAGCTGGTTGACATCACCTGGTTCATGCCATGATTCTTTTTGCCAATCCCTGCGTTCCTGCACGGCTACAAAATTAATTAAATCGCCGCCACGTATGTAATAACAAACAAAATGTTTACCCGGCCCTACCCATAAATTAGCATTAGGCTTGATTAATCCTTTGGGAAGTTTACTTGCTGCAACCACCCCTCTCCAGGCGACTTGTCCCGTAAACTCAGCTGGCGTTTGACCTAACATACACGCTTGCACTTTTGACTTTATGCCATCTGCACCTATTAACAAGTCTGCGTCTAGGCTTTCGCCATTTTCAAATTGGATAGTGAGATTTTGGGAAGCGTGCTGATAACCTTGAATAGCTTGAGCCTAGGTGAATATTCACCCCCATTTTTTCACAGGCATCATGAAGGACGGTCAGTAAATCAGCACGGTGAATATGCAGGTAATCCGCCCCATACTTTTTTGTGGCTGCACCACCTAAAGGTACACGGAAGTAAGTTTTTCCCGTTTGGTAATGACGCATCACCGCTGACTGTGGACTAAAAGCTTTCGCTTTAACCTGGTCGGCGATACCGAGAGATTGTAATACATGTACGGCGTTGGGGCTCAGTTGCAACCCTGCCCCAACTTCAGCAAGTTGTGTAGATTTTTCGTAAACAGCTGTCTCGGCACCGCGTTTAGCCAACGCCAACGCTGCACACAGACCACCAATACCCGCACCCGCAACAACATATTTCTTGCTCAAAGCCACTATCCAGTAATTTAGACTCGTTTGCGCCAGATAGTAATATGGTTGTTGGCGGTTTGGCTAGTGCGTTGATCTAATTCAAACTTGCTAGTGACTTGTGTCTCTTGCAGCAGGTCAAACTCTGCAGACATAATTTCAAACAAATGTGCTTCACTGCTGAGGTTTTCACCATTTTGTTTAAAGCCGCCGATCCAATGTGCCATGTCGGTAATAGATACATCCCAAGCATAACTGCTGCCCAATACCACTAATCCGCCAGCTTTTATCCTTTGGCTAAGTTGTTGTAATAATGTTTGAGGATGATAATTGTATTCAATAACTCGATAGCAGATTGCCAAGTCGTAATCGCTAAACTGTGGTTTTAGGTTTAGCCCATCGCCTTGTGCAAAGTGCAGGTTTTCTGGTGATTGCTCCAGTCCCAGGTTATTCAGGGTAACCTCATGAAAGTCGAAAATTTCGCCTTGGGTAGGCATGGCATATCGTAATTGCCCTTGTTCTTTTAAACTAAGGCAATGTTGAATATGTCTTGCTGTAAAATCTATACCATCAACATGTCCAGCTGGTTTTAGCTAATTCAAAAGCTAAACGCCCAACACCACACCCCAAGTCTAGGACTTTGCTAGTCGATGTTAGATAGGGTTTCACTAGGTTAAGAAGCTGCTGTAAGTCATGGTCAGCTTGGTAACTACTGACACCAAAGTGATGGTGTAATAAACGGCCAATGTCTATTTGCATCTCACACTGTGTTACGGCAGTAATTGGGGCTTCTTTACCTGTTTACTTGAAACGTAACGAAAGCCAGCATGTTGATGAAAATGGCGACGAAACGCGATAGCGAGAATCGCGAGTGGCTTCATTACCGGTAGACATCCAGCTGCCCCCCTTGATCAGATTATGCTGTCCATCAAAAGTAGGCGTTGAAAAATCATCGTATAATGGATGAACCTTAAACCCTTCGTAACCGTCTATAGGGCTTTCAGTCCACTGCCATACATTACCAATCACATCGTAAAATTCAGTCTGCTTGAACTTATCGACTGGGCATGATGAAGCAAAATGTTCCAAATTAATGTTACCAGGCGCCTTAGCCCAATAGGCTAGATCTGTATCTAGATGGTCGCGCAACACTTGCCATTCAGCTTCAGTGGGCAGACGTACAAAATCATCACTGGTATTGTCTTTCCAATTACAAAAGGCCTTGGACTCTAAATAATTAACTTCGACCGGCCAATTAAGAGGCAGAGGGATTTCTTCGGTAAGATTTCGTTGCCAATATTGACCATTTTTACGCCGCCAAAAACGTGGCATGACACTTTTAGTAAAGTCTAGCCACCTTTGACCTTCTTCTGTCCAATAGTTTGGTGTTTGATAACCACCTGCGTCGACAAATTCCATGAATTCTTGGTTAGACACTAGATATAAGGAGGCAGAAAAATCACTCACGTTAATCGGTAGTTGCCCGTATTCGTTGTCCCAACCATAAGTTTCGTTGGAATCTGGTTTGCCTAGCACTAAAGATTGGCCTGCAACGCTCAATAAAGAATTTTTTGGTGCTTTGCCTAAATCTGGACAACTTTGCCATACATTAGAAGACGTTAGGTAATCAGTATCGAGCATACGTATGATCACCGACGAAGTTTCAATGTGAATACGCTCATGTTCACAGCCCATGAGGATCACCCAAGCTAAGGAATCTTGTGAGATAGGTAGCGCCAGTGACATATTATCAATTAAATCCAATACAGTTACTTTCACTTTATCGCGATATTCAGAGACAGCTTCAACACTTGGCCATTGATAATTGCCCGGGGATAAATCGTCCCAGGACATTTCGTCTACACCCACCGCACACACAGACTCGATTTGCTTATCGACTCGATTTTGAATAAATTTGCCAAGCAATAATTTATTCACGTAAAAAACTGCCGTATGTCCATAATAAAAAATAAGTGGGTGACGCAGCGGCTCTGGACGCAACACATAAGCTTCGTCATTATTAATTAACGAAAAAAGCGATTCATACAGCTCCCACGTTTGCTCAAAGTAAGCTTTAAGCTCGGCGCGTTTGTTTTCAACATCACTGCCGGTTAAGAGCGGAGGCTTGTCTAATATAATTAATTTTTGTTTAAGCAAAAGGTGCTTTCCTAATATCTTGTATCTATCTGAACCAACTTTAATGTTGTTAATTCAACTTTTATTAATTTACATAATAACCGTTCGTTGGTATTTACTGAGCATCATTTCTTTAATCTTTTCACCCAAATCCATTCCATCTATATTGGGCATGTCTATGCAGTAATAATCTATTTTATTTGCAAACCAGTTATCATTTTTAAATAAAGACAGCGCACCTAACTTTTCTTGCCCATTTTGCTTGTTGTGTTCATCAAACAAAGACACGGGTAAAACTTTATCTTCAAATTTTGGGGCCGTTTCTGCAACTTGCCACTTTGAGATACCTTCAAGTACATTAATAAGAATAAACAACATATTCAAATAAGGATCATAGTTTTTACTGGTTGCACCAATTCTATGCTCTACTCGCGCAGTTTTTCGCCAATCACCAGCGTAATGCAACACTGAATTGTCGGATGCAAAAAATAGCGGCTCCAAACCCATCACCTGATTGTGTTTACCTATTTCTTTGTACAAGGCAATACTACCTTGATGCCCACCAGATAGCACAACCGGTGAACTAAGTTCAGCGTCTAAACCATAGTCTTGGCGTAACGCTAAACGTTTAAAGGCGTCTTCTTCGGGTAAGAATAAAAGGCAACAAGCGTAACTATTGACCAACAACTCATACTGGATCCATTCACCTAACCCTTTATGAGCAAATAGATTTTCGCCCTGTTGGTTTTCAACGCTGACATTCATTTGAATCGCATTTGGAATATGAACAGACCTAGTATCCAGTGAAAAAATCGCACCAGAACCATGTATATACCTACCCTTATCAGCTCCCCAAGCAACGGGCACCATCATGACTTTTTCGGCACCATGTTGGCACATTATTGTGGGTAAAACCCGCATAGCATGAGCTAAATTTTGAGCTTCCTTTAATGGCGACTGACCATTAAATAATGATACAAATTCCCATTGATTTTTCCAATACTCAGACTTTAACTCACCGTCTATGCCCAACAGTGCAAGTTTCTGATTGATTTCTAAATAATCAAGCCTTTGCTGATTGTTACGTAACTCGCACACGCCTTCCAGCTCGAAATGCACTAAGGTTTTAAAACCTTTCGCTTCAAGGGTATTTAACAGGTGTAGGATGACATCTTGTATCAGCATAAAGTAAACAATGAATACTTTGTATGGGTAGACAGTTTTGCTAGTGTAAAGCGCAGCCAATAACAATCAACATTATTTACCGCGGCTGTGTTTATATTGTGTCTTGCAGTAACCCCGTAAAATACCTTCAGGCCGTAAACTAAGATGTTTAGTTTGTCTGCCTCGCATACGTTTTCGCCATACTTTGAAGGAGCCAATTTTAAGTTCGCTGCGCATTAGGTCTATGAGCTGATTAGAGTTGATGCCAAACAATCCCTCTATAGCCTCAAAGGGCGTTCTATCCTCCCAGGCCATCTCGATTATGCGCGATGTGTCTTCGACATTATAATTTTGTATTGTTTTTTTTCATGTTCACGCTTACGGATGAATTCAATATTGGGTTCACTTATATAAAAAAAAGTGATAATGGTGCGATCTAGAAATGCTTATTATCAGTATATATCAGCCTACATACAACTACCGGAGTGCCTTTTATCACCGCATCGACTCTAGTTTGGTTTCGTAGAGACCTACGTTTACGAGATAATCCAGCACTTGCCTACGCTAGTGCAGACGCGGATCCGTTATCCCACTGTACATCGCTGACACTGATTGCCCCGAACATTTTATACCGGGTGGTGCCAGTAAGTGGTGGCTGAACAAGTCACTTATTTCATTAAATAATGCACTCAAAGGTCAGCTTCACTTTACAAAAGGTGATGCTAGCAAGATTTTGATTGATGTGATCCGACAACATGACATCAAAAGCGTCGTATGGAACCGAACTTACGAACCGTGGCAAATAAAACGAGACACCCAACTTAAACATGTACTAACAGAAGCGGGGGTAGATGTAAAAAGTTTTAACAGCCATTTGTTGTGGGAGCCATGGCAAGTTCTCAAGAAAGATGACACACCTTACAAAGTATTCACTCCCTATTATCGTCGCGGTTGTTTGTCTAAAGTTGCTCCAAGAATGCCCGTAGAAGCGCCTGAAAACCTAAAAGTTGAATATTTCCCTAATTTAGATAACGGTGTGAATTCCCTCGAGTTAATGCCAGAGATAAATTGGTACACCACAATCAACGAAATGTGGAGCCCAGGCGAACAAGGTGCATCAAAACACCTTAGTAATTTTTTGCCAGACGGGGCCAAAGAATACAAAAACAAGCGAGATATCCCCGACCTAGGCGCTACCTCCAAGCTATCACCGCATTTACATTTTGGTGAAATATCGCCCAATCAAATCTGGTATGCCGCCATTGATGCACTAAATGGCAATATTGAAGATGCAGGCTTAGATTGTTATTTAAGTGAATTAGGCTGGCGGGAATTTTCACATTATTTATTATTTCATTTTCCACACATCCCGCAAAAGAACTTCAGCCCCAAGTTTGAACATTTTCCTTGGCGATCTGATGACAATGACCTTAAGGCTTGGCAACAAGGCCAGACAGGCATTCCAATTGTTGATGCAGGTATGCGCGAACTCTGGCAGACCGGCACCATGCATAATCGTGTGCGTATGGTCGTGGCCTCATTTTTAGTAAAAAACCTATTGATAGATTGGCGAAAAGGCGAACGTTGGTTCTGGGATTGTTTATTAGATGCAGATTTGGCAGCTAACAGTGCAAGTTGGCAATGGATAGCAGGCACAGGAGCTGATGCTGCTCCCTACTTTAGGATTTTTAACCCCGTTACTCAGGGGCAACGCTTTGACCCCCAAGGGCATTACGTAAAACGTTATTGCCCAGAACTTAGCAAGATACCTGATAAATTCATTCACAACCCGTGGGATGCGCCACAAAATATTTTAGACTATGCGGGTATAAAACTAGGTGATAACTACCCTAAACCTTTAGTTGATTTAAAGGTATCACGCCAGCGGGCACTTGATGCTCTGGCACAATCCAAACAACAACCGAATGAAGTGCCGATTTCAATATGACCACACTTAGATTAATATTAGCTGACCAACTCAGTGATTCCTTGGCCAGCCTTCAACAATGTGACTTAGGCAAAGACTGGGTGTTAATGGCAGAAGTCAGGGAGGAAGCCAGTTACGTTAAACATCACAAAAAGAAAATAGCCTTTTTATTCTCAGCGATGCGCCACTTTGCACAAAAGTTAGTCGCTCAAGGGCACAATCTTCATTACACCCATTACAACGACCAACACAATCAGGGCAGTTTATTTGGCGAAGTTGAACAGCTGTGCAAACAAAAAAATATCAATAAAATAGTACTGACTCACCCCGGAGAATATCGTGTACTAGCAGAAATGAAAAGTTGGCAAGACAATTTAAATATACCTGTTGAAATCTGCCAAGATGATCGCTTTTTATCAAGCCTTGATGAATTCGCCACTTGGGCAGAGGGCCGTAAACAATTACGTATGGAGTTTTTCTATCGAGAAATGCGCAAAAAATGGCATTTTTTGATGGATGGCGATAAACCAGTAGGTGATAAGTGGAATTTTGACAGTTCAAACCGCAAAGCGTTACCCAAAGGCATGTCGCCGCCATTACCCACAAAGTTTGAACCTGACTCCATAACGCAAGATGTGTTGCAATTAGTAGAGGAGAATTTTAGTGACCATTTTGGGGAGCTGGGTAACTTTCACTTTGCCGTCAATCGAGAACAAGCATTGGTTGTTTTAGATGAATTTGTTGCTCAGCGCTTAATAAATTTTGGCGATTACCAAGACGCCATGGTGCAAGGCGAACCTTGGATGTATCACTCACATATAGGTTTTTACTTAAACTGCGGGCTATTAACGCCCAAAGAAGTAATTGAACAAGCTGAGAACGCATACCGAAATGGTGATGCCCCGCTAAATGCAGTTGAAGGCTTTATTCGTCAGGTTTTAGGCTGGCGCGAATATGTGCGCGGTTTGTATTGGCTAAAAATGCCTGATTATAAAACTGAAAATTTCCTCGAAGCGACACGATCGCTACCTAAATTCTTTTGGGATACAAAAACCAAAATGAATTGCCTACATCAATGCGTCAAAGAAACCTCAGAAAACGCTTATGCCCACCATATCCAGAGATTAATGGTATTGGGTAACTTCGCTTTACTAGCAGGTCTGCACCCTGATGAAGTCAACGAGTGGTATTTGATTGTGTATGCTGACGCTTATGAATGGGTAGAAATGCCTAATGTCACCGGCATGATCCTCTTTGCAGATGGCGGTTTACTGGCTAGTAAACCTTATGCAGCAAGCGGTAGTTATATCAATAAAATGTCTAACTATTGCAAAAGTTGCCACTATAAGGTGAAAGAAAAAAATGGCCCTCAAGCCTGCCCATTTAATTATTTATACTGGGATTTTTTAGACCGAAATAAAGAAAAGTTAGGTAATAATCCGCGTTTGGGTATGCCCTACCGTACCCTAAACAAAATGACTCACGAAAAGCGCCAAGCTATCCAGCGAGACGGACAAATATTTTTCAGCGCCTTAGACAATAATGAAAAAGTCTGAGCTGCCCAGTAAAGTTTGTACTGTATGCAATCGTCCTTTTAATTGGCGTAAAAAGTGGGAGAGATGCTGGGATGAAGTGAAATATTGCTCGAAACGCTGTCGTCAGGAAAAGAAAATAGAGGGATGAAATTTTCTATTTTCTATTTTCTATTTAGTACACATCTATTCGAATAAAAATTACTGAATAGTCTTAATAACTTTCAGGATCGCTATTTCTTAATGTGTTCGAAAAATATTTTATAATACATGTTGGCAATATAATGATAGTGGTAAACCTTCCAGTTACACCGTAATAATTAGTTTGAAGTATATTATGTCCAAAATACAATACAGTCTGAGGCGTTTTTTATGTGCTGCATATTGATTAACGAAGATGCTGAAGGTGCTAAAGGTGCTGAAATTATTGTCGAGTTAGACGCAAAACCTCGTTGATAATTCGCTGTCAAAGCTCAGTTACTTATAATATAAAACTGCGGCAAGTGACGAAAACAGCGAATTAATAAGCCTAAATAAAAAAGAAGACATGTAAATTCGCCACTTGGTCAATTTACCAGAGTGATGGGGTATCACCCTCAATTAAAATTCACTAATACCTCATTACAATTGGTCCTTCGCCGCTTCTAACTCAAGGTTTAAACGATCTTCTTCATCTGCTTTAGGCTTTGTAAAACGGGCAAAGGCGTAATACAGCACGGGTGTCAAAAACAAGGTAAAGACAACCGCTAAACCTAGACCGCCAAAAACGACCCAACCAATAGCATTACGTGCTTCAGCGCCTGCGCCGGTAGAAAGAATAAGTGGTAACCCACCTAAGATAGTAGAAACCAAGGTCATCATAATAGGGCGTAGTCTTACCTTACCGGCTTCAATAATTGCTTCTTTCACGTCCATCCCAGCATCACGCAGCTGATTAGCAAATTCAACCAGCAAAATTGAGTTCTTAGCTAATAAACCAATCAACATGACTAAGCCGATTTGCGAGTAGATATTGATTGATGTACCAGTAAAGTAAAGTGCATAGATAGCAGCCGCAATACCAAAAGGTACGGTTAACATTACTACTAGAGCACTGTTAAAACTTTCAAATTGTGCGGCCAAGACCAACAGCACAATTAAGAATGCTAATAAGTAGGTCAGCATGACTTGTTGATTGGTTTCTTGATAGGTTAGCGCTTCACCTAAAAACACCACGCCGATACCCGCAGGTAGAGTGTTGTTGGCTAATGCTCTAATGGAGGTAACAGCTTGCTCAATAGTAATTTCAGCAGGTAACTCCATTTCTAATTCTATTGCACGCCGCTGAGCGTGACGCTCTAGTTCAGCAGCTACGCCTTCTTCGGTGACGAAAGCCACGCTAGAAAGGGGGGACTAAACCACCCTTGTTAGAGCTAACATACAAATTAAGGATGCTAGCTGGATCTAACGAATTTCGGTTACTGGCTTGCAATATGATAGGCACACCCTGATCGCCTACATTTAAGTCAACAATATCATCACCGTTGATAGCTGCACGTAAAGTGCGTGATACATCATCAAAAGCGACACCTAACTCTTCAGCTCGACGTCTATCGATGCTCACCCTTAATTGCGGCTGAGTCGGCTCGTAAGAAATCTTAACTCTGCCTAACTCTGGCAGTGTGTCTTCAATTTGTTTAGAAAAGTCGAGCGCAGCTTGATAAATGTCTAGATAATTATCGCCCGTCAAGGCCATTTCAAAACCCCCGCCAAATCCCCGTAAATTAAGACTGTTGCTACCAAATGCGCGACCTGGCGCGCCTGCAACTTGTGATAACATGGGACGTAATTCGTCAATGATCTGTTGTTGTGAGCGGTCTCTATTTTCCCATTTGGCTAAAGGTACAGTGATAAACAGAATATTAGGATCCCAACGGCCGACAACGGTATAAATTGATTGGATTTCGCCTTGGTCAATATTAGGCAAAAGTAACGCTTCCGTTTTAAGGGCTTGCTTATCCATAAAGTTAATACCTGTGCCGTCAGGGCCTCGGGCAAATATACGTATCACGCCTCTATCTTCGGGGGGGAGTAACTCGTTATCCAATTCATTAAACACATAATAAGCGCCAGCACCTATTAATGTGCAAAAAACGACAACGGCAACCGAACACTTTAAAACAAAATGTAAAGCGCGCTCATACCCATTGACACATGCAATGCCAAAACGACTGAGCAGGCCCATTTTTTTTTGTTTTGTAACATTTATAGCGGGAATTTTTGCTGTCAGTGCAGGCACCAATGATAGTGCAACAAATGATGAAATAATCACACTTCCAGCTAATACCCCACCAAATTCTCTAAATAGTCGTCCTGCCGTCGAGGGTAAAAAAGCGATGGGTACAAATACTGCCACTAGTACCGCTGTGGTAGCCACTACAGCAAAAAATACTTCACGCGTTCCTATTACCGCTGCCGCTCTAGCTCCCATACCTGCAGCTCGGCGACGCTGGATATTTTCTGATACAACTATGGCGTCATCCACTATCAATCCAGTGGCTAGAACCAAAGCCAGTAAAGTCAGAATATTAATCGAAAAACCAAACATCCACAGAATTGCCAAAGAGCCAATTAAAGAAACAGGGATCGCTAACGCGGGTATTAAGGTCGCTCTAAATTTGCCAATAAATAGCCATAATGTCGCTATCACTAAAGCAATGGTTAACACCAGTGATTGCAATACTTCGTCAACTGAGTCGCGAATAAACTCAGCATCGTCTGAGGTAACTGTCATCTCTAAATTAGGAAAACGTTGACGCAAACTATCCACCATTGATAACACTTCATTTGAAATTTCGATGGTGTTAGAGCGTGCTTGCCTAATCACACTTAAACCAATAACAGGCTTACCATCTAAACGCACTATACTGCGAAGGTCAGCGGGACCAAAATAAACGCTGGCTACATCTCCCACTTTGACGTCACCTGAGATCACAATGTCGCGCACGTCTTGTTCGTTAACAGATGTAGCATTAGCACGCACGATTAACTGATGATCAGTAGAACGGATACTGCCAGCAGGTACATCAAAGGGTGCGGTACTCAGTGCTCTAGCCACATCGGATATCGATAACTGGAAGCTGGTTAATCGTAAATTATCGACGCTGACTCGCAGCACACGCTGGCGATCGCCATCAAGACGCACATCTGCCACACCAGGTACATTTAAAAATAATGGTGCTAAGTCTGTTTCAACTATATCGGTCAGGGTTTCTAAATCATATTTTTCACTAGAAACGGCAATGTTAACGACACCTTGCGCGTCGTTATCCGCTTTAACAATAGCTAGCTGTTCAACTTCTGCAGGTAATCTCCGCTCGACTTGGGCGACTGATTCACGGGTTTCGTTAGCGGCATCTTCGATGTCGATACCGGGACGAAATTCAACTCGAATGCGGCTATTGCCTTCTTCACTTTGGGCTCGAATGGCTTTCACACCACTCACTCTTGCGACGGCCCCCTCTAGTCGACTGGTCACTTCAGAGTCTACGGTTTCAGGTGCGGCACCGGGATAGTTGGCAGAAACGGTAATAATAGGCCGATCAACGTCTGGTAACTCACGGACTTCAAGAGAATAAAGGGCTGCAATTCCGGCTGTAACAATTAACAGATTCAACACTAAAATCAATACTGGTCTGCGGATAGATAACGAAGGTAAGTCGTCTTTAAAAAGAGTATTTTTGAACACTAGCTTGCAACCTTTGGTTCAGCGTGTTTTTGACTCAATTTCAATTCACTATCTTGGATATTTTGAATTTTTAAGGCTTGACCGTCACGTAACCCTTGGATCCCCTCTACAATCAAGGTTTCACCATCACTTAAATTTCCGGTCACCAGAATTCTGCCTCTCAACCTTTGTTCTATTTGCACATTTACCCGTTTGACTTTTTCGTTTTCAGCTAACCATACAAAGGCACCGTTTGCCCCCCAAGATAATGCTGCCTCGGGGATCGCTATATATAATTCCCCACGTACCTCTAATGTCACTCGAAAACTCATACCAGGACGATATTGATCGTTTAAGTTGTCTAATAACGCTCTTGCTCGAATGGTTCTATCTTGAAGGCTGACTCGGGAGTCAATTTCAGCTACTTTTGCGGGTAACAGAGTCAACCTGTCAGTCCAAGGTTGCAATTGAACCATAGGTTTTTCCATCAAATAAGATACCGCTAATTCAGGTGCAACAAAATTCACAAAAAGTCTGGTTCTGTCATCTAAGGTAGTTATTTCAGTTTGTGGGGTGATACGATCCCCAGCCTCAACATCAGTTAAACCCACAATGCCGTCAAAAGGTGCACGCACTAAGCGATCTTCTTTATTCTTTTTCGCTTCTAGTAGCGAAACACCAGCCAATCTAAATATTGTGTTAGCATTATCAACTTCACGCTCAGTAACCGCACCTTTTTTAAAGCTATTTTTAGCCCTGTTAAGATTTTTGTGGGCGTCTTCCAACTCAATTTCTGCTCGCTGCATATTGACATCTTGTAACCCACTGTCTAACTCAAGTAAAACCTCATCTTTTTTTACAGTCTGTCCCGGTGCAAAGTTTACAGATGTGACTTCATCTGAGACACTCGCAAAGAGTGTCACGGAACGTCTTGCTTGCGCTGAACCTACAGCCTCTACCTTTGAAGTTTCATATTCAAAACTTATTCTCTGAACCACAACGATACGTGGGCGATCTGCACCGCGGTATTGTGCAGCAGCAGGAAACGTCAGCATAAGCACCACAAAATGTGTAAACAGAATAATCAATGTGGATAAACGAGATAACATATTAAGAAAAATTCCTGCGCTATTAATCTATTTAACAGTGTATAACAATAAATAGAGCAAAGATGATCACTTTTTTAGGTCTTTGCTCAGCAGTAACTTGTAAGGTTTTGTTAACGTTCAATGTCTCAAATTGGATGCGTGTGCCCCCTAGCTTTCAACAGGCTTTATATTAAGTGTGTACGCTTTATCAAACTTGTATTGAATCAACGCATTAAAAACCAAAACAGCTTTTAATAATTTAGGTATTTTACGTTGAAAATAATGTTCAAAATATACCTGCAGCACCCAACTATTCTAGACAAAAGCGGTATATCATTGATGTAAAAAACATCCCACAACAATTTTTAGCCTCAATCATACATCAATGGTGAGGGAACGTTCTGCACACTAAAGTCACTTATTTTATGCCAGCGAATCTATTTTATAGTGAGCGCCGACTGGTATTATTCATATTAGCGTTACGAAATCACATTGAGCAGAGAAAATTGAACACGATAATCCAGTAACAATTATGATCTCTGGCTAAAGACACACCATATGCATCTGAAGATAGGTGCATACCTTACGACCATCCTGAAACGAATCAGCTTCCTAGTACGTCAGCAATGGTCAGCCACACTTTTGGGTTAACGCCCAATCCCATATGAGAGCCATTGACTTCAATATTAATAGCTTGATGGTTGTATTTATCGACTGAAGCCTGCCAAGCAACTACACCATCAGATTTGCTATAAATTGAAGTGACGGGCTGAGTCAAACCGATAGAGTTGCGTTGATGTACGTCCAGTTCAAACTCATCTAAATCAATATTATTTCGCTTAGCATATCGTTTACCAACTGAAGTAAATTTGGGGCCACCTACTATAGGTGTCCCCAAAGTTATTACTTCTTGAACTACATCAGGGAATAAGCGTGCGACTTCTCGGGTAAGAACGCCACCGAGACTCCAACCGATTAACGTTACTTTTTCACCACCTACACTTTGTGATACAGATTCAACTCGATCACCCAATCGCATCATATCAGTGTTGATCTTGCCCATATTTCGACCTAACTCGGTGTAATAGACATCATAATTAAGATACTTAAGGTAGGCACCGAGTGGACGCATAGAGTGATCATCAGCTAAATAACCCGGCACTAACAACACAGCTCGTCCATTACCTCTAGGTGCTTGTCTTAATGCATGAAAATGAAGTGCAACCGAAGCAAATTCAAAAGGTGCTCTAACCTCTCGTAACATGTCGAATAAAGAGGGCTTGGAAAATTGTGGTGGTTTTGTCAATTCAATATTCAAAAGGAGACTCCTTATCTAGAGGTGTTATACTACAGACAAAATATTGATATCATACAAATTGGTTTGGTGCTGGTAAATAAGTTACATATTCTTGGGACGATTTGGCAGAGTATGGCGTCTCAATATTCGTCGTCCCTCTGCTTGCACATCATCACGTTTCTGGAACGCCCATAATTTGTCTCTGGCAGCTTTTGAACTTGCTTCAAAATCAATAATAGGTATGGGATAATCAACGCCCATTTTAACATCATACATCTGCTGTTCCATTTGTGTTAGTTGCCAAGGTTGATGGATCAACTCTGTGGGTAATTCTATAAGTTCCGGACACCACTTTCGAATAAAATCACCTTTGGGGTCTTTTTCTTGGGACTGTTTAATCGGGTTATACAATCGAATTAAGTTGATACCAGTGATACCGGCTTGCATATGAAATTGTGGATAATGAATACCCGGTTCAAAGTCTAAAAATAACTTAGCTAAATGTGTCACGCCAGCGCGCCAGTCGACGTCGAGTTGATGGCACAAAAAACTCACTAACATGGAGCGCATCCGAAAATTCACGTACCCAGTTTGATGTAAACAGCGCATACAGGCATCGATTAATGGAAAGCCAGTTTGACCTTGCTTCCATGCCTTAATGTTGGCTATGGCTAATTCGCTTTGATCATATTGATATTTTTCATAGGCTCGATTAACGGGTCGAAATTGCATCTCAATTTCACTCTCAAATTTTTGCATAAAGTGACAATGCCAATGCAATCTTGAAGTGAAAGCCACCAGTGACCTTCGCCAGCCCTTTTTTTGCCAATTGCTTAGCGTAAATTGATACACCTGCCTAAGGCTGATATTTCCCCATGCTAAATAAGGAGACAACCTTGAACATGATTTACGGCTGGCTGTCGGGCTAGAAATGGAATAAGCATACTCCCTCCCCCTCTCAGCAAAGAAATGATGCAACGTATACCATGCACGTTTTTCTCCCCCCGCTTGAAATTGAGGAGCGGGTGTTTGCCATTTTTCAGGTATATCAGGCTGTTGCAGTTGAAACACCGAGTGCGTTTGAGCAACAAAATTGATATCTTCCAATGGTCGGTCAAAACATTGTTGGCGCATACGTTTTTGCCAGTTATTATCCCAATCATCGCGCTGAGTTAACCCACGGATAACAGCCCCATAACCGAATTCTGACCATTGAATAGCATTTGAATCGCACCATTGCTGCACCGCTTTGTCTCGCTCAAAAGTATTACTTAAACCAATTTCCTGATAACTGTAGATATGTTGGATCGTGAGAGTCTTTAATATTTCTGAAAAAACAGCGGTGGCTTCGCCCTGCATGATCAGTAACTGACAATTAAAAGGGGCAAGCTGTTGATTAATATCTTGTAAAGATTGCCAAATGAAACGCCAATGACGGACATCATAATGAGGATCATTCAATAATATAGGTTCAATTACGTAGGTAAGCAATATCGGGTTAGCGTCAGCTGAAGCATTGAACAAGGCTTCATGATCCCTGAGCCGTAAGTCCCGTTTTAACCACACCAAATTGACCTTATCGGATCCCAAATCACCAATATTATTAATTGCCACCACCTAACCATCTATGCCTAAACACAGCTTGTGGATCATATATGGCTGTTTGTTTATTTAAATCAAAACGTCTATGGCCTCGGGGATCAGCACCAACACCTGCCAAGTATTGCCAATTTCCCCAATTACTTGCCACATCGTAATCAATCAACTGCCGTTCAAAGTACGCCGCGCCATAACGCCAATCTAAGCCCAGTTCATGTACAAAACAGCTGGCAACCAACTGTCTGCCACGATTTGACATATACCCTGTTTGATTCAATTGACGCATACAGGCATTCACTATGGGGTATGCGGTCATGCCTTCACACCAGCGAGTAAATGTTTGCTGATTAAACTCAGTTAACGGTGCGACTTGTTGGATACCAGAAAAATGAAATAACGTGTCTTGGTGTTTGGCTAGATACCACTGAAAATATTCGCGCCATAACAACTCAAAATAAAGCCAGTAAGTAGAATCATTTTCTCCACGCTGGGCTTCGTATTGTTTGATAGTGTGATAAACCGTTCTAACCGACAAACAACCGTTAGCCAACCATAATGACAACTTACTTGAACTACCCCAATCATCGAGTGCGTTGCGAGTCTGTTTGTATTGTCTAATAAGGTCAGTACCAAACAAATAGTTATTTAACTGCTCTACAGCTGCAATTCCGCCCCCCTTTATACTACCCTGCGATAATAATGGTTGTGGCATTTCAGGAATCGGGCATATCGCACTGGGAAGCACTGAAAGTGCTTCAACAGGTAAGTCAATTGTAAGACCCTCTACTTGTTTTCTAAAAGGTGTAAAACTTTTTGGTAAAGATTCACGTTCAAAAGGTAAGTCGCTCGAGGAGAAAAGTGAGTGGCCAGTCTCGCTAATGAATTTGGCTTGGGGGTAAGCATTTTTTAGGGCTGTAAAAGAATTTTGTTCATAAACACCTGGATGAAAATCAGCAGCAATGTGCGTCACTTTATGATGCTGAATTAAGTCGGTCAAAGTGGAATGGGATGGAGAGTCTAAAATTAACAGAAATTGTTTTTTTTGCCTCAGGCTCTTATCTAGGGCCAATACACTTTGATGCTGAAATATTTCTTTAGGTTTGCCCGTATAAACTTCACAAAGACTGCCTTGCAGTTCTTTATTGTAGCGCTGCATGTAAACACAAATAAGCCGGTCGACTTGTTTGCACAATTTGTTAAAAGTAGGGTTATCGGTTAAACGTAAATCGTGTCTGAACCAATACAATCCTGTGGTTATTTTAGCTGTCATAAAATGTATAAGTACCTCAAGCAAAATCAGATCAGTTAATAAATGTCAAAATATGACTAAATTTTCGTGAAAATTGACACAACATAAAATGGCTAGGATCAGAAACCTATCGTATGTTTAGAGGCATAATACAATGTCATAAAATAATTGGTTAAATTTCAGCTTTAAAATGTGACTAATTAATGGATTCACAATTAACCCTAAACTAGTGAATTTTGGTAGAGTTTCTAATGGCAGTAAACGGTTCAGTATTGTGATAAATATGACGTAATTCACAACACATAACGACTTACATTATTTTTTCTTAAAACAGGCAAAAATGGCGGTATGCCTCATTAAGAGAAGCAACAATCGTTGCTGTTATAGATACTACCCAAGACAAAACCACCAATATACTGTGATCAATATAGACACTGGGAAACACCCTTGGAGATTTACCCAATGTTGAAGTCAATACAAGTAGGTATTTTAATTTTAACTATTAGTTTTAATACGTCAGGAATGGAATTGGACGCCCCCTATGTATTTGTTAAAGACGCAGCAACTGCCACTTTCGCTCAAATAAAACAAGAGCAGACCCTAATCAAAAATGATCATCAAGCATTGCCATTAAAGAGCATGTAATCTGCATCTTCTAGCTATAATAATCCTAACTCAACACCTCTAGCACTGATACACCAAGCACAGCAAATAACAATAAAATAAAAGCCTTCATAGCCCATTATGGCTTGATGATATTATTTGAATAATGATTGATGTTGTCAGCAAAGAGTATGCATGCAAACACTATTCGTGGTTTGTTCTATCTACTCATTTTTGATCAAAGCTTGTCACTACTTTTAATCAAACCAATGGCGGGTTTTATTTACAAAATACACCAAAGATAACATCACGGGTACTTCAACCAATACTCCGACCACAGTCGCCAGAGCAGCACCGGAGTGCAATCCAAACAGCGAAATAGCCACAGCAACCGCCAACTCAAAAAAGTTAGACGTGCCAATCATACTGGCGGGGGCAGCAATATTGTGTGGCAGTTTTAAACGCTTAGCAAAAAAATAAGCGATAGCAAATATACCATAGGTTTGAATAATGAGCGGTATGGCAATTAACACTATTGTTTGTGGTTCGGCCAGAATTGTTTCTGCTTGAAAACCAAATAACAAAACTACAGTGGCAAGCAACCCCAGAATCGACCAAGGTTTCAGTTTAGCGACAAAATTGTCTACATTTTCATGTTCTTCAATTTCCCCTGTTCTTTTATCTAACAAAGAACGTGTCAATGCTCCAGCAATCAAAGGTAATAAGACATAAAGCAACACCGAAATAACTAAGGTATTCCAAGGTACTTGAATATCACTGACACCCAATAAAAGTGCAGTCAAAGGCGCAAAGGCAAAGATCATAATGATGTCGTTAATCGATACTTGCACCAAAGTATAATTCGCATCACCTTTGGTCATTTGGCTCCACACAAATACCATAGCAGTACAAGGTGCTACACCCAGCAATATCATGCCAGCAATATATTCGTTTGCTGATTGTGGGTCGACCCAATCAGCAAAAAAACCTTTAAAAAATAGCCATCCTAAAGCGGCCATTGTAAAAGGTTTAATTAACCAATTAATAACCAGTGTTAACGCTAACCCCTTAGGTCTTTTACCTACATCTTTGATGGATGAAAAATCGATTTGGATCATCATGGGATACACCATTAACCAGATCAATACTGCCACCACAATATTCACGTGGGCATATTCTAAACTTGCTACTAACGCAAAAAATGAGGGGATAATACTGCCTAAAATAACACCCGCAATGATGCTAATGCCTACCCACACAGATAAGTAACGCTCAAATAATCCCATATTTTTGTTCCTCTATGCTTTTTATGAAACGCTAGATAGCACGCTGATTAACGCGCTGGCTGACTTGCTCAGCTGATTCTACGCGCTCTGAATATCGATCGACTAAATAATCGCTGTTATCTCTGGTGAGTAAGGTAAATTTCATCAGCTCTTCCAACACATCAACAATGCGATGGTAATAAGGGGACGCTTTCATTCTGTCGTTGTCGTCAAACTCCATAAAAGCCTTAGCGACAGACGATTGATTAGGAATAGTCAACATTCGCATCCAACGGCCTAAGATACGCATTTGGTTAACCGCGTTAAATGACTGGGAACCTCCAGAAACCTGCATGACCGCTAGGGTTTTTCCTTGAGTAGGCCTGACACCCCCTATATTCAGCGGCACCCAATCAATCTGGCTTTTCATAATACCTGTCATTGCGCCATGACGCTCAGGAGAACACCATACTTGGCCCTCAGACCACATCATCAGTTCACGCAGCTCCACTACTTTTACATGTGTTGCTTCGGCGCCATCGGGCAAAGGTAAACCAGTAGGGTCAAAAATCCGTGTTTCGGCTCCCATGGCATCTAACAAACGGGCTGACTCTTCTACCACCAGTCGACTAAACGACCGTGTTCGCAATGAACCATACAGCAACAGTATTTTGGGTTTATGTTCAGAGCTTGTTTTGACGAAATTTGCGGCTCTGGGAGACTGAAATTGGGTGAAATCAAGGTTTGGTATCATCCCATTAGAATGAGGCATTAAACTGCACCTAAATTAGCAAGCGCAGCTTTTAAAGCGACCTTATCTTTTACATCCACATCGAGGTTAACCAGTTGTTCTACTCGTTGTTTAATTTGTTCGATGGTTGCTCTAAAGGCCTCGGAAATTTCTACTTCAGAGCCTTGTAACTTAGATGGATCGGCTAAACCCCAATGTACTTTAAGGCTTTTGCCAAACCACACTGGGCAAGTTTCACCGGCAGCAGAATCACACACAGTCACCACTAAATCAGGCGCAAAGTGTTCAAAATCATCCCAGGATTGGCTTTGTAAGCCATCTGTAGAAATACCCGCTTCTTGCAAGTATTTAATCGACAATGGATGCACTTCACCTGCAGGTTGACTACCCGCACTTTTGGCAACTATTGATCCTACTTTTTTTCCTACTTTGCCATCAGAAAATTGGTTAGTAATCGCTTCCGACAAAATACTGCGGCAACGATTATGGGTACAAATATATAAAACTTTCATTTAAATTCTTTCCATGGGTGTAATAGGGTTAACAGCAGTTATCGAATGGCTTGGCTGCATCTAAGTTATGTAAACAATCATTTAAGTAGACTTGGTTTTCTTGTGAGGTAAGTGCTAACACCTCAAGTGCCCATTTAGGCAAGGATTGATCGAGTTGATAAAACACCCACTTTCCACGTCTGTTATCTAATAAAATCCCACATTTTCTCAATTCAGCTAAATGCCGGGATACCTTGGGCTGACTCAACTGCAGTGCAATGATTAAATCACACACACACAACTCACCTTTGAGGGTGATCAATAACAAACACTTCAAACGTGTGTCTTCAGATAAACATTTATAAAAAGCGATTGGATTCAATGAAGTTGTGCCCAAACCAATACATATGAAATATCATATATATGTTTTTCCATATGTCAACGTGAAAATCCTGAGGACTATTTTGCTGTAAAGACTTAAACTATCCTCCTCATTCGTTTAGGTATTACTATGTCACACGCACTCCCTTACCTTGCTCACTATCCGGCTTACTTACAAAATGACATTCAAAATTTACTTGAACAAAAAAAACTGGGCGAATGGTTGCGTGGGCGTTACCCAAACATACACAAAGTAGCCAACGATAACGATTTACGTGAGTACGCAATAGCCTTAAAAAATCAATATATGAAGAAAACCCAACCATTGAGCAAAGTGATATATGACAGTAAAATTCATATAGTCAATCACGCATTAGGTTTACATAGTTATGTATCTCGGGTTCAGGGCGGTAAGTTAAGAAGTAAAAATGAACTGCGCATCAGTACTTTGTTTAAAAATACCCCTGATGCTTTTTTGAAAATGATTGTGGTGCACGAACTGGCCCACTTAAAAGAAAAACAACATAACAAGGCATTTTATCAACTATGCCAGTATATGCTGCCTGACTATCATCAAATAGAATTTGATGTCCGTGTATATTTAACCGCACTAGAGCACTCAGGTTCGGTATTCAAAAATACGGCTTAGATCATAATATAAATTTATCAATATTAATTATCCACGGGGGCAACTGCTTTGGCGTATAATGATAGCTCCTTTTTCAACAACCTGTGACATCTAATGGACTATCAATTTTCCCATGATATTTTGGGTAATCCAGTAGCCACATGTGAGCTTGAGTGTGAAGCTTTTGGTGATTGGTTAAGTCATGAAATTGCTCAAGACTTTAGGCAAATCACACTGTTACTCAACACCGTCCACCAGCTACAAGCCAATCAACTTACAAGCTACCAACACAATGGTAAGGAATACCATTTAGAGTTTGATAAAGATGAGGTTGAACTCATCTTCAATAATAATCATATCCAAGAGATGACATCTTTAGAAGAAGATGACACTCAAGAATTAAGTGATTTACATATCCAATCAGGCTGTGGCTTAGCCGATTTTCACATTTTACTAAAAGCTTGGCTGAAGTTTATTAACCAGACGACTTCGCAACCCTAAAGAAGTGTTCAAAAAAGATTATCCACAGGTATCCCTCAAGTCAGAGGCAAGGTTGCACTAAATTTCTATAGCCCTATAAACCTTGCGTCGAATCACGACAACATTTCCATGGACTGGGGGAGAAATTACTTATTCGGCATTACGATAACTCAGTTATGTATCTGCGGGTTCAGAGCCGCTGATTTACATAAGAAGCAACACTCGTCAGTGTCTGCTTCTCGCTCAAACCCGCTTGTCAATTTATTAAGAAGGGCTAAGTTTCAAACATTCATATACTGGTACACCAATTACGAAAAAGGCCGTAATTTGTATCCAAGTTACGGCCTTTTATTTATTAAAATAACTTAAGCGTTATAAGTTGACGACGAAGTATTACCACCCCGACCGGTCCAGTTTGTATGGAAGAACTCGCCTCTTGGCTTGTCAATGCGTTCGTATGTGTGAGCACCGAAATAATCACGTTGGGCTTGTAATAAGTTAGCCGGTAAACGCGCGGTGCGATAACCATCAAAGTAGTTAAGTGCGGCCATTAAGCAAGGTGCTGGAACGCCAGTCGTAATAGCATTCACGGCTACCCGTCTCCATCCTTCTTGGGCGCCGACCACGGTTTCTCTGAAGTAGTCATCTAATAGTAGATTGTCTAACTCGGGATTCTTATCGTAGGCTTCTTTGATTTTACCTAAAAAAGCAGAACGGATGATACAACCGCCACGCCACATCAATGCGATGCCGCCGTAGTTAAGATTCCAATTATATTCTTTGGCAGCTTCACGCATTAAGGTATAGCCCTGTGCGTAAGAGACAATCTTTGATGCGAGCACTGCTTGGCGTAAATCTTCGATGAAGGCAGCTTTTTCGGCAGCATCACCACTGAATGTTTTGGCTGGACCACTAATCACTTTGGCCGCTTCAACACGTTCATCTTTCAGTGCAGAGATACAGCGAGCGAAGACCGACTCAGCAATCAGGGTTAATGGCACACCTAAGTCTAAGGCCACTATACCGGTCCATTTACCGGTGCCTTTTTGGCCCGCGGTATCAAGAATCTTTTCTACTAATGGACCGCCGTCTTCGTCTTTATAGGCTAAAATGTCGCGAGTGATTTCGACTAAATAACTATCTAGTTCAGTGGTATTCCATTCTTTAAACACTTCATGCATTTCATCGGCTGACATGCCAAGAGTATCTTTCATAATTTGGTAAGCTTCACACAACAACTGCATGTCACCATACTCAATACCGTTGTGCACCATTTTAACAAAATGTCCGGCACCGTTTTCACCTACGTAATCACAACAAGGCGAACCGTCTTCTACCTTAGCAGAAATGTCTTGGAAAATAGGTTTCACTGCTTGCCATGCTTCAACAGATCCACCTGGCATAATTGAAGGTCCTTTTAGCGCACCTTCTTCACCACCAGATACACCGGCACCCACAAAGTTAATCCCTTTTTCGGCACAATATTTTTCACGGCGAATAGTGTCAGGGAAGTGAGTATTACCGCCATCGATGATGATGTCACCTTTGTCTAACAAAGGGAGAAGTTGGTCAATAGTGGCATCCACTGGCGCACCTGATTTCACCATAATCATGATTTTACGAGGAGTGGCTAGCGATTGAACCAACTCTTCAACTGAATAAGCCCCGCGAATGCTTTCGCCTTTTGCTCGTCCATTAATAAAGTTTTCAACTTTATCGGTGGAGCGATTATAAGCAGTAACGGTATAACCTTTACTTGCCATATTCAGAATGAGGTTTTCCCCCATAACAGCAAGGCCGATTAAGCCAATATCAGATAGTGTTTTCATAAAATTCCAATGTTTATTTTAATTAATAATGCTTGCTTAACCATTCAACGTTATACGTCAAACGCTTAAACACAGTCCGAAGGTGAAGGGCCAATTGAACCAAGCAATTTAAGGTGTTAGAACATGCCAATCTCTTATATTAACTATTAAGAAGCAAATTAACACTTTATAAATACATAAATAAATAATGCATTGGTATAAGAAATATTGTTCAGCCCTTTCTAATGCAACAAACTACACTGTCAAAGTTTACTCTGAGGTCTCTAAAATGTCATTAATCACTACCGTAAAGAACAAACAACAGCTTGATGAATGTATCGTCCAAATGGCCTGTAACAAGCAAACAAAGACAGTAAAACCAACACACTTCTCAGCATGCTGCATAGGATCATCGAAGCATTATCTTTGGCTCTAAACGTGACTTCATCCCTGCTTGTGGAAACTCAAACCAAAGTAATAATACCCGGGTAAAATTAATCATTTTATTCATTAGAATGTGGTGGGGTAAGTTAGTATTAAATACAACAAACTGCTATAGCAGTTTGTTGTATCTTTTAACCTTAACCAATTAAAAGAGGGTGCAGGTAGTATAAAGTGGTGCAGGGGGAGCATTGCGCCGGTCGACATAATCACTTAACCGGACGTCAAGTTTCGGTGCATATAATCAAGCAACAGTGCCAGATGAGAGTTTCTAATTGGTCAAAATTTGAGGACTATTTAGCACCAAAAGAAAAGAGTAATAGCGTTACTGCTATTAAATGTGTCTTCAATTTATATCCCTGCATTAAGTGGTTATAATCTAGCAGCGCAATGAGTTAATAATCTATCATGCTCTATGCACAAATTGTTTCATAATTTTAGCGCATATTGATTAAAGCGTATCACCGTCATGCATTACATCAGCATGATCGTACTGTTCTCCCAGGCCCATCTGTATCATAATTTTTGCCGAACACCGTGAATGTTTTAATCCAAGTCCTTACCATCATTAAGGTGTGCTATATCCGCTTGGGCTGCCTGAGACTGTTAGCCTCAAATAGATTAGAATTCTATAAATTTAAAGTAAATCTATCTTAAATTCATCTCGATAGTGAAGGGACAGGCTGATAGACATTCCCTATAAAATTGGTCAATTACGTAAAGCTGGTATTTTCTGAATCCGGTCTGCAATATTGCCAACTTTCATAAATTTGTATATTATTCGAGTAAGTAATGATATTAATATACGTATAATACAAAGGAACTGTTTTATGCTAAAACCAATGCAAATTTTTATTACCAAGCGGTTACAACCAAATCAAACAATAAATAAAGATTGTTGTGCACGCACTCTCTTTGATGCAATACCATTTCATCTCTGCTTAAGCAAAAAAATGGTTAATATGTTCTTTGTTGACTCAGCTTGGCAAAATATTAACGATCTAACCTGCCCTTCACCTGCATCCAATGATTTTTTGATAAGCCCTCAATATTTTCAAAGCCCATTCCAACATAATCAAAAATCGTACGATAGTTTTAAGGGTGCGCAGAAATTATGACCAAGAATTCACGCCGCTCACCCACTGATGGTAAATTGCTAAAAGAGGCAGAGTCGCGTCTATACAATGATCCATTATCCAATGATGAAGTTACAGACTCATCAAGTCTTCTGTATGAATTACAAGTCCACCAGATCGAATTAAAATTGCAGAACGAGCAACTGATTAATTCAACGAACGCAGCTGAAAAAGCTGCTGCACGTTTCACAACACTCTATGATTTCGCGCCAATAGGCTACGTTACGCTGAATCTTAAGGGGAATATTACTCACTCAAACTTTGCGGCTGCCAAGCTATTAGGAATGAGTCGCAGTAGGTTACAAGGTGCCCGTTTGGCAGCGTTTGTGACACAGGACGACTTAGTTAAATTCAACAATTTACTCTCGCCTTCTAATATGCAAAATATTCATGTCATTCAAAGATCTTGTGAAATTGAACTTGCAGGCATGGTTACAAAAACGGTGCAGATAGATATTAGTTTCAATGATAATAATTTGGAATATCTCCTAGTATTGACCGATATCACCGAACGAAAAAAACATGAGGTTAGGCTGCAACTCGCAGCGAGTGTTTTTTCGCACGCTCATGAGGGCATCATGATAACTGATGCTAATAACACGATAATTGAAGTCAACGATATGTTTTCTCAGATCACAGGCTTCAACCGAGTAGAAGTGCTCGGCAAAAACTCAGATATGCTTAAATCTAACAAACAGTCACCTGAGTTTTATGATGCCAGACAACAGGCACTACTTGAAAAAGACTTCTGGTATGGTGAGATATGGAGCAAAAGAAAAGATGGCGAAGTGTATCTTGCGATGCAAGCCATCAGTGCCGTTAGGGATATCACAGATAAAATACAACATTATGTTTTGCTCTTTACCGACATTACGAAATCAAAAGCACATCAGCAGCAACTGGAATACGCGGCTAATTACGATGCATTAACCAACCTGCCTAATCGATTGCTGTTACTTGACCGCTTGCATGTCACACTTCTTCAATGTCAGCGGCACTCTAAAATGTTAGCCGTCGTGTATATAGACTTGGACGGTTTTAAACAAGTGAATGACACCTATGGCCATGATATGGGAGACAAACTATTAATATCCATATCACAGCACATGAAGGATGCATTACGTGAATGCGATACCCTGGCTCGTATCGGTGGCGATGAGTTTGTAGCGGTGTTAGATGACTTGGAAACTCCCAACGATTGTAAGCCGATACTCAAGCGGTTACTGAAGGCCACATCACAAAGTATTTCTGTTGATGATGTTTTGTTAAACGTTTCAGCCAGTATGGGAGTTACGATTTCCCCCCAAAACGGCACTAGTGCGGATTTACTTATACGCGAAGCTGATAAGGCGATGTACATAGCCAAAGAGAGCGGCAAGGATCACTACCATTTTTTTGATGAACATTGTGGAATTGAAGCCAGAACTCTATCCGAAAATTTGAATGCGGTACGCCATGCCCTTGCTGAAGGTCAGTTCGAATTATTTTATCAACCTAAGATTAATATGCGCACTTTTAAAGTAGTGGGTGTGGAAGCCCTAGTTCGCTGGCGACACCAAGAAAAAGGACTATTAGAGCCAAGTGAATTTCTCCCTTTTATTGAGAAACACCCGATCCGCATTGAGCTAGGTACATGGATAATCAATATGGCGCTGACTCAGATCAGTCATTGGAATAAACAGGGATTAGATTTACCCATCAGTGTAAATGTAAGTGCCTATCAGCTAAACGACAAAAATTTCCTTGCACAACTGACTACAGCACTCGAAGCTCATCAAAATGTGCGGCCAAACCAACTTGATTTAGAGATTTTGGAAACCTCTGGGCTAGATACTATGACTCACCTCAGGACGTTGATTTGTGAATGTAAAAAGCTAGGTGTGAACTTTTCACTAGACGATTTTGGCACCGGCTACTCATCCTTATCTCACCTTAAGAACCTGCCTACAGATTCGATCAAGATTGACCGGTGTTTTGTACAAGACATGTTAACCAACCCAGATGATTTAGCCATTGTACAAGGAATTATTAATCTAGCAGAAGCTTTCGGTCGTAACGTCATTGCTGAAGGAGTAGAGTCTGCTGCCCATGCCGACAAACTGCTATCCATGAACTGTAATATAGGACAAGGTTACGGTATTGCTCGGCCTATGCCGTCCGCTAAGTTACCTTCATGGTTGAATAGCTGGCAGGCTGCCCCTACTTGGCAAGCTTAATAAATTGAACAAAACTTAGTGCATGAATAAGAACAGAAACATCGGATTTAGTCAGTCTACAATAACCCGATTTTTATATCCTGCTCAGACCCAAGGTTGAGTATCAAAAGCGCACACTAGATTATTGCGCTTTTTTAGTTAATTTACCTAAACATAAACCACCTTAACGCTTTACTTTTCTTAAGACTTATACAGAGGCGGGTCTAAATATTTGTCTTATCCAGTCTCAACCTGCGTAAGCTACTTGTCCACCATCCAAAACAACAGTATGACCACATACATAATTGCTCGCACGAGAGCAGAGATAAATGGCGGTGCCAGCAATATTAGTAAGTTTGCCAATCATTGCGCTATTCCACTTGACCCACCAGTAACTTCGGAGACTTTTCCAGCAACCAAAAATAAATTTTTCATGTATGACCCGTTATGCAAAAACGTAAGTGTTGGAGGCGCTTAATCATATCAGCATGCCCAAGTATGCTAGAAATGAATGATAAATGTTTGTTCATGTTCGTTATGAACGGATAGGTACATAACCTGAATATAAAAATATAATCGAACAGGTACCTAATAAGCACTGATATGCAAGAGCTCTAATTATCAAACTTTCCATTTACACGTTCCAAAAACTTTAGGTGGCCATTTGTAAAATTAAATGGGTCATTGAGTGTGGGAGTTGATATAAATTCTGATAGGAGTTATCCGCTTTTTTTATTTCAAAATCAAGTATCTCCATGGCCATAATAATCAATATGACCGGCACGTTGCATTTTTGAAATGCGATGAGGAGACGCCTTGCACTAAACCAAGGAGAACAGCCAATTTATCCATAACACCGAGTATATTACTGTCATGTTACTAATGGGTAACTTTCAAAAATCATCAGGCATAAAAGTCTCAGTTTTATCGTTAGGCCCTTAGGTAGCTTTTGGAAAGCAAGTTGATTTTAACGATGCAAAACAACTATTAAAGACCGCTTACGATGGCGGCATAAACTTCTTTGATTATGCCAAAGGCTATACGATTACGGGCCTAGGTTTAGTATCTAATCCCTATGCGGTGCCTTCATAAGTATTTTGGAGGGCAACATTGCAGCCACCTAACCACATATAGAATGAATGCCACAGCAGATTTCATCCCTTTGGCACAAACGACAAGATAGAGAGCATTTCAAGCAGATTATTGGCCAAAATGTTGAACTTCAAATAGCACAGGTTATGGACAGTTTATGTTAGTAAAGTAAATAAAGTGATGTGCCAATGAAGTCAGTTTTTTCTGAGCGACGTCCGCCCTAAATTAGAGTTCAAAATCCTAATAGCGTTACAAAAAAACTACTTAATAACACGATTTTTTAGTAGCATAATCTCTTAACATCGTACCGACTGGAACATTATGACCGTATACATTCTTTCAAGACTCTCTATTCATGACCGTGCAGAATATGAAAAATATGAAAATCAATTTAATGAGGTATTCGCTAATTTTAGCGGCAAACTGTTAAGTGTCGATGAGGAGCCTCTTGTCCTAGCTGGTGAATGGGAAGCTACACGTTCGGTTCTTATGGAATTTCCCTCAAAAGAAGAAGCATTTGCATGGATGCAATCTGATGCCTATCAACGTATTTCAAAGCACCGTAATGCCGGCAGCACATTGAGTTCGATATTAGTTAAATCGTCTGCAACCGATTAAGTGTCATCACAAAATTTTAAATTATAATACCTGAAATCACGCTATAAAGATTAACAGACACATTAGACCGACATAAGTCGGTTTAATGTTATATCCAAAGAAGGATACCCAGCAATTAACAAGACATATATGGACACTCAGGGATGTCAACGTTCTACTTGCCCCTTCTTGCTACCTTTCAGCCCACACTACGTTTAAATCTAGCATTACCACTAGTCCATTGTGTTGAAGACAGTCTACAGTTGGCTTAGTTTTGAGATGTATTCAGGCCCTTTAACTGTATTGGCTTTATCAATACAGGCCTCTGATAAAGTCCGTACCGGATAACGCGCAACATACCGCTTTTAAATACCTACACGGATTATTATCCTTGTTCCAGTCTGGCTTTGATGAGGTAGTGAGGACCATTTTGTAGGGTTAACGTTTTTACAGTTGACAATATTTACTGGGTAAATATTCAACAGGTTGGCCTAATCACTTAAGGGGATATATAAACACCTCAAATTTCAGATATAAAAAAACCGACAAATGTCGGTTTTTTTATTTTCTAATCTTCACAATTAGAAAATGGTACCAGTGGGCGGACTCGAACCGCCACTCCCGAAGAAACCAGATTTTGAATCTAGCGTGTCTACCAATTCCACCACACTGGCTTTGCAAATACTTAGAAGTTGCTACAACCAATCTCCAAGTGGAACGCATTATAGCCATAGAGGCTTTGCTTGCAAGTATTTTGTTAACTATCATAAGAGTTTGTCGACTTTTTAATCGACAGACCTTAGGACTACTTAATATTGTACCTAAATCAGTAAATTACCCAACCTTGCATTGAGGATCTAATTGAGATGATTTAATTGCATATGGGCATCTAATACGGCGGGAATGAAATCCTATGAAGCGACTAATTCACTTACATTGCGACATATTTAATAAGCTTACTGAGCTTACAAACATAAATATCGAAATTGCATTCGTGGCCTGGGAGAGATTTTTTATAACCCAATCTTGGATGATGGTATTTCAATATGAAAGGTTAGTAAAAATAGAAGCCTGCGAAAAATTAAGGTTTATTTGACATAGATTGACATCCTTTAAAGACTTTATGACCCAACATAAATAGAAAATTCGCTCAATGCAGGCAACTTTACTGAGTCATCAGCTAGCGGTTCAAATAGTCAATGACGCCGAGTTACGTTCAATGAAGTCCAGAAGAACTGTCTCTATACTCCCTCTGCTATATACTCCCTCTGCTAGGATGATATTTATGGACCACTGAATTGAAAGGTGCCAACAAAAAAAACAAACCCGCCAATAAGCAGGTTTGTTTGTGAGTATTTTATTTATTATGATCACACCACTGACAGATTTTTAAACACCTAGGCGCTCACTAATTTTCAGATACGCCTTAGTCTGAAAACTGCCTGATGATGCCATTAAGAGTTTCTTTGGCGTCACCAAATATCATTCGACAGTTGGGTTTGAAAAACAGCGGATTATCAATGCCTGCAAAACCTGAGGCCATACCGCGTTTGAGCACAAACACGTTTTTTGCCAGATCCGCATTGATCACCGGCATACCATATATTGGGCTGCCTTTCATTTCTCGGGCTGCTGGATTGACTACATCATTGGCACCAATGACTATGGCCACGTCAAAGTTTTGAATACGCTTATTTATTTCGTCCATTTCAAATAACTGCTCATAAGACACATCGGCTTCCGCTAACAGTACGTTCATGTGCCCAGGCATCCGTCCCGCGACCGGATGAATGGCATATGCGACTTCAGCACCATTTTCTTCTAACAGTTGCTGCAGCTCTTTCATGGCGTGTTGTGCTTGCGCCACTGCCATACCATAACCAGGAATGACCACCACGGATTGCGCCGCTTCGAGCACGTAATAAGCATCCTCAGCCGATAAGGGTTTTACTTCCCCTTCTATTACCATATCTGTTTTAGTCACTGACATAAAGCCACTGAATAACACATTGCTTAAGGAGCGATTCATGGCTTTACACATGATCTTAGTCAAGATAATACCGCTAGCACCTACCAGCGAACCAGCCACTATCAGGATGTTATTGTGCAGAGCAAAACCGGCTGCACAAGCTGCTAGTCCCGAGTATGAGTTCAGCAGTGAAATAACCACTGGCATGTCTGCCCCACCAATGGGTAATACCAACATGATGCCAAACAACAAAGCAAAACCCATGGCTGTGCACAACACCACATTAAAGTCGATGGGTATATCAGCCAGCATTGTGGGCTGGGCAACAAACAGATAAGCGGTAAATATAATAGCCAGTACCAATAGACTATTAAACGCCGACTGACCTGCGAACGTTATCGAACGACCAGAAATGCGTTCACTCAGTTTTGCCCAGGCAATCAGGCTTCCTGAGAAGGTCACACCACCAATTAAAAGGGCCAAAAATGTCACTATCATGGTGAAAGCTGTAAACTCACTATTAGCTTCAACCGTCGCCCAAGCCACAAACAAGCTGGCAAGACCACCGATACCATTCAACAATGACACCATTTCTGGCATGGCAGTCATGGCTATCATCCTAGCGGCAAGGATACCTATTATGCTACCTGCTAACATCGCAATAGCTATCATCTGAAAACTAACAATGTTGTTATCGAACATGGTGACGACAATCGCAATCAGCATCGCAATGGCTGAAAGCAAGTTACCCTTGCGAGCTGAAGAAGGATGGCCAAGCAGCTTTAATCCAAAAATAAATAAGGCAGCAGCGAGTACATAACTGAAGTTGATTACTAGATCGGTTGTGGTAGTTTCTATCATCATATTTTCCTACTGCTTTTTCTTGAACATGGCAAGCATTCGGTCAGTAACCAAATAACCACCCACGACGTTTATCGTCGCCAAAAAGACTGCGAATGCACCAAGATAAGTGGAATATTCACCCATGCGGTCACTGCCAGCTAAGGCCAACGCACCCACAACCGTGATACCAGAGATGGCATTCGCTCCAGACATCAAAGGTGTATGTAAGGTAGCAGGAACTTTTTGAATAAGTTCAAAACCAACAAAAATTGACAGTAGTAAAATGAATAGTAAGTATATGGCGTCCATCATTGATCCTCTTTTTCGCTTGTGGTTTGATTATTAGCCTCATAAACAGACTTAAGCATGGCATTCACTACTTGTCCTTGATGAGTAATGATACAACCAGACTGAACTTCGTCTTCAAGATCGAGCTGAAAAATATTGTCTTCTTTGTGCCAAAATTCGCTGATTAAATTAAACAGGTTATTGCTGTACATTTGTGTGGCATGTTTGGCTACTCCATTTGCCCAATAACCCGTGCCAATAATAGTTACTCCTTCGTGCTTGATAATTTCACCCGATATGGTGCCTTCAACGTTACCACCATTTTCAGCGGCCATATCAACTATCACACTGCCCGCTTGCATCGATTCAACCGTTTTTATGTCGATAAGCATGGGAGGCTTACGCCCAAATAACTGAGCGGTGGTGATCACTATATCTGACTCGGCAATACATTTAGCTTGTTCGCGTTGCTGAATTTGCATTTGCTGTGGCGTTAAAGCCTGAGCATAACCCTGCCCTGTTTCACCGGTTTCACCTAAATCGATATTCAAGAACTTAGCACCTAAGGATTGAACCTGCTCGGCTACCACGGTGCGGGTATCAAAAGCCGTGACACTGGCACCTAGGCGTTTAGCCGTGGCGATAGCTTGTAAACCTGCCACCCCAGCACCAATGACAAATACTTTAGCGGGCTTAAGGGTGCCTGCTGGCGTCATCATCATGGGTAAAACACTTTCAAGCTGATTAGCCGCTTGCATCATCATGACATAACCCGCCAAACTTGCCTGAGAACTGAGGGCATCCATCTTTTGACAACGACTAATACGCGGGATCATTTCCATACTGATGCTGGTGATATCATTGTCACAAAGACTGGCTACAAATCCCTTCTCATTAAATGGGTCTAAATAACTCATGATAAGGGCGTTGGGCTTTAAATGACGAAGGTCATCTGTACTGAGCTTGTGCAAACTAGGTACAATGTCGGCACTAGCTAATAAATCAAGGCGACTAGCCACAATTTCAGCTCCAGCGTCTGCGTATTCCTCATCACTCACATGGATATGTTGACCAATACCAGCTTGCACATGCACAGTAGCACCCAATAATTTGTATGCTTTAACGTTTACTGGTAACACAGCACAACGTTTTTCCTGTGGCTTAATCTCAGCAGGGAACCCAAGAATTGTCATAGAAACCTCAAAGTTAATGGAGTACGATAAATATGCCTTATTTAAGAATGAAATAAAAATTCATAGTATTTATAGTGGGTATGATATTGCCTGGTTTTTAGCAAAAAAAAAGAAAATACTGATCGATTTGCATTAAAAAACAGATTGGCTGTATCAAAATAGTTAACCTAAACTCGGATAATAATAGATGCAGACTGTCGAAAGCATTATATAAAGCAATCGCTCTTAGAGCGTTGGATCACAATACCCGCAAAAGTTGAAGCATGGTTTGCCAGTTTGGCGTTGCATGGGTATAAAATTTTTACTCAATCTACACTTTATTGCTTTTATTTTTTCAGCACCGCAAGAAGATCGGCTTATAGAAAATTCATGAGCCTGCAAACACATGTTTTTTAACATACTACTGAACGCTGATGATCAAAACCTGATGGCTAATAAAAATTTAAATATTAAGTCATCTCAAAATGTATATTTCTGTGATTTTACTGATAAGCTCTAACTTTATTTCTATCAAGGTATATTGTGAGCTCTTCGCACCCACAACACATCCGAGCCAATTTCTTACGTAGACTAGCTGCCATGGTATACGACATATTAGTGGCGGTAGCTGTCGGCATGTGTGCGGCAATGATAATGTTACTGACAATGTTGTTGCTAGTTGAAAACAATGTGCTGGACAATCAAGGTTATGAGCACTTTAGTGATCTCATTCAACAGTCTTTTAGCTATCAATTAACTTTGCAGGTATGGGTAGCCTTATGGGTTGTTGGATTTTTTCTTTGGTTTTGGCGAAATGGCGGTCAAACTATAGGTATGAGAGCGTGGCGCCTTCGTTTATTTAGTACCAATGAGAAACCTTTTGGCTATAGACGCGCACTTTTGCGTTTAATATGTTCGTTTGGCGGATTAGGCACTATTTTAGTGTTGTTGGATTTCAAATCAAAACAATCATTGCAAGACAGGATCGCCCAAACTGAAATATTGGTGTTAAGCAAAGAAGATAACCATCATTCTTCTTGGGGGAAAATACAAGAATAAACGGACAGACACTAACCTTTTCTTTGCAGTAAATACATTGAAAAAGCGGCAAAAACTAAGCTAGGCAGAGCTGCCCCTATGAACGGTGGAAGTTGGTAAACCAAGCTTAAAGCGCCAAATACTTCGTTACTGACAAAAAAGCCAAAGCCTGTTAATACCCCTAATATCACTCTCGCTCCCATGGTAACACTGCGAAGCGGTCCAAAAATAAATGACAATGCCATTAACAACATCACACCGACAGACAAAGGCTGCAGTACTTTTCGCCATAAGGCTAACTCGTAGCGACTAGGATCTAGGCTGTTATTATTACTATAATTAACATATTCAACTAACCCCCGAATCGACAGAGCTTCAGGCTTGACTGTTACGACACCTAGTTTGTCTGGTGTGAGTGTCGACAACCACATCCCTTTGTCAAGTTGTTGGTATCGGATCCTCTGATCGTCAATAAAGGTGTATTTGACTTGCTCTAATTGCCAACCATCCTCGCTATAATTCGCTTGCAAAGCACTGATAATTTGCCTTAGTACCAGATTCTCATCGAACTCGTATACATTGACCTTACGCAAAGTATTGGTATCGACCACTTCACCGATACTCACAAAGTTATCACCATCTTTTGCCCAGGTTATTCTGTCAGAAGCAAATAAACTACCGCCAGAAATAGCCTGAGTTCGTATTTCTTTGGCTTTTGTTTCAGTAACAGGAGCAACCCATTCACCTATGAACATCACAAATAACATCATTAATAGAGCGGACTTCATGGCAGAAGTAATAATATTCCAGCGGCTTTGACCGGCTGCTTGCATCACAACCAATTCGCTGTTGCTAGCCAAAATCCCCATACCAATTAGTCCTCCAATCAAGGTAGCCATAGGGAAAAATTGCTCAACATCTCTGGGTAAACTAAGTAAGACATACACTAATGCGACTGTCATATCATAACTGCCACGCCCTACTTGTTTCATCTGCTCGATAAATTTAATTAAGGCGCTTAATCCTATCAACACACTCAAACTCAGTGCAGTTGTTGCCAGCAAAGTCTTAGCAATATATACATCGAGTATTTTAAGCATGGACATCACCTTTTAATCGAGCACGCAGCTTTACACCAAAAGGACGACCTTTTAGCAATAATACGGCTCCAATGGATAACAACACTGCATGCACCCACCATAATCCTAATTGCTCAGGTATGTTGCCATCTTCTAATGCCTTCCTCCCCGCCATTAGCAGCATAAAGTAGCCTAAGTACAGCAACAATGCAGGAAACATTTTTCCAAAGCGACCTTGTCTAGGATCAGCGGCACTGAGGGGCACCGCAATCAGTACCAAAAATGGTAGCGATAAAGGAATAGCAATGCGCCAATGAAGTTCTGCTAGCGCATCTAATGATGGGTCAGTTATTAGGTCTGCGGTTGGATATGCACTTAATTTTCTACGTTTTTTTTCAGGTTGTTGTTCAGCAATTTGAATTTGATACTCTTCAAACTCAACAACCCGATAGTCTTGCCTACCCACTTCGCCCTCATATTGTTTGCCTTGATTCAGTATCAATTTTTGGGCGCCATTTACTTGCTCTTTTATGCCACCACTGGTTGCATACACAATTCGCACATCTTCAGAATCGGAGTCTGCATCTCTTTGTGCTAGAAAAACCTTTCTTAAGGGGTTCTGACTATTATCGATATCATGTACAAATATTACGGCTTGCTGATTGGCAGTTTGTTGGAAACGTCCAGGGATCAAGCTTGTTAAGCCACTTTGTGCACCGACCTTTTCTTCTAGTTGGTAAGTACTTTCAATGGATAAAGGCGTTAGCCACAGAGTTAATCCCCCTGTAAATAAAGACATAAAAAAAGCAAGGATTAGCATAACACGGGTGATATACCACTCACTGATACCACATGCCCGCATAACACTGATCTCGCTGTCGACGTACAATCGGCCATGTGCCAACATAATGCCCAAAAACAGGCTCAGTGGTAACACTATTGACGCTAAAACCGGCGTATGCAAAGCTAAAAAACCTAATACTAAACCAGCAGGGATTTCTCCTTCAGAGGCATCAGCTAATACCTTGACGAATTTTTGCGTAATAAAAATAGCCATCAACAACATAAAAATTGCCAGTTGAGACTTCAAAGTTTCTTTCATTAAATAGCGGAAAATCAGCACAACACATCCAAGGGAAAGTAGTATTTTTAGTGGCACTATGGGAAATTTTAAGTAAACTTAACGTTTTCACAAGTTTAATTTATAAAGTGTGCATATTTAATGCACTCAGCCACGATCTTATTTACAGATTATGTCCGGCTGAAGTTAATCTTACAATAATATAGCTGTATTACCCAACGTCGCCTTTCAATTATGAATTAAAAGGAAAAATGGTTGCAGTATTATTCATCATGTAACGAGGATTCAAAGTGGAATTTAGCGTAAAAAGTGGCAGTCCAGAAAAACAACGCAGCGCCTGTATTGTGGTAGGTGTGTTTGAGCCTAGGCGTCTAACATCTGTGGCCGAACAGCTCGATATTATTAGTGAAGGCTATATTAGTAACCTACTAAGAAGAGGGGATTTGGAAGGTCAAGCCGGTCAAATGTTATTACTTCACCATGTACCTAACATCTTAAGTGAGCGAGTATTGTTAGTAGGATGTGGCAAAGAGCGCGAACTAGACGAACGCCAATACAAACAAATCATCTCCAAAACTATTAAAACGTTAAATGAAACAGGTTCAATGGAAGCGGTTAGTTTCTTGACTGAATTACATGTTAAAGGTCGCGATACATATTGGAAAGTGCGCCAAGCTGTAGAAGCCACACAAGATTCGCTTTACACTTTTTTACAGCTTAAAACCAAAAAAGGTGAATTACGCAGGCCATTGCGAAAAATCGTTTTTAATGTATCCACACGTCGCGAGTTATCCATTGGCGAACGAGCACTTGGGCATGGTTTAGCCGTCGCGCAAGGCGCTAAAACCGCTAAAGATGTAGCCAATATGCCACCAAATATTTGTAATCCCAAATATCTACTTGAACAAGCAGAGATGTTAGCCGTTACTTATGAAAACCTGCATGTTAGCTCAGTCAATGAAAAACAGATGGACGAGTTAGGTATGCACACTTACTTGGCTGTGGGCCGAGGCTCCGTCAATGAGTCAATCATGACTATTATGGAGCATAAAGGGGGCCCATCAGATCAAGCGCCAATCGTTTTAGTCGGTAAGGGATTAACCTTCGATTCAGGTGGTATTTCTATCAAGCCAGGCGAAGCCATGGATGAAATGAAATATGATATGGGTGGTGCAGCTGGAGTGTTAGGGGCAATGCATACCATTAGCGCTCTGAATCTGCCGATTAATATTGTTGGTATTTTAGCGGGTTGTGAAAATATGCCCGATGCAAATGCATACCGACCTGGTGATATTTTAACCACTATGTCAGGCCAAACAGTTGAAGTGCTCAATACCGATGCCGAAGGGCGATTAGTATTATGTGATGCCTTAACTTATGTAGAACGTTTCGATCCTGAGTTGGTAGTAGATGTTGCTACATTAACGGGTGCTTGTGTTGTGGCTTTAGGCAAACACGCTAGCGCAGTATTCAGTAACCATAACCCTCTTGCTCATGAATTGATCAATGCATCTGAACAAAGTGGCGATAAAGCTTGGCGTTTACCTTTATGGGATGAATATCAAGATCAAATTGAAAGTCCTTTTGCTGATATGAGCAATCTTGGTGGCCGTCCTGCAGGCGCAATCACTGCAGCCTGCTTTTTGTCTCGTTTTACTCGTAAATATAACTGGGCCCATATGGATATTGCGGGCACAGCTTGGGTTGGAGGTAAAGAAAAAGGTTCTACTGGTCGGCCTGTGCCTATGTTGTCTCAGTTCTTAATGAACCGTGCTGGTATTGAAACAGAAGATTAATCACGCTTTTTAGGAACCACATCTTAGGAACCACTTCGTATATGTCTAATGTAACGTTTTATCTGCTTGATGAAACAGATGACACACACCAACAGCCAGCGCACTTTGCGCTGGCTTGTTTGTTGGCGACCCGTAGTTATCGGCACAAACAAAAATGTTTAGTTTATTGTCAAGACCAAAGCCAAGCCGAGCAATTTGATGAATTACTATGGCAACTGCCCAACGATGCCTTTGTTCCTCACAATTTAGCCGGAGAAGGTCCGGTGGGCGGCGCACCTGTTGAAATATGTTGGCAAACACCCAGCCAATTTAATCGACCCTTACTGATTAATTTGGCAGACAAAATTCCCGATTTTCATCAACGATTTAGACAAGTCATTGATTTTGTGCCTGCAAAAGAGCAACTCAAACCTCAGGCCAGAGAACGATATAAACAATATAGAGCGGCAGGTAATCAACTCGATACCCTACCCGCCTCAAGCATTAACGAGGCACAAAATAATGGATAAGACATTTAATCCACAAAATATAGAACGCGACATATACCAAAAATGGGAAGATAGCGGTCAATTTAAACCTTCTGGAGAAGGTGAGTCCTACAGCATCATGATACCGCCACCAAACGTGACGGGCAGCCTGCATATGGGCCATGCGTTTCAACAAACCATTATGGATGCCTTAACCCGATACAAACGTATGTCAGGCAATAATACCTTATGGCAAGTGGGTACTGACCACGCTGGCATTGCTACTCAAATGGTAGTGGAGCGAAAGTTAGCAGCAGAAAATGGACCCACTCGTAAAGAATTGGGCCGCGATGCTTTTATCGACAAAATTTGGGAATGGAAAGCCGAGTCAGGTAATACTATTACCAACCAAATGCGTCGATTAGGTGCTTCAGTTGATTGGGAACGTGAGCGTTTCACTATGGATAAGGGGCTTTCAAACGCAGTAAATGAAGTATTTGTACGCCTGCATTCAGAAGACTTGATCTATCGCGGTAAACGCCTTGTTAACTGGGATCCTAAGTTACATACCGCCATATCTGACCTAGAAGTAGAAAGTAAAGACAAAAAAGGTCACATGTGGCACTTTCGTTATCCCTTGGCTGATGGGGTTAAAACAACTGATGGCAAAGATTACCTTGTAGTCGCAACAACCCGACCTGAGACAGTGATAGGTGATACAGGTGTAGCCGTTAATCCAGCAGATCCTAGATATAAAGACTTGATTGGTAAGTTTATCGATTTACCTTTGGTAAATCGTCGTATTCCTATCGTTGGTGACGAACATGCAGATATAGAAAAAGGCACCGGCTGCGTAAAAATTACGCCAGCTCATGACTTTAACGATTATGAAGTCGGTAAACGTCATCAATTACCGATGATCAATATTTTGAATTTCTCTGGTGAAATTCGCCAGCAAGCTGAAATATTCGATACAAATGGTGAAGCAACCGATGCCGTAAATTCAGCCATACCTGAAGAATTTCAAAACTTGGACCGTTTTGCCGCCCGCAAAGCCATAGTGGCCAAATTTGATGAAATAGGCTTCTTAGAAAAAGTAAAAGACCACGACCTCACTGTGCCTTATGGTGATAGAAGTGGGGTGGTGATTGAACCTATGCTGACTGACCAATGGTATGTACGTGCAGCACCTCTAGCCAAAGTCGCAGCCGATGCCGTCACCAATGGCGAGATTGAATTTGTACCTAAACAATATGAAAACATGTATTTTTCTTGGATGAATGATATCCAAGACTGGTGCATTTCACGTCAATTGTGGTGGGGCCATAGAATACCCGCTTGGTACGATGAACAAGGAAATGTATATGTGGGCCGCAACGAAGCACAAGCTCGTGCAGAAAACGGCTTGGGCGCTGATGTGTTACTCAGACAGGATGACGATGTATTAGACACTTGGTTCTCCTCTGCGCTGTGGACGTTTTCTACATTAGGTTGGCCTGAAAATACTGAAGACTTAAAAACGTTCCATCCTAGCGATGTATTGGTCACTGGTTTTGACATCATTTTCTTCTGGGTAGCCAGAATGATCATGATGACTATGCATTTTATTAAAGATGAAAACGGCAAACCACAAGTACCTTTTAAAACAGTATATGTAACAGGCCTTATTCGTGATGATGACGGGCATAAAATGTCTAAGTCTAAAGGTAACGTCATTGACCCCTTGGATATGATTGATGGTATTTCTCTGGAAGATTTACTCGAAAAACGTACCGGTAATATGATGCAGCCTAAAATGGCTGAAAAAATTAAGAAACAAACGGCGAAGCAGTTCCCTGATGGCATAGAGTCTCATGGCACAGATGCACTGCGTTTTACCCTAGCAGCAGTCGCTTCTACCGGCCGTGATATCAGTTGGGACATGAAGCGCTTAGAAGGCTACAGAAACTTCTGCAACAAGTTATGGAACGCCAGTAACTTTGTGCTGATGAATACCCAAGAACATGATTGTGGGTTTAATTCAGATTCGAGTATGACTTTTTCACTTGCAGACAAGTGGATCATGGGGCAATACCAAAACACCATAAAAGCTTATCGCGATGCGATGGATACCTATCGTTTTGATATTGCCGCACATACATTATACGAATTCACATGGGATCAGTTTTGTGGTTGGTATATAGAATTAACCAAACCTATTTTATTGCAAGGTACTGATGAGCAGCAACGCGGTACTAGGCATACCCTAGTTACCGTCTTAGAGTCTTTGCTACGATTGATGCATCCTATTATGCCGTTTATCACAGAGACTATCTGGCAAAATGTATCGCCTATCGCTAACTGTCATAGCGCCACCATCATGAATCAGGTGTACCCTGAATATGATGTTGCCAAGGTTGATGCCACAGCGATGGCAGATTTGGAATGGGTAAAAGGTTTTGTTTTATCTATTCGTTCTATTCGTGGTGAAATGGACATCTCGCCAAATAAACCTTTGTCGGTGTTACTGCGCAATGCCTCACCAGAGGATATTAGGCGGCTTGAAGAAAACGTCATATTCTTGCATTCAATTGCCAAGTTAGAAAGTGTCACCACATTGAGTAAAGAGGATATATCACCCGCTTGTGCTACATCGTTATTGGGCTCACTTGAAATTATGATCCCCATGGCAGGCTTAATTGATAAAGATGCTGAATTGGCTAGGATTGCTAAAGCTTTGGATAAATTAGAAAAAGACTATGCTCGAACTCAAGGAAAACTCGCCAATGAAAAGTTTGTGGGTAATGCGCCTGACGTGGTGATTGAAAAAGAAAAAGCGAAGCTGGCTGATTTTACTATGCAGATGGGCAAACTACATGAACAGCGCAGCACCATTGCATCGTTATAGGATGAAGTGGTGATGAGGGAATGTGTTATCAATATTGGTGACACGTTCTAGTTATTTTTAGTGCTGTTGTATTGTTGTGCAATTGAATAGATAATTTTTACGATAAAGAGGTCGTTACAGAGTATTGGCTAAAAAAGGCAATCTATCATAACCTCGCAAATTATTTGCCAGTCAATCCATTTTAATAAACCTATCTGAATTTACGATTAACGGCACCGATATAAAGACTTCGTTGCCGGGTATCTAGGTAAATAACTAGTTTGTGTTATGCATAATACTGATACAAAAAATGCACGGTAGATAGCAATACATATCCCTTAAAATATAGTGCTGCCACATAAATACAGCGATGTGGCAGTCTACGTGACTATGGGCAGTGGCATTAAGACTTAACAACCAATGCTATATTGGCGATGGTAGCTATCATTAAACAAACCGACACTGCTTATGTTGCTAAATAGGCAATTACTCATATCGCCATTATTCCTCAGTTCAGCCCTCGAAGTAGCCAGCTATTTTGGGGTAACCTTCTGATTTATATACGCAGCGAATTCTTGTTTAAACCAACGTTGCAACATGTTTTTTTCGTAACGCAATGACTCACTTTTGAACAAGTGATGACTGCGATCTAGAAAAGACATATCTTTGAGTTTCACTTCGGCCTGTTGCACTACTTCACCAGACTCATCCAATAATTTATAGCTAAAATTTATCCTTGGTATATCAATATTTTTAACGATCCGCACATCAGATGTTCCATGTCCTAAACCAAGATGAGAGGCAGGCCAGACTTGTCCAGCCAGATCAAGATCAGTGACTTTCATTAGTAATTTTTGGTTATCAGGTAATGCCAACGATAATTCATTCATATATTCGTTAATATCTTCAAAAGTCGCGTCTCTAAATCTTTTTCGCGACTGATTACTGGGCCTAACATCACGGTATTTTTCGGGCTTATCCCATTCAATTTCGACTTTAGCCTGAGCCAAAACTTGATTAGAAAAACCTAATGTCATTGCAGAAATAATCAATCCGCTTAATATTTTCATAATAAATCTCCTGCATTAAGGTAGTTGTCAGTATTACCATGACACCTGAATATATACTGAATCTAATTTAAATAAGTTGCAATAGGTCTATTTATCTTCCATTTACAGAGCTAAAGCCAAACAAAAAAATCGGTTTACACCGAGCAAGGATGAGAACCCGGATCAAGCTAACACAATCAGCAACATAATTATCACTGATTAAAAAGGCCCAAAAATAGCAGCATTTTTAGACCAAGTGGTCTGCCATACTTGATTACCGTGGATGTAATACACCTTGTCACCATGAATAATACTTCTGTCATCCCATCCACTGGCATAAGGTTGTTCACTTACATCAGGCCGTACCTCACTCCTTTGAATTAACTCTGGATTGTTAGATGTGGTGTCCACTTCGAGCAACAACAAACTATTAGATGATCCCCAGTAGTCTAAAAGTTCATCGATAGGCATGTTCCAACTTTCAACAGGCAGTGCGAATTGGTAATTGCCATTACTATTTAGCACTGTCAATGCCCGATAATCATATTCGACTGGCGTATAACTGCTGGGCTTAATGATACTGTTCACTTCAACGGGGTTGGTTGGTTCAGATACGTTAAACAAACTAATTTTCATACCTTCTTGAGACACAGGTTCGTCAATTACCTCTCCACTTTCAGGAATGTTGTTAACGTTAACCTGCTGACCTATTCCAAGTAAATAGCCATTATCCAAAGGATGTAAATAGCTAGAAAATCCAGGGATTTCTAATGCACCTAACACCCTTGGGGCGTTAGGATCCGCTAAATCGATTACATAAAGTGGGTCTATCCTTTCGAAGGTGACAATATATCCTCGGTCTCCCAGAAATCGGACGGCATAAATATCTTCACCAGGTTTACCGATAGGCTCTGGGGATGAGTCATTGGGCAATGTAGCCAACATAGCTAACTCATTGCCTTGCTGATTTAAGATTGAAAGTTTATGTTCAGGCTCACCAGAAGTGTAATCAGTGGTCACAATACGTAAGTGATCATTTTGTTCACTTAAACGCAGATTAGCTGCTCCTCGCCAACCAATAATACCGTCTACGTTTCCTGTTGCCTGATACGTCAAATTTGCGTCTAACGACACTTTATGCAAAACAGTTTTATTATCCACAGATGCACTGAGATACAAGTTTGCCTCTGACATATATAACATATTCGCTACAGAGCTAATGCAGCTTGATTGAATGTCATTCGGGTCAGTTAAACTAATCCTGCTTACAGTCAAAAGATGGGCATAACCATCTTTCTCATTAGCCTGAGCAGGTATGACACAGTCTTTAGTTGAGTTCAGAGGTGTGCCTTCGTCGCCATTCCGATAGATCTTTGGCATAAGCCCCGAATTAGGCGTATCCAAAATAATTAAATAGTTGGCCAGTAACTCTTCTTCTGTTGTTGCATTAGGGTTAAGCCCCTCAACATAGGCAGTATAACTAGTCACTAGATAAAGATCATCGCCTATGCGACGACTCGATACCATCGCACCATCTATCTTAATATTGCTCACCGTGGATGGGTTACTCGGTAAAGAAGTGTCATATATATCTAAAGTTAATTTCTGCTCATTTGGTGACCAAGGCTCTGGGGCAATCGAAAGAGCATCAATAGCATAAAATTCAACATTGGCACTCAATACTGCTAATCTATCATCATGTTGATACATGCCTCCTATATTCGAATTTTCATCCAAAAGAGGTAACTCAGCCACTGAATTTAACGAAAAATCATTTTGTCTCTCTAACACTCTCACCTTTGACTGAGAAACGCCTTCCTTAAGCCACTGCTGATAAGCAGCCAAATACAATATGTTGCCATCGTATTCTATACGGTCTGCTTCATCGACCCCAGATTCTTGAGTGTTGGTAGTAGAAAAACTGGCACTGACACTATCTTGGCTTACTGTTGGTACTGCCACTCCTTCTTTAGAAGTCTTGGCATATTCAAATGCCGCCGAGTAAATACCATTTTTGATAAAACGGCTAACAGACACTTCACCCGCCCTAACCAAGGGTCCATCAAATGTAGTTGCCGAGTTAAGCTGCGGTGCTTCAGTAGGTCTTTCATTTACAGATTCGACAGCGACTTGTGCAGTGTCATCTGAACAAGCTGTTAATACAAAAACGATCATCAGTATGATTGCTAAACACAACTTGTTACTAATATTATTCGTTTGGGTTTGAAGCATGCTCAAATACCTTTTCATATAAATCTTATAATTTAATATAATCATTTGAAGCTATTATTTATACGTAAATATGGATCTAATTGTGAATAATGGTAACCCACTGACAAGTACCACAAAAACTCTACTAGGCTTCGCACATTATTAATATTAAATGTTTTGTTTCACACACAGCATTTTTTGTTCATTTTCTTATGTAAGTGTGTCTCGGGAACAATACTAGTCTGTTGTGAAGATGGAACATGCATTAAGACAAGTAGCTGGCAACTTGGTTTAGCATTTGGGGTCGGCGTTAAAGCCAGTCCACTGGTGGATAGAGACGATATTCCGTTAGTGATACTGCCTGACATTGCCTGACACTGCCTGACATTGCCTAGTACGCAGAAAAAGCCTATTTTGATAATGGTGAGCTAGGCTATCAATGGCAGTATTTGAGGACATTATTTTTTATCAAATGGCGAATGGCAACTCATATTCCAGCAAGATATCAGTCATGTTCATGTGGGCCAGCAGGTAGGTCTGGATTACAGTTATAGATGGTTATGGCATGATTTTCGATTGGGATTACGCATAGGCACTGATTGGAAAAATGCAGATTTGATTGACTATTATTATGATGTTTCACAAAGAAATACCGACTTTTCCGGATTTTACTTTAAAGGCAAATCAGGATGGCAAACTTATATGTCAATCAATGCTCAAAAGCCCATTAACGAAAACTAGCCATGGTTTAGCTATCGTAAATAGAATTGATGATTGGCATCAAGGAGACTGCTATGTAACCGATGGGAAATTGGGCGGTGCTAAATTTATTATGAGCTTGCCCAGCCCTTTCAACTAAGATTATCAAGAATACCTTTTCGACTAATCTCACCGCAGACGTGACGTAAATTGCTCCCATAAATATAAGGATTTTTATCTCCAGCATAACAATAATGCTGATTAAAGTTTTTTAGTTCAGTTTTTGTGCTGGTGATTTTATATAAATATTCAGTTTGCGACTCGGTAAAACCTTGAACCTGCTCCGAAATTTCATTTCTAAATTTGGCGAGTTGCTGATTATCAATGGTCATAGATATACCATGCATCCACTGTGAAGTCGTCGTTTGCATATCCAACAACCAAAGTTGCACCAACGCACTGCGCAAAATCATTATCAAAGCCAAAATTTCGAACGTCACTACAAAAAAACGCAACATATATTATGTCTCAAAAACCATCTATTGATATAAGGATTTTATACATTACGTGATGATGGCACCGAAAACATCCCCCAGAGTTATACCTTCGGATAACCACGAATAACCATTCTTGAGTTTTGATATGAGTATAAGAAAGACTGACTGGGATCAAGCACGGCAGTAAACATGCTGATATACTCTACAAGCGACCAGTCTGTTGAACTCTCAACATCTGTCTTTTTGATATACCAAGGACATACCATGAGTGAGCGAATTCCCGTAAAAAATATCTCACCCGTAAAAGTACACTACCCAGATAAAAACAAACATGGCAATTCCTATACTCCTCGCAACAGAATATACGTACGAGCGGTCACAGGCATGTTGGAAAATATTCGTCGCTTTTTTGGAATGTTTTTTTTAAGTGGTTTTGCACTTTTACCTTGGCTCCAGTTTAATGGCAGCCAAGCAGTGTTACTTGATTTCGGTGCACAGCGTTTTAAAATATTTGCCTTAACACTATGGCCACAAGATTTGACGTTATTCGCATGGATTTTAATAGTGGCCGCCTTTGCGCTATTTTTTGTAACCACCTTTGCCGGGCGTGTTTGGTGTGGCTTTATGTGTCCGCAAACTACCTGGACTTTCTTATATATCTGGTTTGAGGAAAAGATTGAAGGCAGTCGCAACAAACGAATGAAGCTAGATGAAAGAAAAATGGACTTTGACAAGCTATGGCGTAAGGCCCTAAAACATTTCACTTGGATTGGGATTGCTTTGATCACCGCATTAACTTTTGTTGGTTATTTCACACCGATTGACTCTTTATTTGTAGCATTTTTCACTTTTTCAAGTGGTTTTTGGGCAGTCTTCTGGGTGCTATTTTTCACACTTTGCACCTATGGTAACGCTGGATGGATGCGCGAAATTATGTGTACCCACATATGTCCCTATGCACGTTTTCAATCCGCTATGTTCGACAAAGACACCTTTACTGTTGCGTATAACACTGCTCGTGGGGAACAACGCGGACCCAGAGGACAAAAAGTCAGCCGTGAAGAAAATCAAACCAAAGGCTTAGGTGATTGTATTGATTGCAACCTATGTGTGCAGGTTTGTCCGACTGGAATAGATATTCGCAACGGTTTGCAATATGAATGCATAAATTGCGGGGCCTGTGTTGATGCCTGTAATGATGTTATGGAAAAGATGAACTACCCCAAAGGTTTGATTAGTTTTACTTCAGAAACAGAATTAGCAGGCGGTAAAACAAAAATATTTCGTCCTAAATTAATCGGTTATGGCATTGTTTTATTATTAATGTCGGGGCTGTTGGTATTCGACATAGCAACGAGAAAACCTTTGGAAATAGACATTATAAAAGACAGGGTACCTATGTACCGGGAAACAGGTAATGGCCTTATTGAGAATGTGTTTACCTTAAAAATTCTGAATAAATCTCAATACACCCAGCGCTATGATATATACATAGATAATCTTGAAGGACACACCTACATTGGTGAAGATGAAGTAACAGTTTCAGGAGGTGAGGTGTTCAATTTACCTCTGAGTATCGCCATCAATCCAAATAAATTAACCCAAGAGTCCACTGCATTTAGCTTCAGAGTTGAATCAATTGATGCTGAAAACACCCCAGTGACCGTTCAAGAAATCAGTAAATTTTTGTACCCTAATTTGTGAATACTTTCAATTTTTCGGAACTCACGCCTGATTTGATACTCGACGCCATAGAATCACAAGGCATGCTAGTTGAGTCTGGATTATTGACACTTAACAGCTACGAAAATAGGGTTTATCAGTTTATTGCTGAAGATAAAAAACGCTATGTTGCCAAGTTTACCGACCGCAGCGTTGGAGCCAGAACCAAATTCAAGAAGAGCATGATTTTTCTATTGAATTGGCATCCCACGCTATCCCTGTAGTTGCACCGCTGGTTTGCAACGCGCAAAGTCTGCAGGTTTACAAAGGATTTTCCTTTGCACTTTTCCCCTCAGTCGCTGGGCGGCAATTTGAAGAAGACAATGTAGATCACCTTGAATGGATGGGCAGTTCTATCGGTCGTATACATAGGGTTGCTAAAAGTCGCCACTTCAAACATCGACCTACTATGTGTATCGAAGAACATTTACTTGCCCCTTTGCAACAGTTGCAAAATAGTTCTCTGATCCCTTCTAGTTTGCCTACGGCGTTTTTCACTATTTTACAGCAAGTAGTCGATTTAGCTCAATCGCTTTTCGTCAACACAAATAACATTAGGCTTCATGGCGATTGTCACTCTGGTAACATATTATGGCGCGATGGCCCCACCTTTGTTGATTTAGATGATTGCAGAAGTGGTCCCGCGATCCAAGATTTATGGATGATGCTATCAGGCGACAGGCAACAGCAGTTGATTCAAATAAATACCCTAATCGAAGCTTATGAAGAATTTTGTGACTTTGATATGAGTCAGTTAACATTAATAGAACCCTTACGTGCCATGCGTATGGTGCACTACATGGCTTGGTTGGCAAGGCGCTGGCAAGACCCTGCTTTTCCACAAGCGTTTCCATGGTTCATCGATGTCAAGTATTGGGAACAACAAATACTTGCGCTGAAAGGGCAATTATTGGCACTTCAAGAGCCGGCATTAACACTGTAAATAGCGACTAAAACTCACGTCTCCCTCATGTGAACCCAATTTTCTGGATCTGGTGTTTATAATTAATCTCAGTTCAAATTGTGTGACTGTCAGTTAAACAATATTTTATACATGTGGATCAATTAGTAAGCATGTTTAATTCAAGCTATTCAAAAAAACCTAAAGTCAAAACGCGCCTTTTAACAGGTCATTAATGGGTGGTAAGGATATCAAACATATATGATATATCTGCGAACAACATCAATGCATTACCCGCTAGCTTGCCCAGCCCTATCCAGATTTTGAAATGAACGTTTACTGATAACTAGGAAGTTATAACGCGAAGATGAGGTTAGGTTAGGATAGGGTTCGAATACTAAAATGCCCAAAAACCTCTCTCGCAAAATATTTCAATAATCTGACTCAAAACACCTACGCCATCCTTTTAAATAAAAGTGAAAACCATGTTTTCTAAATGATTAAATATTCAATATTCAATATTCAATATTCAATATTCAATATTTAATAAATGGCACATTGTTAGTTAGATTTTTATATGTCATGTAAAATCATTACTATTATTAACATCGCTTTACAAAGTCCTATCGGATTTTTTTGATAGCTATGCTAATCTGCGAATAAATCTGAAATAAGTTGTGAGACGTTATGAAAAAAATATTATTGTTACTCAGTGTAGTTTTATTGCTACCTTTACAGGCCTGCGCTCAAGAAAAATGGCGCGAAGGCACACATTACAAAGTCATACTGGAACAAGCGACTGAGAAAAAAGAAGTCTTGGAATTCTTTTCTTTTTGGTGCCCCCATTGCTTTAACTCTGAACCTCTTGTTAAAGCAATCAAAAGCAAATTGGCTGATGATGTTGAATTCAAAAAAGTACATGTAAATTTTATGGGCTTTGCTAGCAAACAAACCCAAGATAACGCCACAAGAGCTATGATGGTGGCTAAAGCGTTGAAAAAAAGTGATCTGCTGAATCAAGCCATATTTCAATATATTCACGTCGCCCGCTCATCTATAACCGATATGAAAGATTTGAAAAACATCTTTATTGTGAACGGTGTTGAGCCTGAAAAATTTGACAAAATGGCCTCTAGCTTTGGGGTAGACAGCATGCTGCAAATGAATAATAAAGCCATTCAAAAATATCGTAAATACGTGAGTAGCGTGCCAAACTTTATTGTTAACGGCAAATTCCAAGCAACGTTCACGCGTGATATGAACCAAGCTGACATGGTTGATTTAATTGTATTTTTGTCAAATAAAAAATAATTTAAACTGAGTAGAAATAATAAATATTTAGCCGATTGTTTTTCAATTGGCTTTTTTAATTCAAAATTATAAATAAACTTTAAGAGGGTTTTTATGCGCAGGTCATTTTTAATCGTATTTTTATTTTTAACTTCATTTAATACCTTGGCACAATCAAAGTGGCAAGAAGGTACTCATTATAAAGTGATCGCTCAGAAGGCTAGCGCTAAACCCATAGTGCAAGAAGTTTTTTCATTTTGGTGCCCCGCTTGTAACGCATTTGAAACCATAGTGCCGCAAATTAAGCGCGCGCTCCCTCCAGGCATACCCTTTCAAAAGGTACATGTTAATTTTAATGGCAGCACATCTAAAGACACACAAAATGATGCAACAGCAGTGATGTTGGCCTCAAAAGCGCTAAAAACCGATGCACTGTTCAATAAAGCGTTATTCAATACTATTCATCAAAAAAGAACAAAAATAACCAGCAAGGCTGACATCCTTGCAGTGTATGCGGCGACGGGATCAGACGCCCTTAAGCTAGAAAAAATGATGTCTAGTTTTGGTATTCGTAGTCAGGTTGCCAAAAACGACAAAATTGCTCGTGGTGTAAGAAGTGTACCTACCATCATTATCAATGAAAAATACCAGGCTATATTCACCCGCGATATGACCCCAGATCAATCTGTTGAGCTTATCAGCTGGTTAGTTAAGCAGAGATAACGCAAAGAGCGCTGAACCAAATAGGATATGGCATACGTCAATTAGGCAGAGATAAAAAAGTCCAATATGTTGTTTATCTTTATCTCTGTTACCTTGTTGCACTCTGCGGTGACAAGCTTTATTAATTGACTAAAACAAGCCCATTTGTTGACTGGTCATGTCTTCAAAAGATAATCCTATGAAGGGCAAAATGCCTTCGGCAATAGGTTTGATTTGTTTATCTACGTAGTGGTCGTAATCTATTTGGCTGGTGATGTATTCTATTGGTTGTGGGCCATTAATAGTGATGACATAAGCTATCCAGCCTTTGTGCTGATATCTGAGTGTTTTACCTAAAGCTGCATTTTTTTGATCAGCCAACCTTGCTGCCTTTACATGAGGCGGTATGTTTTTTACATACAAATCTAACTTACGGCGAATTCGTTTGCGGTATACCAGTTGCTCGTTAAGCTTGCCTGAACGAGTATCTTCGATTATTTGCAGTAAATAATCGTGGACCTTATGCCCTGCAAAGACCATTTTGTATAATGTAAGCTGAAAGCCTTTAGCTAATTGCGTCCAATCTGAACGAACAGTTTCCAAACCTTTAAAAACCAGTTTTTCCCCATCTTTGGTGGTTTTTAAGCCTGCATAACGTTTTTTGCTACCGAGTTCTGAGCCACGAATAGTCGGCATTAAAAACTGACTAAAATGCGTTTCAAACTCTATCTCTAAATCACAATCGAGCTGATGCTCTTGTAGAATATTGTCTTGCCATTTTTGGTTAATTTCACAAACAAGAGATTGACCGATGTCAGAGGCTTGTTGATCTGATATCTCTGCGTCTAGCCAAACAAAAGTCGAATCAGTGTCACCATAAATAACTTGGTACCCCGCGTCTTCAATCCATTTTGCTGTAGTTTGCATAATGTCATGACCACGCATAGTAATAGAGCTAGCTAAACGTGTGTCATAAAACGGGCAACCACCTGAGCCTAGTACCCCATAAAAAGAGTTCATCAGAATTTTTATAGCCTGGCTACGAGCAGCATCTTGGTTTTTCTTAGCTGCATCGCGCTGTTGCCAAAGTGAGGTAATAATATCCGGTAAAAAGTGTTTGTCTCGACTGAATTTAGCCCCGCGGTAACCTTCAATGGCCTGTTCTGGAGACATTAAACCTTCCACTAAGCCCAATGGGTCAATTTTAAAGGTGCGCATGATGGACGGATATAGGCTCTTAAAGTCGAGTACCAATACATGTTTATATAAGCCAGGCTTAGAACTCATCACATAACCACCAGGGCTGGCTAAACCACCATCTTCTGGTCTGTTAGGTGCGATATAACCTGCTCGATGAAGTTTGGGTAGATACAAATTAATAAAAGCAGCCACCGAGCCACCCATTCTATCCAACTCAAGTCCTGTTAGCTGGTTACGTAACGTTAAAAAATCCATAACTTTGGTGTATTCAAAAATATCTAACACCAACTGACAATCTTGTAGGTTATATTCTGCTAGCTTGACTTTATTATATTGAAAATCATGTTCAATTTGGGCCAGCCGATCGTCAACGTCTTCGGTCTTTTTACCTACCCCTAAAAGGGTTTGAGCAACATTTTCTAAGCTAAAACTGTCAAACTGATAGGTTGCAGTTTTTAATGCGTCTATGCCATCAATAATCACTCGACCGGGCATAGAGACAAAACCCTGATCCACTTCATTCCTGGCATCTCGCCATAAAATAGGTTGATTATCCCGCCCCAAAGACAATTCAACTTTATGCAAAGCGGCCCGTTGAATCAGCAAACGAAAGTCAAAATTAACCACGTTCCAGCCAATGATAATATCGGGATCGATTTGACACACTTGAATAACAAACTGCTGCAACAACGCCTTTTCATTGTCTAACCAGTGGACCCATTCTGCTGCGGCTTGTGCCTTGCCAATCATCAATACACACTTATAGGTATCGCTGGCTAAACCAATTGAGAACAACTCGCCATCTTCACTGCATTCGACATCAATAGATAACAGGCTAAAACTCGGCACGAACTGACAGGGTTTACACTGAATATCTGTTATTTCTGTTGGCTTATGTGCCACTTGCTTACCAGAAAAAGTGGCACTGCCATAAACAAAACGTTCCATCAAGTAACGCTCGGTTAAACGTATATCATCCTCAAAACAGTTAATGTGGTACTGTTTAAGCAGTGTTTTTGCTTTATACAGTGAGTTGTTTCTATCAAAGTAGATACCGCCCACGTCTTGATGCTCAAACGTTTTTAACGCTAAGGGTTTGTAGTGATGTTCAATGCCACTTTTTTTTAATATTTGCGATGCTTGCGCCTGATCTTTTTGATCAATAAAAAACACCCCTTGTTGCGCTGTCGATGTCCCCTTTACTACGCTATTTTCAGTAAGGAACCAGCATTCAATATAAGTTTTACCTTGGCGTTCTATACTGCGAGCGGTAAGAATAAATCCCTCTAAGGAGACTTGCATAAGTGGCGATTCTAAAAATATAAGTGACGGCAAGGTAAGGGTAATTGTAAAAGATAGCAAGCCATAATAAAGACATTCAGCAACGCTAAATATCTCTATCAAAGGCTCACAATTTGTTTAGTCTGCTAAATCAGAATTGGTGGGCTTTTGTGGCTATAGGCTTGATTTCGCTTAACTGCATTATGAATCCAGGTCCGGCAGCGAATAAGAATGATACAATTATGCTATACACATTGCTGCCAGCCTCATATTTTAGCGATGTTGTGATATAAATTCACCCACCCAATTCAAATCACATCGACAACATAATGTAACCTTGCTTATTTGCTTATGTTGCGGCCCAAACGAAGATAAATGATAAGCAAAAAGTAGAATAAGTATTGAGCATTCAAACCTAGATGTTTATGTGTTTTTAATTTTCATCATAAAAATGGGTACATCTAAACACTGCTAGAACACCCTTGAGCCAAATAAGAACAGAGTATTCCCTTACATAAATTATAGTTCTTCACGTGTAAACACCAACACATTACCCTGACTCTTTTCAGTGGAAAACTGATATCCGGCAGAATCGAATTGTTGCAATTGACTAACCTCAGTTAACTGGTTTTGTAATATATACCTAGCCATCATGCCCCTGGCCTTTTTAGCGAAAAAGCTGATCACTTTATACTGCCCGTTTTTACAATCTTGAAATACAGGAGTGTAGATTTCAGCGTTAAGAGCATTAGGCTTAACGGCTTTAAAATATTCATTCGAAGCCAAGTTAACCAACACATTGTCACCTTGGGTAGCGATTGCTTCATTTAACTTGTGGCTAATACGTTCACCCCAGAACTGATACAAATTTTTGCTTTCGCCTATGTCCAATTTGGTACCCATCTCTAAACGATACGCCTGCATCAAATCCAGTGGACGTAACACACCATATAAGCCTGATAAAATACGTAAGTGTTGCTGAGCAAATTCGAAGTCTGCTTGGCTAAACGAGCTGGAGTCTAAACCGGTATAAACATCACCGTTAAATGCCAATAGTGCTTGTTTCGCGTTGCTGGTATCAAAAGGAATGTGCCAACTGGCGTAACGATCTGCATTGAGTCCTGATAACTTATCACTGATTTTCATCAACGAGCCAATTTTGGCTGGACTTAATGTTTGGCAATGTGTAATGAGCGTCTGTGAATCATCCAGCATCTCTGGCTGAGTATAAGTGTCGGTTGCTGCTGGGGTATCATAATCGAGGTTTTTGGCTGGCGAGATAACAACTAACATTCAATGGGATCCTGTAACGATAAAACTTGTTTTAAAAATAGTCATTGTGAATATGAAGTATACGTGGACAAATACAAGTTGGATTTTAATTTTCTTTGTATTTGAGAGGCGCTTCAGCCATTATTAAGTCCAATCGGACTTCACACTTCCTATATTAACCGACCTTTAGTTAAGGATAAATATGCACATAAAATTTTTAGCTATGACAGCCATCATTTTATTGTTATCAAATTGTGCCAATATGAATGAATCAGATTGTTTAAACGCAGATTGGCAATTAATAGGTTTTGAAGATGGGAGTTTTGGTAAGAACGAGTCACATGTTTCGCAGCATAGAAAAGAGTGCGCCGAGCACGGTGTCACACCTGATTTGATGGAATATCGCAATGGGCACTTCGATGGGTCTAAACGTTTTTGCACAGCAAACAATGGTTTCTCTCGAGGGAGACATGGAAAAGATTATAGTCGTAGTTGTCCTGAACAGTTTGAAGCTGAGTTTTTAAAAGGGTTCAGCGATGGTCAAACACTATACGGATTAAAAAAGATATTAAGTCAACGTGCAGCGGAACTCGAAAGCACTTATAAAGAGATCGATTGGCTAGAACATGCCATAGCAGATAAAAGTGAGCTTATGATTGCTGACGGTCTTAAACGAGATCAGCGATTAATGGTGAGAAACGAAGTGGCACAACATCAACAACAACAAGTTGAGCTTTACAATACCTTACCTGAACTAAAGCAGGAATTTGAACATGCGCTTCAAAGTTACGAGCGCGGTAAAGATAAATTCTCCTACTACTAAATAACCCAACATTGTTTGTAATTTTAAGCTGGCTTTATGAACATATGATTTCATATGGACGTTATTTTTTAGTGAAATCGGTCTTTTACTGGCGTCTGCTATTTAACGGTTATATCCTGTTCCCATACGTTTCAGTCACCATACGGTAAGCATTAAGACATATGATAGTCAGCTTACTTCTTTGAATTCCTGAACAATGTTGCCAAGCTACACCTAATTGATCGCAATAACGATAAAGTGTCATTACTTACAGAGGATAATATGTCTAACCAATTACAAGCACTACGAGAAATCACCACTGTTGTGGCTGACACAGGCGATATCGAAGCCATTAAAAAATACCAACCGGTAGATGCCACTACTAATCCTTCGTTGTTACTTAAAGCAGCAGAAATGCCGCAGTACAAGTCTCATCTTCAGGGGGCTGTGGCTTGGGCAAAACAACAATCTTCTGACGCTGAACAACAAATTACCGATGCGGGCGATAAATTATCTGTGACTATTGGTACTGACATTGTGAATATCGTACCGGGAAGGATCTCTACAGAAGTGGACGCGCGTTTGTCATTTGACACCGCTGCTAGTATCGATAAAGCCCATAAATTGATTGCGCTTTATAAAGAAGCAGGCATCGACAAAAGTCGTATATTAATTAAGTTAGCCTCCACTTGGGAAGGTATCAAAGCCGCAGAAGTGTTAGAAAAAGAAGGCATTAACTGTAACCTCACTTTACTGTTTGGTTTTGCTCAGGCACAAGCTTGTGCAGAAGCCGGTGCATTCTTAATTTCTCCGTTTGTTGGACGAATTCTAGATTGGTTCAAGAAAAGTACCGGTAAAACTGACTACACTTCAGCCGAAGACCCAGGGGTTGTTTCAGTCACTAAAATTTATAACTACTATAAAGATCATGGTTATAAAACGGTAGTTATGGGTGCAAGTTTCCGTAATACCGCTGAGATTACTGAATTGGCCGGTTGTGACCGTTTAACTATTGGTCCTGCTTTACTTGAAGCATTATCACAGACTGATGCACCTTTGCCGATTAAGTTAAAAGACAACGGCGCAATCAAAACACCTGGGGCACCGTTAACAGAAGCTCAGTTTCGCTGGAATATGAATCAAGACGCCATGGCGACTGAAAAATTATCTGAAGGTATTCGCAACTTTGCTGCTGACCAAGTTAAGTTGGAAGCCATGTTAAGAAGCTACCTGTAACCTACATAACTTATTGTAAAAGCGTCGAATTCGGCGCTTTTAATTATGTTATACCCAAAGCCATTGGAGTTGCAGCAAGGCGATAAAGGCACTCAGCCCATGAGCTTAGGCATGCTAAGTGCAACGTCGGTTACCGATTAGGGTAAGTGAGAGTAGCCAACAACGCTAAAGCTTCAAGGGAGACGGGTATAGAGGCCAGACCTGAGCTTTATCTTATATTGAGAACACAAAATGACAGCACTAACTTCATCACCAGCGTGGCAAAACCTTGAAAATTTAGCCACAAAAATCAAAACTCAACATATGCGGGACTGGTTTGCTGCAGACCCGCAACGTGCTGAAAATTTTACCCAAGCCGCCTGTGGGATTGAATTAGATTTTTCAAAAAATCTTATTACTGATGAAGTCATGCAAGCATTACAAGCACTTGCGACTGAATGTCAGGTAAGTGAAAAAAGCCAAGCAATGTTTGCTGGTGAAATCATCAATCACACCGAAAAGCGGGCTGTTTTGCATACTGCGCTGCGTAATTTTTCCGGCAACCCTGTATTAGTAAACGGTGAAGATGTGATGTCAGAAGTGTTAGCTTGCCAACAAAAGATCCAAGATTTTGTTAGCAGCATCCACAGTGGTAACCGTAAAGGTTATACCGGCAAGTCGCTGAAGCAAATTGTCGCCATTGGCATTGGTGGTTCCTTCCTTGGTCCTAAAATCATGTCTCAAGCCCTTAAACCTTATTGGTTTGAAGGAGTAAAAGTACACTATGTTGCCAATGTTGATGGATGTCATATCCAAGATGTTTTAGCTTCTGTTGATCATCAAGAAACCTTAGTGGTGATGTCATCTAAATCTTTCACTACTCAAGAAACCTTACAGAATACTATGACAGCTAAAGCTTGGTTTTTAGCGTCAGGTGGTACACAGCCTGATATCGCTAAACACTTTATTGCGGTGTCTTCCAATATTAAAGCGGCTACCGAATTTGGTATGGCAGAAGACAATATTTTCCCTCTTTGGGATTGGGTAGGCGGACGCTATTCACTTTGGTCGGCAATTGGTTTACCTATTGCACTCACCATAGGTTACGACAACTATCGCGAATTATTGCAAGGTGCATTTGAAATGGATGAACATTTCCAAACTGCGCCCATTGAGCAAAATTTACCAATGATATTAGCCTTACTAGGTGTGTGGTATGTGAATTTCTTTGGTGCACAAAGTCATGTGTTATTGCCTTATTATCACTATTTACGTGGTTTCCCCGCTTATGTGCAACAGCTAGATATGGAAAGTAACGGTAAACGTATTGCCGCAGCTCACACCCAAGTAGATTATGCTACAGGGCCAATCATTTGGGGCAGTGAAGGTACTAATGGTCAACATTCGTTCCACCAGCTTATCCATCAAGGGACTGTATTAGTGCCAGCTGACTTTATGTTACCGTTAAAAGTGCCTAATCAAGATGATACTCATCATGCCATGTTAGCCTCCAACTGTTTTGGTCAAACACAAGCATTAATGCAAGGTAAAACTTTCGAAGAATGCAAAGCTGACTTAGCGTCAAAAAACTTAGACATCCCCCCCCTTGAGTCACTTGCTACCCATAAAACCATGCCCGGCAACAAGCCAAGTAATACCTTGCTGTTCAAACAAGTTGATCCTAAAACCTTAGGGGCTTTGGTGGCGATGTATGAGCATAAAGTCTTTGTGCAAGGTGCAATATGGGGTGTGAACTCATTCGATCAATGGGGCGTGGAACTGGGTAAGGAATTGGGCAATCAGGTGTTAGATAAGCTGGTGAACACCGATGCTGAGTTACCTTTTGATGCATCAACCAACCAGCTAATCAGCAAATTTAGACAGGCAAACAGATAACCACGAAACAGGTTGGGGCACCTCATAGGCTTAAAGATAAGAGCGTCTCACCGTAGAAAAAATGCAGCGCCGGATGCCTTCGGCCTTGCTACACAAAGGAATATATATTCGCTTTTTGACCTCTGTGCGCGGCACCCGGTGATCTCTTTTTTCTCTGTGGTTTAAATACTTATGTTTTTATATTCTTAGCTTCGAGCTTCACAAAATGCTTCTAGGGTAAATGACCCAGTCAATCAAGATGAGTGATATTTATATCTTTCTTTTTGAGCGAGAAGCTAGCTGCACGAAATGGCTCTATTTTAGAGCTCAATATTTTCCACTTATTCGTAAAAGCTTCAAATACTTATATTATTATCACTGTTGTGGTTGAATTAACCGGACACTTCAATAAAGGATTATAATCCTGTTAATTGAGGTGAATATGACTAAACGAACAAATAAACATTATCCCGCAGAATTTAAACAAGAAGCGGTCGCTCTGGTAATAGAGCAAGACTATCCAATCGTACAAGCTGCTGCATCTTTAGGTGTGACAGACAAACTACTTTACAACTGGGTAGCTAAGCATAAGAAACAGGCACTAGGTGATGCATTATCTGGTGATGAACGGGCAGAGTTAATTCAGCTCAGGAAAGATAGTAAACGTCTACAAATGGAGCGTGAAATCCTAAAAAAGGCCAGTGCCTTCTTCGCGAAAGAAATGAAGTAAGATATTCTTTTATAAGTGAGCTTGATGCGAAGTATCCGGTGTCAGTTGCTTGTAAAGTGATGGAAGTGAGTTCGTCAGCATACTACGCATGGCTAAAAAAACCTGGTGAACTCATTAGCGCTCAAATGCTAAGACTGTATCGACGAGCCAAAGCATTATTCAAGGCAAGTCGAAACAGTTTAGGCAGCAGAGAGCTTGCTAAAGCACTACGCAAAGAAGGCTTTGAAATAACGCGGTATCGCGCCATTAAGTTAATGGAACGGCTTAAATTAGTTGTGACTCAGCGAATAGCTTATAAAGTGACAACCAAGCGCAAACACAGTGATGCTGTGGCTGACAACTTGCTAAATATGAATTTCAATCCTGTTGGACCCAATCAAATTTGGGCGGGTGATGTGTCCTATTTAAAGACTGGTGAGGGCTGGTTGTACTTAGCCATTGTCATGGATTTGTATTCACGCCGGATTGTAGGTTGGCATATATCAAAACGCATGACGCGTGATTTGGTCGAGCAAGCACTGACAAAGGCTCATAATTTACGCAAACCACCAAAAGGTTTGGTGTTTCACAGTGACAGAGGCTCTCAGTACACGAGTAAAGGCTTTAGAAATCTACTGTCGCGATTAGAGTGTCGAGCTAGTATGGGAGATGTTGGAGCTTGCTGGGATAATGCTGTTGTGGAGCGCTTCTTTGGAAGTTTAAAGCATGATTGGTTGTTTAAAGTACCGCAGCCCACTCGAACACATATGCGAGAAGATGTTGCTAGGTACATGAAATATTATAATGTTGAGCGACTACATTCAGCTAATTTGGATCAATCGCCAATTGAATTTGAAAACTCCTTTAGAAAAGTGTCCGGTTGGACTTGACCAGAACACACTGTCTGTATGGTACACAGTATATAATTTATTGTTTTATGTCGATAATCACAAAGCTTGAAGAGTATTGTTTTATTCACTGCGCTATAAAAATAAGGAAAGAAATCGAAATGGATAAGTCCGAATTATTGTCTACCTTAGATTCAGAAACAAAGTCCTCTAAAAACAAAGCAAATAAACTCAAATGGCGAGAAATTGAAGCCATACACGACAGAAAGCGGCTCAAACAAGAATTACGAGAGTTGGGAATGTCACCAGAGGATGATTTAAAATTTTTATAAATGCAAAAGCCCTGAATTGTCAGGGCTTTTTTATGTATGAGGACTGAGTCGCGACTTTTCTAACCCACAGGCCCTTCAACTACATATTAATTGGGTATAAAAGTATCAGCTGATGACTCTTTCATCTCTTGACCAACAATATCCAACTGACTATTTTCTTTCAACAAACAATCAGCTGTTAAATTGAGATATATTTCAACATATCCTTTAATTTCGGATTGGCGATTTTGCTGTAGCTGCGAGAACGAATTAACTGACTTAGATTCAATAAGCCAGCACAAGAAACCAAATCAAAAGTCGCTGGCACTGTCTCTTTATAAAGCTGGCAATAGGGTTTGCTTTATGACCCCACCATTAATTATCTGACCTTTTGTGGTGATTAAAAAGCACGGCATTGATAGCATAATCTGGGAATGAATATGCGTGAGCTGATAAAAAATAACGCAATATTAAGTTAACTTTATATTGCGCTATACCTGCCAATTAATTGGTCTTTTACCTTGCTGTTTTAAAAGCTCATTGGTGTGTGAGAAATGTTTACAGCCAAAAAATCCTCGGTATGCTGATAGCGGTGAAGGATGCGGAGCACTCAGTACATGATGTTTTTGTGTATCTATCACTTCACCTTTTTTCTGAGCGTGGCTGCCCCACAGCAAAAACACCAGGCCATGACAATGCTCACTGAGTTGTTGAATAACAGTATCAGTAAATCGTTCCCAACCTATCTTTGCATGAGAATGAGCTTGCCCTTGTTCGACCGTAAGAACGGTATTGAGTAACAGTACGCCCTGTTCTGCCCAGCTTTGTAAAAAACCATGTTGGGGGATAGTGAAGCCAGATATGTCAGAGGCTAATTCTTTATATATATTAACCAATGAAGGAGGTGTTTTAACATGGGATAAGACCGAAAAACATAATCCGTGAGCTTGATGAGGGCCGTGATAAGGATCTTGGCCTAATATCACCACCTTCACTTTATCCAGCTCAGTTAAATTAAAGGCATTAAACACATCTTGACTAGGTGGGTAAATCATTTTTCCAGCAGCCCTGTTACTGTCAACCAATTGCATCATTTGTTGAAAGTAAGGCTGCTGTTTTTCTTGTTTTAAAATATCTGCCCAAGTGGTCATCAGATATATTTAGCCCAGTAAACGGAACAAATGCGCTTTTAGCGCCTGGTAATCACAAGGTAACTCAACTGACAATCCCTCTTTACCTGCACAATCAGCAAGAGGCTTAGGCAAACTGATAGGTTGACCTAAAACATTTTCAACCGTTTCACGAAATTTAGCTGGGTGAGCGGTACCTAAGAAAATACCGGTCTGACCTTCTTCCATTTTTCTGACTAAGGCTTTGTAAGCAATCGCAGCGTGAGGCTCACTTACATACCCTAATGAAGCTAATTGACGCATGGCCACTTGGGTGTATTCTTCGTCTATTGTGGCGCCAGAGATATCAGATTTATCGACCTGACCTTCCTCAATCATAGCTTCAATTCGCGGCCAGTTATTGGGTTGACTCACATCCATTGCATTAGACAAAGTAGCAACGGTGTCTTTAGGTTGCCACTCGCCGGTTTTTAAATAACGAGGCACAGTGTCGTTTAAATTGGTGGCAGCAATAAAATGTTTAACCGGTAAACCCATGACTTTTGCAATGAGACCTGCGGTCAAGTTACCAAAATTACCACTGGGGACTGAAATCACTAAATCTTCACGTTCGGCTGGAGTAAGCTGTGACACTGCTTCGAAGTAATAACAAACTTGTGCGGCTAAGCGGCTTATATTAATAGAGTTTGCAGAATTTAAATGCAAGCCTTCACGAACGTCTGGGTCATCAAAGGCACTTTTTACCAATTGCTGGCAAGCATCAAAATCGTCTTCAATCGCCACGGTATGGATATTGCCACCAAGAGTCGTAAATAACTTCTCCTGTAGCTGACTGATTTTACCTTTTGGATACAAAATCACTACATTGATATTTTCTATGCCATAAAATGCATGAGCTACAGCTGCACCAGTATCTCCCGATGTAGCGGTTAAAATAGTGATCGGCTGACCATCAGAGATTGCAACTAAGCACTGTGCCATAAAGCGACCGCCAAAATCTTTGAAGGCTAATGTAGGGCCATGGAAAAGCTCCAAAGCGTAAACATTATCTGTCACCTTAGCCAAAGGAGCGCCAAACAGAAAAGCTCGCTCAACAATACCTGCCACCATTTCGCGTGGTAATTCATCACCAATTAAGGTGGCTAAAATTTCTACACTGCGCTCAACAAAAGGCATAGCCAGGATTGATTCAATATCATCAAACTTGGGTAATTGCTTAGGAAAAAATAACCCTTGGTCTTTACCTAAACCTTTTTTTACTGCTTCTGCAAACGTGACTTGCTCAGAGGCGTCTTTTAAATTTACGAGTTCCACTTTACTACCTTTTTAATACTTAAATGTTGCGCTGGTAACAGAAAATGATGACCATATGTTACTAGCTCCGATGAAAGCTATCGCTTTCAAGAGTGGCTTATGGATGCGCCACTCATGTCTAACTGACAAATATGACTAAAACCTGTGTCATTTTGAATATAATTATCAGCTAGCCATTGATTAATGATTTGGGCATCTTCTATATTATCACATACTGCAAATACTGTTGGTCCAGAGCCTGAAATACCAAAGGCCAGCGCGCCGTGTTGTATTGCAAATACTCGTGACTCATCAAACCTTGGTAACAGTGATTTACGATAAGGTTCGGCAATCACATCTATCATCATGGCCGCGGCTAGTTTTTCATCCTTTCGGTACAAGGCGTCAGTAAATACCGCTAACTGACGACCAAACTGGATAGTATCTGCCATAGCAATCTGTTTTGGTAAAATATTCCGTGCTGCAGCTGTCGAGACACTAATACCAGAGTAACAAGATACCCAATACCAGTTTTCAAACATGGGCAATTGCAATGCGACTTGCTCTTTATGTTCCGCCATTAACGTTAAACCACCAAGGAAGCATGGCGCAACATTATCATAATGTACACTACCGCTTATTTGCCCTTCTAGTTCACCCATCACCAACAATAATTCATTTTCTGTGAAAGGCGCCTTACCAAAATACTCAGTAAAAAACTGATTCAGGCCATGTAGTGCAGCCACAATCGAGCTGGCGCTTGAGCCTAATCCACTGCCAATAGGTAGGTGTTTGTACAGGGTCAATTTAAGTGCGGGGATAGCGCTTTTAGCATAACCTTGTTGCTCTAACACCGCCATAAAGTGCCGATAACAACGGGTCACGATATTGCTGTTTGGATCAGGTGGCAACTTGTCAGCAAAACGTCCCTTGACGTCCAAACTAAACTGCTCTGCCACTTCGATATCGACTTCGTCACCTAACAAACTGCCGTCTATTGGTTTTAATGCCGCGCCAAGTAGGTCAAACCCCAAGCTGACGTTACCGATAGAGGCAGGGGCATAAGCTCTTAAGGTAGATTGCTTCATTTGAACTTTTGACATTATATAGATTGTTTCCAGGGCATAGTGCGCATGATATCTGCGAAGACGCCTGCTGCAGTCACCGCAGCACCGGCTCCGTAACCACGAATAACATAAGGAATAGGTTGGTAATAATGACTATGAATGGCCAAGGCATTTTCGCCCTCTTTTACCATATACAGTGGATGAGACTCATTTACAGCTTCGATACTGACAACACATTTACCATGCTCAATTGAGCCTACATAACGCAATACTTTGCCTTCATCCTTCGCGGCAGCTACTTTTTGTGCGAAGTAACTGTCTAATTCAGGCAAACGCGTCATGAAATCTTCGATACTGCCGCTGGCATCAAAAGAAGATGGTAATACTGGCTCTATAGTGATGTCTGATAGTTCAAGGGTTAGACCTGATTCACGGGCCATAATCAACAGTTTTCTGGCGACATCCATACCACTCAAATCATCACGTGGATCAGGCTCCGTAAAACCATTCTGTTTAGCAATTTCGGTTGCCTCAGACAGACTCAAACCTTCATCTAACTTACCAAACACAAAAGATAATGAACCAGACAATATCCCCTCAAAACGCACTAATTCATCGCCAGCATAAAACAAATTTTGTAGATTATCGATAACCGGTAAACCCGCACCGACTGTGGTTTCGTATAAAAATTGACGATTGGTTTTTTGAGCGGTATCTCTTAAAAGCTGATAAAACTCGGTGCTGGCTGTATTGGCCTTTTTGTTTGGTGTGACAACATGAAAGCCATCTAACATCATCTGAGGGTATTGTTCAGCAATGTAAGCGCTACTCGTACAGTCGATAACGACAGGGTTAACCAGGCTATTGTCGTGTACAAAACCTTTCAAATTATCGATAGAGAATTGTTTATCACTTTTATCCAAGTCTTCTTGCCAAGAGGCACTCAAATCGATGCCGTTAGATTGCAGCAATAATTTTTGACTATTGGCAATCCCGTACACTTTTAAGCTAATATTTTTTTTAAGTAAAGCGGCTTGTTGCCGAGCAATTTGAGCTAACAGCTCTTTTCCAACACTGCCGCAGCCCACTAAAAAAGCATCGATAGCATGTAGGTTAGAGAAAAAGTTCTGATGCACGACTTTCACTGCTTTTTTAGCTTTACTGGCTTCGATAACAGTGGAGATAGAGCGTTCAGAAGAGCCCTGAGCAATAGCCACGTTATTGACTCTGGCTTGTGCCAAGGAGCTAAAGAATTTAGCGGCCAACCCTTTAGAATGACGCATCCCGTCTCCTACCAAAGTAACAATGGCTAATTCATGACGGACTTCAATCGGGTCAAGCAAATGATTACTGAGCTCTAAAGCAAATGAGTCTTCTAATAAATCCTGAGCGCGGCTGGCATCTTTACTGTGAATACAGAAACTAATGCTGTATTCAGACGAAGATTGCGTAATCAAGCTAATCGAGATATTCGCGTTAGACATAATTTCGAACACCCGGCTTGCCATACCCACCATGCCTTTCATGCCAGGGCCTGCCACGTTGAACATAGTCATATCATCTAAGTGTGATATTCCTTTTACGCTAGTCCATTTAGTGCTCGCTTGGTTACTGATCAAGGTACCTGGCGCTGCTGGGTTGAGTGTATTGCGGATTAAACAGGGGATATGATGTTGAGCGATGGGGCCGATTGTTTTAGGGTGTAACACTTTCGCACCAAAATAAGACAATTCCATCGCTTCTTGATACGTCAGCTTATCAAGCAATACCGCACCATCGACTTGGTTTGGATCAGCATTGTAAACACCGTCTACGTCTGTCCAAATCTCACAACACTGTGCATCAATACACGCAGCCAAAATAGCGGCTGAATAATCTGAACCATTTCGACCTAGAGTGACCTTTTCACCCGCTTGGTTGACAGCAACAAACCCAGGCATAATTAATATTTTGTCACCTGAGATATCCACATCACTGAAGCGAGCCTGGCTAGCAGATACATCGGCTATGCTGTCTAGGTAGTCACCTTCAGCAACAATATAGTTAACCGGATCAATAATGCAATTGGCATGACCTAAACTGGTCAATATTTCACTGAATATATTCACACTCACGTATTCGCCAACGCTTAACACCCTAGCGACCACTTCCTCAGGGGCGCACCGCAACAACGCAAAACCTTCTAAATGCTGATTGAGGTCGTTTAAGGTATGTTGAATGAATTCAGCTAATGTAGCTTGAGAAAAATGGGGAAGGCTAATTTTCAGGTCATCCAAAATACCAAACAAAAGCATATTTAATTTGGCAAACAATTCGCCGTAATCTTTGCCCGATGCCGCTTCATCACACAATAACGATAAGGCATTGGTGACGCCCTTTGGAGCAGACAATACAACAGCCGCACCGACATCATTGTGACATGCGAGGCTAATGTCTTTGACTCTTAAGTAACGTTCTGCATCAGCGAGTGACGACCCACCAAACTTCAATACCTTCATTTTTAATTCCTTAACTGTTTCAACACACTGTCTTTATCAATCACGTGTTTATCAATCACGTGTTTTAAGCATCTTAATAACAAAAAAGCCCGCGGTAGTGGCGGGCTTTTTATGTGTAATGCGTATGCACTAGCCAGCGAACACCTTTTCAAAGGTAATGATAATGATGCCGGTTGTGAGTGATATTATAAATTTCATTGATTTAATTTGCCGTATAGACGTCTATAAGTCAACTAGCACAAAGGGTTGTTTTGTTATTTGTTATTCCAGCACCGTGCAGCGCGCCATTATTTAGACTTTAATCGCGTCAAGCATATCGTAATTTTTACATCACGAACAACAATCACGAGACGTGTGTAATAAGTGATAGCCATAGCGGTTTAGCATCCCTTACTATTGCCTATCTAAAATACGGACCCCAGACTATTGATGCATAATCAATATCCTTGACTGTTGTAATTTGTGGTCACAAAAATATTCAGTCACTTTAACAAAAAAGTCCACAATAGAATTCTTGCCCAAATACTACGAACGCTCTCAGTCTACCTCTTTACATTCAATATGCCCGAGAATAGGAGTTGCACCGTATTTTCGGGTCTAACGTATGACTAAAGTACGTGTGGTAAAAATACGTGTGGTAAAAAACTTTACATTATAGAGTTGTGTATTTCTTACTTTATGCAGGTGAAATATAATAAAAAATAGCTATTTATCTCTTAACTCACTATTTTCACTTCGGTAAAACGTCAGGTATTTTTACATGTTTGCTCATATAGCAACATTCGGTTTTTATAACTGGTTGATAATTAGTATTATAAAATTTTCGGTATAGAAAATGCATCTATCTTTACTAGCTTAATTTTATTAAAGGCGAAGTAATAAGCTTAGTGGTGCCTTTGTAACTCGGCGTGTAAATAAACAACACTATTCGGCTTATTTATTTACCCTAAAATTACGATAAGGAATATTCTATGCAACTTAAAAAATCTATCGCTGCTTCACTTTTATTCGGGTTGATGTTCAGCTCACAAGCCTCGGCAATTTTCATTAATGATGGCGGGGCTGGCGTTTTAAATGGTAATAATGTTGGAGTATTAGACACGCTTCTCGCCACAACGACGGACTTGCAATCAATAAACCCTGCATGCCCAAATGGCTCTAATGAAGTAGCTGAACTTTGCTGGGCCACTTCTGTGACGGGTATGACCTACACATTGAGCGGAAAGACAGATCCGGTTCAAGCGTATACTACTGATGAAACGGATGTAATCGCGTTTCAGTTGTTATTTGGACCTGGCACTTACATTGTCAAGAACTCTACTGACTGGGGGCTGTTTACAAATCTGGCAGAAACTACTTGGGGAGTGATCGATACCGATCTCCTCGGTGGATTTAATTTGAGTGATACCCAGTTAACAATCAGTCATGTCACTCAGTTTGATGGTGGTGGTGGCGGTGGTGGCGGTCCTCAAGATATACCTGAGCCTGCCTCGCTACTTTTACTCGGCATGGGTTTATTGGGTTTGGGGGGGCTGCGCCGTCATAAAGCCCACTCAACTAGCTTGCCTTTAAGCTAGTTAATAGCCCAGCAATAAAAAGGCACCACTGCATATGATGCATAGTGGTGCCTTTATCTTTTAATCTCAGGAACTAGCTTACCAACCTTGAGCCATAGCATGGCATGGCATAGCATGGCATGGCATAGCCTTGTCTTGAATTAACTTACATCTATTTACGCCCTCTTTTTTTTGTAGTGGTAATATTAACCTGCACACTGCTCTGTGTTTGATTACCTGCCGCATCAAATGCTTTGCTTAAAATAGTATGCAAACCAGCACGCGCCTTACGGCTATTCCAACCGTACGACAATACAGACGTATTCGTTTGGGCTTTTAATTGACCGTCAATATAGAGCTCAACCTTAGTCACCGCTACATTATCAGTTGCAGAAACAGTAATAGCGACATTGCCGCTCACCGTGCTGCCATCAGCTGGGTTAGTAATAGTTACATTCGGGGCAATGTTATCAGCTACATCGACAATATTATCAATGACCAGCCAGTGAGTGGCTGAGCTGCCCAGGTTGCCAGCCGCATCTTCAGCGCGAGCAGTAAAGGCGACATTACCATCGGCCACATTATGACTGTCGAAACTAATACTAAAGGGCGCAACATTGTCGCTGCTAATGTATATGCCATCGGCGTATAAGCTCACCGAACTGACCGCAATATTATCTTCAGCATTAACATTAATATTAAAGATACCCTCTTGCGTACTATTTTCAGTGGGCGACGTTATCGCCACTGTGGGGGCTTGTTGATCAATGCTAGGGGCTTGCTGAGCCATAATCACAGCGGCGGCAGCATCAACCCGGCCATGACCATAAAAGACACTAAATCCACCACCACTTTTAGTTTTGTCCGCACTGGACTCTAAAATATTCTCCAGTTCATCGTTACTAAGATTGGGGTTAGCTGATTTTATCAATGCCAGCGTTGCTGCTGTTGCAGGACTGGCAAACGAAGTTCCACTGGGAGCACTATAACCGCCACCCCTTGTTGTGGTCCAAATACCTACTCCAGGCGCTGCCACATCGACACAATTACCGTAATCTGACCAACTGGCTTTATTATCAGCACTGTCTGTGGCCGAAACAGTAATAATGCTGGCATTATCGCTGCAGTTTAGATTTGAACCACCGTTACCGGCTGAAGCGACAACTAATCCCCCTCGATTACGCATATATTGCGCCGCATTGGTGACAGTGGAGCTGCTACTGACCTGGTAGCTAATATTGGCAATGTCGGCACCATTATCGGCGGCCCAAGTTAAGCCATTGGCAACATCGCTCCAATACGCATAGCCTGCGCTGTCGTTGGTAATTCGCACTGGCATAATAGATGCGTGCCAGGCGATTGAGGTCACACCCGTGTTATTGTCGCTTATTGCCGCGACAACCCCCGCCACTTTAGTGCCATGGCCATTCACATCGGCCGTATCGTTATTTTGGCTAACACTATTCCAGCCTGTTACCATATTGGCTGCCAAATCATTGTGATAACCATTTACGCCGCTATCCAAAATAGCCACGACTACTCCATTTCCTTTAGCATAGTCCCAAGCAATAGGTAATTGCATGTTACTTAAGTGCCAAGCATTTGCGTAGTAGGGATCATTAGCCGTGACTGCAGTGGGTTTTACCAGTAAGTCTAGCTCTGCAAATTCTATATTGGGATTGTTAGACAAGGCTCTCACTATCGCCTGTTCAGCTTGAATGGGAACTTTGATTATATGGGTGTTGAGTTGTTTGAGCTTTCCTTTTGAACTGGCTTGGTGTCCTTTTAAAATCTTTTGAAAATTTTCTTCAGACAAACCGGAGGTGGGTTGCACCAAAATTTGTCCTTTAGCCCACACTTTTGGCAGTGGTGGATCTGCTAGAGCGTGTTGGGTGAAAAACAGGGGTAACAACAGGGTGCTTAATACTGAGCCACGGCTGCTAATTTTTACTAATGAACTGATACTGGGTAAATTGGTGTTAATATACTTCATTTTGTGACTCCACAGTTTGTGAAGTCTACAGAAAACCCTTCGCTTAAAATTGCCTTTAAATACAGATTATCAAAAACACAACAAGCTGCTAATTGGCAGTTCCGCTATCATAGGAATCATCCCGTAGACCGGTTACTTTGCGTCACTTTCTTTCGAAAGTTTTGCCCTTTTCAATTACAACTGCTTATCAATTTAACTCACAGTTGGGAGAGGAATACCTCTTTTGAACGTCGTCATTTTAGGTTGGTATGACTCAAGGTGTCAACATAAATCGTACAAAAAACAACCAATTTTAGAGGTGTTGAATGTAAGCTCTTAATTAATAAAGAATAACCTTTAAAAAATATTTCACATCGATTTTCTGATCGCTCACATTGAACATGCGGATCAAAATAAGCAGCTAAACCCAGCATTGCACAAAAATTGAGTGCCCCTCAGCACTTTCAAAATCATGAGTACGGATAACGAAAAGTGGAATGTTGCTTCCCAATGCTAAATTTGGACAAAATTCACTGTGTTCTATTCAAAGAACGCTCCGTCATAAAAAATATGTCACAACTCACTTTCATTAATAAGCAGCACAAACTAAGGAATAGCCAACCAAACAAGTGTCAGAGAAGATATAAAACCAATGCCCCAAAAAATGCTGCGCAATACATGTTTATCAAAGTAATATGCGAATAGGTAAGCCAACCTAGAGGCAACGAATGCAATAGCAATATATTCTGCTAACTGCCCTGCATTATTTGTGACAAGCACTGCGAGCGCGCCAGGGGTAAACATGATTAGCGCTTCAAAACAATTTTCGTGAGCCGCTTTAGCCCTTGCACCAAAACCTGATAAAGTCTTTTGTTGCTCACGGGGATTTCGATTATCATAGCCACCCGCCTTATTCATAGCCATAGCCAAGGGTGCTTTAGCGAGGATAGGCATTAAGGTTGCGATAAATAAACAGATTATGATGATGGTCATAGTGACACCTTTAAATTGATTAATGAGTATTCAAACCACGAGGTTAAAACATAAATAGATTGAATGAAAATAATTTATTATCACAGTTAAAAATAGCCACTCCTTCAGCTGAATCCATCATTCAACCAGATTGGGCAATTGCACGTGGCATCACACTCGTAGTCAAACGTGACGATTTACTGCACCCCATTATTTCAGGCAATAAATGGCGCAAACTTAAATATGCTCTATTACAAGCCCATGATAATAACGTTAAACATATAGTGAGCTTTGGTGGCGGGTTTTCAAATCATGTGCACGCTTTAGGTTATTGCTGCCACCAACTCAATATACAATTTACCGCCATTATCAGAGGGGATTATTCACATAACCTTAGTCCTATGTTACGGGATTTACTGAGTTGGGGGACTGACATTCAGTATGTCGATAGAATTAATTACCAACAACGCGCCGAGCCCCAATACCTTCAGACACTTGCCACAAAATATCCCAATGCTTTGATTATTCCTGAAGGGGGTTCGCAGTTACAAGCTCTCAAAGGGGTAGCTGAAATTATTGATGAACTGCAAAATGAGTATGACTATGTTTTGGCGCCTGTAGCCAGCGGAGGCACCTTAGCGGGACTGGTTGATGGTTTAGCCCAAACGGGTAAGCATGACACTAGCCAGCTTTTGGGTATTGCGGTGTTGAAGGGTCAAGAATATTTAGAGCAATTAGTAGAAAATTTATTAACGGATAGACATCACAAATCAGAATGGTCAATTAGCCATGACTATCACTTTGGCGGATATGCAAAATCCAACAACGAACTTAATCAATTTTGCGCAGCGTTTGAGAAACAAACTCAAATCGCCTTGGAGCCGGTTTACAGTGGCAAATTATTTTATGCCCTGTACCAGTTAACAATAAACGGGTACTTCCCTGCTGGTAGTCGAGTCTTAGCAATACATACTGGTGGATTACAAGGAGCGAGGTAAGTCACCATTGCTTTATTCATCAAATATACGGTAGATTGTTTGCTAGTATGTTCCTCTACTTAAATCACTTTATTATGGTCATTTATTGTTTAAACAAATTACGTTTTTCTATAACAGCTTTAAATCATTGTTAGTTAATGTGACGACAGGTTTCAAAAATGTTGACTCGCTAATATGAACTGGATCACATGGTTTGAAGGTTTTGCTGGCGCATCACCACATGAATGGATAGCAACTGTATCGGGCTTTATCTGCGTTTATCTCGTCATTAAACGTAATATCTGGTGTTTTGCTTTTGGCTTTGTGCAAGTCAGTATTTACGCTTGGATTTTTTATGATGTGAAGCTGTATTCAGATATGGCATTACACGTATTTTATATTGGCTTTCAAATCTACGGCTGGATGTTGTGGAAAAACGCTCAAGACTCAACCGGTCATGTGATCGTTAACCAAGGTACAGCCAAAGAATATGTTTTATGGGTTATCGCTATTGCTATTAGCACAATGGTGCTCGGTACCATAATGACTCAATACACGGACGCAAGTTTCCCCTACCCTGATGCCTTTACTACCTGTGCAAGCTTAGGCGCCCAGTGGTTATTATCCCACAAAAAATTATTGAACTGGATGCTATGGATAGTCGTAGACATAGTGGCTATTGCAATATATTGGCAAAAGGGGTTATTTCCAACATCGGCTTTGTACGCCTGTTTCTTGGTTATGGCTATTATTGGCCAATGGCAATGGTATAAAAATTTGAGCGTTAATTTAAAACAAGGCCAGACCATTTCATGATCAAAAAAATTGTCTTTTTAGGTGGCCCTTCCACGGGTAAAACCACCTTATGTGAAGTTTTGGCCGATGAGCTAAATAGCGTAACAGTGCCTGAATACGGTCGAGATTTTTGGTTACATCATCAGGTCGACCGAAGGCTATCTCCAGAACAGCTATTGCATATTGCGCAAACCCAAAATCAATGGGAAGACCAAGCTGTATCTAAAGCTAACCAATATCTATTCTGTGATACCAGCGCATTTACTACTTGGCATTTTGCGCTGCATTACCATCAAAGCGCATTACCAGAGTTAGCACAGCTAGCGATACAATGCTGGCAACGTTATGATTTAGTGGTGCTATGTGATGATGATATTCCTTACGACGATACATGGGAGCGTTCAGGTGATGCTAATCGCCATGAATTTCAGGCGTTTAACCGTCAATATCTTAAACAACATGGCATCAAACACATACTTGTATCGGGTGACATCACACAAAGGAAAAAAGCCGTGCTTAAATCACTGGGCTTGGTATCAGTTGAAATGTGTACCAGTTAATTAAACCAATACGACGCGGTTGATTAAACAAATTAGACTCGTGATTAAGCAAACTCAGCTGCGTTTATCAATATTCAACTTGCACCACAATAAATTACTGCTAGCATTCAACTTTTATTTGTAAGCTAGATTATTAGGAACTCACTATGTCCCGCGTTCTCATCATTGGTGCTGGCGGCGTTGCCGCTGTCACCATAAAAAAATGTGCCCGTTTGCCTGAATTATTTGATGAAATATACTTAGCAAGTCGCACCGTTTCAAAATGTGAAGCACTGCAAAAAGAAGTCGGTGTAGACCGAGTAAAAGGTGTGTTTGCAGTGGATGCAGATCATGCCAGCGAAGTGGTTGCGGTCATCAACCAAGTCAAACCTGACTTGGTGGTTAACTTGGCTCTGCCTTACCAAGACTTAGCCATAATGGATGCTTGTTTAGAAACTGGCGTGGACTACATGGACACCGCTAATTACGAACCCAAAGATGTCGCCAAATTCGAATATTCCTGGCAATGGGCTTACCAAGAAAAGTTCCAGAAAGCAGGTTTAATGGCCTTATTAGGCAGCGGTTTTGATCCCGGTGTGACCAATGTTTTCACTGCTTATGCGGCTAAACATTATTTTGATGAAATTCATTATCTCGATATAGTTGATTGTAACGGTGGCGATCATGGTCAAGCTTTTGCCACTAACTTCAATCCAGAAATTAATATTCGCGAAATCACTCAGCGTGGACGATTTTATGAAAACGGCGAATGGAAAGAAACAGATCCATTAAGTGTCCGGGAAGATTTGGACTATCAAAATATCGGGGTACGTGCTTCTTACCTGATGTTTCACGAAGAATTAGAATCACTGGTCAAACATTTTCCTAGCCTTAAACGTGCTCGTTTTTGGATGACCTTTGGCGATGCATATCTGACCCACCTCAAGGTACTTGAAGGTATCGGCATGACCAGTATTGCGCCTATCGACTTCCAAGGTCAGCAAATTATACCTTTAGAATTTTTAAAGGCTGTCTTACCTGATCCCGGTTCATTGGCCGATGGTTACACGGGGCAAACCTGTATCGGTACCTATATAACTGGCATAAAAGATGGACAAGAAAAAACCATCTTTATCTACAATAATTGCGAACACGCCAAGTGCCATGAGGAAGTCGGTGCCCAGGCCGTGTCATATACCACAGGTGTACCAGCCATGATAGGCGCGGCACTGATATTAAACGGCACATGGAAAAAACCTGGGGTGTGGAATATGGAACAATTTGATCCAGACCCCTTCATGGATATGCTAAATGCGCACGGTTTACCTTGGCACGTAGTTGAATGTGACAGCAGCCCGTTTAGCCGATAGGTAACAATTGATACAAAAGAGCCTCAAATATTGAGGCTCTTTTCGCTTTTTAAAATGATGATAAATACTTACCTGGGTCTACTTCTATGCTGTCACTCAGTCACGTTGCTGACTAACTTGAGATCATCAAGGTAATATAGGTTATTGCCCGAGTTGTTTTCACCCGCTTCAAAGAACACCGCTATTTTTTGATGTTTTTCATTCATATGAGCAGAAAAATCGAATTGATATTCAACCCAACTATTGAGTTGAGACACCTGCATGTCTAGCTCCACAGCCAAGGATTGTCCACCTTCCAATTTCACTTTTAAAATCCCCTCCACTGGTGCCATCAAGTTGATACTAAAAACAGCATGCTCAGCAAGCTCAATGGCATCGTAATAATCAATAACCAGGGCATCCCAAGGCCCTTTTGGGTCCTGATATTGACCAATAAATTGACTGGGGTTTTGTGGTGTCACCTGTGGGTTTTCAACTATGCGAATGCCCGGTAACGGTATCAATTTTTGACAGTCGAAATCATTAATCGTACCGAGGATAATCTGACTATTGACACAAGGACTGATAGGAACAGAGGTATCTAGGGGGGCAGCAATAGCTGACTCAATACCACTGATTTCGCCGTTAAATATGGAGTACTGTGTATCCACTAAGTGCATAAACTCGAGGTAAACGCCCTCTTGGATCATAAACTCCCGTGTCTCATCTATCATACCTCCCATCATGGCTAAACTCGTCAAGGCTTTGCCATCCCATGTTAGCAGTGGCGTAATCGCAAATGTAGACGTGTCGTAGGATTCAAGCGAGCCATACTCACTGAGCATGTTGTCGTAGGCTAATATATTTTTCAGCCATTTGAGTCCAGTATTAGTTTGTTGGTTTTGGTCAGCTAACAACATGGGGAAAGTAGCATAAGGGGCTAAGGTGGTGTTTTTCACACCCGTTTGTGATGCTACAGCCTGTATGCCTAAAAGAGATTCATAGGTATTGGCAGGTGTGTTTACTGAGGCAAAAAAACCACGAAACTGATTTTCATTTGAATAATCGGCTCTGACTTTTTCACCGTTTAGAAATAAGTCACGAGTTATCTTATTATCAAGGTAAGGCAAAATTAAAAATTTCCACTGTTCATGTGAAGAGAATGCCCATCCTTCTATTACTGTGAGATTACCCCCTGTGGACGCTGCATAATTTCGAGTATTAACAAACTTATTTGCCCATAATTGTTGTTGTTGTGTTGCTGATAAATCAGGGCTGAACAAAGTCATAAAAACAGCCATTAGTTCCCCTTCAAAGGAGTCGGTTAATCCATAACTATCTTTGTTGTATATAAGTTGCTCGGGGGGCAATGAGGAGTCGGGATTACCGCTGCTATCAGTAAATCGGCTGATACCAGAGATAACATTGCGTTGGGTATCAAAAAATAGGGTTTTAGCATTTGTAGCCATTTTTTGAAAACGCTGCTCATAACGGCTTGCCATGCTGTCGTATCCCATCTTATAAAGGCAATGGTAAACAACAAATATAGACCAAGCCAATTGACCATTGTCTAATGCGGGCATTCTATCTTCCCATCCGCTAAGCGGGTACATGCTGACGCCATTACCTCTGTCCTGTGAGATAAACCAAGGCAGGAATCCCCCAAATGCTGGATATGCTGTATCAAACTGCTCGTATGTTGTCACTTTTTGTTCAAGTATGCTGAGCGCTTGGGTCACAGCATTATCAGCATCAAGTCCAAATAGTAAACGCTGCGCTCGCTCATCATTCAATACTACCTTTGCTAGCAGACTGAGATGCAATGACTCCTTGGAAGCGGCGCTAAATGGCGATGCTTTGCCAACAGGCTGTAAGGAAATACTATTCAGAAAAATGCCGTCTTGGGTCAGATATGTGTGGTCATTTACGGCAATGCCCAATTTAAAAAAATTGGACTCTTTTAAAAGTAGCGCATTAATATAATTGTTATCTTGGATCACTTGTTCGGGCGCTATAGGCTGAGAGACTGCACTTATATTGACTTCAAAACTAGTGGTGGTTGACATCCCTTGCTCGTCTGTAGCAGTCACCGAAATATTCGTATTGGCTAGATTCAAATTTGAAGCCAAGCCAAACAGTATGTTTTTTTGGGCGTCAAACCATATCCAATCTGGTAACGCGCCACTAGACGATTCGACAATGCTGAGGGCGAAACTGCCTTCATCGCTAAAACGCGCCTGCATATCGACTTGGAATAACAAACCCACTTCTGTGTTGATGTTGTCAAACTGGGTGTTGAGTTTTGGTGCGGCATTAATCGGTAAAATAGAAACGGGCTCTATTATTGTTGATGATGCCGAGCCACCACCACAGCCACTTAGCGCTAGCGCCAAAAACATCCCAATTAATGCTGGTTTAATTTTTACAGAATAAAGCATTGATAATGCCATATATTTTTATTTCCATAATGACTCACCACAGAAGCACTGTTGGTAATTTTAGTAACGTAACCTTCAAACAGTATACCTATTTTTGTTATCACATGTCCTAGCCAATTATCAAAGGATTGGGCTAAAAAAAGTACTTATTTGAGCGCTACACTTGACTAAAAATCAAATGGTTCATAACCAGAAACTCAATCACACTCATTTAAATCAATAACACAAATACAACTTTCACTTTAATTCTATTACCGGCAGAGATATTCTTAGCGTTCTACTTATCAGTCCCTAGAATGTACCCAAACTATGACCGACCCCATGTTAAATTCATCTATCCCTAGCCCCTGTTATGTGTGTGACGAAACGGCACTCGAAACCAATTTACAGCTAATGCAGTATGTACAAAAAGAAAGTGGCGTAGAGATAATACTGGCCCTGAAAGGTTTTTCTATGTGGTCAACCTTTGAATTGGTGGGTCAATACCTGCAGGGTTCGACTGCCAGCGCAGTATGGGAAGCCAGATTAGGAAAAGAAGAAATAGGCAAACAGGTTCATGCCTATTCACCCGCCTTTAAACCGGCAGATATTGATGAGTTAGTAAACTTAGTTGACCATATCTCCTTTAATAGTTTGGGACAGTGGCAAAGATATAAACAACAAATACTGGATTCGAATGTATCTGCGGGCCTGCGAGTTAATCCAGAACATCAAGAAGCTGAAACTGCACTTTACGATCCTAGCGCCCCGGGCTCACGCCTTGGTATCCGCGCACAAGACCTACACAGTGCAGATATAAAGGGGGTCGAAGGTTTACATATCCACAATTTATGTGAATCTGATTCCTTTGCAACCGAACGCACTATCAAAGCGGTAGAAGATAAATTTGCTAAATGGTTACCCAAGTTAAAGTGGATTAACTTTGGTGGTGGGCACTTAATGACTCGTCAAGAGTATAACGTTAAACATTTAGTCGATACGTTAAAAGACTTTAAAGGGCGGCATCCTCATTTGACCGTGATCCTTGAACCCGGTTCGGCAGTGGCTTGGCAAACGGGCACTTTAGTAGCAGAAGTGGTGGATATAGTAGAAAACCAAGACAAAATAGCCATTTTAGATATCTCAGCCACCGCCCATATGCCAGATGTATTAGAAATGCCCTATCGTCCTGATGTGCGCGGAGCAGGTAAAGCAGGCGAAAAAGCCTATACGTATAGACTCGGTGGTAATTCGTGTTTAGCTGGTGATGCTATTGATTTATATAGCTTTGATCACGAATTACAAATAGGTGAGCGGATAATATTTGAAGATATGATGCACTACACTATGGTCAAAACCACCTTTTTTAATGGTGTGGAACATCCCGCCATCGGTATTATTCGCAAAGAGGGTAATTTTGAGCTGGTGCGTAAGTTTGAATATGAGGATTTTAAAGGCAAGCTCTCTTAAATGTCACGTCATGCATTCTTTTTGTAAAATACCCTTGACATTATTTATTCAAAAGCTACACTCACATCAAAAGTAAAGCTTAGTTTACTTTATGACTTGAGGATTTGACTTATGAACACCATAAAACACAACGAAACACCTGGTACACAGCACAACAAGACCAAAACGTTACATCTAGGATTATGGACCTTAGCTTGGTTAGCGAGTACCGCATTATTGAGATTTGGCGCAGAATACATATGGGATTATCAACCAGCCTACTCGATTGCGGCCTTGATGACCCATCTTGCGCTAGGGGTGGCCATGATCATGGTGAACGTCAAACATTTAACAAACCTTGATGAATTGCAACGCAAAATCACTATGGATGCCATGGGGATAACCTTAGGGGTAGGTTTGATAGCTGGCATTGCCTATGAGCAACTAGAAGACATAAAACTGATAACCTTCGAGCCAGAAATTAATCACCTTATAATGCTCATGGCCTTCACATACATTATCAGTATTTTAATCGGTAATAGGAAATATCAATGAAAAACCGCTTAAAAGTACTGAGAGCTGAACGAGACTGGACTCAAGCGGATTTAGCTCATGCTTTGGATGTATCAAGACAAACGGCCAATGCCATCGAAAAAGGTAAATTTGATCCCAGTTTACCCTTAGCGTTTAAAATAGCTCGGTTATTCAATTTAACCGTTGAAGAGATATTTTTTGATGAGCAGATGACTTAACGCACCACATTACTTGAGTCAGTCGTGCCTCAGATAAATATATTCCAGCAGCGCAATCAAAAGCAACTGAGAATGTTAATTCTATTATGGTTTACACAGAGGCAACGACTCGTTTATGCTTAACAATATAGCAGCGTAGTTAATGTTAATTTAAGCACGCAAATATCCAAAGAGATAAATCATAGTGCTTAACATAATGACCAATACACTGCCAGATGCTGATATCACTTCTATTATTCCTATCGTCATTACCCTAGGGTTGTCACTCGGTACCCGCAACGTTGTGATTGGTTTGTTTGCAGGTGTAGTGAGTGCCGTTATCATGCTGGTAGGATTTAATCCCTTAGACGTAATGACTACCTTAGTCAAAGAGCATTTAGTGGCCACTGTGAGTGATAGCTACAACGCAGGGGTAATAGTGCTGTTGGTATTTATTGGAGGATTTGTGACCCTGATGGAAAAGTCAGGTGGCGGCCCAGCTTTTGCGCTCTCTATAGTGCGTAAAATTAGTAGCACAGGTCGCGCTCAACTATCAGCTTGGTGCGGAGGCATTTTCATTTTCTACTCTGACTTAGGCACTCCCCTGATTGTTGGCCCAGTGTTTCGACCATTATTCGATAAACTCAAAATTTCTCGACAAAAACTGGCATTTATTGTGGACTCCACCTCCTCCCCCGTCGCTATTTTAGTGCCTTTTATTGGATGGGGTATTTACATTATCAGCCTGATACAAAAAGAACTGGATGGTGCTGGACAAGATATATCAGCCCTGAATAGTTTTATTCAGGCCATACCTTTCCAGTTCTATGCAATTTTGGCCATCTTCATTGTACCGGTACTTATCTATGCAGACCTAGATTTTGGCCCCATGGCAGAGGCAGAAAAGACAGCCAAACGTGCGACAGAGCAAACCATCGCTGAGCAGCACAAGAACGATATACAGGCATTCAGTCACAGCAAAGCTCGGGCTTCATTTGTGTTTATTCCTCTGTTGATTATGGCCACAGTATTGTGCGCAATCTTACTTCCGTTAGGTTTTCCCTTTGAAAAAGTGGCGGGGTCAACCTTTCGTGCTGCATTATCCAGCGCCTACTTTTTTGCCGCCCTGAGCTTAATGTTAATAATGGCTTTCTATGGTGTCAGAACATTAACTGAAGGTATTGATCTGTATTTGCAAGGTATGGGTAATATGATGCAAGTCGCCATAGTACTTATTTTAGCTTGGACATTCAGTGCGTTGGGTAAGGAATTGGGCACCGCCACTTATATTGCTGAGCAGGCTCAACAGGGGTTTCCTTACTGGTTATTGCCGGCTGTGGCGTTTGCGTTGTCTGGGATTATTTCTTTTAGCACTGGCTCGTCATGGGGCACCTTCGCTATTATGTTCCCTTTGATGATCCCTACTGCGTTTGCCATAGAAGCATCCCTAGTCGTCAGCATTGGAGCAGTTTTATCTGGGGGCTTGTTTGGTGATCACTGCTCGCCTATTTCAGAAACCACCATACTCTCCTCCACTGGCTCGGGATGCAATCAGTTTGAACATTTTAGAACTCAGCTGCCTTATGCTCTAACCAATGGCGCCATTGCTTTATGCTGTTTTATTTTTGCGGGGTTCAATCCACAAACGTATTGGATATTGATTGCCCTTGCAGTACAAATGTCAGTTCTTTACCTGATCACGAAAATTCAAACATTTAGGCTGCAACAGGCCAAATAAAAGTATGCAACCTAAAGCACGTTTAATCCTATCCTGCTTGGATATAAGCGGTCTCTACTAAGACTGTTGTAAAGCAATCCTACCTGCTCTTACCGCTTGTTTAAGTACTTTCACCTCTGGTGCTAACTTAAACAGGTCGCCGTTTAATCCAGTGAGACTTCTAGGCACATGGCTTAAACGGGCCATCTCAGCGTTGGCTTGCATATGCTCAACCTCTCCGTGGGTAGGTATAGCGACTTGTGGACGCACCCATTCGTACATTTGTTTTAACTCTTCTTGGCATGGATGACCTGAAGCATGAATGGGCAATGCTGAATCATCGGCCATCAGGGTATTGATTTTGCGAGATTTATAGGCTTTAAGCAGATTTTCAATAGACTTTTCATTGCCTGGTATCACAATAGAACTGAACATCACCAAATCACCCTCATCCAAAGAAGCATTGCGATAGGTGTCTTTGGCCAACTGATTTAATGCGGCCCTTGGCTCACCTTGACTGCCCGTTGCTACCGCTAACACTTCTCGTGGTAATAAATATCCAGCATTAAAAGCATCAAGTATCGGTAAGTCATCTGGCCAATGCCCGGTGGCTTTGGCTGCACCCACTGTGTTTTGTAATGAACGGCCAAACAGCGCAAAGTAGCGCCCCGTTTCTTTCGCTATTTTTGCCAAGGTAATCAATCGCGCAATATTGCTACTAAAACATCCCACTACAACCCGTCCTTTTGCATTGACGACGGCTTGTTTCAAGCCCTTATAACATTGTTGCTCAGACACAGAATACCCTTCGCGGGTGGCATTAGTCGAATCACATACCATGGCTAATATATCTTGCTTCGCCAATAATTTAAAAGGATGAGAATTAAAAGGCTTATCAGTCACTGGTGCTAGGTCAATTTTCCAGTCCGCTGTATGAAACACATTTCCCGCAGAGGTTCTGATCACAAAAGCATGAGGCTCTGGTAATGAATGCGTTATCAGCATCCATTCAACGTTAAATTCGCCAATATCGACTCGCTCACCACTGTCTATTTCAATGATTGGAATATTGTCACCCAAACCACCCCGAGCAAGCTTGCGTCGTAATATTTCAGCAGTATATTTAGTGGTGTACACAGGGCATTTAAATCGACGCCATAAATAAGGCAAAGCACCTATATGGTCTTCATGGGCATGAGTAATCACAATACCCGCTAATTGTTCTTTGCGCTGACTAATAAACCAGGGGTCGGCAGCCACAATGTCATGTTTATGCAGCCCCGAGGTCTTAGATTCGGATTCTGTACAAAGCGGGCTGTTAAAGGTTATGCCACAATCCATCATCAACCATTGCCCGGCATGACCATAAAGATTCATGTTCATACCTATTTCGCCTGTTCCACCTAAAGGCAGAAACCAAAGATCTTTATCGGTAGGTGTGAGTGAATGAATAATAAATTCCTAATAAAGACTGATAAAATTGAGAGATAAATATCGTGTGTAAATGCGCAATTGATATAAAAAATCAAACATTTATAGACGGATTGCAAGGTATACGGCCAGCTATAAAGTTACGATCTACATAATGTCTTATACATAAGTGAGCATCACCACCTAAATTATTTCAGGACCCATTGGGAAGAAATGTTACATGGCTAATTAAAGAATGAAAGTTGTTTATCCTTTTGTAACAAACCGCGCCAAATCCTCTCCCAAACTTGTTACCGGTTTTTCAACAACACGGCCTAATTCATCTTCACCTTGCAACAGAATGATGGTGGGTGAATACCTTAAATGATGTTGCTGGTGCAAATTAGTCGGCTCTTGTTTATTATAATTGACACCATATAATGACAAACTTTCTAATTCAACACCGGACAAATCTAATAATTTCAACAACCTTGGCACTTCACGTTCACTGTCATGGCACCATGTACCGAATAATACGATCAAGGATTTGCCAGATAAAGATTTTACTGCAGCAATTTCTGCTGAGCTAGGTTGATATTGTTCATAAGCGGAGCGAAATAGCGGATATTCAGTAATCAGCTGACTTGCTGAAATCACACCGGTAAAAGGCTCGGATTTCAGCAATTGTTGCTCTGTAGCACCACAGCCAAAGGCTGTTAACACCAGAAAAGCTAAAAGAACTGTCTTCATGTTGTTTTTAATATCTTTTTATTCATTTTAAGCATCAGAATACTCAATAGTTTGATAAATAATAATACGCTATCTTGAGTAGACCTTTTTGGATATTTTATCTTTGATTTACATGCAGCGATACAGATCACTCGACCCCTTTTCGCCCCTATTTTAATGTTCATGCATATGCGGCTCATCTACTCTTCGCATCTCGCCAGGCTGGGTAAAATAGTCCTCACCGCTGGACTTAAGTTGGCGTGGGGTTTTAATTGGCACATGGATACCAATGCTCTTTTTAACATTAAGGATATCGGTCAATATATCCCTGCCCTCAGCCGAAAGATAAAACCAGTAGGGCGTTAATACGGTGTCGCTAATACGTTTTTGCCAATGGCTTTTATAAGGCAAGTAATGGTTATCATCAGCATCAGCATCGCCCATATGCATAACGGTAACAGATTCACTTTGACTTTTTAGAGTGACTCTAAAAACTAAGTTCTCGATGTCTGCACGTCCGGGCCAACCAGCATGCGGGATACGCACGGCATCAATCACCAAGCCTTCCACCTCTAAGGATTTTGGTGTTTGATTAAATGCCAATTTAACACTGGTCACTTGAGGCAATATTTGGTTCGCACCACTCAAAACACTCAGTTCTGTGACCGCTTGCTGTGGCGCAATGAGCTGAGTGTTAGGGTATTTTAGTAAATACTTCAACACATCGTCTGCAGCAAAGTGATCGCCGTGGGCATGGCTGATGACAATAGCCGTTAAGTTATCAAAAGGGGGAGTACCACTGAATATGGCCTGTTGAGTATACTCTGGTACCAACTGATAAATACCAAAGGCTGTGTGAAAAAACGGGTCAAACAATACTTTTTTATCTCCGTTTGTTATCAGTACTGCTTCATTTGCCACATAAGTGACAGAAGTTTGATGGGCCAGCACCTTAGAATGAATGCATATTATTAACCACACCAAGACAACTACTTTTATCATTAATTTTTCCTTTATTAAATTTTTTGATAGCTTTTATTTGCTCCACTCAGTTTAGCTAAAAACTTGCACAGACATTATGACATCTCAACATAATGTTTGGCTTCTAGTAAGTCACCTTGAAGGAAAAGCTCTTCTAATAAGATGGCAAAATCATTCGGTTTTTGAAAACCTTCACTCCCAGCTTATTATTTTAATTTGTGAAAACCTGAAGTGACAAACCTGAACGGCTTGCCAAATTAATTTTCAATCTTATAGTTAATGTAATAGAGTATAAAATGTACAGTTACACATTTAAATTGCTCAATTGTAGTTGACAATTTACAAGGAGTTTTAATGAGCAGTAACCTTATAAGCAAGAAGGATGATACCGATAAGGTGACAAGTGCAAAAAACGTGTGGGTGTTTTTTCGAAGTACCTACTCCACTTGGCTTATCTTTACATTAAGTCTCTGTATGACCTTCATTGCTTGGACAATCACCAGCAAATCTAGTCAAATTCATAGCCAAGATTTATTCACATTTGAGGTCGCCCAAACTCTTCGAGCTATCGAACAGCGAATGCAGGGATATCAACAAGTTCTGCGTGGGGGTATAGGGCTATTTAAAGCCAGTGCGAGTGTCAGTCGCCAAGAATTCCATGATTATGTCACTAATTTAGAAGTTGATAAACTTTGGCCTGGGATTCAAGGTATTGGTTATGCCGTGATGTTAACACCAGATGAAAAAGAAGAATTTGTCAATGCTGTGCAGTTAGAAGGCTTTAATGATTTTAATGTCTTTCCAGCAGGTGAGCGAGATAAGTACAGTAGTATTCTTTACCTTGAGCCATTCACAGCTAGAAATCAGCGCGCCTTTGGGTATGATATGTATTCAGAAAAGGCTCGCAATATCGCTATGGACATCGCCCGTGACAATGGTAATGTCGCAATTTCCGCCAAGGTTAAATTGGTGCAAGAGAATGGTGATGACTTGCAGAATGGGTTTCTCATGTACCTCCCCTTATATCGAAGTGGGACACCCATTGAAAACATAGCTCAGCGTCAAAAAGAACTAATCGGATATATATATAGCCCATTTCGTATAGATAATCTGATCAACGGTATTCTTTTGAGCGATAAAGACCGCCAAGTCATTTTTTCAATATATGACGGAGATTCCCAAGAGGCTGAGGATCTTCTTTATACGCCTAAGTTAGATCCTGATTATTTATCCGGTTCTGATCAAAAACAATTTCAACCTCTTTTTTCTGTGGTTAAAAAGATTGAATTCCCAGGCCGAAATTGGACCGTAAACTTTCACAGTACCCCTGTATTTGAAGGTATCGTTGAAAACGACCTTGCTAAACTAGTTGGCTTTACTGGTACGACTTTATCGGTGCTTTTACTGTTTGTGATGCTGAACATTGCCAATAACAATAAAAAAGCGCGCCAGACGAGCGAAAAATTAAAAGTATTGGTTGATCGACTAAAAGCAGGGGCTTCTGCCGGCATTGTTGGTATTTGGGACTGGGATGTTAAAAATAACATTTTGAATTGGGACTCAGTGATGTATCAATTGTATGGTTTAAAGGAGTCAGAATTTGAAGATTTATATGAAGCATGGATTGCCAGAGTGCATATAGATGACCGTGCACATATTGATGGTGAAATACAAGCGGCCCTAAGAAATGAGCGAGAATATTGTCCTGAATTTCGTATTTTATGGCCGGATAACTCAGTTCATTATATTAAAGCGGTATCAAAAGCCACTTTTGACTTAGCAGGCAACCCAACTCGGTTGGTTGGTGTCAACTATGATATTACCGAGCAAAAAGATATTCAAATGCGTCTGGATAAGGAAGCTTCATATGATCCCTTAACCCGCCTACCCAATCGTCGTTTGATCACCGATAGATTAAAGCAAGCTATCACGTTTGCTGACCGTAATAATAAAATGATGGCGATTCTTTTTATTGATTTAGATGGATTTAAAAAAGTAAATGATGTCCACGGCCACCATGTTGGTGATTGGCTGTTAATAGAAGTCTCTGCGCGTATTCAATATTGTTTGCGCGCCACAGACACCGTTGGAAGACTTGGGGGAGACGAGTTTGTAGTGGTTCTCTCTGATATTGATAAGAACGCAGAGGATGTAGCCAATAAAATACGCACAGCATTAAAAGAACCTTTTGTGATGGACAAGGGTGTAATTCTGAACATTTCTTCAAGTATTGGTGGGGCAATTTATCTTCAGCATGCAAACAATCAAACTATGCTGATGGAGTGTGCTGATAAGGCAATGTATGAGGCAAAGAAAAGAGGTCGCGATAAAGTGGTAATGTTTGCCGATTTTTAATCTTTGTGATTGAACATCGATTCACCATGTTTTTTTGTGTTCTGGTCAAGTCCAACCGGACACTTTTCTAAAGGAGTTTTCAAATTCAATTGGCGATTGATCCAAATTGGCTGAATGCAGTCGCTCAACATTATAATATTTCATGTACCTAGCAACATCTTCTCGCATATGTGTTCGAGTGGGCTGCGGTACTTTAAACAACCAATCATACTGTAAACTTCCAAAGAAGCGCTCCACAACAGCATTATCCCAGCAAGCTCCAACATCTCCCATACTAGCTCGACACTCTAATCGCGACAGTAGATTTCTAAAGCCTTTACTCGTGTACTGAGAGCCTCTGTCACTGTGAAACACCAAACCTTTGCCTGGCTTGCGTAAATTATGAGCCTTTGTCAGTGCTTGCTCGACCAAATCACGCGTCATGCGTTTTGATATATGCCAACCTACAATCCGGCGTGAATACAAATCCATGACAATGGCTAAGTACAACCAGCCCTCACCAGTCTTTAAATAGGACACATCACCCGCCCAAATTTGATTGGGTCCAACAGGATTGAAATTCATATTTAGCAAGTTGTCAGCAACAGCATCACTGTGTTTGCGCTTGGTTGTCACTTTATAAGCTATTCGCTGAGTCACAACTAATTTAAGCCGTTCCATTAACTTAATGGCGCGATACCGCGTTATTTCAAAGCCTTCTTTGCGTAGTGCTTTAGCAAGCTCTCTGCTACCTAAACTGTTTCGACTTGCCTTGAATAATACTTTTGCTCGTCGATACAGTCTAAGCGTTTGAGCGCTAATGAGTTCACCAGGTTTTTTTAGCCATGCGTAATATGCTGACGAACTCACTTCCATCACTTTACAAGCGACTGACACAGGATACTTAGCATCAAGTTCACTTATAAAAGAATATCTTACTTCATTTCTTTCGCGAAGAAGGCACTTGCCTTTTTTAGGATTTCACGCTCCATTTGTAGACGTTTATTATCCTTCCTGAGCTGAATTAACTCTGCTCGTTCATCGCCAGACAACACGTCACCTAGTGCCTCTTTTTTATGCTTGGCTACCCAGTTGTAAAGTAGTTTGTCTGTCACACCCAAAGATGCAGCAGCTTGTACGATTGGATAGTCTTGCTCTATTACCAGAGCGACCGCTTCTTGTTTAAATTCTGCTGGATAATGTTTATTTGTTCGTTTAGTCATATTCACCTCAATTAACAGGATTATAATCCTTTATTGAAGTGTCCGGTTAATTCAACCACAACAGGTATCGCTACTCGACAACACTAAACTTCCACCCAACACGCCAATCGAAATTAAAATCGCGTCGTATAGTATAAACAGTGCAGCCGTCGTTTTATGATGGTTTTTACGAATACCTTGAGTAAGCAGCATAGAGTTTTGGGTGCCAATGGGCGCAATCATGCTTAGTGTTAGGGTGAAGCCTTTGGCTAATATTAATAAACTCATGGTGTTTTTCTCTTAAATAAATGGTGCAGAGGGAATAAGTACAAACAAATTATTAGATAACGATTAAATAAAAAGTGACTTGGTAAATAACGATTGCCAGTTTGCTGTATACTTTGTTATAAATAAAATTAATAATATTTAACTATCATTAGCAAAATTAATACAGTGATAATAAATGAGGATCGAATAGCATGGCTAATTTTGATTACAAATTACTTTCAGCATTAACGGAGGTTATTGAATTACAAAGCTTTGAGTTGGCAGCGAATAAGTTGTTTATTTCTCAATCGGCAATATCTCAGCGAATTAAGAGTTTAGAAGAGTATATTGGCCAACCTGTACTTATTCGTAGTCAGCCAATAGTATTAACCACTGCGGGTGAGCAATTAGTTAGTCACTTTAAAAAAGTAGAGCAGCTTGAAAATGAATTAGCGCCAGTACTGTCGCCAGATAAACCACTACAACCAATGAAAGTTTCTTTAGCCGTTAATGCAGACAGTATTGCTACGTGGTTTATACAAGCGGTCACGCCAGTCTTGCAGAGTCATCTTGTTGAATTAAATTTAATGATTGAGCATGAAGAGCGGACGCTAGATAAGTTGCGGACAGGAGAAGCTATTGGTGCAGTAAGTGTTATAGAGAAACCACTGAAAGGTTATCGTTCTTTTCGCTTAGGTAAAATGGAGTACTGCCTAGTGGCGAATAAGACTTTTAAAAACAAGTATTTTAAAGACGGAGTGAATAGAGAGTCACTAAAAATGGCGCCTGCAATTAGTTATGATCACAAGGATGATATGCATGTACGTTTTATTGCTAAACGCTTTGATTTGGGAGCAAGTGAATATTTTTGTCATAGGGTGCGTTCGTCTGAAGCGTTTGTTGAGTTAGCAAAACAAGGGGTTGCTTATAGCCTATTACCTAAGCTGCAAATTGCTAATGAATTGGCCAATGGTGAGCTAGTAAATTTATCACCTGAGAATGAACTAATTGAAACACTATACTGGCATAGTTGGGTTTTGGTTAAGGGAATTAACAAAAAAATTTCGCAACAAATTGTAAAAGTTGGTCAGGAAATATTAGCTAGTTAGCTTTCATAAACTGATGGGACCAGTGCCGTTGATTTATCATGAATTCAATGGCTACTATAGGTAAAAGACAGAATGAGATCGACAAACTTTAAACAACTTATTTAAAATATCGAAGTATCAAAGGCCGCGAGCTACTTCAGTCCTATTAAACGACTTTTTTATTGCGAACAATTACTCAGTAAATAATACGCGTCACGTATCACCTAGCAAAGCGTTCATTACGGTGCCAGACATGATAAAAATACGTCCCGTAAAGAACCTGAATATATGTCAGAACTGAGCCACTTTAAGACTGCCTTCGCCACAGCGGGCAAGCGGTAACGAAAGGTTAAAACATAATTACCCCTGAAAATTAGCACAAAGGAGCAAGTAGCACATTGACATCACAAAGCGACGATATAAAATTTTAATTTTTTAGCCAAGCTCTATTGTTACTAGGCTCTTGTTGTACACACTTATTTTAAGATGAAAATAAACTGTCCTTTGGCATTGATTTGGCGGCTGAACTCACCCTCAAAATATAAATAATTGAGATGAGAAAACGCTTCTGCAACAGCAAAAAACATGTTGTGAGGGGTGAGTTTACGTTTAAACAACACAGGTAAACATTGCTCGATGGTCTTGCCCTGCTCACAAAACACTCTGAGGTTGTCTAAGTGGCTATGGTGATGTCGAATAAGCTCATTCACTCGGGTATGTAATCCATGAAACGGCTGTTTATGTGAAGGTAACACCAAAGTATCTTCAGGCAACTGCGTAAATTGTGGCAGCGTGTCTAAGTACATTTTTAGTGAATTAGCATCCGGCTCAGTACTGTACACACCAATATTGGGTGAAATACCCGGTAAAACGTGATCTCCAGAAATCAAAATATTGGTGTCTGAATTAAATAAGCAAACATGTTCTGGTGAATGCCCCCGGCCAATATACACTTGCCATTCATGTGCACCTATACGTATATGTTCACCTGCTTGCAAACGATAAAATTGCAACGGAATAGGCCGAATAGCTTGTCCCATACCTTTGCTATCTTTTCGCTTAATTTTAGCCTTGTGCACATAATCTTCAGACATGCCACAGCGGACTAAATACTCATCATCTTGCCAGTCAGACGCGCCACAAGCACCGGCTGATATAGCTCGGGCTGTGAAGTATTCAGCTTGGCTCATATACATTGGAAGGCGAAATTTTTCTACTAAATAGCCAGCCATACCAATATGATCGGGATGCATATGGGTCACAATCACTTTTGTAATTGGCTTACCTAATATGTCTAGCAAAGTATCCCAAAGCGCTTCTGTTTTACTCGTGCCGATACCTGTATCGATTAACGCGAAACCCTCTTGCCCATTTTGATTATCTTCAAGTAAGTATAAGTTGATGTGGTCGAGGTCAAAGGGTAATGGCATACGCAACCAAAATATTCCTGGAGCCACTTCTTGCAGTGTGCCTGGCTCTGGTATTTCAGCATCTATAAAGGTTACTTGCATCGTCTTTGCTCCGCTTAGACACATAATTTTTTGATATCGTGCGTCTGACATGAATTCGAGTGACGACTATTAGACCCAATAATAGTAACAACTTCCAAGCATCATTATGTATTGAGAAGTATCAAGGGTTTGAATTAAAAAAAGGGGTCAGTGTATTTGTGGGTGTAGTTATCTGTAATCTGCATTCTTTGTTCTTGTAAAAAACATGCTCAGTGGCCCGCTGTCTTAAAGTTCCTTAAAATGTGAGACGCAGCTATTCTTTATACCTAGGGTTCGACTCTAAGAGATTAAATTACAATGAGTCATTCTCTTAGGATTGGTGTGGTTGTGATAGCCTAATGACCCGTTGATAGAATAGTCGATGGCACTTTTTTCTGGTTTTTAAGTGCCAAATTTAAATGGAAATATTAGAGCAGAACCTTAGGCGCAGAGAGTTTGCACGAGTTTATAATTTTTTGGTTTTTTTTTGGTTTTTTTACATCTTTTCGATTAAGTTCTCTCTCGTTCAGCTTGCTCTAACAACCAGGTATTAAACTTTTGCACATGAGCCTGCACAGGCTTATTTGATGGCGTCGCCAAAAAGAAGGACTCTGAGGCTGGTGTCGTCTGATTAAAGGGAGCAACAAGGCGTCCACTCTCAAGCATTTGCCTTGCTACTGAGGTTCTACTTAGGGCAATGCCATGACCCAGAGCAGCCATTTCCATCGCCGTCATCAAGGTGTCAAAATGAATACCCTGTGAGGGGTCAATGTTGTGATGGCCGAAGTTTTTTAGCCAATGGCCCCAGCCTTCCTCATAACCTACTACATGCAGTAAGGTATAATTATTGAGGCCGCTAGCACACTCTGGAATGGCTTGGCCATTTAACAATTCAGGGCTGCAAACTGGTATAAGCTGGTCCCAGGTTAGACGATCTGAATTAAAATCTTTCCAGTTGCCTTTACCATAGGTGATTTCAATATCAGCCTCTATGTCGGCACCAGCATTCCATAGATTACTGATAAAACGTAAGTCAACATCAGGGTACTTTAAACGGAAATCAGCTAGTCTCGGTGCCAGCCAAGTATTAAAAAACACCAGATTAACTTTAACAGTGAGGGTTCGACTGCGCTCTTTTCCAAATATCTCATCAGTTATCAGTGCAAGATTTTCAAGAGATTTACGCACGCCTGGTATATAAGCTTGTCCTGAATCTGTTAGCTCTAAGCTTCTTGGTAAACGTTTAAAAAGTGCACATCCAAGCTGAGATTCTAAGCCTTTAATTTGTTGACTCAGAGCAGCCTGTGTCATATGCAGTTCAGTTGCTGCCTGAGTAAAATTGAGAAGACGTGCGGCGGCTTCGAAAGAGCGCAACCAATTTAATGGCGGAAGTCTTTTTTTCATGATAATAATCTCTACTATTTAACGGGTTGCACTGTCAGGTCCATCAATCAACGAACCTAATTCTAAGGCAGCTGCCCACAGAATATCACTATAGCCGATTAACTGGTCTAGGCTTTTTCTAAGCAGCGGCGCGTGAATAAAAAGACAGGCGCAGAGTTTATTATCGCTGTCCAAAATAGGTACGCTGCAGCCCACCATCCCGTCGACAAACTCTTCATTGTCGGTACTGATTTTACGGCTCTTGATGGCTAGTAACTTGGTTTCTAGTTCTTCAGTATCAACAATAGTGTTGCGAGCATATTGTCGTAACGGTAAGTGACTAATCATTTTCTGACGGCGCTGTTTAGGCAGTGAGCTGAGATACAGCTTACCGCTAGCAGTGCACCAAGCTGGCGTATGACTGCCCACCTGAAGGTTAAGCTGCAGTGGCCAATCAGATTGGACCCGATCGTAGTACACCATTTCAGTGCCCTTGGGTATGGCGATACCACAGGTCTCACCAATCTGTTCTGTTAACTGCTCAAGGATCGCTCTGCGAGCCGCACTAAATCGCTCGCTGTGTAATACCCCCCAAGCGACACCATGCATCCGTATCCCGGGGATGATTAAGCCGCGCAGGGTAGTTTGCACAAAGCCATCGTCTTCCAGTTGATTAAGAAAACGATGAATACTGGGTTTGGGAATATGCAAAAAAATGGCGAGATCGGCTGGCGACAATGGTCGCTCAGCCTTAGCTACTGCCTCAATGATCTGCATGACTCGCGAAACAGCAGAGCCTTTTTCTCTTAAGCTACTTTGCATAGTAATAGACTTAACTCATGGTTGGCATAGAGAAAATTGCCCCTTCACGCACCCCTGCTGAAGGCCAGCGCTGAGTAATGGTTTTACGTTTGGTATAGAAACGAACCGCATCTGGACCGTAAGCGTGCAAGTCGCCAAACAATGAGCGTTTCCAACCACCAAAACTGTGATAGGCCACAGGTACGGGTAGAGGTATATTGATGCCCACCATGCCTACCTGAATATTGTCAGAGAAATACCGCGCCGCTTCACCATCCCGGGTGAAAATACAGGTGCCATTGCCGTATTCGTGGGCATCAATAAGATCCATGGCTGCCTGCATAGTATCCACACGGATCACTTGCAGTACCGGACCAAAAATTTCTGCCTGATAACTCTCCATATTAGGTGTCACGCCATCGATTAGTGTGCCGCCAATATAGAAACCATCTGCATGGCCTGCGACATCCGGATGGCGACCGTCCACAACGATGTTCGCTCCTTGCTGCTCGGCACTATCGATATAGCCCATTACCTTGTGCTTATGTTGCTGGGTGATCACCGGGCCAAAGTCATTATTACTGTCATCAAAAGGCCCCACTTTTAAGGCCACCATGGCTTTTTGCATTTTGCTAACCAAAGCGTCACCCGCTGCATCACCCACGGCAATAGCGACAGAAAGCGCCATACAACGCTCACCAGAAGAGCCAAAAGCGGCCCCCAACAACTGGTTAACTGCGTTGTCCATGTCGGCATCGGGCATTACGATCGCATGGTTCTTAGCCCCGCCCAATGCCTGACAGCGTTTCCCATTGGCACTGGCCGTGGTGTAAATATATTCGGCAATCGGGGTAGAGCCAACAAAGCTTACCGCCTTGATATGTTCATTATGCAAAAGAGTATCAACCGCTTCTTTATCACCATTTACAACGTTCATCACACCGTCTGGTAGACCCGCCTCTTTTAGTAAGGAAGCAATAAACAGGGTTGAACTGGGGTCGCGCTCAGAGGGCTTAAGTATAAAGCAGTTGCCACAGACAATCGCCATGGGATACATCCACAGCGGCACCATGGCTGGAAAATTAAAGGGGGTAATTCCCGCTACCACGCCCAGTGGCTGAAACTCACTCCAAGAATCGATATTGGGTGCAACATTTTTACTGTGCTCACCTTTTAACAGCTCAGGTGCACCACAAGCAAATTCGACATTTTCAATGCCACGTTGCAATTCACCTGCGGCATCATGAGCAATCTTACCAAGCTCTTCGCCGATCATATGGCAGATTTTGTCAGCGTGTTGCTCGAGTAGATTTTTAAATTTAAACATCACCCTAGCGCGCTTAATCGCTGGAGTATTGCGCCAGGCTGGATAGGCTGCTTGCGCCGCTGTAATCGCCTCTTCCACAGTGGCTTTAGAAGCTAAAGCCACCTGTTTGCTAACGGCACCTGTTGAAGGGTTATATACATCCTGGGTGCGTTCGCTTGCCGTGGTCATTTGACCGTTGATAAAATGTCCTACTGTTGTCATGGGTATTTCCTCAAAATAAAATTGTGTATCACCACAGTGTTTTATAAATTTCAATAATGTCCTCAGCACTGGGTACCCGTGGGTTATTACCCGGTGAGCCAGAAGCTAAGGCCTGTTCAGCCATAATTTCAAGGTTGCCGAAAAAGTGTTCTCGGGGGATGCCAAATTGCAGCGGCGAAGGCACCTGCAGCTCTTCATTGATAGCATAAAGCTCGGACATCAGTTTCACATTGGCACTTGCATCGCTATCCGCCATGTTTGCAACACCCATGGCCCTAGCACAATCGGCATAGCGCTTCACAGCTGCGGGAATTGAGTATTCAGTTACCATTGGCAACAACATGGCGTTAGATAACCCATGGGGGACATGGTAAAACGCGCCAATCGGGCGGCTCATTCCATGCACTAAGGCCACCGAGGCATTAGAGAAGGCGATACCTGCTAATGTAGAGCCAAGCATCATCGCTTCCCGTGCCTCTTTATCGCTGGCATCGTGAAACACCCGGCGTAGATTAGGCGCCAATAGTTTCATTGCGGCGATGGCTTGAGTATCACTGTAGGGGCTAGCCTTTTTACTCACATAAGCTTCCATGGCATGGGTCAAGGCATCAATACCTGTGTCTGCAGTGGTGCGAGGTGGAAGGCTGAGCGTTAGCGTGTAATCAACCAGCGCTGCTGTGGGCATAAAGCCAATACCCACACAGAGCATTTTCTCATCATTGGTTTCATCGGTAATAATGGTAACACGTGTGGCTTCAGAGCCCGTTCCCGCAGTAGTGGGGATAGCAATAATCGGTAGCCCTGGCTCTGATACAATGCGAGGGAATTTATAGTCGCGCATAACCCCCCCATATTTACCAAGAATACTGATAGCTTTGGCACTATCGATAGGGCTACCACCGCCTATAGCAATTATCGAGTCATAGTTACCCTGCCTAACCTGATCAACACCGGCTTGAATAGAGCTAACGGTTGGCTCAGGAACAGTGTCGTCGAACACATCAGAGCTGATATTAAGTGCATTGAGGCTATCTTGCAGCTTAGCGACATAACCTAACTGCACCATCATTTTATCAGTCACAATAAGGGGACGCTTACAGCCAAGTGCGGTGATTATATTGCCAGCTTCATCGCTAGCACCGGCACCCACTTGAAGAATGCGCGGAAGAATGATTTGGTTTGACATGATTACTCCACAGACTTGGTTGTTGAGGGGTTAATTAAAAACGGTTCTTTGTTGTCGATTTTTTACCTTCAGCATACAGTGATTTACACAGGCCGTAGGTAGCCAAAATAAGTACCACAGAAAAGGGCAGAGCCACGACTATCGATGCGGTTTTTAAGGCTTGCAAACCTCCACTATAGAGCAATACTGCGGCAACAGCAGGGCAAATATTAGGTAGAAGTTCATTAGGGCTATGTAGTACCAACTCAGATTACTGGCGATAAAGTCTCGGGCTGAATTAAATACTGTGCCAGCATAATCTGGGTTAATCACCGTAAATAAAACAAACGTGACCACCAACAATGCAGAGCCCGTAACCATAACTGAACGAATATCACCCCAGAAGCCTAGTTTGCATGACTGTTTATCTGTGCTTTGCATTGAGACCAGAGCCTATTTTTATCTTTATTCTTATTGCTGAGCCTACGCCAATAAATCAATTAAAACCATCAATAATGATACAAATTGTATTGTTTTTGTAAATAAAATTAACAATTAAAAAAACGATGCCTTAGGCCAATGTTTAATTGATGGCGTGACTGACATTTCGTTCTTACACTTCGCAAAAATTAGGGTCACAAAGCGCCCTGACAGTATCAATAGGAACGGGTTTATTATGCAAAAGCATACACATCTGCCACTCGCTGGAGTGCGCGTTATCGATTTTGGTCAGCAGATTGCTGGACCAGCAGTGGCCATGGTGTTGGCGGATCTTGGTGCTACGGTGATCCATATAGACCCACCCCAAGGCCCACAGTGGAAGAGTCCTGCCAATGCCATTTTAAATCGCAATAAAAGTTGTTTGCGCCTCGACTTAAAATCTGCAGAGGGTTTAACCCAAGCACACAATCTGATTGACAGTGCCGATATTCTTATAGAGTCATTTCGCCCAGGGGTGATACAAAAGCTGGGTATAGACTTCCAGCTTTTGTGTTCACAACGCCCCGAACTTATTTGTTTGTCGATGCCGGGGTTTGCCAGTAATGACCAATTGCGACGTGATTGGAAAGCCACGGAAGCTGTGGTTGCAGGCACCTCAGGCGCTTTTACCGACATGGGCTTTAATCGCACTTTGATGGGCCTCAATCCATGCTACTCACCATTGCCACTTGGCTCTTCCTATGCTGTTTGCCTGGCTGCTAGTGCTTTGGTGCTAGCCCTGTTTGCTCGAGAGAAAAAAGGACATGGAGATATTATTGAAGTGCCCGTGATTGCAGCCATGATGGAAGGATTATCTTACAACTCCTATGTTGTCGATGGTTTGCCCCAACGTTATAAGACCATGCGTGAGCATGAGATAACACGTCGCCGTGAAAACAATATTCCCTTTGATCTTAGTTATGATGATTTACAAGAGTATTTGGATCCTTTTTACCGCTCTTACGACTGTGCCGATGGCCGAAAATTTTACTGTGTCTGTCCCTCGCATCGCACCCATGCGAAACGTTGCTTGCAGGTGTTGGGTCTCTATGAAGAACTGGTTGCACAAGGCCTTCCTGAGATTAGCGACCTGCATTTACCCACTAGTCAGTGGGATGGGGAAACCTCTATTGGTGTCTATCCCTTGCCAAAAAAATGGGCAGATATTATTGCCAAAAAAATGAAGTGGGTTTTTCTCAGCAAAACCTCAGATCAGTGGGGGCTGATTTTTGGCGAGGGGCATATCCCAGGGGCCCCGCATAGAACCACTCAGGAATGGGTTAACAGTGAACATTGTAAAAGTGCAGGTCTTATCGTCGCAGTCAATGATCCTGAGTACGGATTGATGAAGCAGCCTGGTCCAGTTGCTTGGTTAGAAGAATCAGCACACTTAATGCTGTCTCCATCACCACGCAAAGATGTTAACTTTGAGGAGGCCTTGCAACAACTGCAAAAGGTTAAATTAGCTGAAAAAATCACTCGCCCAGCGGTAACAGGCTCAGCGAGTGAAGAAAAGTCCGGCTGGTTGGACGGAATTCGCATCTTAGATTTAAGCAATGTGATTGCGGGCCCTCACTCATCGGCATTTCTAGCGCGTTTTGGTGCACAAATTATCAAATTACAGTCGGTTGTGCCTAGCTACGATCCCCTAATCGGTACCTTGTTTGCCTTTCAATCTGATATGGGAAAGCGCAGTGGCCTTTTAGATATCAACAAACCTGAAGGAAGAGAGGCTTTCGAGCGCTTGGTGCGCAGCGTCGACTTAGTGATTATTAATGCACCCGAGCGCCAGATGATCCCACTGGGCCTTGATCACGATACTTTGCAGGCGATTCATCCCGGTGTTTTATTTTGTCGCTTAGATTGTTTTGGTGGCCCAAGCGTTGGCCCAAAAACGAATTATATTGGCTATGATGATATTATTCAGGCCAATAGCGGCATTATGTCGCGCTTTGGCGGACAGGAAACTCCCGAGGAGCATGCCCATCTGGGTACACTGGATGTTAATTGCGGTTTTGCCGGCGGACTGTCCATGGCAGTGGCGCTTTATCACCGACTAAAAACGGGTATGACGTCCAGAGCGCGTACATCTTTATCAGCAGTTACAAACTTAGCGCAACTGCCATTCTGTTTTGATTATGTGGGCCTTCCCCCCTTTAATGAGCCAAGTGGCAGAGCGGCCATGGGCGCACATGCGCTGTCACAGTTTTATAAAACCTGGGACGCATGGATTTTTATTGATGCCGGTAAATCTGAACTTGAAATCTTAGAGAAAAAGGTACCTGGTCTTCAAGGAATAACGGTCACAGGGGATATTCAAACATTTTTAACCGTCGCTTTTCAGCAAGCTTCTACACAGGAGTGGGTAAAGCGCTTTATTGAAGCCGACATAGCCGCTGCCCAACCACTTTCAATTGAAGATCTGCGCACACAATATAGTCGCCAAACTGATGGCAAAGTGGGTACGGAATTAGGCAGCTTCGCCTTTTCAATTTACCCCGATCATCCCAGTGGTCATTGCCTGACCCAAATTGATCACTACGCAATTAGACCTCAGAGAGCTTCAATACGGGCGGTGACTGCCACCGAGCGTCATGGTCATTCAACCCGAGCCATTCTTAAGACAGTTGCGTATACCGACGATCAAATTGATACCATGATCGATAGTAAAGTCGCTTCTCTGGGATGGAGTACAGAGCATTTGCCCTCAGACCAAGGTTATGCATTAACCGTTACAGCAGAGAAAGCCAGCAGCGTTGAACAACTTTACCCAGAGTTATTAAATATCGAAGAGTTTGAGGCTGAACATCACCACTAGTTAAATCACGGAGTGACTCTGTATAAAAATGTAAACACATGGTTTTTTGGTGATCATATGGGCTGGGTGCCTAAGCTAACGTTTATCACACTCAGAGCAGATTATAGGTAGCATATTTCCATATTGACCTCTTTTGTATATCCTTGAGTAAGAGAAAATATGCGATGTCTCGTCTATTACTGTTCTGTTTTGACAGAATTCGAAATGCAAAATAAACGCCCCCCCCACTGTTATGTAAACGAGCTCTGAATATGACTTTCACAAGTTAAGATCAATTATCCAGAAGATGCCACATTGCAGAAATTTAGAACAATATAGTTGGCAGCGTTTGTAGATACCTGTCCCAAAGTCAGCTTGTTTGCCCCTTATATTAATCCTATTATTTATGATTTTATCAATAATATTATTTCCTAGGGGTCTGCAATATCACCACAATGATTAAAAATCAGCTGATTTTTCAAACTGGTATCTACCATATTGAGTGAAAAGGGATTAATCTCGATAAAAATAAATATAAATAACACGCCAAGGACATTATCTCATGCAAATCACATCCATCATTAGACGCGCAGCGCAAATCAACCCCCAAGGTATTGCCACTATATATGAGGACAGGCAGCAAACCTGGCCCCAGATGCAAGATCGCGTCGCGCGGCTGGCTGGAGGTTTGCAGAAATTAGGCATGAAATTAGGAGATAGAGTGGCATTATTATCGCTCAACTCTGACCGATTTATTGAATACTACTTTGCCACTGTCTGGGGTGGCGGAGCGATGATGCCAATGAATATCCGCTGGGCAGCGGCTGAATGTGCCTATGCATTAAATGATGCGAGTGCTGAGATCCTTATTGTGGATGAGGCATTTAAGGGGGTCGCAGCCGAGCTTAAATCCCAAGTGCAAGGTCTTAAAACTATTATCTACTGCGGTGATGCCGAAACACCTAAAGGCATGGTGAACTACGAAGATATCGTGGCATCCAATGCGCCCGCAGAGGATGCAGGGCGAAGCGGCGATGACCTGGCGGGTATATTTTATACCGGCGGTACCACTGGCTTTCCTAAGGGTGTGATGTTGTCCCACACCAATTTTTATGTGGGCGGTGTTGCCAATGCCCATGAGCTAAACATGCAAGAAGGCACGGTTTATCTGCACGCAGCGCCGATGTTTCATATCGCTGATTTGATTTGGTTTAGTGCAGTGACTTTTATGGCGGGAACCCATGTGGTGATCCCTATGTTTACACCTGATGGAACATTAGCTGCCATCGAGAAACATAAACCCAGTCAGGTGTTGCTGGTGCCCGTCATGTTACAAATGATCATGCAAAGCGAAAAACTGGCACAGACTGATGTAACGTCTTTGCGCCAGATTGCCTATGGCGCTTCGCCTATCACTCAGTCAGTCCTGGTAGACGCGTTTCAGAAGTTTCCCAATACCGCTTTCATACAAGCTTTTGGTCAAACAGAGCTTAGCCCTATCGCCTCAGTATTGTCTGAAGACTATCACGTTTTAGAAGGACCAAAGGCCGGAAAGCTTCGCTCAGCGGGACGCCCAACACGCGTCTGTGAAATCCGCGTAGTAGATGCGAACATGGTTGAAGTACCCCGCGGCGATGTAGGACAAATCTCGGTTAAAGGACCCACAACTATGCTTGGCTATTGGAATAAACCCGAAATCACCGCAGAAACAATCCGCGACGGTTGGGTACTGACAGGTGATGCGGGGTATATGGATGAAGACGGCTTTATCTTTCTGATGGACCGAGTCAAAGATATGATCGTCTCTGGGGGTGAGAATGTCTATTCGGCCGAGGTTGAAAATGCGATAGGCCAGCACCCAGCGGTAGCCACGAGTGCTGTGATTGGTATTCCAAGCGAACAGTGGGGCGAAAGTGTGCATGCTCTGGTAATTTTACACCCTGGTGTCGAAGTGACATCAAAAGCTTTGCAAGCACACTGTCATACGCTGATTGCCGGATATAAATGTCCTCATAGCATTGAATTCACAACTGAGCCATTTCCATTGTCGGGTGCCAATAAAGTGCTTAAGACCGAATTACGCAAACCTTACTGGGAAGGACAAGAACGCCAAATTTCTTAATACCTTGTTGATGCCGGAGTGTATCCGGCGCCAATGTTTTAGTTGACTTTTCACCTGGAAAATAAAAAAGACCAGCGCCGTTTTAAATAAGTGGTCTGTACTTTTGATTATCGATAACACTAGATTGCACCCTTGCGGCAGAGGGGCCGCGTCTATAGTTGTTTTTCATTGAAAAACGTTCTTTCTCGATACTCTGTTGGTAAATGGCAGTGAGTGCATGCTCTGAGCTTGAAACTTATTACTTTTCGTCAAACTGTGTTGAAAAATTAATTAGCAGCAAATTTAAAAAACAACTTGAACACTTTATAGAAGAAGTTGACCTGTAACCTAAGGTGGGCTGATATGTTCAAAGAGGCAGAGATAAGACTGAACCAAACCTACTGTTGGTTTAATCTTAGCCCTTGATAGTAGTGTTCACTTGAACAATAAAGTAGGAAAATTGGCTAAGCAAACATAACTTTTCTTTTTTACCTGTAGCAACTTATGTGGCACCTTTATCCTTGCATCGAATAAAGTTTTACATAAAACTTTAAAATCATAGGCTTAAAATTAGTTGGAGTTGGCCGATAAGCCGGGTTCTGTGAAGTTTGTTCGAAAACAAACAGCGACAATCATTCGTCTAGGCCAGCAATCGCTCACTGGCTCAAGCAACCTACCCGATCTCAACGTGGGCCACGCCATACGAGATCCTATTTGGTCTTGCTCCGGGTGGAGTTTACCTTGCACGTATACTGTTACCAGCAACGCGGTGCGCTCTTACCGCACCCTTTCACCCTTACCGATTTGTTACGAATAACAAACAGGCGGTCTTCTCTCTGCTGCACTTGTCGTCGGCTCGCGCCGCCCAGGCGTTACCTGGCACCCTGCCCTATGGAGCCCGGACTTTCCTCCCTTCAGAAATTCACGCATGAAAACTGAACGGCGATTGTCTGGCCAACTCCGGCGCGAATTCTACGCAGGTTGTAGATGAGATACAATCACTAGACTTAAACAATTGGTGATTGATAAAAGGTAAATTATTGCCACAGAATTTTATCTGTTGTAAGCGTGGTTGTAGCACCGCAATAAGCTTAGGAGTTTCAATATCAACTAATGGGTTATATGCAAAGCGACGCATCATGAGAAACAGCTGCCACACCCGCCGCGAACAACGTTAACTTGTTAGTAAAAACTGTGATTTTACATTACATGGCTTCGCGTTGAACAAGGCAAATTTGCTAGTGTATACCTACAAAAAAGTGTTTTAAATAGTGCGTTATTTATAGACAGTCTGACTGCATTTGAACAGTTTGTTAATGGGGTGATTAGCTGAGATGTCCTGTTCAAAACTTAGTTAAAGGGCTCAAATAACCACGAATGATTTGTTATGCACCAGCCATGTAGAACCCCGTTCAGTTTAATTGGCATCCTTATTTTTTAATCTCTAGTCAGTACTTCTAGTAATTGAATTTCAAATATTAGGTTGGAGTGAGGTGGGATCATCGTACCAATTTGACGCTCTGCATACGCTAAATGTGCGGGCACGCGCAATCGACGTTTACCACCCACTTTCATCTCTTTTAAGCCTAGTATCCAACCTTGGATAACGCGTTTGTTACTCAATACAGTTTGAAAAGGGATATTCTTTTTATAGGACGAGTCGAACTCTGTACCGTCTTCAAGCCAACCGATGTAGTGAGCTGTGATTAAGGCACCGCGTTCGGCTGTTTTACCTGTGCCCTTGACTAAATCTTCAATTTCTAATTCTTGTTGCATATTAATTTTTAAAACCAAATGAGGTTGAAAGTATACCTTGTAATGAATAGAGCAGGTAAACTGTCAGTGAAATCAATTCAGCCTAATTTAAGGAAACAAACATGGCAATGACCCCCTCTAATATGTTGCCACTAGGCCACAAAGCAGCGAGTTTCTGTTTACCTGATACAAGTGGCAATACTGTAAGTTTGAAAGACTACGAAGGCAGTAAAGGTTTGGTGGTGGCTTTTATATGTAACCATTGTCCTTACGTTATCCATATTGCGCCACAGCTGGCCAAAATTGGGCAGCAGTATCAAAAAAAGGGGATCGCTTTTGTCGCCATCAATAGCAACGACATCGAACAATATCCCGATGACGATATGGCACATATGATCCAAGAAAAACGGGCCAGGCAATACCCTTTTGCATACCTGCTTGATGAAAAACAGGAGGTCGCTAAAGCATATTCTGCCGCATGCACCCCTGATTTATATCTATTTAATGGTGAACAAAAGCTGGTTTATCGCGGTCAATTCGATGCTTCGCGACCGACCCGAATATCTTCTGGTGTCTACGACTCATCTGAACATCAAGCGACAGGTCGCGATTTAATTCAGGCTATGAATGCACTACTTGATGGTCATCATATTGACACAACTCAGACACCCTCTATGGGCTGCAATATCAAATGGAAAGCGGGAAATGAGCCTAACTAGATTGACTTATCATATTCAGACTGGATCCATCACTGCAGACAATTTATTAGGGTGTTAGTAGTTAAAACATACAGTCAAAGTCGATAATATTTCATCACGATCAGCTCCTAAACAGATTGGGCTGATCGTGACAGAAACATTGAAATTGCTTTAGTTAAACGTGGCTTTTGTTGACTCTTAACCAATAGGTGATGTACATCAAACCGACGCCTATCAGTGTGGCCACTCCACTTATTTTCGAGGACAAGGCCAAAAATAGCATGAACCTTGGTTGCTGAATATTGGCAACGTCATTCGAAAATACCCCTTGGCCGAATGCAAAATATTCACGTAATGTATGTAACAAAAATCCCTCATCAAGATGCAAATATTCCACCACATAAGATTCAATAACCAATATGGCGACTATGGGCAATATAGCCCATAAAAAAGGAGCCTTGCTGGCAAACATTGAGGCTAACATTAACCACGCAAAAACAGGAAACATCCACAGTGCATAGGGTAGCAAGGTTAACCATATAGAAGTTAAGTTACTAAAAATATCAGCACTGCCCCATAATCCCCACAAAGAAACGTCATATCCTAGCGACAACACCAAACAAGCAATGAGTGCAAAGAGTAGAAAAATAAACACTACACAGGTGGCTGCCAGCATAAATATTGTTGGTACAACTAATGCCCCAGTGATCAGCTTAACGCCAACACTCAAGACATCTGATACAGGCAGTGAACGCCAAAAATAGACCGATAGATCCCGTCTTTCGTCAAACAAACACGTCGTGAAATAATAGAGCTGTATGATGAGTGACACCATAATAAAAGGAACAAACATCCCCATAATGGCCGTCAGGAATATGCGCGTAAAACCCTCAACATTTGCTAAATTATCAACATTGGTAATAATACCCAACCACTCAGAAGATTGCTCATCTTCCATCAGTATCCACTTTAGCAAAGGCGCAGCTATGATAAAAATCGCGATGATGAGAGGCACCCAAAATAACGTTTTTTTGAATTCCCATATTTCTTTTCTAAAGCTGGTGATGACTTGTGATCTGTTCATAGGTGAGTCTCCTGGGTCATCACTCCAACAAAAATATCAGCCAATGTGGGAGAACTCACCTTACCTAACGTTGCCAAAACTTCTGGGGCAGCATTGTCAAATAACATGCTAGTGATACCCATCATACGAGTAGTGAAAAGTGGGTTATAAGTTTTGGCTAGCTCGAAGTGTTCGTTGTCAACTGCTACTAATTTAAATCGAATGCGAATAGCGTCCACGCTCTGGTTTAAAACTATCTTACCTTCACGTATAAATGCAACGTCTGTAAGAATATGCTCTATTTCTTCAATTTGGTGAGTGGTGACGATGATGCATTTATCTTTGTCATAAAAATCTTCCAATAAATGTGTATAGAATTGACGACGGGTCAAAATATCTAAGCCAAGTGTGGGCTCATCCAAGATCAGTATTTTTGCATCAACGGCTAAAATCAAAGCGAGGTGCAATTGCGTCACCATACCTTTGGACAAAGTGTTTACTTTAGCAGTTGCAGGTATATTGGTTTTAGCTAAAAACGCTTCGGCCTTTTGTCGATTAAAGTTGGGGTGAACCCCTTGCATATACGTCAGTGCTTGGCTGACTTTTATCCACTTTGGCAACACAGCCACGTCGGCGATATAAGCGACATCTGCAAGCATTTTCTCTCTGTTTTTTCTGGGGTTATACCCTAATACATCAATATTACCGTCATAGCTGATTAACCCTAACAGCGCCTGTAAGCAAGTGGTCTTTCCCGCACCATTTGGTCCTACTAAACCTAAAATTTGTCCAGCACTTAAGGTTAAATTAACGTCATTCAATACCTGCTTATTTTTATAAGACTTTTGCAATCCTGAAATCGAGACCATGGCTGACATCACTGATTCTCCTTGGAAGTACGCGTCAACTCTTCAACAGAAAGCTTTAACCGTGAAATTTTCTGCAAAATCAATGGCCACTCGGTGCACAGAAAAGATGCTCGCTCTTTTTCCAATATGCTATGAGGTGCACCAGACTTAACAAACAAACCTTTGCCTCGTTGTTTCTCTACATATTGTCCATCTTGTAACATCTGATAAGCCTTAGAAACAGTGACGGGGTTGAGTTGATATTCCGCAGCAACTTTTCTAACTGAGGGTAAAGCTTCACCCTCTTTAATGTTGCCGTCTAAAATACGCTGTATTACCTGCTGGTATAACTGAATATAGATAGGGACATCCCCATTCCAATGCATTGTCATTTATTCCCCCCCCCAAAAAAACCAAAAACATCATTGCTGTTATATACCACCAGCACACCCAAGGCAATTCTATGCATAACGCCATGTGAAAGTAATCGTTAGGTTGTTAACAATTTGACGATACTGAATGGTCAATTATCTATGCGGGTTAATACAATACAGAAATGAGCTTAACAATCTTAGGGCTCAACATTTTTTGAAGCTGATATACAATCAAACCAGCCAACACCAAGGCACAGCTTTGATACAGCACACCTATCATATCCGTGTGTTCACCATGGTGATAATTGCATTGACCAGCCTAACTAAAGTCCTATTTTTTCATGATAATACAATGTATGTGTGCTGATACCAGAACGCTCTGCCAAATCACTTATCTTCATACTTCTTCAATCTATTTCTATCGATAACGTTACTACTATAAAGCTTAGAGTAGTATCTAAGGTCAAGAAATGAGTGGCAGATTGTGATTTAAAACAAACGTTATGTTAAAAAATGATGAATCGACTCGCAAAATACAAATAGTAAATTACACTTAGTAAAAATTTTAAGGAGCAAAAACCATGAAAATTAACTGTCTGTTTTTACTACTACTTTTATCTTTTATTGTGAGCGCATGTAAACCTCAATCCCCTATTGAACACACCCAATTAGCGCCCGAAGTTATATCCGAAACAATCGTCCCAATGAAGAAACAGATACCCGACAAAAGCTGCCAATTCGTTCTTGGATTTGATGCATGGGAACCTTATCAATATGAAGATGTTGGTGAACGTGTCGCCGGACTTGATATTGAATTAGTTGCCACTGTGCTGGAAAATATGGGTTGCCAATTGACCTATCAACAAGGTACTTGGGTTGATTTATTGGTGGCCTTAAAACAAGGTGAGGTGGACATACTGCTTGGCGCATCAAAAACCGAAGCAAGGGAAGAGTTTGCGTTTTTTAGTGATGCATATCGAATGGAGGAGTTTTCTCTGTACATTCGTAAAGGCGATAAAGTGCGGGCAGGCTATAACACTCTGTCTGAGTTTATTCAAAATGCCAGTCGAATAGGCATAGTTGAGGATTATTTTTATGGCCCAGATGTATCAATGTTGTTAGATAATGCTGAAACATCTCAATATTTCGCCGACGCTATTATGGGCGAACTCAATGTGGCCAGACTTCTGGATGAAGATATAGACGGATTTTTTGAGGATAGTTTTGTGGGTGCTTCATTACTTCGCCGCAAAGCATTATCTAATTACATCGTTGCTCACGGTATCACCATACAAACCGGAAATGCTTATGTGATGTTCAGTCAAAAAAGTGTGACACCAAAACAGCTTAGCGACTTTAATACACAATTAGCAGAAGTGAAAAATAGTGATGTTTACCAAATTATCCTAGATAAATATTCTTATTGACGCTTAATGACGGGGATATTTATACATTGTCTCAAAATCTGAATACCCCAAGCGCGCTAAGGATATAATTTTAAAAAGATGTATTCAGCGCTCTGCACGTTTTACTGACGATTTTTGACTGATACACCTTTGTCTTAAACCAAGAGAGTATGAATAACCACTTTACCTACACTATTTCACACTCACATTGAAATAATTATTTTATGGTGGTTTGCTCATATGAAGCGGATTAAAAAATAAAAACGTTGTAGTCCATAAAATATTGGTACATCGCTATTCCACTAATCACCATCAATTTGCCTTCTTGAGGATCGTAAAAAGAGACATCATCTGGCACAACATCTGGTACATCATCTAAAAACAGTTTTTAGGTATCAAAACCAGCCACAATATAGACAAAGGCTTTACCCTACACGCTCGGCCTTACACCCGTATCTAAAGATAAGAAATCATGTATAACAGTCGTGCCATCCAACACTTATGTATTATTAAGCGATAAAATAAGTTCACCTTTAAGCAATCTGTTTGGATAGCCGATTAATGCCGCTGCGCCAAACCCAATGATGGAATCAGTGACATTAAACTCTGGTTTTATGAAAACCTTGAAAGGGATGGAATGCATAACTCAATGCACTGAAAAAAATAATCATAAAAAAAACCCAGCGCATGTTCACACATCAATGCAATAAACTAGAATAACAAGGATCATATTAGAGGAAACCTTGATCAGATATGAATTATAGCCTTTCAGTAAAATGAAAGAGTGCAAATGTCAGCTTTAAGTAGTGTCTTAAGCTTATCCTGCTATGATCTAGCCCTCACTATATTAGGATCAAATAATGCATAATGTTTTCTTCAAAGGTCGCATTGAAGTGCGAGAAAAATATCAACGTTTTGGTTATAACACCAACAGGCAAGTGAAGTTAGGCAGTGCAAACTCTCCGCTCACGCTATTAGTCAACTCAGTGCAGCGGAAAAAAGAAATAGAATCGGTATTGCTAGAAAATTCTCTTGTGGCAAATATCAAAGTCAGCGCAAATGAACCAGAAAATATTATTGAGCTAGACACTGTCTTAAGTAAACCTATTACTCAAACTACTTTGCCTAAACTTAATCGAAATGATACTTGTCATTGTGGTAGTGGCAAAAAAGTCAAAAAGTGTTGTGGTGTATAACGTCGTTTAAGGATTTATTTTTTTAAATAATGCTGGTGCATAGCTTTTGTAAAAGTAATAACAATAAAAACCAACACGGCAAAATAACACAACAAGTTACCTAAGACTGAAAACAACAGCTTAGCTCCCCCAGTGTGTTTCCAAACAATACAAACTAGGATAAATAAACCGCTTATAAAAAATAACAACATGAGGCCACCTACTTTTTGTCAGTTTGTAATCAAAAACAACAATAGATAGATGTACTCTGCTAGTTTCAGGCCAAAATAGTTAAGATACTGATTTCAGTACCATGCTCTAAAACATTAGATCAAAATTTTCATATCAGGCGACAGAGTGTCTCTTTTTAACAACACAATTATAATTGCCTAAAGTATAAGTATGAATATGACTTGTTTGGGCAAGGTACATGAATATTCATATTAAGTAGATGCTTCACAATTACATTAAACTAGTTGTTAATGGATATATATCAATTACACAGGGACTTAATATTCGTATTCTAAATGAGTTACTTTAAATACTTGATACTCCATGACCAATATACATATTATGACGAAGCGCCGCTGGATGAGTTAGTTTTGACAACCACATCAACACATGCAGAACTGGCATAGTGGTTCATCCTATTTGCGACGCAAAGTGATAATCAAGAAAGGTTTATGACCTCGAGATTAGAAAAAGTGAGATAAATCCAACCATACTCCTTCTCGATAAATGTATGTTTAATGAAAACATCAAAGATTGCCAAAAAAACACTTGAAAAAGTCAAGCCCATATTATTGACTTCTCAGCCCGTTAACAAAAACTGAACCAATAGTTAAGGCATACCAATGGACAAATTCATGCAAGCGGCAATTGAAGAGGCTCAAACAGGCTTGGCCGAGGGTGGGATCCCTATCGGTTCAGTGATTGTGCATAACAACAAAATTATTGGACGTGGTCATAATCGAAGAGTCCAAAACGGTAGCCCAATTTTACATGGTGAAATGGACGCATTTGAAAATGCGGGTCGGCAATCTGCACAGACCTATCGAGAGTCAATTATTTACACCACCTTATCACCTTGTGCAATGTGTTCGGGTGCCATTATTTTATATGGTATAAGCCAGGTAGTCATTGGTGAAAATCACACGTTTATGGGTGAAGAAGGGTTACTTAAATCTAAAGGTATTTCTGTGGAAGTCCTACAAAATCAGCAATGCATCAACTTAATGCAAGGCTTTATCAGCTCAAAACCTCAGCTTTGGAATGAAGATATTGGTGAATAAAAGACAATTAAAACATCCTTTATGCATATTAAAGCAAACTCAATGTTAATTATATTATACATTAAGTGCACTTTAGTTTACTCTCCTGACTATTAACAATGAGGAGGATTTTATGAACATGTCTTTTAGAGAGAAAAGTATTTGGATTTCATTAATTGCTACTTTACTTATTTTTGGTGACTATTTTTTAAATGTAATATCTTTAGGTGTTCTGCCTGCTGATGCAGCTAAAACCGCAGCACTAGGATTATCGCTTCGAGCGTTGTTTCTCATCGTTATTGTTGAAATAATATTCCAAGGAATGCTTGCTGTAAGTAACCGCAAAGCAGCTGAGTTAGGTGCTGACGAAAGAGATAAATTGTTCGAATATAAAGGTAATAATTTTGGTTACACTGTATTAGTTATTGGTGTGTTTATAACCTTAGGAAGGATCGTTTTTTTGGAAATAAACCCAGAGTTTATTGAACAAACTAATGGGCTAACAATCCCGCTTTTGACTGCGCATATTTTGTTATTCAGTTTCATCTTATCTGAAGTAGTTAGATTTTCAGCACAACTTTATTATTACAGAAGGTGCGACTAATTTGGCTACTCTTCCTATCAAAAACAAAATCCGCGAGTTGCGTTTTTTTGCTGAAGAAATGACACAACAAGAGCTAGCAGAATTAGTAGGAGTAACGCGACAAACGATCATGGCCATCGAGAAATGTAAGTACTCACCGACTCTCGAAGTAGCCTTTAAAATTGCTGAAGTATTTGGCCAATCCATTGATGAAGTATTTCAATATCAATCGGCTTAAAGCTTTAAGCCGATCACTTTTAATAACAACTCAATGCTAACCATTTAAATATCAATTTTTTGACAAAAAAATGCCTTACAAAACATGGTATTCTTATTGTTTCATTAAATGGTGTGAGCGCCCACTCACTTGCCAGTCCAATTAACTTTATACAAATCACGCCTTCTGTCGAGATAATTTCTGACTGAGCCTTCATTGCGAAGTTGTGTCAACCTGTCCAAGTCCAAATCTACAATTAAGGTCATTTCTGTATTTGGTGTGGTTTCTGACACGATTGCATCATGTGGAAAAGCAAAGTCAGAAGGTGAGAAAACAGCCGATTGTCCATACTGAATATCCACATTATCTACCTTGGGAAGATTACCCACACTACCGGCAATCGCTACATAACATTCGTTTTCAATTGCCCTTGCCTGTGCACATATTCTTACTCTAAGGTAACCATTTTTAGTGTCTGTCCAAAAAGGAATAAAGAGTATCTGGATTTCTTGATCGGCTAAGATCCTACCTAACTCTGGGAATTCAACATCGTAACAAATCAGAATACCTATTTTACCAAAATCAGTATCGAAAGCTTGAAGTTTGTCTCCTCCCTGCATGATCCAATCTTTCTTCTCATGGGGTGTTGGATGCAACTTATATTGGCAGTCTATTTGCCCATCGCGATGACATAAATAACTGATATTATATAACTCATCATCCTCAACAACAGGCATTGAACCGACTATCACGTTGATATTATATGACACTGCTAACCGAGACATTTCAGTTAAAATTTCGTCGCTATATGTTGCTAAATTCCATATTGCATCGATTGATGTTTCAGCCGGTTTAATACCCATAAGCGGTGCATTAAAAAACTCAGGGAAAAGCGCCACATCGCATTTATAATCTGATAGAGCATCAATGAAATATTCAGCTTGTTGCAACAATTCCGCGACATCATGAAAATATCGCATTTGCCATTGTATACAACCAATTCTCGCAGTATTTCTGTGTCCACCAAAAAGTTTAGGCGATTCAGCGTTGTAATAAATGTTATGCCATTGCAAAAGAGTGGCGTACCCCATCGAGGCTTTGTCTTCCGGTAGATAAGCTTTGAGTATTTGTTTAACCTCAAAGCCATTTGATATCTGAAACGTTAGGATAGGGTCAAATAAATCTTTAGACTTCACCGCCTCAATATATTCATAGGGTGTCATTGTAGCGGCGTGCTCAGCATAATTGGGTATTCGCCCACCAGCCATAATCGACTTTAAGTTAAGATTTTTACATAGTTCTTTTCTCGCTTCATACAAGCGACGACCTAATCTGAGGCCTCTATACTCTGGCGATACAAAGATATCTACACCATATAACACATCACCTTTTGGATCGTGCGTACCTAAATAAGCATCGCCAGTAATTTCATCATAAGTATGTTTGTCACCAAATTTTTCATAATCAACGATAACCGAAATAGCAGCGGCAACGACCTTACCCTTGTCTTCAATACAAATCTGTCCTTCTAGGAAAAGTATTAAGCTGTGCCTGATAATTTTTTAGTGGCCATGCCCCTCCTACTTGTAAATAGACCACATCCATTAACTCCTTCACATCCGCATAATCTTCGGGGGTAAGGTATCTCAACTCTAATTTATGAGTCGTATCGTCAATGCTTGGGGTTGGATTGGTTTCTCTGTCTTGCATATCGACTTCTCTAGTGATTAATAAAAAACATTTTTTGAATGGAATTAAGGCTACAAGGGATGGATATTTGCTTAGGCTTTGTATGCTACATAAGATACACCAAAAATATAATAAATCACTATGGTGTATTTACCTTTTATAGATACCATATAGGTTAGATATTAAGGAGAGTAAGATGGTCAGCCAAGAACAGCGAGAAAGTGCATTTTTATGGTTACTTGACCGGCTTAAAGAAGGTCAAGTGGCCGTGCCTATCACTGCCAGAGATTTCACCTCAGAAGATTGGGCTTTCGTATTTGAAGGGTTGCCTAAAGACCTGCGATTTATGTTGTGGCAAACACTCAGTGAAGATAAAAAATCACCTATATTGGCTGCCATGCGAGACGATTCGCGTGAACAACTTATGTCTTTGCTGTCTAATCAGAATATTGAAGACCTTGCTCTTGCCAGTACCACAGAACATTTGGTCGAAATACTTGATGCACTCCCCAACCGGATAGCTAAAGGATTAATTAAAAAGCTCAACGCCCAAGAGTCAGACCTAATTGCAGAAGCACTAAACTACTCTGATGAACAACTAGGTCGTTACGTTAACCATGATGTGTATACGGTCAATAAAAGTGTAACTGTAGGCGCATTACGAGAAGAGTTAAAAGTTGCGGCCTACCGGCTTATACCGATAGTATTTTAGTCGTAGACGATACAGGTCACTATTTGGGCCAAGTTGATATCAATCTTTTATTTACCAGCGAAGCGAGTACCCCCTTTTTCAGGTGTCTGAGTTTTCAGATCATGTGTTAGCGGCAGACTTAGAACTGTTCGAAGCGTCTGAAGCAGTAAAAAGTAGTGGTCGCTCAATGTTACCGGTTATCACCAAAGAAGGACGATTACTCGGACGCTTTTCTGTCAAAGATGCGATTGACGTATTACCAAGAATATTATGAAACTCAGTTGTCACACATGGGACGCGTAAGCGACGAAGACTTATTTGCACCAGTGTTTACAAGTTCAAGACGCAGGGCAATATGGTTGGGGATCAATCTATTAACCAGCTTTTGCCGCTTCTATTGTCATTGGCATATTCGATGAAGTGATTACACAAGTCGTCGCATTAGCTGTACTCATGCCTATTGTGGCAAGCATGGGCGGCATTACTGGGAGTCAAACATTGACCTTAACCATTAGAGGTTTAGCTACAGGGCAATTGGCCACATCTAACTCTACGAGCCCTTGGGAACAAAGAAGTATTAGTTGCTTTTTTCAATGGCCTACTCTGGGCTTTAGTTGTTTCGGCGATTACCTCCCTGTGGTTTGATAACCCATGGCTGTCAGCCATTATTGCAGTGGCTTTAATTATCAATATGCTTATTGCTGCCATTGCAGGCATAGTGATCCCCGTATTACTCAATAAAATGGGAATTGATCCTGCACTTGCTGGCTCCGTAATATTAACAACAGTCACTGATGGTAGTTGGCTTTTTTGTGTTTTTAGGATCAGCATCATTACTTTTGATTTAATAACAATAATCGTGCTGGTCAGCACAATTGTTGTTCATTATAATCCGCCGTTTTAACCCTTTTGATAGACAGTAAAATATTATGCCAAAAATTAAAAAATGGACCGTTGATGACTCGGAAAATATCTACCGGGTAAAACGCTGGGGTGCTGGCTATTTTGAAATTGGTCAAAATGGAAATTTACATGTGACCCCCGATCCATTAAATACCAATATGCGAATTGATTTCAAAGCAGTAGTAGAAGAAATCAAACAAGAAGGTATCCAGTTTCCTGTAGTGGTGAGATTTCACGACATCCTTCGATCGCAAGTGGCATTATTGAACCAAACGTTTCAACAAACGGTTAAAGACGCTGAATATCAGGGTGAATATATGGGGGTATACCCTATAAAAGTAAACCAGATGCGAGAAGTAGTAGAAGAAATAGTCGACGCCGGTGCGCCCTTTAATTATGGTCTAGAAGCAGGGTCAAAGGCTGAACTTTTGACCGTCATGGCGCTCAATACCAATACTGAGTCACTTACCATACTTAATGGATATAAAGACCAAGAGTTCATGCGTTAGCTCTATTAAGTCGCAAGTTAGGTCGAAAAACGATTGTGGTCATTGAGAAGTTTTCAGAACTCATTTTACTGGTAAAAATTGCTAAAGAGCTGGATATCATGCCAATAGTTGGCGTCCGCTCCAAGATGACGGTAAAAGGTCGAGGCAAATGGGAAAGTTCTGGTGGTGATAGAGCTAAATTTGGCCTAACTATCAGCGAGATAATCAATGCAGCCCGATACCTTGAAGAACATGACATGGCCGATTGTCTAAAACTATTGCACTTTCATATTGGCAGCCAACTGACCGACATTCGTGCGGTAAAAGAATCTATCACGGAAGGTGCAATGATTTACTCTGAGCTGCACAGAATGGGCTTTGAATTAGAGTACGTTGACGTTGGGGGAGGCCTAGGAATTGATTATGATGGCAGCCAATCAACCAATGACTCGTCACGAAACTACAGTATGCAAGAGTACGTGTCTGATATTGTATACGGCATGAAACAAGTGTGTGATTTAGAACATGTTCCCCACCCAACCTTAGTGAGCGAAAGTGGCAGAGCCATTACTGCCCACCATAGTTGTGTAGTCACCGAAGTGGTGGGTGAGATAAAGGCACACGGAGTCCGGGATCGCTACACCCCCAGTAGAGGGGGAACATATCTTAGTGAGTGATATGCGAGAATTAGCCGAAATCATTGATAAACAAAATAATTTACAAGAAATATTCAATGACGCCTCGCAGTTTAAAGAGCAAGCATTAAATGCATTTAAGTTACGGGTAATATCACTAGAAGAACTCGCCAAAATAGAAACCCTGTACTGGCAAATTATGGAAAAAGTACAACTTCGTCTCAAAGACGCTGAATTTGTACCTGAAGAAATGCAGGAGATTGACTTTGCGTTGTCATCTCAATATCTGTGTAACTTTTCAGTATTTCAATCCGCTGCCGACACATGGGCGATAGACCAAATACTGCCTGTGGTCCCCCTAACCAGAATGGACGAAAAGCCCACCAGCAATTGCTCATTGGTAGATATCACCTGTGATAGCGATGGAAAATTAGATCAATTCATCAGCGAACAAGGTATTTCAAATGTAGTACCCATGCATCACCTGAAACCGGCCGAAGACTATTATTTAGGACTATTTTTGACCGGTGCCTATCAAGATGTGATGGGTGACATGCACAACTTGTTTGGTCGTTTAAACGAAGTGCATATATTTTGTCATGACGAGGATCCCCAAGGTTTTTACATTGAAGAAATGGTCAAGGGTTCTTCGGTTGAGGATGTATTATCTATCATGCAATACCACCCAAGCTCAATGGCCAAAAGTATTAAGAAAATGATCGATATGCACGTTGCCAAAGGGCAAATGAAACCCAGAGAGGGAGTAAAATGGACTGACTTCTATGAGGATTGTCTGAAGGGTTATACCTACTTAAAAACCTAGCTGAACTGCCAGCATCTAACGCATAACATTTATTGATGTAAAATAGTGTTAGGTGCTGTTTTGATTGAGCCTGCAACCAATCTGGTTTGTTCTAAATGCATAAAACAACGGGCCCAAAAATCAGGGGTAAACTCATTGATTAAGTTGGACTCTGCATTCATTAACATCACATAACCCACCCCATATTCGGGAGAAAAGGCTATATCTGCACGGTAACCCTGTACCCACCCACCGTGATAATTAAGGGTATGCCCTGCAAAATCATAGACGCGCCAGCCTAATCCATAGTGGGCATCCGATAAAAATTTGCGCCATTGACGTCGATACATTTCCTTTTTACTTTTAGTCAGCGGTGTCGTCACTTTTGAAATCAACTCTGCAGATACGACGCCTGGCGCCTCTCCTAAAAGCGCGCGCATCCAAATAACCATATCCCGCATACTTGCATTGACCCCAGCGGCTGGAGAATATTTGTAATAGTCATCTCGTATTTTAGTCGAGCGCCAGCGATTTTTTGAAATGGCGACATGGGGTTTTGCCCACTTGGCAGATGATTCTAAGCCTGCTTTTCCCACACTTGCATGAGGCATGTTTAATGGCTTAATTATGGTGTGGGTTAAAGCCTGACCATAAGAAGAGTGATGTTGCTTAAAATATCCATCCACCACTGCAAACAAGGTGTTTTGATAAGTATAACATTGCCCTGGTTGACACAGAGGCTGCAATTCTGAAAGCATAGTGAGCACTCGGTTAACTGAATAATTGGCTTCAATTAAATTGTCATAAGCATTAGGCATATATCCACTAGACTGCCCAATAACATGCCGTAATAGCAACTCACTACCTCTCCCCTTTTCACTAGAGAATTCTGGCACCAATTGCGCCACAGGCATTTGCCAGTCTAATTGGTTTTGAGCTACGTATTTAGCCATTAACATAGAAGTAAAGGTTTTTGATACCGAGGCCAATCTGAATACAGTATCGACAGCAATAGGGTTGCCTGACTTGCTCTCTTTACCATACACCACCACAGAAGCTGGTTTACCTTTCTCAATATAGGCAAAGGTATACCCAGGTAAGTTCTTTTTTTGTGCCTTTAGTTGAATATCTTGTGCAAATTTTGTTAACCATCTATCAGCAGCAATACTCTGCTGGTTAAATACGCAGAAAAGTAGTACAACCCCTATAAAAGACTTAAACATGAAAAAGTTGAAGTGGTATAGGTTTGGCCAGTATGTCCAGTAAACCTAGCATTATATAAACAAAAAAAGCCATATGGATCCTATTATTAGATTGAGCTTACGAAGTGACATCTAGCCAACCCTGTTGATTGCCCTACTTGTTGCTACTTTATATCAACCATCTTTATGAATGGTTGATGCTGAACATAGCAAAATAACGATTGACTGCCGTTTTTGTCGCACCCACTCGATATAAATCGTTAAAATCATCATATCACAGGTAGTAAAGCACAAAATAATGCAGACTGAATATCAACAAGCTAGGCTAGCAAGAGACCCACGTTTTGATGGCACCTTTTTTATAGCAGTTAAAACCACACATATTTTTTGTCGACCCATTTGTCCTGCTACTGCCGCGCTTGAAAAAAATGTCGAATACTTTCAGTTAGCACAACAGGCCATGTTAGCCGGCTATCGCCCTTGTTTGCGTTGCAGGCCTGATAGTGCCCCCCATTCATACGCATGGCAGGGGGTGAATACCACTGTGCACAGAGCGATGCGTTTACTCAGGCAAAATAAAGAATTAAACATACAGCAGATAGCCACCAAGTTAGGTATAACAGCACGCTATTTTCGACAGCTTTTTCAGCAACATTTAGGCTTAAGTCCAAAACAGTATCAATTATTTGATAAAGTTTTATTTGCTAAGCGTCTACTGCATGAAAGCAACTTACCCATTGCACACATAGCTCATGCCAGTGGCTTTGCAAGTGCTAGGCGTTTACAACATAATTTTAAAAAAGTGACAGGGTTCACGCCCCAGCAGATAAAGCAGAGTAAAAACAAGCCAGGCGAGCTTATTAGTCTTAGGTTAGCTTTTCGGCCACCTTTCAACTGGGAATATATGCAATCTTTCTTAGCGTTGAGGGTGATTCAAGGAGTCGAGAATATGACTGAAAATTGTTATTCTAGAAGCTTTATTACTGGAACAGATAAAGGCTGGTTTAGCGTATCAGCTGTCAAGAATAAGCATTATTTAAAGGTAGTAATAAGTCTACCCAATATCGAAAAACTGACGACTATTTTAACGAATATTGAACGAATGTTTGATCTCAACGCAGATACCAACACAATCCAAACGCAATTATTAAGGTGCGGTGTCCCAAAAGACACTATGGTGACAGGATTAAGAATTCCTGGTGTATGGGATAAATTTGAAGCGGGTTGTCGTGCCATTCTTGGTCAACAAATATCAGTCAAAGCGGCCATTCGCTTATTATCCCAATTAACCCAGGAATTAGGCGCAACAGAAGGTGACAAGGTGTATTTCCCAACACCTGAAGCTATTGCAAATAGCGACCTTAGTTTTCTCAAAATCCCTAATAGCCGCAAGCAAACCTTGCGGCTATTGGCGCATCATAATGTCCATTCATCAGACTCTTCAGATTCATCAGTAGATGATTGGTTATGTATAAAAGGCATAGGACCTTGGACGGTAGCCTATGCAAAAATGCGCGGACAATCTTCCCCGGATATATGGCTTAACACCGACTTGATTGTTAAAAAACAACTGGCAAAATTAACAATCGATGCGGAATTAGCACGTCCATGGCGAAGCTACCTAACATTACAACTTTGGAGTATGGCGTGACTGAAAACAATCATTTTATTGAATATTTGGATACCCAGTTTGGCATATTAGAAGTGTGTGCCAACCAGGATGGCATAGGTTCAATAGGCTTTGTGCAACAAAAATGCAAACCTATAAGTAAGTGTTTACATACACAACAGGCACTTACACAACTAGCCGAATATTTTGCAGGTAACAGAACTCAGTTTAATTTGAACTTAAATGCAAAAGGTACTGATTTTCAGCAACAAGTTTGGAGACAGCTCACTACTATCAAATATGGGCAAACCTGCAGTTATGCCGATATTGCAAAAGGTATACACAATCCAAAAGCAGTGAGGGCTGTAGGCACAGCCAATGGACGTAACCCCTTGGCTATTGTTGTTCCTTGTCACCGTGTTATCGGTAGTAATGGTAAATTAACAGGGTATGCATGGGGGATGTCAATCAAAGCAGATCTATTGGCGTTGGAAAAAGAATTTATCTAATCAAACACCCTGTGTGTTTTAATCAGAATCTATTCACCGCATTCTCTCCATGTTTATCCCATCAGGTTTGGCCAAAAACAAGGTATCGTCTGCCCCGCAGATAACTTCTGAGATAATTCGACCGCTTCGTGAGGAACAGTACCGGACATCAATAAAATAAATTTAACCCCACCCCAGCGATCTAAAATATTTTTTCACGAATAGTATGTTGCAACATTTGCACAACTTGACGCAGCACTATATCGCCCGCTTTCCTGCCGTAAATGTCATTAATGGCATGTTTATCATCAATATCTGAAAAATGTCTACAGAGTAGACGTCAACGTACTTTATTTTTAATCATGATAAAAAGCCTTCAGGTGTGCTTAGATTAGAATAAACGTTAAACCAAATGTTATTACTGACAGAAGATTAGCAAGTCAGTAGAATATGAGATATCAAAGGTGTCGCATCATTGGACAATAGGCATCTCACTTTTAAAGGAAATTGCATGACTTTTTCAGTAATCGTTTTAGCAGCAGGCAAAGGCACGAGAATGCAATCTTCTTTGCCCAAGGTATTGCACCCCATTGCTGGCAAACCCATGGTTCAACATATCATTGATACAGTCAAAAAATTGGGTGCCACCAACATACACTTAGTATATGGCCACGGCCGAGAACAGTTGCAAAATAAACTCAGTCACAATGATTTGTCTTGGTGCCTTCAAGATCAACAATTAGGTACTGGCCATGCAGTGCAACAAGCCGCACCACATATTCAAGATAATGAAGACGTGCTGATATTGGTAGGTGATGCTCCGTTGATTAAAGAGTCAACGCTAAGGCAACTCATAGCAGTAAAAAAACAGGCTGATCTTGCTTTGCTTACGGTCGAGCTAAAGGATCCCACTGGCATGGGTAGAATAGTCAGGCAAGGTCAACAGGTCACCGCCATTGTTGAACACAAAGATGCTTCCCAGCAACAGCGTCAAATAAAAGAAACCAACACTGGCATGATGATTATGGGAGGCAAAGACCTGAAGCGTTGGTTGTCTGCTCTACACAATAATAATGCTCAGGGCGAATTTTATTTAACTGACGTGATTGAAATGGCCGCCAAAGAAGGAAAATCTATTCATGCTGCACAGCCCTCTTGTGCCATTGAAGTAGAAGGGATCAATAATAGAGTGCAACTTGCGTCCATCGAACGAGCTTACCAAGGCGAACAAGCTGAAGCGTTAATGATGCAAGGCGTGTCATTATTAGATCCATCACGCTTCGACTTAAGAGGTGAATTAGAGGTTGGCCAAGATATAACAATAGATGTAAATGTCATCGTCGAAGGTAAAGTCAAAATTGGCTCAAACGTCGCCATAGGTGCCAACTGTATTTTAATAGACAGCATCATCGAAGATAACGCGATTATCCATGCCAATTCAATATTAGAGCAAGCCATAGTAGGCCAGCATTGTAATGTAGGTCCTTATGCTAGGCTTCGCCCAGGTTCAGTATTAAAGGAAAAAGCCCGTGTAGGCAACTTTGTTGAAATGAAAAAAACTGTCTTAGGCAAGGGCTCTAAGGCTAATCATCTTACTTATCTTGGCGATACAGTGGTGGGCGAAGGAGCCAACATAGGCGCCGGTACCATTACTTGTAATTATGATGGTGTAAATAAATTCAAAACCATCATTGGCGACGGGGCTTTTATTGGCTCAAACAGTGCGCTTGTGGCTCCCGCCATTATAGGTGTGAATGCAACAGTGGGAGCTGGCTCTGTTGTGACTAAAGAAGTCGCTGCAAATGAATTAGCTATTGCCAGAGCGAAGCAAAGAAATGTGAGCAATTGGCAACGACCAAGCAAAAAGTAAAGATACAAAAAACGATATGACTCATACAGCTGAGATGAAAAACAAGGTTACGCTCACCAACTTATATATTGTGCTGTGTATATGCTGCTTTAACACCTAAATAATCACTGAAGTCTTTATTTTTACTTTTTTAGACAAACACAACTTGCGTTACGTAAGATTAAAGTTAGAATAAGTTTCAAATCGAAACTTATTCTAACTACATGCAAAAACGTAATACCCAACAAAGAAGACGTGCAATCGTCGAACAGCTCAATCTTACTGGCGAAGTAGCAGTGGATGAATTAGCTAGGTTGTTCTCCACTTCAGAAGTGACCATACGTAAAGATTTTGTCGAACTCGAAAGCAGTGGGCTGCTGCTAAGAAAGTTTGGTGGGGCTATTTTACTGCCAACCAGCTCTTCTGAACTATCAGATGAAAAGCGTTCCCCACACAAAAAAGCTATCGCTGGTGCCGCGGCTTCTTTAATTAGAGATCACAATCGCATTATTATTGACAGTGGCAGCACTACAGCAGCATTGTTACCTGAATTAAAACATAAGACAGGCCTGTTAGTGATGACTAACTCACTACAAGTAGTCAGTTATTTGTTAGAGCGAGAAAACGAACCCAAAGTGTTAATGACCGGGGGTACATGGGACGCTCAATCCCATTCTTTCCAAGGTAAAATGGCCGAGCTGGTACTGAATGAATATAACTTCGATCAAGCCTTTATTGGTGCGGCAGGCTTAGACCCGCTAAAAGGCACCACTACGTTTAATGAATTAACTCAATTAAGCCAAACAATGGCCAAGGTATCCAATCAAGTGATTGTGATGGCCGAGTCTGAAAAATTACAAAGAAAAATACCGAATGTAGAGTTGCCCTGGAGTGCAATTTCGGTTTTAGTAACTGACAATAAAATATCAGCAAATGTAAAACAACAAATTGAACAGCATGGCGTAGACGTTATCTGTGCCAAGACAACAGAGATTGGAGCTTAATATGTGTGGGATTGTAGGGGCTATTGCCGAACGTAATGTAGTTGAAATATTATTAGAAGGCTTACGCCGCTTAGAATACCGAGGATACGACTCGGCCGGCGTTGCCCTATTGGATAACCAAGGTAATCTCACCCGTACCAGACGAATAGGAAAAGTAAAAGAACTGGCACAAGCATTAAAAGAGCAACCAGTTAAAGGTGGAACGGGGATAGCCCATACCCGTTGGGCGACCCATGGAGGAGTGACCGAAGCCAACGCCCACCCACACTTTTCATCTGAACGTATTGCAGTCGTACACAACGGTATCATCGAAAACCACCAAACATTACGCCAAGATCTCACCCAAGCCGGCTATGGTTTTAGCTCAGACACAGACACCGAAACGATTGCCCATCAGGTTCACTTAGAACTTGACCAGTGTGGCGACTTACTTAAAGCAGTACAAAACGCTGTGACTAAGTTTCATGGTGCCTACGGTACGGTAATCATGGATAAACAGGATCTGCAGCGCATCATTGTGGCACGCTCTGGCAGTCCATTAGTGATTGGCTTAGGCATAGGCGAAAACTTTATCGCCTCAGATCAAATGGCATTATTACCTGTTACCAGACGTTTTATGTTTTTAGAAGAAGGCGATGTGGCCGAAATTACCCGTACCAGCATTCATGTTTACGACCAAACTGGCACACCAGTAGAGCGAGACATTATTGAGTCAGATGTCGAACACGATGCGGGAGATAAAGGCGGTTATCGCCACTATATGCTAAAAGAAATTCACGAACAGCCAAGTGTTATTCGTAACACATTGCAAGGCCGATTAAGTGATAACGGTATCAGCCCAAATATATTTGGCCAAGGTGCTGATAAAATATTAGCCGGTATTCAACATGTGCAAATTATTGCATGTGGCACCAGTTACCATTCAGGCATGACAGCACGATACTGGTTAGAACAATATGCCAATGTGTCCTGTAATGTCGAAATTGCCTCAGAGTTTCGCTACCGAAAATCTTTTGTGCATCCCAATAGTTTAATCGTCACTATTTCACAATCTGGTGAAACAGCGGACACACTTGCTGCACTTAGGCTTGCCAAACAACAGGGTTACTCAGCAAGTTTAACTATCTGTAACGTACCCGGTTCATCCTTGGTTAGAGAATCAGACTTAGCCTTTATGACCCTTGCTGGAGCAGAAATTGGTGTTGCCTCCACTAAGGCATTTACGACTCAGCTGACTGGTTTTTTAATGTTGACCTTAGCGATTGGCCAACACAACAACATGAGTCAAACAGACCATGACGATATTGTGAAAGCATTACATAGCCTACCCGCTAAATTAGAAGAAACCCTGACTTTAACCGATGGGATAAAAGAACTGGCTAAAGAATTTGCCGATAAACATCACAGCTTGTTTTTAGGCCGGGGCGATCAATACCCCATCGCGATGGAAGGGGCACTTAAACTCAAAGAGATTTCTTACATTCATGCTGAAGCCTATGCCTCAGGTGAACTTAAACATGGGCCGTTAGCGTTAATTGACGATGAAATGCCCGTCATAGTCGTCGCACCTAATAATGAACTACTCGAAAAGCTCAAATCAAACGTTGAAGAAGTCCGTGCACGTGGCGGCATTATGTATGTTTTTGCTGACAAAAACGCTCACTTTAAAAGTGACGATACGATGCGCGTGATTAACGTCCCACATTGCGAAGCGGCTGTAGCACCTATTGTTTATACACTTCCACTTCAACTGTTGTCTTATTACGTCGCAGTCATTAAGGGCACAGATGTAGACCAACCCAGAAACTTAGCAAAAAGTGTGACGGTGGAATAACTAACCAGTTAGGTTAGTGTGTTCGTTGTTAGTGTACGAATTAAATAAAGTACGAAACTATTTTAAAACCGAAACTAAAAAATAAAGAACAAAACTAGAAGCGACTATTCTTATGAGTAGTCGCTTTTTTATTAGAGCAGATTTATATTTAGGGGAAAATTCTCATCTATATTTCTCATCTATATATTGTTACGAATAATGTTTGATATTAGCAATCGAACCTTATGACTACATTTACCTTGCTTAAGATCAGGTCGAACGGCATAAATGAGTGATCAGCGCCATTTATGCCGATGCCCAAACCCGATTACTTGGGCCTAGGCATTTAGAGCTAACAATTAAACGTTTCGATGAAATTGAAGATTGCTTTAGTGATAACAAAGACGGTTTAGGGGATTTATACGAAGGCTTATTGGAAAAAAATGCCAGTGAAACAAAATTTGATGCGGGTCAATATTTCACTCCAATAGCATTAATCAATTCCATGGTGCGTTGCATTAACCCTAGTTCAACTCACTACAGAGTCAAATTGTCCTGGCTATCCATGTGAGTTGTTGGTTTGTAGGGTAAAAGCGTAAAGGGACATTACATAAGTCACAAAATCTGACAGTTGCAATACCAATTTACGAAGTGTGATAATAGTCTCTGATTTTGGATATAAAAATAACAACAAGGGACCAACCATGAAAGTCTTTTTTAAATGGCTAGGCATTACCATCCTAGCGTTAATGGTAGTTGCAGGCGCTTCAGCAACTTACGAATGGAATGCAGAAAAACCATTTTCATTCAATAATTTCCTAAACAGGACTTTAATTAAAGAGGCATTAGATAGCCCTGAACTCCTGACTTCAATTGGTATTCTTGAAAATTTAGGCATAACAGGTCATAACGCACATTTGAATGATGCGAGTGAAGCTACCTCATTGGCCCTTTTAAAGCGCTTAAAAAAAGTGCGTGAGACCATGTTGCAATATAAAGATGAAGACTTAAGTGAAGACGAGTTGACATCCAAAGAAATCGCCATGTATTTACTCAATCTCTTAGATGATATGGAAAAGTATCAATATCATGATTACCCGTTTAATCAAATGTTCGGAGCCCAAAGTAATTTTCCTAGCTTTATGGATGCGCAACATGCTATTTCCAATGTTGAAAGTGTTGAGCACTACATATCTCGACTAAGCGAGTCTAAACGTTTTTACACACAAACCCTTGAGGGTATGCGCATTCGTGCAGAAAAAAACATATTCCCACCCACCTTTGTTGTGGAGCGTGTGATTGATGAAATGACGGATTTCATCGGCATACCAGCCACAGAAAACGTGCTGTACACGTCGTTAGAGAAAAAAATAGATGAGAGTGAATCCATCACCAGCCAACAAAAAGCTGAATTATTGGCCGCAGTAGCAGCCGAAATTGAACAAACGGTTTACCCCACTTACCAAATGCTAATTGAATATTTTACTGAGCTAAAAAGTAAAACTAATTCAGATGATGGCTTGTGGAGCATGCCTCAAGGTGAAGACGTTTATAATCTTAGATTACGTTTTATGACCACGACTGATTTCAGTGCTGACAAAATTCATAATATTGGTTTAGAAGAAGTGGCGCGAATTCAAAGTGAAATATTATCTATATTGGCCAGTGAGGGGTTTGACGTTACCCAAGGTTTTACTGCTGCTATTAATGAACTCGCATCTCAAAAACGCTTTTATTACCCTGATACTGACGAAGGACGTGAGCAAATACTCGCTGATTATCAAACCATTTTAGATGAAATTGACAGAGGCTTAGGAGACAGTTTTTCTATACGGCCAGAAGCAGGAATGGAAGTGAAACGTATTCCATTATTTAAAGAGAAAACCGCACCAGGTGCTTACTATTATCCTCCTTCAATAGACGGTTCACGTCCGGGGATTTTTTACGCTAACTTATATGATGTCAAAGCCACACCAAAATATAGCATGCGAACATTGGCATATCATGAAGGCATACCAGGCCACCATTTCCAAATTGCTATTGGAATGGAGTTAGTTGGCTTGCCAATTTTCAGAACATTGCCACTATTTACTGCTTATTCCGAAGGGTGGGCTTTGTATACTGAATACTTAGCATGGGAGTTAGGCTTTCAAGATGACCCTTTCGATAACATAGGAAGACTTCAGGCAGAGCTATTTAGAGCAGTACGTTTGGTTGTAGACACAGGGATCCATGAGAAACGCTGGACGCGGGAGGAAGCTATCACTTATATGCTTAATAATACAGGCATGGCTGAATCGGATGTCACTTCAGAAATTGAACGCTACATAGTGTTACCGGGCCAAGCCACCGCATATAAAGTAGGCATGATGAAGATTTTAGAACTGCGGGAAAAAGCTAAAGCCGCTATAGGCGATAAGTTTGTACTAGGTGAATTTCATGATGTTGTTCTAAAAAATGGTGCAGTACCGTTAGATATTTTAGACCAATTAGTTGGAAAATGGATTGCTGAGAAATTAGCCAATAACGATTAGGCCACTCAATAAGAAACGGCAGCGTCATTTTAGGTATTGCCGTTTCTAATGTATTTTGAATTAAAAAATAGCTTCACCCTAAAGAAGGAATTATAAAAATAACTCAAAGATGGCAATATTTACTGATATAACAGGTATGTTATTTGGGATGTATCCGTATTTATTGGTAACTTAATGCTTTTGTTGTGGGCGGCATTATTAACTTTATCAGCAACTAAATCGCAGCCACAAAGTTCACTATCAACGACTAAATCAAAAGCGCCAAACATCTACCCTTATTAAACAACTCTAACCTCAGAGTCTGTTGACAAAAACTTACAATTTGAGACAAGTATCAGATCAAATAAAAATTAGTCTCACGCACAATCATTGATCAGGATCACACAATTAAAACTTACAATACTGCATACTACAGCCGCTGGAATTTAACGCCACGCGTGTACAACTTTTTGGACATCACAGTAGTCAGCATACATAGCGTTTTTTTGCTCTAACGGGTTCACTGAAAAGCACTGTTAAAATACTAAAGAGAAGCTTTGAAACGCTTCTAAACAGTATTTCAGGACCAGCTATTTTTAACCTGCTTCTAGTTATAATTATTAACATAAACAATAATAAGGATGTTTATATGAGCCGTATTGGTAACAAGGTTTTACAAATTTCACTAATAGACGCCATCAAAAGACAACGGGACATCAATGACGAGCTGCAAAAGTTGCCAAAACAAGGGCAATTACATAAATTAGTTGCGGAGCAAACAAGACTAATGAAAGAGACATTAAGCCTATTTGACCGAATGATCTAATTAGAACCGCTGCAATCTATAGGTAGAATAAAATGTTAATCTCCATGCCCATACAACATTACTTATTAGGGGTCGATAAAAGCGGGTCTTTGATATAGAGAATTGATAGTGCGTTTATTATACCGTTTAAAAACAACACCACTACGAGACAATAGACAATACAGGCCATAGCCTATGTATCTGTCACCTCGGGTTTTATTGGGTATTCCTACAAGTGACGGCTAGGCTTGTCCGCTAAGCGCATGTCAATCAAACTTGCTGCAAGGTCGGGTTGTCAATAATCAGAATGAACACCTTATTTTATCGATATATCTGCAAAATATTTGTGACCGTCAATTAATAACAGTTGAATCTTATTTGAGTTCTCCCCCCTTAGGGCGCCATAATACGTATTCACATTATCCGAGTCCTTATTTTGCAACCTATCACCGATTTCAAACAGCTATTTTTATCCGATACACCGATGATAGACGTGCGTGCGCCCATCGAATTTATGAAAGGGGCATTTCCCTGCAGCATCAATGCACCTTTAATGAATGATGATGAGCGCGAAGCAGTAGGTACCTGCTATAAAGAACAGAGTTCAGATGCAGCGGTTGCACTCGGCCATCAATTAATTTTTGGGGATGTAAAAGCGCAACGTTTACAACAATGGCAAAATTTAGCCAACGAACACCCCAACGGCATTTTTTACTGCTTTAGAGGGGGTTTACGATCTCGCATTGCTCAGCAATGGCTCAATGATACAGGCATAGACCGACCCTATGTGGAAGGTGGCTATAAAGCGATGCGTACTTATCTGCTTGAGCAATTGCAACAAAGAGCCGCCACAGGCAATTTTCTTGTATTATCAGGTAAAACAGGCAGCGGTAAAACAGAAGTCATCAGCGAATGGCCTCACTCCATTGACTTAGAAGGCTTAGCCAACCACAGAGGCAGCGCTTTTGGTAAAACCTTTGTTGCACAACCGACACAAATTAATTTCGAAAATGCATGGTCAGTGGCATGGTTAAAACGCATCCATGTTAACGATTCACCGGTACTGATTGAAGATGAATCACGTTTGATTGGTCGGGTTGTTGTATTTCCAGAGTATTTAGCGGCGACGAAGCTCGCCAATAACATTTTGCTCGAAGCTCATTATGAAGAGCGTATTGCTCGCATCCGACGAGATTATTTTATGCATGCGTTCGAGCATTATCAAAAAAATGACCCCGTCACCTCTTATGATGATCTGGACACTTTTATTCGTGATGCAGTTTTGCGCATTAAAAAACGCTTAGGTGGGGATCGATTTACGTTGATTAATGCAACACTTGATTCAGCAATTAACTCACTGAAAAGCCAAAGTCAGTGGTCTGGATTTGACGATATTATCCACATACTACTCAGTGAATATTACGACCCGATATATGAATATCAGTATCAACAAAAAAACGAAAAAACTATTTTCAAAGGCTCCCATGACGAAATCATTCAATGGCTAGCCTCAACATGATGTTATGTAAGCATTTGATCATTCCCATGAACACACCTTGGTTAGGTTATAAAGCGGTAGCCTTTGCGTTTATAAGTAAACATCACCATGTATGAACGTGACTTAGTGTTTATCGGCGGTGGGCATTCGCATTCTTTGGTGTTGAGAATGTTGGCTATGAAACCAATAGACAATGCGCGCTTAACACTCATTACCAATACGTTGTTAACGCCCTATTCAGGTATGCTGCCGGGCTATATTGCAGGTCATTACAGTGAACACGAGACACATCTAGACTTAAACAAATTGTGTAAAGCGGCACAGGTTCGTTTAATTCACGGTCGCGTCAACGGCATAGATTTAGCGAATAAAACAATACAATTAGACAACCAAGCCAGCATTGGATATGACAAAGTATCCATCAATACCGGCTCTACACCTAACGTCAATGTTACGGGTGCCCGTGAATTTGGTGTTGGGGTTAAGCCAGTTAGCCAACTCACTGCTAAGTGGCAAACACTAATTGCCCAAAAAACCAAGCACAATACGCCCCATTGGGCTGTTATTGGCGGTGGTGCGGCAGGGATTGAAATGGTACTTGCCATTGCTTATCGGTTTAAGCAGGCAGGCGATTCCTTAAAGCTGTCATTGGTGCAATCGGGCGCTACATTATTACCGGGTTATCATCGTAATGTACAAAAACACGTGGCGATTGCATTAAAGCAATATGGTATAGAATTGATTACAGGATTTCGCGTTTCTTGCGTCACTAAAAATGCGATTGAATCGGACACAGGCAACACCCTGAATATTGAAAAGTCTATTTGGTGCACTCCGGCAACGGCGCCGAAATGGCCGACACTTGCCGGACTTGATACGGACGAACGCGGATTTATTGCTGTAAATGAGTTTTTACAAAGCACCTCCCACAAGGATGTATTTGCCTGTGGTGATGTGGCAACTATGGTTCAATCACCTCGACCCAAAGCGGGTGTCTTCGCTGTGCGTGCGGCACCTTTTTTAACTAAAAACTTACGTGCTGCATTTAGCCAACAAGTGATGACACCTGTATCACTGCAAACTGATTTTTTGTCGCTCATTTCTCTTGGCGGTAAAAACGCAGTGGGCCAACGGGGTTGGTTAAGCTTAAAAGGTGAATGGGTTTGGCGATGGAAAGATCAAATCGACCAAAAATTTATGGCCTTGTTTTCTAAAAATCTACCTGCCATACCTGCAATGGATCACGAACCCATGCATTGCGCTGGGTGTGGCAGTAAAATTGGCCCTGCATTATTAGGCGATACCCTTAAAGAACTCAGTGTTTTTCCAAATAAACATTTTGATACAGATTTAACACAAGCAGAAGATGCGCCAGTTGCGGCAGTCATTAACAATACCTCGTTATTGCAAAGCATTGATGGGTTTCGCGCTTTTAGTGACGATGATTATAAATTGGGTATCGCGGCAACCCATCACGCTGTTAACGATTTATACGCCATGGGTTTACAGCCAACCAGCGCCCAAGTGTGGGTCAATTTAAAGTTTGAACACCCACGGTTAACCAAACGAGATTTTAAACGATTAATGCAAGGCGTCACCGACACCTTGCTTCACCATGAAACCACACTAGTGGGTGGCCATAGCACAGAGGGCATAGAGACCCATTTAGCGCTTGTGATCAATGGAACAGGCCACAAATATTGGCAAAAAAATGCCCCTCAAGAAGGTGATTGGTTACTTTTAAATAAACCATTGGGCTCTGGACTTATACTTGCGGCAGATTCCCAAGGTAAGGCGACCACTCAAAGTATTGAAGCACTGTGGCGTACCTTACTGCATTCAAATAGAGCGTTTTTCTTGACGCTCAAAAATATACAGATACACGCAGCCACTGACGTAACCGGTTTTGGTCTTATTGGGCATCTTTTAGAAATGCTTAAAGGAACACAATTTGGTGTAAAAATCATAACGGACAATGTGCCACTCATCGAAGGCGCACTTGAATTAAGTCGCCAAGGGTTTGAGTCCACATTAATGCCACAATTAATGCCGATGTTGCTTCAATGTGATACCAATAATGTAGATTGGGCGCTGATTAAATGTTTACTAGACCCTCAAACAAATGGTGGCTTACTGGTGTCTGTTTCAGCAGATGTGGGTCGTGACCTTATGAGTAAAAATGACGCGGTTAAGATTGGCGAGGTATATAAGGCTCAAGGCGATGAAAAAATATTGCAGTTAAGCTAAATCATATATTCTATCGGACTCTCAATATGTTCATTTGGGGCCACTTCACTACTAGCTTTCACCCTAAAAGTGACCATCTTTACATGTAACTCAGTAATGGCCTTACTGCCGGTTTTGATACATAAACCTGGCACTAAAGCATGAATAAAGCAGGCTATTGCTGCCTTAAAAAGTTTCATTGAAAAACTCATTGCGGTGAAAAAATGTTGTATGTATGTCTCGTTGACGGTCTTTGGATGGTCAATAAATAGTTGTTTAAACATATCTGTTTCCTATTGCTGAGTATAACTCGCTCGATGGCCTCATGGCTCAACATCATGTAGATAATATCACGTTAGTACGAACGAAGTTTCATTCCAATTCACTACTTTATTTTCTGTTATCAATCAATGACTCACTCAAAGGCGTTCACAACCTCCATTGAGGCACATTACAGTCCAAAAGCGGAAAAATAAAAGGCATGAAATAGCCCATCGGCTTTAATATTGGCCCGAAGACAGACGTTTTATCTGCATCAATCCTTGTGTACCAAAATTATCACAATGAGCCCAGTAATCCTTTTCTGAAAAAGATTTAACAACACCATTTTAAACATAATTAATACTCATTGTTACGGGCGACTCTGACAATAGACCAAGATTCGATTGGCGGGTTACAATGTGCAAACAAGCGCAATTTTACTGTTGAGTAAGTTCGTAGTGAGGCGCGTCACCCCCTTAGGGCAGACGTCAGAAACATCAGCAAAAGACCGCCAGCCTTTAACAGCATTTGTCTTATCCCACTGCATCAATACACTGTTGACTGCGGCGATGGCAAAACCGTTTCCAGACCAAGCGTAATAATAAGCACCTTTTGGTAAAGTAGTTAACCGTTCTATTTGGTCCGTATCAGGGTGATAACTTTTCAATTGCCATTGAATAGACTCCCCTGCACCAACAGACACGGTATAACTCATCAATGGCGAGTGTGGAATTGCTAACAAACTTGGACCAATATTTTCATCTAACACTTGGCTTGTCTGCTTTTGTACATCCGCTAGCTGCAATGTGTGAGACTCTCCCAGAACAAACAGCATCACCCGGTTATTATCTACCCAAGCGTGATATCCAACTGGATTGATATGGGTCAATAACTCACTTGCAGGCTTAGCAGATGGCCGCTCAGGATATAATGGATAGCGCCAGAGTTTCTGTTCATCATTAACAGCTCGTATCACAGAAAAGCTGTTTCCAGATGGCATTAAAGTTGGTGAATACTCACTTTCGGATGAATTTGTTAAATTTGAAATCTGACCTGACTTAAGAGAAATAAGCATACTGTCAGTTTGCTCGACCTTGTTTTTTGTTAGCGCAGAGGTATAAAGTAGCGCATCACTATCTGGCAAAAAAAAAGGCTGGTTCTCGTATGCGGATGTGTTAGTTAGCGCCTTAAGATGACTCACTTTTAATCGCTGATCTTTAAGCACTAAATCACCCAAGTAAATATCAAAACCCGGCATCTTGGCAGATGCTGAAAAAATCATAAACCCTAATAAACCAGTCATTAATTTCATATGTTACCTTTCACTATTATGCCTGTTTATCTCTCATGTATCGGTCGAGACTCAAGTCATGTATTTAGATACTGAAGCGTATGTATTTGTTCAAGCTACTCTAGACAAAAGATGGACAACCAAAGCAGGTTAAATTCAGAAGTCATATAAAAATTAAACACGCCGAATTTATTGCATTCTATTGCCGAATTTATCTTAGGCTCGAGTAACTTAAATAAGCTAGCATATTTAACATAAATTTAACTTATGATTATTCAATTAATCTATTTAGTGATAACTGGGCAACACCTTGGAACAGTCTAAAAAAATAAGAATGGGAATGGTCGGTGGTGGCCAAGATGCATTTATTGGTGCAGTGCATCGAATGGCAGCTAACCTAGATGGCAATATTGAATTAGTATGCGGTGCTTTCAGCTCAGATCCAGAAAAAAGTATATCTTCTGGCAAACACTTGTATTTACCTGCTACTCGATGTTACGCAGATTATGCCCAAATGTTCGCGGCAGAAGCTAAGTTACCGATACACCAAAGAATGCAGTTTGTTTCTATTGTTACGCCTAATCATTTGCATTTCCCTGTCGCTAAAGCGGCACTAGAAGCAGGGTTTCATGTACTCAGCGATAAGCCCGCTACTTTCACACTTCAAGAAGCATTGGACTTAGCAGAACTATTAAAAACATCTCACCAACTATACGGACTCACTCATACCTACAATGGTTATCCTTTGATTAAACAAGCCAAACACTTAATAGCAACGGGCATTTTGGGGAAAATCAAAAAAGTAGTAGTGGAATACAGCCAAGATTGGTTAGCAAGTAAAAATGATGAACTGAGTAAACAAGCACAATGGCGTGTTGACCCCTCAAGAGCAGGTGTAAGCTGCTGTATGGGAGATATTGGGGTGCATGCTGCCAATTTGGCTGAATATGTCACAGGTGCGAACATTTCAGCTATGTGTGCAGACTTAAATGCGGTGGTTGATGGTCGTCAACTCGACGACGATGGCACCGTATTATTGCGCTTTAATAACGGGGCTCGTGGCGTTTTAATGTCTAGTCAAATAGCAGTAGGCGAAGAAAACAACTTGCGCTTGCGAATATATGGAGACGAAGCCAGTATCGACTGGTCACAAATGGAGCCTAATAGTTTATGGCTAAGATCTAACACAAAATCTACCCAATTGATCCGCACTGGAGTGGGAGATTTTTGCCCTGCTGCTCAGGCAGCGATGCGCATACCCGCGGGGCACCCTGAAGGTTATTTAGAAGCCTTTGCCAATATTTATCAAAATTTTGCTAAACAAATACAAGCGTTTGAACAAGGCCTTCCATGCTCAAACGAAACATTCGACGTACCTGGAATTGTTCAAGCTGTCCGTGGCATGGCGTTTATCGAAAATACAGTGAAGTTTAGTCAGTCCGAATTAAAATGGCATGACTTCGATTTATCTCCCTCAACCGTTTCAGGAGTAGCCTAATGAAACAAATCAAAGGCCCTGGTATATTTTTAGCGCAATTCGCTAGCGATGACAAACCGTTCAACTCTTTTCCTGAAATTTGTAATTGGGCGGCAGGATTAGGTTTTAAAGGTATCCAAGTTCCGACTTGGGAAGGTCGATTGTTTAACTTAGAAATGGCGGCGAATAGCCAAGACTATTGCGATGAAATACGAGGTGTCGCAGGTGAAGCTGGACTAGAAATCACTGAGCTTTCCACCCATCTGCAAGGCCAGTTAGTTGCTGTAAACCCTGCTTACGATCAGATGTTTGACGGTTTTGCCCCAAAACATGTACGAAATAACCCTAAAGCACGCACCGAATGGGCAGTGGAACAAATGATGTATGCCGCTAAAGCCAGCCAGCGGTTAGGTTTAACAGGTCATGCCAGTTTTTCTGGTGCTTTATTATGGCAAACCATATACCCATGGCCTCAGCGCCCTGCTGGCGTGGTTGAGCAAGGCTTTACAGAATTAGCTAAGCGTTGGTTACCTATTTTAAACGCCTTTGATGAAGCCGGTGTAGACGTTTGTTACGAACTTCACCCAGGGGAAGATTTACACGACGGTGTGACCTTTGAACGCTTCCTAGAAGCCGTCGATAATCATCCCCGCGCCAATATATTGTATGACCCCAGTCATTTTGTATTACAACAACTCGACTACCTTGCCTTTATAGACATTTATCATGAACGCATTAAAGCCTTCCATGTAAAAGATGCAGAGTTCACTCCCAATGGGCGCAGTGGTGTATACGGCGGCTATCAAGCATGGATAGACAGACCTGGGCGCTTTCGCTCTTTAGGGGATGGCCAAATCGACTTTAAAGCCATTTTCAGCAAGATGACCCAGTACGACTTTGATGGTTGGGCCGTGATGGAATGGGAATGTTGCATTAAACACCCCCTTGATGGCGCGGCAGAAGGCGCTAAATTTATTAGCGAACATTTAATTAGACCAACCGAAAAAGCCTTTGACGATTTTGCAGGTGTAGAGCAAGACGTTGAAATGAATAATAAAATTTTGGGCCTAAAATGAGACGTTTAAAATGAGACTAACAATATGAGTAACACCGCAGAATTTACCGAAGCTCAAGCGAAAAGAGTATTTTTACTCAGTTGCATCGCATTAACTGTTACTTCAATGACATTTGCTATCCGCGCTGGGATCATCGGTGATTTGGGCATTCAATATGGCCTAACCACTGTACAGATGGGTTGGATTTTAGGTATGGGAACCTTTGGATTCCCTGTGGCAACTATGCTTGGAGGCATTTTATATAATGCCATAGGGGCAAAAAAAATAGTCTGGTGTGCATTTGTTGGCCACCTGATTGGAATAGGACTGACCATTACTTCAAGTAGTTTTTGGGGCTTAATGATTTCGACATTTTTGGTAAGTTTTGCCAATGGTTTAGTCGAAGCTGGTTGTAACCCTATGATTGCTGATCTATATCCAAAAAACAAAACCACCATGCTCAACAAATTTCATGTTTGGTTCCCTGGCGGTTTGGTGATTGGATCGCTCATTTCAGCAGGCATGACCTCCATGGGTATGGGCTGGGAACTTCAAGTTGCCGTGATTATTATTCCAACATTAATCTATGGCGCACTGATGTTAGGATGTGTTTTTCCAGAGTTTGATAAAATAACTAATTCGACGTCAAGCAACTTTACACATCTATTTTCACCCATGTATTTGTTTTTAATTTTTTGTATGACACTAACAGCCACCAGTGAACTGGGCACCGGCTCTTGGATTAATCAAATACTCGGTGCATCTGGCGCCCACCCCATGCTGATATTGGCTTTAGTGACAGGTATTATGGCCGTTGGACGCTTCTTTGCAGGTCCATTAGTACAGCGTTTTGCTCCTGCGGGCGTATTACTGATTTCCGCCATTTTGACCTCTCTCGGTTTATTCTTAATGATCCAGCTTCAAGGTAGCGCTGTGTACTTCGCGGCGGTAGTGTTCGCACTTGGCGTCACCTATTTTTGGCCGACTATGATTGGTTGTGTGGGTGAATACGTGCCGAAATCTGGAGCTTTGGGCATGTCTCTGATGGGTGGTGCAGGTATGTTGTCTGTCACGATTTGGAGTCCAATTATTGGTAGTTGGATTGAGAATGCAACTAACCAAGCCGAAGCATCCGGTTTAACGGGCAACGATTTAGCCCTTGCATCGGGCCAAGCTGCTCTGGGGAATTTAGTTATATTCCCATTGATTTTGATCGTCGCATTTGCAGGGTTTTATTGGTTTATGCGTAAAGTAAAAACTGAGCAGACCGTAGATTCATGAGCAGATATTGATACATAAAAGCACTTGTTTAGAAAACGTATTGAGGAGATTGATATGCCAACATATTTAATTAAAACCGAATTACAGAAAACAGTAAATGATCAAGGTAACCGCCGTCTTTTTATGAAAAAGATGGTTGGCTTATTTGGTGCAAGTACAGCATTAGCGGTCCTGTCAGGCTGCAGTAAACCTGAAACTGACACGTTTACAGCACAAGGGTTACCCTTATCAAAAAATGGCACTTTGTTTACAGAGCATGCACTCACTGTACTTTATAGCCTATGCGAAACCATACTGCCTAAAACAGACACACCTAGTGCAGTCGAAGCTGGATGTCATGAATTTGTCCCACATCAGCTGCAACACTGCCACTCGAAACAGCAACAAAATGACTGTATCCAAATTATAAACACCGTAGATATGCAGGCAAATAAAAAATTTGGCAAAACATTTGTGTTACTGCAGCCTCAACAGCAGCAGCAGTTGTTGCTAGATATTGAAAGTGATGCCTTAACGACAGATATTGAGAAAAGTCAATTTAGTTTTCTAAAAGCACTCATAGTATTTGGCTATTTCACCTCTGAGGTGGGCGCAACACAAGCACTCAATTACCAAGCTGTGCCAGGTGGCTTTAAAGGGTCTATACCAGCTACTGCAGAAACAAAATCTTGGGGTTCGCAGGCTTATTATTAAGTTTTGATAATAACGGTAAACGCACAGAACCAATCAGAATAAGAGTAAAAGACATGACAACAGATTTATATATTCACGAAAGCGCAATATTATACGATGCCATAGTGGTAGGTTCCGGTATGACTGGAGGCTGGGCTGCCAAAGAGTTTTGTGAACGTGGCATGCAGACCTTAATGATAGAGCGCGGACGGGTAGTCGAACATCGAAAAGACTACATTACCGAAGGTAAAGGCCCGTGGGAATTTGAAAACAGAACCAAGGTCGACAACTTACTGACCGAAGAAATATACTCCACACAAAAAAAATGTTACGCCTTCAGTGATATGACCAAACACTTTTTTGGTAATGACAAAGATTTGCCTTACAGTACCGAAGAAGGGACTGGTTTTGATTGGATTAGAGCTAATCAATTAGGTGGGAAGTCCCTGCTGTGGCATCGCCAGTCTTATCGTTTAAGTGATTTTGATTTTGCAGCTAATAAGGCAGATGGTCACGGAAATGATTGGCCTATTCGTTACAATGATCTTAAATCTTGGTACAGCCATGTAGAAACATTTGCAGGCATAAGTGGCAGCATGGAAGGTCTTGAACAATTGCCCGACAGCGAGTATTTGCCTCCATTTGAAATGATGGCACCTGAACTACATGTGAAGCAAAAAATAGAAGAGCAGTTTCCTGGCAGACATTTAATAATGGGACGCACAGCCCACTTAACAGAACCAACCCAGCTGCATCTAGATCAAGGTCGAGTAACCTGTCAGGCAAGAAATGAATGTCAGAAGGGATGTTCTTTCGGTGCATATTTTTCAACACAAAGCTCTACTTTGCCCGCCGCAGCGAAAACAGGTAACTTGTCGATTGCCCCCAATAGTGTAGTGCATAGCCTAATTTATGATGAAAAAACACAACGAGTGAAGGGCGTCAGGGTGGTTGATAACGACAACCTATCCACACGCGAATATTTTGCTAAAGTGGTTTTTTTATGTGCGTCGACCTTAGGCTCAGCACAAATAATGTTAAATACCAAAACCAAGTCGTTTCCAAACGGTATCGCTAATAGCTCTGGTGTGCTAGGCCATTATTTGATGGATCATAACTACAATGCCGGCGCTACAGCCACAGTAGAAGGCTTTGAAGATGAATATTTTTCAGGTAGGCGCCCTGGAGGTATATTAATCCCTAATTTTCAGTACAAACCATCATTATATAAGAAAGATTATATTCGTGGCTATGGGTTTTCAGGCGGAAGCTATCGTGAAAGCTGGGAAAGTAATGCCCAACAAAAAGGCATAGGCGCAGACTACAAAACTAGCCTGACTAAGGTAGGAAAGTGGAAAATGAAATTAGGTGCACAAGGGGAAATGTTGCCTCGGTTTGATAACTACATGGCCTTACATCCCACTAAAACTGACAAATGGGGCATTCCTCTTATTCATATTGACTGTACTTGGTCTGAAAACGAAAGATTAATGATGGCAGACGCAGAGCAAAACGCTGTTGATATGCTGACAAAAGCGGGACTAACGGAAGTCGAGAGTTTTAATTCGGTCGATAGGCGTAATCCTGGCCTTGCCATTCATGAATTAGGTACAGCAAGGATGGGGCGCGATCCAAAAGATTCAGTACTCAATGGCTTTAATCAATGTCACGACGTGGCTAATTTGTTTGTGACAGATGGCGCAAGTTTTTGTTCAAGCGCGGTTCAAAACCCATCCCTTACATTTATGGCAATAACAGTCAGAGCGGTCGATTATTGTGTCAATGAAATGAAGGGTAGGAGGATATAAATCCAAAGAGACTTGAAATAAGCAGCACAATCCAGTGCCATTATTATAAGTGGGGGTTAAATAACGCGACAAACAAGGCTAATATTAGTTAGCCTTGTTTTCTGAGCAATAAACGCTTTACCTTATTTTTAGCAGGTGTCCAAATGGTAAAAGGCTTTCTGGGTGCCACTGTCAGTACATGAGCAAAATCGCGTTCAGTTAACGCAACCTCACCACCATGGGCCAGCATCAAACTGGCAGGGTGTAAAGCCTGTACCTTTAGAATTGAATCGCGATATTGTTCAGGCAAATTCACTGGAATAGGCGGAATAAAACGGTCTTTCACTTTGACTAATAAATCTGCCACGTAGATCCGCTTTGAAGCGAGGTGCATAACAGATAAATCTCGATCCGTATGACCTGTAGTCAATAGCACACACCATTCATCAAAACCGGGTAATGTGTCCTGATCTGTCAACGCATAGTCAGTTTTCAGGTGTGGTGAATACCATAAATTTTTTTTAGCTTTGCCCATTCTGCTCGCCACCCATGTGGCTAATATAATATCCACAATGTGCGTAAATCTGCCAATTAGACCTGTGTACCATTGCCTGGACATATTGGCGCTAGCAATTCCACAACCGGTTATTTTACGTAATTTGTGGGCAGCACCTGCATGGTCTGGATGCATATGGGTAACGACAATTAATTTTAAATCAGTCAAAGAGCGACCTAAGTTGCCAGTAATAAACTGCTCAAGCATACTGATGTCTGCACGACAGCACCCATCAAGCAGCAATAAATTTTTGGGATATTCGACCAAATAAATCGATTGAATATGCCCTTGCAACTGATGTATTTTCAAGAGAAAAAAAAGTTAATATTCAATACCAGAAGCAACTTGTTGTTCAATATACTCAATAGCTTTTTGTAAACTACCAAAAGCGTCGACCAAATTTTTTCGGCCTTTATTCATCAGTTGCGGATCGTTGTTTTCGGACATCATCCACACCCAAGTGCGGATCAAAGACTCTGGGGGCGCATTTTTCATGACAGGGGGTGTATCTCTTATTATCATTCTATTAAACTTTTAGCATTATATCCTGCTGAATCAATGTAATCGAGTAGTGTTTTAATATTAATAAAACGCTTAGTATTACAATTTCAGGTTATTGGCTTAAATAATCTACCCTATTTGTATTTCATGAGACATTAAGGATCAGAATGATAAAAATTGTAGTCGGGTCAAAAAACCCCGTGAAAATTAGCGCAGCACAAACCGCAATACGTGACGCTTTGTCTTTAAAAGAAGTGGAATGTATCGGTATAAATGCCCCTTCAAGCGTAGCTGAACAGCCAATGACAAGTGAAGAAACAAAGCTTGGCGCAGTTAACAGGATCCAATATTGTCAACAGCACACCCGTGCTGACTTTTATGTTGCAATTGAAGGAGGTGTTGATCAATTCGAATACGGTCCAGCAACGTTTGCTTTTGTAGCTATCGCCAATCAAAAAAATGTATCGATTGGGCGCAGCTGTAATCTGCCTTTGCCACCCATCATTTACCAAGCCCTTAAAAGCGGTGAAGAACTTGGTGATGTTATGGACAGATTATTTAATACTGACAACGTCAAACAAAAGCAAGGTGCTATTGGCCTTTTAACCCATGGGTTAGCCACAAGAGAAAGTGTATATAGGCAAGCGATTATACTGGCCATGGCGCCTTTTATTCATCCAGATTTGTATACAGGATGAGCATTAATTTTTTTAGTGAGTTAACTTCTTAGCTAATAAAAGATAGTAAAAAATTAGACTGAAAACCTTGGTTTTCTTGATTTAGCTGGTATCGTAATCCCTAATATAGCTCATAGTAAATTAAGTCGTAAGACCACAGAGGTTAAACATGCAACAGACACCCAAAGAATCACGTTTTTTTCTCTCCAAATATTTAAGTAAAATCGAACTTTTTGGTTGGGGATTGTGTATTTTCTCGATGATGACAATCGTTTTTGCCAAACACCTTTCACCCGAAACTGAGCCTTATGCTTGGATTGGCGCCATAATTGGTGCAGGTGTTATAGGTTGGGGAATGGCACGTAAACACAAACGAGGCTAATGCAGGCCATAGTAAGTTAAGCAAGCCATTTACCCCTTAAACACCAAGCTCACCACTACTCCAAATTTATTTTTAAGGTATCTATTCTGATGTCACCTTGTCGATATTGGGCAATGATTTTATCTAACATCTGGGCGAATAACTCAGGCTCACCATGAAAAGTCGAGTTAGATACCATTACTTGACCATCAAATATCCTAGTAGCATAAGCTAACTGTCGGTCAAATTAGGCAAAGTAGTGTTAGTGACGACTTATCAAAAGTTAAAGTGTCGGTTCAACATCAAGGGGAGCCCATGAAAAACGCATTAGAGCCTAATGCTAAGACCAGACAATCAGGACTAAATGTTTTATGGGCCAGACAGAAAATTAGTCAACGGACTAGGAATAATAACAACGATAGATTTGATGTGGATCAATCCAGCTTAACCTTGATTACCTGTTACCCCTTTGATAGTGTGATGCCATACCCAACTTATATATATTTTTTGCGAGCAATTGCGATTTAATCTCAATCTGTCATCAGTTAAAGACATAAATAACAACTTTTTCTGACGAATATGACCTAAACTTTGTAAACTCACTACTTATATAGTTTGTAAACATTGAATGGAATTCGCAAAAGTCTTTTTTAAGAGCGCATTAAGCGAAAAACACTTCATTAAAAACACAACGAGGAATAAAAATGACTTTATCAAAAACTACTCTAGCAATAACATTTGCCTTACTCAGTATTGGGATAAGCGCTTGTACTGATAATCAAAAAGAATCAGCTCAGGAGGCAGAAACAGAGACCAAAGAAATGGTCTCCAAGGCGAAGGAAAAATCATTAGAGTTATATGACAAAACCAAAGAAGGTGCACCTCAGCTTGACGACAGCGCAGTAGATATGACAGGTGATTTAAAAGAGAGCACAACTGAGGCTTATGAAGAATCCGAGGTTAAGACTAGTGAAGCATACGATGCCTCAGCCGAAAAAGCATCTGACGTTATGGATGCTACAAAGGAAAAAGCGGCAGAATTAAAAACTGATGCAGCTGAAAAACTAAAAGAAGCATGTATCGCTACTCAGAAAAAGTTAGGGAAAGATCCTGAAGACTGTTAATGCAGTGTTCTTCAATTAGCGACAAAAGGGCGTTTTGCCCTTTTGTTTTTTAGCCTAGTTGAAAAATGTGAGCTAATCCATATTATCTCTTACCAACACCTAAATTGAGTTTTCATAATATCTGAGACTATATTTGCTACATCAAAAAGTAAAAAAGGAGGCTGTAACAAATTTTGTGTAACTGCTTATCATAAATTACTCTATTGAGAGTTAAGGATAGGCAGATGCAAATGAACAGAAAAGAACTTGAAGCTTTCGCTAAAGAAGCGGCCAAAGGCATTAAAACCCCAGAAGACTTGAATGATTTCAGCCGAATGCTGAAGAAAATAACCGTTGAGGCTGCATTAAATGCAGAGATGGATGAGCATTTAGGCTACGAGAAACGTAAGCGTCCGGCAATCCCACCTAGTCTTTAGCAAATCGCCATGGTAGCAGTGGCTCGATATCGGTGTTTTGAACCGAGACTTGTTCAAGTAAATGCATCATATAGTCGAACGGCGTTAGTCCGTTTGCCTTTGCAGTTTCTATAATGCTGTACAGTATGGCACTGGCCTTAGCGCCTTTGGCCGTTTGACTAAACAACCAGTTCTTTCTGCCTATGACGAAGGGTTTTATCGCGCGCTCAGCGCGGTTATTATCGATGTTCAGGTGACCATATTGGGTGTAAGTGTTGAGTTTACTCCACTGATTTAAGCAGTAGGTGATGGCTTCGCCTAATTTGCTTTTTGCCAATACCTGCGACTCTGATTTTATCAGCCACGCTTCGAACTGTTTGAGCAATATAGTGCTCTTTTCCTGCCTTACTTTCCGCCTGTTATCAGGTGCACTCGCTTTTATTTGCGTTTCAATACGATACAGCTTTTGAATATGGTTAAGTGCCCAATCGGCTCTGCCGCTAGATTTTTTGCCCTGTGCGGTTTTGGCTTCAACGAATTTACGTCTCGCATGGGCCCAACAGCCTGCGAGTGTCGCTTGGGTTTTGTGGTAACCCGCATAGCCATCCACTTGTAGATGTTGTGGTTGAATTAACCGGACACTTCAATAAAGGATTATAATCCTGTTAATTGAGGTGAATATGACTAAACGAACAAATAAACATTATCCCGCAGAATTTAAACAAGAAGCGGTCGCTCTGGTAATAGAGCAAGACTATCCAATCGTACAAGCTGCTGCATCTTTAGGTGTGACAGACAAACTACTTTACAACTGGGTAGCTAAGCATAAGAAACAGGCACTAGGTGATGCATTATCTGGTGATGAACGGGCAGAGTTAATTCAGCTCAGGAAAGATAGTAAACGTCTACAAATGGAGCGTGAAATCCTAAAAAAGGCCAGTGCCTTCTTCGCGAAAGAAATGAAGTAAGATATTCTTTTATAAGTGAGCTTGATGCGAAGTATCCGGTGTCAGTTGCTTGTAAAGTGATGGAAGTGAGTTCGTCAGCATACTACGCATGGCTAAAAAAACCTGGTGAACTCATTAGCGCTCAAACGCTAAGACTGTATCGACGAGCCAAAGCATTATTCAAGGCAAGTCGAAACAGTTTAGGCAGCAGAGAGCTTGCTAAAGCACTACGCAAAGAAGGCTTTGAAATAACGCGGTATCGCGCCATTAAGTTAATGGAACGGCTTAAATTAGTTGTGACTCAGCGAATAGCTTATAAAGTGACAACCAAGCGCAAACACAGTGATGCTGTGGCTGACAACTTGCTAAATATGAATTTCAATCCTGTTGGACCCAATCAAATTTGGGCGGGTGATGTGTCCTATTTAAAGACTGGTGAGGGCTGGTTATATCTAGCAATTGTCATGGATTTGTACTCACGCCGTATTGTGGGCTGGCATATATCAAAACGCATGACGCGTGATTTGGTCGAGCAAGCGCTGACAAAGGCTCATAATTTACGCAAGCCAGGCAAAGGTTTGGTGTTTCACAGTGACAGAGGCTCTCAGTACACGAGTAAAGGCTTTAGAAATCTACTGTCGCGATTAGAGTGTCGAGCTAGTATGGGGGATGTTGGAGCTTGCTGGGATAATGCTGTTGTGGAGCGCTTCTTTGGAAGTTTAAAGCATGATTGGTTGTTTAAAGTACCGCAGACCACTCGAACACATATGCGAGAAGATGTCGCTAGGTACATGAAATATTATAATGTTGAGCGACTACATTCAGCTAATTTGGATCAATCGCCAATTGAATTTGAAAACTCCTTTAGAAAAGTGTCCGGTTGGACTTGACCAGAACAAGATACCCGTTGTAACCCTGTAAATAATCCACGGCACATTGACCCGCGCGACTCGATTGATAGTCGTACAGCACGATATTTGGGATGTCAGTATTGGGTAATTTCCCTTCAGGTGAGTCGGCGCCTGAGGTATACACCCACATATAGCATTTCGCTTTATCTTCGCTGACGACTTTTAAGGTGGTTTCATCAGCGGCAATGACGCCTTGCTTAAGTATCAATTCGTGTAAATGGTCATATAGCGGTGTGAGCAAGTCAGCGCACCTCAACATCCAATCGGCCATAGTTTTGCGGCTCAGTTCAATACCGTATTGTTTGAACATCGCTTCTTGACGATACAGTGGCAACCCAAATTGATATTTACTGGTGATTACCTGACTAAGTAAGCTTGGTGTCGCATAACCTTTAGGGATAACTGAAGGTGGCACCGGTGCTTGTTTGATGTGATTGCTAATGCCGTCCTTTTCACATACACGACACGCATACTTAGGACGAACATGCTCTATCACTTTAACTTGAGCAGGGATGAATTCAAGCTTTTCAGTCTTGTCTTCACCTATCTTGTGCAATTCATTGTTACAGCAAGCACAGACTTTATCTTCCTGTGCAATATCATGGATAACCACTTCACGAGGTAATGTTTTTGGTAATGGTTTACGCTTAGGTTTATTGCGTGTGTAGCTGATGTCTTCTTTTTCGACAGGTGTTTCAGCAACCAGCTCTTCTGCTTCATTAAACAATTCACCTTGACCAGGGTGACCTTCGCTACTCGCCCCAAATTGTTTTTGTTGGGCAAGACGAAACTGCTCTTCAAGAAACTGATTGCGACTTTCTAATCGTTCAACTTGCTTGCTAAGCTCGGCTATTTGTTGGCGTAGTTGGGCTTTATTCATGTCACTTATTATAACCCTAAGTGACTGTTTTCAATTAGATTAAAACGTGATCGTTAAATGCTACTTATGATCGTACGTTATAACCCAGAGGCCGTGTAATCCAAGCTGCGATGTCCAACGACATCATAGCCACCGAGCAACCATGTTAACTGCTGCTCACTCAAATTAGTGTGTTTGAGTTGGCCACACTTAGGCCATTTGAAGCGTTGTTTCTCCAACCGTTTGTACCATAATGCAAACCCGGTTTTATCCCAGTATAAGAGTTTGAGTTTGTCTTGTTTTTTGTTACAGAAGATAAATAATGCACCGGAGAATGCGTTTAATGTTAATTCACTTTCGATAATCGCCAGCAAGCCATTAATCGACTTTCTAAAATCAACATGCTCAAGGTGCAAATAAATGTCATCTGGCTCAACGAACATTCTCATGATTGCAGTGCCTTAACGAAACTTGCCAACCAAACAGGCTCGCAAGACGTCGAAAAAGATAACGAAACCTCGCCCAATCTGACAGATACTGATGGTTGAATAGTCGCGTCGATAGCAGACTTGCTAGCTTTTACAAAACGAGGCGGGTTAACTTGCTGTTGTAATCGCCCACGAAATTTATAAAAACTTGATGTGCTAACTCTGTGCTCTTTACAGAAATCAACAATGGCTAACCCACTCGTTTGTTGTTGGCTTATCAATTTCTGCCATTCATCTAGTGTTTTATGCTTCATAATACCTCCCATTACAGTGAGGAAGTATTTTCGAATGAATAATGGATGACTGCTAGGCGTGGATCACCGGACGCTTACCGAGAAACATGCTAAGTCAGTAGTCAAAAATAGTCGTAACGGCAGAACTTCTAAACGGATAAAAACGGAAGATGGTGAGTTCGACCTCGACACACCACGTGATCGTGATGGCTCTTTTGAGCCTAAGTTGGTCAAAAAAAATCAGTCTCTGTTCTGGTCAAGTCCAACCGGACACTTTTCTAAAGGAGTTTTCAAATTCAATTGGCGATTGATCCAAATTAGCTGAATGTAGTCGCTCAACATTATAATATTTCATGTACCTAGCGACATCTTCTCGCATATGTGTTCGAGTGGTCTGCGGTACTTTAAACAACCAATCATGCTTTAAACTTCCAAAGAAGCGCTCCACAACAGCATTATCCCAGCAAGCTCCAACATCCCCCATACTAGCTCGACACTCTAATCGCGACAGTAGATTTCTAAAGCCTTTACTCGTGTACTGAGAGCCTCTGTCACTGTGAAACACCAAACCTTTGCCTGGCTTGCGTAAATTATGAGCCTTTGTCAGTGCTTGCTCGACCAAATCACGCGTCATGCGTTTTGATATATGCCAGCCCACAATACGGCGTGAGTACAAATCCATGACAATTGCTAGATATAACCAGCCCTCACCAGTCTTTAAATAGGACACATCACCCGCCCAAATTTGATTGGGTCCAACAGGATTGAAATTCATATTTAGCAAGTTGTCAGCCACAGCATCACTGTGTTTGCGCTTGGTTGTCACTTTATAAGCTATTCGCTGAGTCACAACTAATTTAAGCCGTTCCATTAACTTAATGGCGCGATACCGCGTTATTTCAAAGCCTTCTTTGCGTAGTGCTTTAGCAAGCTCTCTGCTGCCTAAACTGTTTCGACTTGCCTTGAATAATGCTTTGGCTCGTCGATACAGTCTTAGCATTTGAGCGCTAATGAGTTCACCAGGTTTTTTTAGCCATGCGTAGTATGCTGACGAACTCACTTCCATCACTTTACAAGCGACTGACACAGGATACTTAGCATCAAGCTCACTTATAAAAGAATATCTTACTTCATTTCTTTCGCGAAGAAGGCACTGGCCTTTTTTAGGATTTCACGCTCCATTTGTAGACGTTTACTATCTTTCCTGAGCTGAATTAACTCTGCCCGTTCATCACCAGATAATGCATCACCTAGTGCCTGTTTCTTATGCTTAGCTACCCAGTTGTAAAGTAGTTTGTCTGTCACACCCAAAGATGCAGCAGCTTGTACGATTGGATAGTCTTGCTCTATTACCAGAGCGACCGCTTCTTGTTTAAATTCTGCGGGATAATGTTTATTTGTTCGTTTAGTCATATTCACCTCAATTAACAGGATTATAATCCTTTATTGAAGTGTCCGGTTAATTCAACCACAGCACTCGATTTACATCCATGGATGAGAAAATCCTTTGGCTATATGCGCAAGGCATGAGCACACGTGAAATCGTACAAGCCTTTGATTAATGGTACGGGGCAGACATCTCACCCACGCTTATGTCGAGAGTGACTAACGCCGTCATCGACAAAGTCGTTGAATGGCAATCACGACCGCTCGACCCCATTTATCCGATTATTTATCTCGATTGTCTTGTGGTGAAAATTCGCCAAGATAAACGTGTTATCAATAAATCCATCTTCCTTGCGCTTGGTATTAATACCGAAGGCCACAAAGAGCTAATGGGCATGTGGGTAGCCGAGAACGAAGGCGCTAAGTTCTGGTTGAGTGTGCTGACTGAGCTGCAACATCGTGGTGTAGAAGATATTCTAATTGCCTGTGTAGAGATGGCCTCAAAGGCTTCCCTGACGCGATTAACGCAGTCTTTCCACAAACCCATGTTCAGCTTTGTATCGTGCACATGGTGCGTAACTCACTTAAATACGTTTCTTGGAAAGACTACAAGGCTGTTACTACTGATTTAAAGAGTGTGTATCGTTCAAGTACAGAGGAAGAAGCCTTGCTTGAACTAGAGCGTTTTAGCGACACCTGGGACGAGCAATATCCGCAAATTAGTAAGTCATGGCGAGCACAATGGCAGAACGTAAATACTATCTTTAATTATCCTGCGGACATCCGAAAAGCGATATATACGACCAACGCGATTGAGTCTCTCAACAGCGTTATCCGTAAGGCACTTAAGAAACGAAAGATATTTCCAAGCGACGATTCAGCTAAGAAAATGGTGTACTTAGCCATTACCGAAGCATCAAAAAAATGGTCTATGCCAATTCATAACTTGCGGCAGGCGATGGTTCGCTTTATTATCGAGTTCGGGGAACGCCTCGAGAAACATCTTAAATAATGGCAGTTACACAGAATCTGTTACAGGCTCTAAAAAGATAAGCAGTGACAAAAATATTAGCCTTCTAACAATAACCTACTCATTAAACAAATCTAAAAATTTACTCATAAGCTTGAATTGATCTCAGGAAACACAATATTATGTCCTAGAGACAGCCATTTCTCTTCTCAAAAATAAAACACACTTTGCACACTTTAATCGATAGAATTCGCTACACGAACTCGTGCTAACTATACGCATAGGTCTATCTCAATTTCGATTCACACTTTATTTGGCAGTCAATATGAACGCACTGAGTATCAAAGGATTAACCAAAACCTATAAGGGCGGTACCGAAGCCTTAAAAAACATAGATTTAACGGTAAAACAAGGGGATTTCTTCGCTTTACTTGGGCCTAATGGTGCTGGTAAATCAACTGCCATTGGGATCATTAGCTCGCTTGTGAATAAAACTCAAGGAGACGTTGATATATTTGAGTTTTCGTTAGCGACTCAGCCCATTGAGGCAAAATCTTGTATTGGTCTGGTACCACAAGAATTTAATTTTAATCAATTCGAACCCCTAATACAGATCATGCTAAATCAGGCGGGTTATTATGGTGTGCCTAAAAATGTCGCGAAACCCAGAGCCGAGAAATACCTTAAACAACTTGACCTATGGGACAAGCGTGATTCTCCTGCTAGGCAGCTTTCTGGCGGTATGAAAAGGCGATTAATGATCGCCAGAGCGCTTATGCATGAACCAAGAATGCTTATTCTTGATGAACCTACGGCCGGCGTAGATATTGAAATACGCCGCTCTATGTGGTCTTTTTTACAAGAAATTAATCGCCAAGGTGTGACGATTATTCTTACTACACACTACCTCGAAGAAGCAGAAATGTTGTGTCGCAATATCGCTATTATTGATAAAGGCATCATTGTACGTAATACCAGCATGAAGGCTTTACTTGCCACGTTGAACACTGAAACTTTTGTACTTGATTTATCTAAGAACTTACCTTCTTTAATTCTAGATGGCTTTGAAAGTCGTTTAGTTGACGAGCATACCTTAGAAGTAGATGTGCCTAAGCAGGCCGGGCTCAACTCAGTTTTTGAACAGTTAACTCAAAAAGAGATACAAGTATTGAGTATGCGAAATAAATCAAACAGATTAGAAGAATTATTCGTTAGAATGGTCGAGTCAGGAAGAGTCTCAAAAGACGTTAATTCAAACACAAAACAAGTTGTAGGAGACGCCAATGAATAGCCTCAATATGGTAGCCCTTAGGACAATGTGGCGCAAAGAATGTTTACGTTTTTTAAGAATTTGGATCCAAACTCTGCTTCCACCTGCTATTACTATGTCGCTATACTTTGTGATTTTCGGTAATTTAATCGGCAGTAGAATAGGCAAAATGGGCGGCTTTAGTTATATGGAGTTTATTGTGCCAGGCTTAATCATGATGGCAGTGATCACCAATGCTTACTCTAATGTATCTTCTTCTTTTTACAGCGCTAAATATCAACGAAATATTGAGGAGTTATTAGTTGCCCCCGTTTCGAATTGGATAATTATTGCTGGATACGTAGGGGGTGGCGTCGCCCGAGGGATGCTGGTTGGCATTATTGTTACCATCGTATCGCTATTTTTTGTAGATATACATATTCACAATTTGCTGATTATTTTTATTACTTTATTATTAACCACAGTATTATTCTCTACTGCTGGACTGATTAACGGCATTTTCGCCAATTCATTTGATGATGTGAGCATTGTACCCACCTTCATTCTCACACCATTAACTTACTTAGGCGGCGTTTTTTACTCATTAAGTTTATTGCCTGAATTTTGGCAGTGGGTGAGTAAGATCAATCCTATTGTGTATATGGTAAGTGGCTTCAGGTTCGGTTTTCTTGGCGTGTCAGATATTAACTTCTATGTGTCTTTGGGCATATTAATAGGATTTAATCTGGTGTTACTTGGTTGGGCTTATTCTCTCATTAATCGTGGTGTGGGTATTCGTAGTTAATGCAACAACAATCACGCACTATCAGCACCAATCAAACGGGTATTCATCAGAATTTACATAAGGTGGTTACTCGACAACTTGCCACAGCAAGTCAAAAGCCACTATCAGCGCATACTCAACAAGCCTTTCAAGATGCAACTAGTTGGCTTGGAGATTGGCAGGGAGATCTTATATTAGACTCTTGTTGCGGTGTAGGTGAAAGCACAGTGAATATTGCACAGGCTCATCCTAATGCTCGAGTAATAGGCATTGATAAATCCGCTTTACGTACAGACAAACATCAAGCTTACGCAAGTACTTTACAAAACTATTTGGTGTTGCGTGCAGATCTCAGTGATTTTTTAAGATTACTGGTTCTTTCTGATAAAAAATTGACTAAACATTATTTACTGTATCCTAATCCCTATCCTAAGTCAGCACATCTGCAGCGTCGTTGGTATGCCTCATCGGCATTACGAGACATGTTGAAATTGGGCGGAATACTTGAAGTAAGAAGTAATTGGCAGTTATATATACAAGAGTTTTCAGCCGCTTTAGCTATTGCTAATGTCAGTAATCAAATCGGGGTATTTGAGAGTGATAAAGCAATCACTCCCTTCGAACGGAAATACTGGCAAAGCGGACAAAGCAGCTGGCAACTGTTAGCAAATCTATAACAGTATTGCAGAAATGTGTAACGAGAGTATTGTCTGTAATCACACATTGAATGTCCAAAAAAGCACCACACTCCCTGGACAACTGGTTGAATTTCATGCGCTTTACGCGGTTTCTTTAATCGAATAGTGTTTAATATGTGTCCAATTTTTTAAGTTAAGATTGAAGAAACTTGAAGGCGCTGGAATCTGTCATATCCGACCCACACAAATTAATACTTCAGGCTATGTTGAGAAATTTAAAATAACAAGTAGAGCGACTAAACATGCTTTGGGTCAACTTAAAAAATGTTCGTTGCCTTGTAACTAAAAACAAAAATAATTTAGGTGATATCTATTTTTTATAACAGGTTAAAAGTTGCGTTAGGCATTCATCGTTCGACACCGCTTTACTCTTAAGTTTGAAGACATAACGTCTATTGTGTATAACAAAAATTAAGGTAAAATGTGATAGCGGATTTATTTCAGATAGGATTACAATAGTGGGCAAAGCTGAGGTTAGTTTAGAATATTTGTACAAGGTGTTTACTATGCCTGAAGGCAAAGATTCTAAACTTGCACAGATTGAACAACACCTGTCTGATAATCTGTCAGATTTTTTGTCGCAACACGTTGTGACCAAGGTGAACTCTCTTGCACAGATTGAAAAAAGTTTTGCTGAGTATTCGGTACCTGAGTCACCTGAGTTCGTGTCAAAACATGCAGAAGACCTCCTAGATAAGTTAGTCGCTAACTCTGTTAATACTTATTCCCCCAGCTTTATTGGTCATATGACCTCAGCACTACCGTATTTTCATTTACCTTTAGCAAAACTACTGGTGGGATTAAACCAGAATTTAGTCAAGATCGAGACATCTAAAGCGTTCACTCCTCTTGAGCGTCAAATGCTTGGTATGATGCATGAGTTGGTTTATAAGCAATCTGGGGATTTTTACCACACCTATCTTCACAGCGCGAACCATGCTTTAGGGGCCTTTTGCTCTGGTGGGACTATCGCCAACATCACGGCTTTATGGGTCGCAAGAAATAAAGCGCTACCTACCACAACTCAATTTAAAGGTGTGGCTCAGGAGGGTATGGCTGCAGGAATGATGCATTATGGCTATAAAAAAATGGTGATCATTTCATCTAAACGCGGCCACTATTCATTATCTAAAGCAATTGATATATTAGGTTTAGGCCGACAACAAATGATTACGATAGACTGTCCTACACAACGTTTATCTCCTGAAAAAGCTTTAGCTGTGGGCAAACAATACCAACAAGACGGTAACAAAGTATTGTCTATAGTAGGTATCGCAGGAACAACTGAAACGGGACATATTGACCCGCTAGACGAGCTAGCAGATGTTGCAAAAGAACTAGGTTGCCACTTTCATGTGGATGCTGCTTGGGGTGGAGCAACATTATTTTCTGACGAACATCGTCTTTTACTAAAAGGTATTGAGAGAGCCGATTCCGTAACCATGGACGCCCATAAACAGATGTATGTGCCTATGGGAGCTGGAATGGTGTTATTTAAAAACCCCAATGACAGCAATGCTGTGCGCCACAATGCCCAATACATACTACGTGCAGGATCGAAAGACTTAGGTGCCACCACTTTAGAGGGTTCGCGAAATGGCATGGCGATGATGGTGTATGCCTCTTTGCATATATTTGGCCGCCAAGGTTATGAACTGTTAATTAACCAGAGTATAGAAAAAGCCAAAACCTTTGCTCGTATGATCCAGTCACACCCAGACTTTGAACTTGTCACACCTCCCACTTTGTCTTTACTGACATACAGAGTAAATCCTGAAGATGTGCAAACAAAAATGAAAATGCAGCCAAAAATTGGTCATGCCTTAAATATGGAACTGGATAAACTAACGGTAACCGTTCAAAAACAACAAAGAGAGGCAGGCAAGTCATTTGTCTCTCGTACCCGATTAACAACTGAAAAATATCCTGATCAAGCAATTACAGTATTCAGGGTAGTATTGGCTAATCCATTAACGTCAGAGACAGACTTACAAAATATACTGGATGAACAAATTACCATAGCCAGCAATACTAAAACGTGGAAAAAGCTCTGTCTGAAACAAAAAAAGGCAAGCTAAGTTAGCTTGCCTTTACAACCTCTTATACCAGTCTAATTTGCAAATTATCAATCAAACGGGTTTTTCCTAAAAATGCCGCAGCTAACAGCACCAGATGCTGGTCTTCATGACCCGGCTGTAACAAATTTTCTACATTACGGATTTCAAGATAGTCAGGATTAAACCCTAGCTCAGCTAATTGTAACTTGTATTCTTGAGTTATTTTTGAAAAATCCCTACGTCCCAATTGAATTTCACTGGCTAATTGCTGCATTTTTTCATACAGACTAGGGGCTAACTTACGTTCTTTATCTTTCAAATACTGATTTCTTGAACTCATCGCTAAACCGTCATCATCCCTGGTAGTTGCCATACCAAAAACTTTTAGGTTCATTGATAAGTCAGTCACCATAGCTTTTATAACCTGTAATTGCTGAAAATCCTTTTCACCAAAAAAGGCTAAATTAGGTTGCACCATATTAAACAGCTTACACACTATGGTTGCCACACCACGGAAATGTCCTGGGCGACTGGCACCGCAAATCATATATGACAAACCTGGTACTTCCACAAAAGTTTGTTGCTCTAACCCTCTTGCATAAATATCGGTCGCTTTAGGCATAAATAGTACATCTACGCCTAACTCTTCCAATAAACGGCTATCGCTTTGTAAAGTTCTAGGGTAGGCATCTAAGTCTTCATCAGGACCAAATTGCATAGGATTGACAAATATAGACACCACTACAATGTCTGCTTGTTTCTTGGCTTCACGTACAAGGTTTAAATGGCCTTGATGCAAATTTCCCATAGTGGGAACGAAGGCAATCACCTTGGCACTGCTTTGCCAGGTGCGTCTAATTTCCCGTAGATCTAAAATGTCACTGATAAGTTGCATAGTGGTTTATTACTTTAATAATGAGTGGTTAGTAAACACTGAAAAGGTGTAATCGTGCACTAATTGAAACTGTGCTCATCTGAAGGAAAACTTCCATCTCGCACTTCCTGAATATACTGGCTCACAGCTTCACGCATATTATTAGTTTGTTGCAAATAATTCTTGGAAAATTTAGGCATGTAGTTTGCGCTTATACCAAACATATCGTGCATCACTAAAATTTGCCCATCAGTTTGTGCCCCTGCCCCAATACCAATAACTGGAATACTAAGGGTTTGAGATATCTTGGCAGCTAAATCTGTAGGAATACACTCCAATACTAATAACTGTATTCCTGCGAGCTCTAATTCTTTAGCCTGCTCAAGGATATTTTCAGCTTGTCGGTCATCTCGGCCCTGCACTTTAAATCCACCAAACACATGCACTGATTGTGGTGTTAGACCTAAATGACCACACACCGGCACGCTGCGTTCGTTCAACCCTTTAATGGCATCTAGTAACCAACTACCACCTTCTACCTTCACCATACTTGCCCCCGCACGCATTAGATGGGCAGCACTTAAGTAGGTCTGTTCTGGAGTGGAATAAGACATAAAAGGCATATCCGCCACAACAAACGCTCTTTCAACACCCTTTTTCACAGAGCAAGTATGATATGCAATCTCTTCAAGGGTAACGCTTAATGTATCGTCATCACCTTTTAGTACCATGCCTAGTGAGTCGCCAATCAACAAAACATCGATACCTTGTTCATCAAACAATTTAGCAAAACTTGCATCGTAAGCGGTCAAAGCAGTGATTTTAGTATTCTCTTGCTTCATTTTTAGCAAGCTTGAAGTCGTTACTTTTTTCATTAGCTATACCCTAATTTTTGATATCATAAAAAATACTATTTACTGCCTAAGTAAAGTGGTTAAGGTTAACTCACTATACTTTTTTTTTCAGAATTTCTAGATTAGTACCGAGTTAGTCATTTTTTGTAACCCATTTATCGGACATGTCATTACAAGGTTTGCTAATTTCTCACCGCAAGGCAAAATCAAATCGGGAGCTATTTCAAACAGTGGGTAAAGTACAAACTCTCGTTGTTTCATACCAGAATGTGGAACCGTTAGATGCTCGTTATCAATTCGTTGTAGACCAAACAACAACATATCCAAATCTAAGGTTCTAGGACCCCATCGGCTTGCCTTACGTATTCGGCCTTGCTGATTTTCTATCAATTGCGTATGTTGCAGTAAGCTTTCTGGGGAAAGTGCGGTTTCTATTAGTGCAACAGCATTCACATAATCGGGTTGATCTTGTGGGCCCATAGGTTGGCTTTTATACAAGCTCGAACACTTAATCAACACAGTGTCAGGTAACCTTGCCAAGCTAGCATAAGCAGCCTGTATTTGCTTTTCAGGCAGCGTTAAATTACTGCCCAAGCCAATATAAACATCAATCATAGTTTTGGTTTAGGTTTCTTGCGATTACGTCTTGGCCTTCTGGCAGTGGCACCTTCCTGTTCACGGAGGACTTCTAACATAATTTTACGCTGATCTTCCTCTGCCTCTTGGAAGTCAGTCCACCATTCAGCAAGTTCCAATAAATCGCCCCCTTCAATCTGGCCACGCAATAATAAGAAGTCATATGCGGCTCTAAATTTTGGATGCTCAAGCATTTGATAGGCTCTGCGACCATAACGCTTAGGTAACCTATTTTGTAACTGCCAAATTTCCCGAATAGGGGTACTAAAACGTTTTGGGATCATGATCCGCTGAATTTGGCGATGCATGACATCATTCAGCGCAAGATTAAATGCGTCAAAATGATTCAATCCACCTTCTACCATCAGTTGCTGACAACGCTCTTCTAGTGGATACCACATAAACGCAGCAAAAATAAACGCAGGCGTCACTCTTTGACCTGTATTAATTCGATTATCCGTATTGGTAAGCACTTGCTCTACAAATTGATTTTCGCGACTTCCCGGTTGCAACAATAAAGGTGCTAGTTGCGGAAACAGCGATTCAAACAAATGAAATTCTGACAATAATTTATAGGTAGCTAAACCCTGTCCCGATAACAATAACTTGAGTATTTCTTCAAATAATCTGGCGGGTGGGATATTTGCCATTAACGGTGCTAAACGTTTAATCGGTTCTGCACTCTGGGGGCTGATATGCATATCAAGCTTGGCAGCAAACCTAACAGCTCGTAGCATTCTAACCGGGTCCTCACGATACCGGGTTTCAGGATCGCCAATGAGTGTAATTTCTTTATTTTTGATCGCTTGCATACCGCCGGCAAAATCGCTGATCGAATAGTCGGCGATATTGTAATACATAGCGTTGATGGTGAAATCTCTGCGTTGTGCATCTTCTTCAATGCTACCAAATACGTTATCCCTGAGTAATTGACCGTGGTCGCTTTGTCTGCTTACTTTAGACTCGCCTTCATCATTATTTTCATGATGACCACGGAAAGTAGCAACTTCAATAATTTCTCGGCCAAACACAATATGCGCCAATCTAAATCGACGCCCAATTAATCGGCAATTACGAAACAACCCTTTAACTTGTTCTGGTGTAGCGTCCGTAGTCACGTCAAAATCTTTTGGCTCTTTACCTAATAATGCATCTCTTACACAGCCACCAACTAAATATGCTTGATATCCGCTGTTATGAAGGCGATAAAGAACTTTAAGTGCATTTTCACTCATTGAATTACGGGAAACAGAATGCTCTGCACGGGGAATGACAGTCGCAACAAGTGTAGCGGGTTTGTCTGGTTTTGTTGCGCGCAAAGCGCTCCTGACTTTGTCAATTACACGAGAAATAATATGCTGTGCTCCTTGTTTGGTCCTGGTTGTGCTTTTATCTTTTATATAACGGTGATCTAAGCAGAGAAATTGGGCGCTAATCATATACTGTCTTTGTGCCCAATTCTATTGTCAATACACTCTGTTTTAGCGGGTATTTTTCGCAAGTCCCACTCACAAAGAGCCCAATTCAATATATTTTGTACGGATCCCCGTAGCAACTCTTTGGGGAGTAAAAAACCAAGAAATTCAAGTGCATTTGTCAGGTTGGTTCTGGCATCATGAGGATTTATTTCACAGGCATGATTTTGTTTACTCAATTTTTTACCGGGTTCGGTCACCACTACAGGAAAATGTAAAAACTTCGGGGCGGGTCTATCAAAAGCTTGGTATAAGGCAAGCTGAAATAATGTTGCATCTAATAAATCAGCACCACGAGCCACTTCAGTTATCCCTTGCTGAATATCGTCAACTACCACAGCTAACTGATATGCAAACAGATTATCTTTACGCTTAATAGCAAACTGAGCAGGTATATCAAGCTTAGGGAAATTAACCTGTCCTAATAATTCATCAAAAAACTGTTGATGGATATTATGATGTCTAAATCTTATCGCACTATTTTCATTGTTTCGATTTTCATTGTTTACATTTTGATTAGCACAAACACATACCTGGTCAAACTTTAGGCTAGCCAACTGAGCACGGCTACACTGACAATGGTAAGTTAAGCCTTGCTCAGTTAAGTACTGAATTTTTTCAGTATACAAATAACCTCTGTGACTTTGGTAAACAACTTCGTGGTCCCAAAATAAATGGTGTGCTTCAAGACAGCGCATAATCGATTCACTCGCACCCGCAACTTCCCGTGGGGGGTCAATATCTTCTATTCTGAGTAACCATTTTCCATTTTGACTTTTTGCTTGTAGAAAACTACCTAAAGCGGTGACCAAAGAGCCAAAATGCATTTGGCCAGATGGAGAGGGTGCAAAGCGTCCAACGTAGCCACTGTCAGAGGTAACGTTTTTCACATGAAGGGATTTGAGTGCACTAGCCATAAGACACAAGTATCACCCCAAATAGCTGATTAAAGAATTAATAACTGCTTGAGGTAGAAGGAAAATTAACCCTGAAGTTGTTTTTCTTTGATTTCTGCCATTGTTTTGCAATCAATACACATATCTGCTGTTGGCCTTGCTTCCAAACGACGTACGCCAATCTCAATACCACATTCGTCACAAAAACCGAAGTCGTCTTCATCAATACGTTTGAGTGTTTTCTCGATTTTTTTGATTAATTTTCGTTCTCTATCACGAGTACGTAATTCAAGGCTAAATTCTTCTTCTTGAGCTGCACGATCAACTGGATCAGGAAAATTAGCTGCCTCATCTTGCATGTGATGCACTGTTCGATCCACTTCTTGACGAAGTTGATCGCGCCAGGCCCTCAATAACAAACAAAAATGCTCCATTTGCTTTTCGTTCATGTATTCTTCGCCTTTTTTCTCCTCGTAAGGAGTCAAACCGGCTAGCGCTAATAATCCAAGTGTTTTATTCGTTTTGTCTGTTGGCATATGCCAATTCTCCTAAACTACGGTATGAGCTGTTTTGTGCAAGCGGCGATATTTATCAATAATCGTTACTCAGGCTATTACTTGCTCTTAGCATCATTCATTACAGTGAAAAAAATATACTTTGGAACGCAATATGGAGGCCTTGCCGAAAAAATCAACTTCTATTTTATGAAAAAAACTGCAAAGATTGATTTATATAGATTTTTTCTGAATTAATCTCACACCTATAACATAAAATTTGTACTCCATTAAGCATAGCTTGCTTGAGTTCCTTAGCGTAGTCAGGGTCAATATGCTTTGCCACTTGCACGGATTGAATACCTGAATGTTGCACGCAAAAAAACAATACGGCCCGTTTACCTTGACTGGCAACATAACTTAACTCCCGCAAATGTTTTTGCCCACGAAGGGATTTTGCATCAGGAAAGTACCCCAGATTATTATCTAAAAGACTCACCGACTTAACCTCAACATAACAGTCTGCTTTTTCTGGAGCTGTGAGTAAAAAGTCAATTCGGCTATTTTCTTCGCCAAACTTTACTTCAGCCTTCAGGTTTTGATAGCCGATTAATTCAGATATCTTTTTATCTTGTATCGCTTCTTTTACTAATGCATTGGCTTTGTGAGTATTTACCCCAATCCAATGAAGTTGATTAGTGAGTACCACTTCCCATGTATATAACAACTTACGTTTTGGATTGTTACTAGGTGATAGCCAGACTTGCCATCCGGGCTCTGCACAGCCAGTCATAGCGCCTGTGTTGGGGCAATGTGCGATGACAATGGAGCCATCGGTTAATTGCACATCAGCTAAAAAACGCTTATATCGTTTTATCAATGTGCCTTGAATAAGAGTAGAGGAGAACTGCATAGTCGCTACTTAAAATGATGTTCGGCTATAAACGTCGTGCTATCCTAACTATTTTTCACTAAATGGAGAAGTTATGTCTCGTTTATCTGTTTCTATTACCAACCAAGCCCCAGCCAATTATTATTCAGCTGGAACGGTTTTGTCTGTTAATGGCCAAACCGCACAAATTCACTTAGTGGATTCAGAAAACAATTTACGTCATATCAAAAAAGCGGCGCGCAGTCTTGATAGCTTAGGTGTTATCCAGGTTGAGTTGATTGGCAGCTGGAAGATTGAGCAGCAGTGGGCTTTGGCTCAAAGCTTTACCACCACGAATAAACAGCACCATATCAAGTGGTGTGATGATGACAATGCACATGAATTGTCGCACCGCTATCAAGCTATGATCTTTACACGCAATATCACCAATGCGACTCCAGAAGATTTATCACCAGAAATGCTTGCTAATAAATGTGAAGATTGGCTTAAGTCGATAGACAAAAAACATATAAGCAGCAAAAGATGGGTCGGCGAAGCACTTAAAAATCAAGGCTGGATGGGCATTTACCATGTGGGTCGTGGAAGCACCCGTCCCCCAGTGCTGATTGAAATCGATTATAACCCAACGGGGGATATCAATGCCCCTATTTCAGCTTCCCTAGTAGGCAAAGGCATTACATTTGATAGCGGTGGATATAGCATTAAAAGCAGTGAAGGCATGCTGAGTATGAAATGTGATATGGGTGGTGCAGCAACCGTCACTGGTGCACTTGGCTTGGCTATTTTGCGAGGTTTGAACAAAAGAGTTAAGTTATTTTTATGTTGTGCAGAAAACCTCATTAGCGGTCACGCTTACAAATTAGGTGATGTGATCACCTACAAAAATGGTACAACTGTAGAGATAGTCAATACTGATGCAGAGGGTCGATTAGTATTAGCAGATGGCTTAATGGCAGCCACCGAAACAGGCTCTAAACTGATTATAGATGCGGCTACGCTTACAGGAGCGGCAATGGTGGCTTTAGGGGAAGAGTACAATGCTTTTTTTGCGTTGGATAAAGCATTGCAACAAAGAGTTTTAGGTTACTCGGCTCAAGAATTTGAGCCTTCATGGTGTTTGCCATTAGAAAAATGGCATCAAAATAAGTGCCCCTCCGCCTTTGCTGACACTGCAAATAGCAAATCACAAAAAGGCGGCGGCGGTGGCGGTGCATCTAACGCAGCAGGATTCTTATCAAGGTTTGTTAACGAACAAGGTAAGGGTTGGTTACATATTGACCTAGCTGCAGCATACAACGCTAATGGAACGGCATATATGCCTATAGGTGCCACTGCTCAAGGATTTAGAACTATAGCTCGAGCGTTATTAGAGGAGTAAAATACATCGAAATAGCGGGAGAAATAACACCCGCCTTTTCGGTTTTTAATTCACGTTCCCGCCCTAACTGTTCAGCAAGTGCCCTGTATTTTTCTACCGTTTCTTTTGCAAAAAATGGTCTTCCATCGGGGTCTATATCCGTAGTAGGGAAAAAACTAATGCGTCACTCCTTTTATGCCTTAATGATATTCGATAACTTATTAGTAAAGTGAAATGTTTGAGTTTTGCCGGTAAGAACTGTCATCTAGTGATATACATTAGATAAATTCGTACTTTACTGTTAATTGTCAAGCCTCTGAAATCAATACTAATTTATAGTATGAAGTGTTAGAAAATCAGGTTAAAGCATTATAATATTGAGAAAAAATTTGAACACATAATCTGATGTTGCTACCTTATTTTTGATTATTGATCCATCAGCTAATTTACCAGTCTTTATGCCTGATTGAAGACGCTTGAGTCCAAGCGAAGAATAATAATATGTTTGAGGGACTCATTGTTTTTACTGATTATTATGTTGGCTTTTTAAATGTTTGCCAAAAAAGTGTCAGCATGGCAGGAGGAGATTATTTTTTCCTGATGGGTCTTAAAATGATATTCCTGCAGTCAGGATTAGCCCTAAGTGAATAACCATTTATCGTAGCATTAGCCATACCTATTGTAGCGGGCGCCTCTGTCTTAGTTGGATATTATATTGGTCCTTGGCATTGGCATTGGCATTGGCAAAGTCATGGTTAGCCTCAGCGACCATACAGATACTTTTTAGCATGGATGATTTGGTGAGAGAGGATCAACCGCTATAGAGAAACTGAGGGGCATGATTTTGATAATGATTTCTATTCCAATATGATAGACGGGATAGGTAAATATTCTTCATTAAGGTAAGGTAGTGTTCGACACATTGGCTTTAAACTTGTTTCAAGGGATGAGCGGTTCGTAAACATTTTAATGAGACTAATTTTGAACAAAAAACTAAATATATTTCAGCAAGTAAGAGAACTAGAAGGCTGGCATGCAGTAGCCTTTTCAGCCACACTTTTAGAACGGATGTTACCCAATTATGTGCTTTTTTGTGAGGCCACAGAATTTGCTGATCATGCACAATATCGAAATAGCCTAAATGCAATTTGGGAATGGTTAGCTGTACCCAAAGCAAAAATAAATTTTACCGCCCAATTAGAAAAAGTAGAAGACGCAGTCCCTGATGCCAGCGATTTTGATAATTATGGTGTATATCCAGCAATCGACATGGCTATGTCACTGTCTGCGACTATTCTACTGATACAAGGCGAAGATCCTCAAGGGGCAGTAGTCGTAAGCAAACTATCTCAAGGTGGGGTAGAAGCATTTATCGAAGCGAGCTCTGATGAGGATGTCAACGACCTCGATATTAAACAACACCCGCTAATGCAATGGGAAGTCGATACACAACAAGAATTATTAATCTTATTATCCACGTGTGCAAAAAATGCCGAAAGCTGTAAACAATTGAAGCAATTAGCCACCGCAGAAGGGATGAGCAATATAGGTATAGCAATCTAAATAAGTCAGCTATTGCGTTGATAAACTCTGGCCAAAATTTGCGAACTACGTTTTTCTTTAATCAATCGCCAATTTTCAGGTACTGAATAACTGGCTCCTTGAGCTTCACATTCGATATAAATAACGCCATCAATAGATAACAAAACATTTTTATCTATGAGCTGTATCGTTTGCGGCAGCAGGTTTTGATTAAACGATGGGTCCAAGAAAATTAAATCGTATGGCAGATTTAAGTTGTTTAATGCATCCAAAGTATTGCCATGTATGATTTGTGCCTGCTGCGCAGATAAGCCTAATAATTGAATATTTTCTGCTACTTTTTTTGCTGCATTTTTATTTAATTCAATAAAAGTACAACTTTTCCCATAGCGTGACAAAGCTTCAAAACCCAATCCACCACTGCCTGCAAATGCGTCTAGGCATCTTGCATCTAGGGTATAGGGCATAAGCCAACTAAACAACATTTCCCTATTTTTATCCGTAGTTGGACGTAACCCCTGAACATCGAGAACTGGCAGCTTACGTCCCCGAAAACGCCCACTGATAATCCGCACTGTGCCACTAGGTTTTGAACTAGCTGCTGCGCTGTTGGTTGATGAACGTTTTTCGCCTCGCTTCATTTGGTATAGAAATGCTATTATTGAGAAATGATTTAAATAGTTTACCCAATTACCTAGGATTTCTCACCGGTATGTCAAAGTTTTTCAAATGGCTCAAAAAAGACAAGCAACAAGAAGAGTCTCCTGTCGATAAAAAACCCTCTATTCAAACCATAGATGAAGAAGTTTATAAAGAATCAGAATTTATAAATCATAATAATTCTAAATCCAGTCAATCAATTACAAAAACTGATGCAATAACGCAATCAGAGCAAACTAATTCGACGGATCCTTTACCCCCTCAGGTTCACACTCAAGGGGGGCCAGAGCTTGTTGAACCAAAATCTACATTAGAGACCGATGCAGCTGTCACCGAGTCCGCTATTGAAAATGCCCCTTTGACCGAAAATACCCTATTGGCTAACAATCAGCCTGCAGTAGCAGCATTAGAAAAACCATTTGTTGAACAACAAGACATAGAAAAATCCAGCCTTTTGGGTAAATTAAAGCGCGGACTGGCACGCACTAAAGGAAGTATTGGTAGTGGTATTGTTAATTTATTTCGTGGTAAAGCCATTGATGATGAATTATTTGAAGAATTAGAAACTCAATTGTTGGTGGCTGATGTGGGTATGGATACCACGGTCAAAATAATTAAGCAGTTAACTGAAAGCTCAGATCGTAAACAACTAAAAGATGGCGACACCTTATACCAATTATTAAAAGAACAAATGGCTGATATTTTAAGGAAAGTGGAATCGCCCCTAACACTCAAAACTGAGTCCGGGCCATTTGTTATTTTAATGGTCGGCGTGAATGGCGTAGGTAAAACCACCACTACTGGCAAAATGGCTAAACAATTCCAACAACAAGGTAAGAAAGTTATGTTGGCAGCCGGCGATACATTCAGAGCAGCGGCTGTTGAACAGCTTCAAGTGTGGGGCGAACGCAATAATATTCCAGTGGTGGCACAACAAACAGGCTCCGACAGTGCGTCGGTTATTTTTGATGCGTTTCAGTCAGCCAAGGCAAAAAATATCGATGTGTTGATTGCGGATACTGCGGGTCGCTTGCAAAACAAAGAACACTTGATGGAAGAGCTTAAAAAAGTAGTGCGAGTAATCAAAAAAATTGCACCTGAAGCCCCTCACGAAATAATGCTTACCTTAGATGCAGGTACCGGACAAAATGCGGTAAGCCAGACCAAGTTGTTCAATGAAGCAGTAGGCTTAACCGGTATAAGTTTAACTAAATTGGACGGTACTGCAAAAGGTGGGATTATCTTTGCGATTGCTGATCAGTTTGATATTCCTATTCGATATGTCGGTATAGGCGAAAGTATTGACGATTTGAGACCATTTAATAGCCAAGATTTTGTAAATGCGTTATTTTCAGAATCTGGCAGTCAGTAATAACAAACGAACCAAACCACTTATGATACTAAGCCCTTATGATCAAGTTTGAACAAGTCAGTAAAACCTATCCCGGCGGACAACAAGCCTTAAGAAAGGTGAATTTCCATATTGAGCCAGGCGAGATGGCATTTTTAACCGGGCACTCTGGTGCCGGAAAAAGCACCCTGCTGAAACTCATATCCATCATGGAACGTCCCACTGTTGGTAAAGTCTTGATCAATGGACACGATTTACGCAATATTCAACGTAAACAAATTGCTTACATCCGTCGTGACATAGGGATGATTTTTCAAAGCCACCAGTTACTGATGAACAAAAGTGTGTTTGACAATGTGGCGCTACCTTTAATTATTGAAGGTTATTCTCATAAAGAAACGGCTAAACGCGTGCATGCAGCATTAGAAATGGTGGGGCTAAGTGATAAGGTCAAACACCTACCTGCGATGTTATCAGGCGGAGAACAACAAAGAGTTGGTATTGCCCGAGCTGTAGTCAACAAACCTCCTTTATTACTGGCTGATGAACCAACAGGTAACTTAGATCCCAAATTATCGATGGAGATTATTCGTTTATTTGAGGATTTTAATCAAGCGGGGGTGTCCGTATTTATTGCTACTCACGACTTAGGATTAATTGCACGGATGAAATATAGAACACTCACACTTAAACAAGGCCAGATGATAACGGATGGCTTAACCGATGAATTTCAAAGTGACGAGCTTTATGTGTAAATCTTCTTACTATTGTGTGTGCTTAGCTCCGTATTGGATTGGCTCGCTCATTAATGAGGTTAAGTAAATGAGCATCTTGTTTAAAGGTCGAGTGCAAGGCGCGCAGATTTCTCACATCTCAGCTTATCAACGTTTACTGATGTTTTTTGTTAGTCATGTGAGACAGGCACTAGGTAGTTTAGGTGAATTATGGCGCTCAAAAGCGGCAACATTTATGACAATTGGCGTATTAGGGTTAAGCATCACTCTACCTAGCACGCTCTACGTAATGGTAAAAAATGCCGAAAATGTGAGTTCTGGTTGGGAGCAAGCCTCTCAAATTTCTCTATTTTTAAAGGAAAAAATCAGTCAGGGCGATATTAACCAGTTACTAAAACGTATTCAGCTATGGCCAGAAATTGATTCCATCAACTATATTTCAGCTGACCAAGCACTTGATGAGTTTAAGCAATTGTCTGGTTTTGGTGAGGCTATTACTTACTTAGATCACAACCCATTGCCCGATGTTATACTAGTCACACCCACCAGCCATCATGCTACTCCTGTAGCCGCTCGCTTATTGTTAGATAAGCTCAGAGACGAAAGAGAAGTTGATATGGGTAAACTAGATATTGAATGGCTTGAGCGACTCCACGCTTTGCTTAATGTAGTTAAAGATTTGGTCACAGTCATTGCTCTTTTGCTATTTCTAGCGGTTGTACTCATTATTGGTAATACGATAAGACTAAATATTCTTAGTAAAAAAGACGAGATTTTAATCATGAAATTAGTGGGTGCCACTGATGCCTTTATCCAACGACCCTTTATGTACACGGGTTTTTGGTATGGATTTTTAGGTGGTTTGCTAGCGTGGATAGCAGTTGTATTACTGCTATGGTGGATGAGTAGCAGTGTGAGTGCAGTCAGCGAATTGTATCAGAAGAGTTTCAACTTAACCGGAGCAGAATTTTCTACGTTCCTTTGGATGTTAGGCCTGTCGATTTTCTTAGGTTTGACTGGCTCAATGCTATCGGTGAAACGACATGTGCGAGAAATTGAGCCTAAATAATCTGCACCTTTAATCAAGAAGAACATTGTATTTCCAAATCAGATAATTAAAAACTTTAGATATCACTATTAACGAGTACTTCGTAGATTTTTGCCCGCTACGATCTCTACTTAACTGCACTCATACCAATCACTATTCAGAGGATTGACAATATTCTGTCATGAAATATTGAACATTTTTAATATTCCCACCTGTTTTGGCTGGCTTTATTTTCAAAGCGCAGGCCAATAAACCGTAAACGTCTATGTTATCGAAGGGTCTAGCTATGATTTTTTTCTTAAATGCTGGGCCCTTAGCAATGAAAGATGCGTGCATTAATGGATTTTGATTATCATAACCATGAGTGGCAATAGATTGACCTGATTTAGCCATAGGTTGTGACTGACGCTTATCTCGACTAGCGTAAATACTCCAACCAGCATCCGCAAGCAACATTAAATCGGGTTCTCTTTTTGGATGGTCAAAATGATAACTAGTTGGAAAGTCACCGCGGCGTAGCACTCGCATTTTAGGGTGAGCCTTATGTAATTTTGTATAAGCTGCATCCACTAATTCAGGGGCTGCGTACAAATATAGGAACGGAGCCTGCACTGAAGTCCTCTTATTTGACCAATCGGGTACCATAAAAACAGATAAATCTACCCATGGATCAAGATTAATCACGCGTTCGTCAGATAAATTGGCCATACCATGATCCGCCACAACCACTATATTGGTGCGCTGTTCAAGGCCTAATTTTTTGATACCCATGACCAAATCGCCAACATGTTTATCAACCATAGCAACTGCTTCTCGTTCTTGCGCCGAATCCACGCCAAAATTATGTGCTGCAGTGTCAACAGCTGAAAAATATAATGTTATTAATCTTGGTTGTTGTTTTTTAGGTAAAGCAAGCCATTGCAACACCTCTACAACTCGCTCAGCGTAATCTTTATTTTTTTGATAGGGTTTCCAGATAGATGGGCGTACACCATCAATTTCCACCTCTGAACCCACCCAAAAATAAGTGGCAGCCTTAACGCCTTGTTTCTCAGCTGTTATCCAAATAGGTTCACCGTTCCACCATTGAGGATCACCTGCGTCTGTTCGAGGATTAAACTTGCGCCCCAATTCTCGGTCATAAGGGTAATTGGAAATTAAGCCATGATGCTTTGGATGTAAACCAGTCGCTAAAGAATAAAAATTCACAAAAGTTGTAGTCGGCATAGCTGGGATCATACTAGCCCTCACGCCAAAATCTGCTAATAACTGTAAATTGGGTGCGGGCATACGTTCCAAGGTATCGGCTCGCAGCCCATCAACGCCAATCATAATAACAATAGGGTTTTCATTAGCTGTGGCAAAGGGAATATCAAAAAGGCTTAAGAAAACAAGCCCCAAAAAACGCTTCAATAAATGTTTAAGCTTCATAATAAACCTAATTTGATAAGCTAAAAAAGTATGATGGCTAAATGTGATGGTAAATAAAGTAGCAAGGAAATCATAGCGGATGAAACCATTGCATCCGCTTAACAGCATGTGAGTTATGCGCTTAGACTATACCATTGCCATCAACATGATTGGTTTCGTCTGATAGGGTAGGAACTGTTCCAGCTTTTACAACTTCAACCCCATCCACTCGTTGCAGACCCCGGGGTAGTTTATTTCCTCGTCTGCCTCTCTCTCCTTGATAGTGAGCAAGGTCAGCAGCGGTTAAAGTCATACCTCTTTTACCCGCTAAAATTTTAACGTTAGCTCCTTGAGGAATAATAGCTAACACACTGACATACTCTTCTCTAGATGCTACCTTTGCTGGAGGAATACTAAGCAGCTTGTTACCTTTTCCTTTTCCTAAACTGGGTAAGTCTCGCAGCGGAAACATTAACATTCTACCTTCGTTTGAAATAGCCAGACACCAATCAGTTTTGAGATCAAACACAGCCTGAGGATCAATGATTTTAGCCGCTGGAGACAGCGATAGATAAGCTTTCCCTGCTTTATTTTTGCTCACCATATCGCTGAATTTACCGACAAACCCGTAGCCGGCATCAGATGCCATTAAATACTGCTGCTCGTCATTGCCCATCACCATATGTTCAACACTTTCGCTGCTGACTATATTAAATCGGCCAGTTAATGGTTCTCCTTGACTTCGAGCTGAAGGTAATCCGTGAGCATCGCAAGAAAATGCCCGACCTGAGGAATCGAAAAATACAACTTGTTGATTACTTCGTCCTTTAGCACTGGCTTGAAAGCTATCCCCAGCTTTGTAACTTAAACCTTCAACATCTACATCATGGCCTTTAGCACATCGTGCCCAACCTTTTTCAGACAGGACCACTGTGACCGCTTCAGAAGGAATCAGCTCTTTTTCAGACAAGGCTTTAGACTCGCCTCGCGTAACAATAGGCGAACGTCTGTCATCACCATATACTTCTGCGGCCTCTAAGATTTCTTTTTTAATCAGCGTTTTCAGACGTTTATCAGAACCTAACAAAAGCTGAAGTGCATCACGCTCTTTAGCAAGTTCTTCTTGCTCAGCTTGGATTTTTACTTCTTCTAACTTAGCCAGGTGACGCAATTTTAAGTCGAGGATGGCTTCAGCTTGAATATCCGACAAATGAAACTGTGACATCAATTGTTGTTTAGGCTTTTCTTCGTAGCGAATAATGCGAATGACTTCATCAATGTTCAAAAATGCAATCATTAATGCTTCAAGAATATGCAATCTTGCAAGCACTTTATCTAATCTAAACTGCAACCTTCGAACAACTGTGTCTTTTCTAAAGATCAACCACTCGGTTAATATCATCCGCAAGTCTTTAACCTGTGGACGGCCATCTAAGCCAATCATATTGATATTAACTCTATAACTTTTTTCTAAATCTGTAGTAGCAAACAAATGTTGCATAAGTTGCTCTACATCAACACGATTAGAGCGCGGTGTGATCAATAAACGTGTGGGGTTTTCGTGATCTGACTCGTCTCGTAAATCACTGACCATAGGTAACTTTTTGGCTTGCATTTGTGCAGCAATCTGTTCAAGAATTTTGCCACCAGATGCTTGATGTGGCAGCGCCGTGATAATAATATCGCCACTGTCCTCTGTATACACTGCACGCATCCTGATCGAACCACGGCCAGTTTCATAAATCCTTGTAATGTCGGCCTTTGCGGTAATAATTTCAGCGTCTGTGGGGTAATCGGGGCCTTTTACAAATGCTAATAGTTCGTGTAATTCGGCTTTGCTGTTATCCAGTAAATGGGCGCAAGCCCTGGCGACTTCACGCACATTATGAGGAGGGATATCAGTCGCCATACCTACCGCAATGCCAGTGATACCATTCAATAAAATATGTGGCAAACGCGCCGGTAACACTTTTGGCTCGTCTAATGTACCATCAAAATTTGGCTGCCAATCAACCGTCCCTTGTCCTAACTCAGTTAGCAGAACTTCACTGAATTTGGATAAACGAGATTCGGTATAACGCATCGCAGCGAAAGATTTAGGATCATCTGGCGCCCCCCAATTACCTTGTCCATCAACTAATGGATAACGATAAGAAAACGACTGTGCCATCAACACCATGGCTTCATAACATGCGGAGTCGCCGTGGGGGTGAAATTTACCGAGTACGTCGCCGACGGTTCTTGCCGACTTTTTATACTTAGCTCCGTTATTCAGCCCCAACTCAGACATGGCATAAACAATACGTCTTTGCACCGGTTTCAAACCATCACCAATATGCGGCAATGCTCTGTCCATAATGACGTACATGGAATAATTTAAGTAAGACTCTTCAGTGAATCGATGCATCGTTAACTGTTCGATGCCATCTTTATTGATAATGGTTTCTTGACTCATGTTTGACTGCTTATACCACTTATTCTTGTTTTAGATTGCAGGTTAAAGTGAATAATGCCTAAAGACCTTATTACAATGCTATAGACTACCCTATAATTGACACTGTTTACATCACCTAAGTTTAGTTTTGCATATTGATAAATAAAGCTAATGTTTGCCATATGTATCAGTCAAATGCTTTAATAGGCTAATCATCTCCCACAAGGACTGAATAAGATGTTTCTTCGTGTTTGTAGATTTTTACTACTCACATTAATTTATTTACCTCTTTGGGCAGTGGCGCAAGGGGAAATTCAGTTAATTACCACGAATGAAGTTATCAGGTTATCCCCTCAATTCAAAGTATTTCGAGAAACGGGTCATCCTCTTGGGATATTGGACATCAAACAAAAACTGGGTGAGTTTGCTTGGCAATCCAGTGACAATCCACACTATGGGTTTTCCGATAAAGGAATTTGGCTACATACGACTATTAGTAATATTACCGAGAATAAGCAATGGGTAATTGATGTTGCTTATACTCAGCTAGAAAAGGTAGATATCTTCGTATTGCTAGGAGATGAGGTTCTAGCTAAAACAAGTCAGGGTAAAACCCGTTACAACCCTAAGTATCGTTTTCCAACATTGAAACTAGATATGCCATATGCACAAACACTCGATTTGTATGTGCGCTTAGAGGGCCAACACTCAGCGTTAATCGCTCCAGTTGATATCCAAACTAACGCTCGCCACGAACAAATTAATTTTTATGACAATCTTATTTGGGGTCTATTCTACGGTGGGCTTATCATGTTGGCCCTATACAACCTTATGTTGTACCTGAGATTAAGGGACAATAGTTTACTGGCATACATTGGTTTTATTAGTTCCACTCTAATTTGGCAGTTTGTTTGGGGGGGCATTTACACTTATTGATGCCCAATTCCATCTCTGCGTGGGCCAGTCATCATACCGATTTTATCTCTATAATCCCTGGTATTTTTGCTGGATTATTTACTATTTCTTTTTTAGAAATGTCTAAATCAGCGCCAAATTCGTTGGTTTATACTAAAGCTTGTATAGGCGTGTTAGCAGTCTTGGGCCTGTTGACATCATTTCATGTATTGCCCCCAGCTTGGCTGGGTAGCTTAATTTATTTAACAATTATAATGGCCATTGCAACATACACCTATGCTGGTTTTGAAAGTTATAGCCATCAGTTTTATGCAGCTCGTAATTTTATTTTTGCATGGAGTCTATTTGCTGGGTTTTCACTTATCGGTATATTGAGTTTGGCATCTATTTTGCCTGCTAATTTCTTTACAACTTATTGTTTTCCATTCGCTATTTTCATTGAGGCAAGTTTATTCTCGCTCGCCATTATAGATAAAAGCCGTCACCGCTTAAAACAAGAAGTAGAGCAAACTACAGTTGACTTAAGAAATAATATTAAACTAGTGGAAGAGCAAAATGTGCGTCTAGATATTGCTCGTAAAAATGCGATTGAAGCGAGCAACGTTAAGTCACAGTTTTTAGCCAACATGAGTCATGAAATCCGCACTCCCCTAAACGCCATATTAGGCTTCAGCAGAGAGTTACACTCAGACTCATTACCCCCAGAAAAACAAGAGCAGATCAGTATTATCAACGCAGCGGCTGATAACTTGTTAAGCATTGTCAATGATGTGCTGGATTTTTCTAAAATCGAAGCGGGTAAATTAAAAATCAACAACCACCCTTTTTCACTAAACGAAATATTAGAAGATATGGTGAGTGTCATGGCCAAGTCCGCTTACCTAAAAAAATTGGAGTTCGTATACAACTTAGAGCCTTTGCCTGAAAAACTGATTGGTGATAGTTACCGAATTAAACAGGTGTTAAATAACCTTTTAGGTAATGCACTCAAATTTACTGACCATGGTTTTGTCAGTCTTTCAGCCTCCGGAGAAGAGCAAGAGCATGGCATGTATGAAATTGTTCTACAAATTGAAGATTCTGGTATCGGTATTAGCCATGAAGACCAAAGAAAACTTTTTGCTGCTTTCTCACAAGTTGAGGACACTTTCAGCCGCTCATACCAAGGCACAGGTTTAGGCCTGGTAATCTGTCAAGAGTTAGTCAAGCTAATGTGCGGTGAACTCACTCTGCAATGCTACACCTGATTCCGGCAGTATCTTTACCGTGGCAATCAGACTCAACCTGCTTAATACTCATCTTTCACTCAGTCCAGAGCAGCGAATGGTTAAATAAAAATATTATTTATTTTGACCCTTTTCCACAGTCTCGGCATTGTGGTGTCAAAATGCTTACATACCTTGGTGCAAGCGTTACTGGCGTTGAATCATTAGCTTACCTAAGAGAATTGAAACAACATTATGATGTCGTGTTTGTTTGTGTACCAAACAACAAAGAAAATATATTCCCCAGCATTTTAGAAGCTCACGCGTCATCTAGATGTCGATAATGCTGTATTGTTACATTCAAATAACGAATCATTATCAAACCGTAGCGATCTTTCCCAATACTTTTCACATCAAATGCACCTGCCATTGACCCTTGGTAAACTGACCAGCTTATTGGATGCCCCGGAAGAAAGTCCCATAGACAAATTACAACAGCGCTTAGCCTCATTACCTAGTGCAAAAGTATTAGCGGTTGATGATATGGAAATCAATTTACGGCTACTCACTACTTGGCTAAAAAATACTAATTTACAACTTACGTTGGCTCTTAAGTGGTGCAGATGCAGTTTCACTATGCAAAGATAATGAGTTTGATTTGATCCTCATGGATGTGCAGATGCCACACATGGACGGATTAGAAGCCACCAAGCAGATCCGTCAAACAGACTTAAATTTAGGCACACCGATTATTGCTGTCACTGCTCATGCATTCAAAGAAGAGCAAGATAAATTACTCGCTTCTGGAATGGATGATTACTTACCTAAGCCAATTAATTTATCGGACTTAATAGACTTGATCAAACGCTGGTGTTTAATAGCGGAACCGACTAATAAAGCACAACCCAGTTTTGACTGGTCACTGGCATTAAAACGCGCTCATCAAAATGAGGGGGCAGCTAAAGACATTTTGCAACAATTTGTGCAGCAATTACCGCAGTGGGTAGAGTCTATCGAACAAGCTAACCAACACGAAGATTATGTAGAAATGCAGGCAAAGGTACATCAATTACATGGCGCATGTTGTTATACAGGTGTACCAGCGATGCTGACACTTTGCAGTGATATGGAAAGCGCATTAAAACTCAAGCAAATAGAGCTCGCGAAATTGAGAGTCAGCAGGTTAAAGAGTGAATCTCTTGATTTGTTATTGGCAGTAGAACAGGCGAAAATAATTTAATTGCAGCATCAATCGTTAGTTATCCTGAGTATATTAACTTGAAAGTGTTAATACTCGTTGCTGACATTGTCGCAATAAATCAACAAATTCCTGCTCTGGGCGATCCAATTCAGAGCTAGCAACAAAAATGTCATAACCTAAACGAGCTCTTAACTTTGCCATACGGTTAGCAAACATGGCTTGAATACCTTTGTACTCTATTCCATTACTATCTTTAAAATAATCGTGTTCTAACATATCGTCACTATGACAACTGCCAGTGGCACAGTCTTTAGAGACAGGCATATCATGAAATAATAATGGACGTTGTTCCATCAAAATATTAGTCATTAACCGTGGGGATACGTTCTGCAAAAAGACTGAATAGTCTTTAATCTTAATTGCCACCATCTCCAGCGATTGGTAATCTGCGCCATGAGAGACTCTGGGTACATCAATTCTCTGAATATTACTCCAATCAAGTTGCCATTGACCATGTCGATGCTTGTAAAGAATAGATTCTCTAGAGAGCAAAAAGCTAAACTGTGGCTCTCTATATTTAACCCAAGCAATGAGCAATGCCACAAGTGACGCACTGGTCAAAAATATTCCAATTAAGTACAGCGATTTAGGTAGCACTGAGAATGCAATACTGCCTAAACATAAGCCAATTAGACCAATCAATACGCTAACAATCACATTACGTTTAGCATGACTTCTGATTTCAATTATCTTTTGCATTGGATCCAGCCCATTCACGCTATTCACCCCAAAAGCCAAAGATAAATAACACAAGTGAATATTGCCCATATCATCAAGGCTCTTATCCGTTTGCACTTTATACAATCAGTATGCCACCAGCTAATTTGAGATTTTTTCATGGATTTCATCTTATCACTCAAGCACCAATTTCTATGTTTTGATCCTACCTTGCAAATAAGATATCAAGCAACATAAGTATGTTCATTTATCTCATGGCAGATTTTCTAAGACTAATCATACCGCTGTATACGTTAGATACTCTGTGCCGGTCTATTTAATCTAGATACAACTAAAGGCGTGAATACCAATGATAAAATCACCGAAAAACCTACTCCACCCGCTAAGACTACGGCTAGTGGTGGCCAAAATGAGCCATCACTAAATAACAATATGGGAAGAAATCCACCTACAGTGGTGAAGGTAGTAGACAAAATATGTCGGCTACAGCTCATAGTTTCTTCAACTATTTGACTAATATCCCCAGCTTTTGCTTTTGGATTGGCATTAATCGCCGCGATAACCACAATGGAGCCATTGATAGCCACACCAATAAGTCCTGCGCAGCCTAACAAAGGGTTAAACCCGATAGGCAGGCCAGATATCCACAAACTCAGCATGCCAAAGCCTACGGATAAAACCGCAACAGAACCAATCACTAAAGCTAGTCGCAAACTACGAAACGACAGTATCAAGGTGGTGATCATCAACACTAATAAAACAGGTGCGTATGTTGCCAACTGCCCTACTGCCTCTTGTTGTTCGTCAGCATCTCCGGCCATTTTAAAATGATAGCCTTTGGGCATACTAAAATTCATGTCCTTTAATCTTTTTAATAACCGCTCACTTGCATCTATGGCTGTGGCGCCCGGCAGTAAAAATGCCTCAACGTTATTCACTCGCTCACCGTTTTGCCTACTAATACCAGCAACCATAGGCTTTAGTGAAAAATCACCTAAAGCAGAGACTGGCATCGACACACCTTGGCTAATGAGTTTTTCGCTCGACAAAGGTAGACTCTGAATTTGTGCAAGCTCCCCTCTGAAATCGTCTCCCACTCTAATTCTTATGGGTATTTCTTCAGTACCTTCCAAAACAGAACCGCCTACTTTACCGTCCAAGGCATATTGTAATTGTTGCGAAATTTCAACCAATGACAACCCTGCCATTTGACTCGCATCTTGGGTTGCTTCAAGCACCCACTCGGGTTCACCAAAAGTAACAGAAGCAATAGATTGAGAGATGCCTGGTACTTGTGACATTGCCAACCTAACTTGATCACCCAATGAATTTAAAATATTGATATCTGGCCCAAATATTTTTATCCCTACTGGGGCCGATACTGGCGGTCCTTGACCGAATGCTCTCACCACAATTTTACTCTGCGGATAGGCTTGATCTAACTCGGTTTGCAATTGACCTATCAGTTCTTTGGCATCAGACACACTATTGGCTTTCACGACTGCATTTGCATAGTGTGATGAATTATCTTTGTTCATTATTTGGTTATAATACACAGCTGGAAATGACCCACCCACCAACCAACTTAGTTGCGTCACTTTTGGCTTTTTACGGATCAGTTCATCCACACTTTTTACCACTTTTTGTGTTTCATTAATGGCCGTTCCCTCTGGCATCCACAAGTAAATTTGGAATTGGTCTCTGTCGGCGCTAGGAAAAAACACATTGCCTAGCTGCCCAGCCAATATAAACCCAGAAACTGAAAAAGCAATACAAGCCGACACACCTAGCAAAGGTCTTTTAAGTGCTTTTTCTAGTGCGGCTCTGTAACCGAGGCTGATAGAAGGTGCTTGGATACCAATAGAATACCAAGCAGACAACTTTTGTGACTTTCTGGGCAAAAAACGCGCAGCAAGTGCCGCTATAATCGTGAGTGAAATAAACAATGAGCCAATTAGCGCCATCACCACACTAATGGCGATAGATCCGATAAAATCACCGATATTACCCGGCAACAAAAATATTGGCATAAAACCTAAAATCGTGGTCGAGGTGGATGCTAATAAAGGGACAAATAAATGTTGGATACTCTGGATCAACGCGTCGATGCGGCTGATATCAGAGTTGACTAATTTACTTCTAATTTCATCGGTAATAACAATAGCGTTATCAATCAGTAAACCGATAGCGATGATGATACCAAAAATTGACATTTGATGAATTTGTTCATCAAAAAAGGTTAATGAAAAAATCGCAAAAGCCGCACACAATGGAAGTGATAAACCCACTATCCATGACGCCTTTATACCCATAAAGATGAACACCACTGCCATAACCACTAAACTACCGAGTAGTAAGTTTATGGTCAGCTCAGACAAACGTGCATCAGTATAAATATTCTGCTCAAACACAACATTTGCCTTAACAGTGGCACCATATTGACGATTAAACTTATCCACAATCGCCTTAGCATTCTTTGTCCAAGTATCCACTCGTAAGGTAGTTTGCATCCGTGATGCAACAAATATGACCTGCCGTCCATCAACTAAACCGATGTCGTTAACCGGTAAACGTGCCACCTTTTCTACTGTTGCTATATCGCCTAGACGTAAATAGCCACCTTGTTCCGTTGCACGTAATGGTAAATCTCTGATGGTGGACACACTGTCTAATTCTTGTGCCACCTGAATTCGCATATTTTGTTCAGCCGAATACAGCACCCCGGCTGGCGTTTTGGGGTCTGCAGCGGCAATAAGATCACTCGCTTGGCTTATACTCAAGCCTGAACTTATTAGTTGTGCTGGGTCAATAGTGACTTGGATTTCTTCGTCAAGATCACCATAAACCCTGACCAATTCAGTACCAGGTACATTGCGCAGTTGGTCAGATAAATGCTCTGCCATGCGGCTAATGATGGGCAAAGGCATGTCATAGCCCGGTGCGGTTTGCAGACTCAATAGCAACGTAAAAGCAGTGGCTCCTCTGCGTTCGTCAAGAAAAGGGTCACCTGCTCCTTGAGGAAATTTAAGTTTCGCGTTGTTGAGCCCGTCGCGGATTTTTGAAAAAATTTGATCGTTGCTGCTGTTATCCACCCATGCCTGTAATTCAACACTGACAATAGATGTACCAGAGCGTGACGTAGATGTTATTTCTTTAACTTCATATAGTTGTCTAAGCTCATCTTCAATCACATCTGTGACTAACGCTTCAACTCGCTTTGCTGATGCACCTGCATAAGGAGTAATAACCAATACAAAACGGGTATCGATTCTGGGATCTTCTAAACGGGGAATATTATTGATTGCAGACAAGCCTGCTACCAGCAGTACCATGATGCTTAAAACTAGCAGGTGCCCGTTACGGAAAAACATGCTATACCATGGGTATTGATGCTGACTGTCTGGTTCAAATTCTGGTGATTGCTGTGACATTACAATACACCTGACAAGACATTAGACAATGTTTGAGTACTATTACCAATAATCACTTTTTGCCCAGGAACTAAGCGGTGAACGCCTTCTATCACTACTGATACTTCCTCTTTCAGGGCTCCGCGTACAAAAGCCTTGCTGTCATCTGCATGCACAACTTCAACTAACTTAACCACCAGTTGTTGTTCGCCATCAATCTGTTCAACAGTAAACAAACTCCATAACCCCCTAACACTGCTAACTAATGCCTTGCGTGGCACCCAAAAGCCTTGGGCCTCGATGTCACTACTGATATCAATATGCAGCAAGTCACCGGGTAAAATTGACAAGTGTTGCTCGGTCAAACTGACAATGATATCAACGGTACGAGTATCTAATCTGCGCTGCTGAGCAATGGATTTAATGTTACCCATTATACGCTTAGTTTGGGTTGAGAGGGTCATCACTTGGCCTAGGGTAAACTTATTCACATCATCAGCTGAAAGAGCAAACCTTACCTCCAATTGACCGTTTTGCTGCAAATCAAACAATGGTTGTCCAGCACCAACCACAGTACCTTTATCCACTAATCGGTTAACAACACTGCCGTCAAAAGGTGCTAGCAACGTGGTTTTACTTATTTCAACGAGTAATGTTTGCTGACGAGCTAAAATTTCATCAACAAAAGCTTTGGCCGCATTCACTGATTCTCTTGATTCATCCAATCGCTGAACTGACTCAAGTTTTTTATCCACCAGTTCAACCACTCGTTTAAGTGAGAGTTCCATCAAATTAGCTTCAGATTTGGCGCGATTAAACATGGCAGATAATTCACTCATTTGCGCTTTTAGCCTTTGGCCGTCTAATTTAGCAAGTATTTGTCCTGCGACGACACTTTGTCCTTCATCCACCAATATATCCACCACAGCACCAGATAAATCAAAGCCTATAGCTGCCGTTTGAGGGGCTTCTGCACGTCCAACAATTAAACGTTTTTGCTTATACTGCCCATGCCATTCAATAGGCATAACATTCACTAACAGTTTTTTAGCCTCAGTAGGGGGTTGCTCACTTTGACCATTACCGGATGCTGTCATTAATAAAACCAACGCGGTCAGCGCGATAAAAGGAACCAGCCAAATTAAATATTTCTTATAGCTGGGCAGAGGTGGCAACTGATTAACATTTGTCATAGAGTTCTCAGAGAGTTTGATAAAAATCACAATGAATTAAATACTAGACTGTCTAGTTTGATATATAGTAATGTCTATTGAAAACGTTGCAAATACTTTTTTGGATCAGAAGAGGATTATCGTTGTCAAATACACATACCATCAAGGCTGGAAGGCCTAAAAGTACTGAAAAACGTAAGCAAATATTAACTTCAGCAGGCGAGTTATTTTTAACCAGTGGTTTTAATGGCTGCTCGATGGAAATGGTGGCCAAACAATCAGGCGTGTCTAAACAGACTGTTTACTCGCACTTCAGTAATAAAGAAGCATTATTTTTAGCGGTGATTGAGGATAAGTGTGCCGAGTATCAACTAGATGATAGACACCTTGAAGTGGCAGACTATAGCTTGCCTCAGGTATTGCGTGAAAGGGGTTTGCAGATAATAAAGTTACTCCATGACGACCAAGTGATTGCTATTTACCGTGTCATAATAGGGGAGGTAAATAGTAACCCTAGAGTTGCCAAATTATTTTATCAAGCTGGCCCACAACATAATTTGGAATATTTGGCTAAGTGTTTTTTATCGTTTGCTAAACAACCTATCACTGAAAAGTTTGCTCATCAATGTGCAGTGACTTTTTCTAGCCTGCTGCATGGCGAATTTCACATAAAAAGTATTTTGGGGTTAGACTTTGCCCTATCTGATTCAGAACAAGTAGCTCAAGTAGAATTTGCCATTCAACAGATTGAAAAATTACTTGAAGCTAACAGATAGCAAAATTATTATGTGCTCTCACTGAGATAATACTCTAAATTGATTTCTTTGTTGTGTTGTGTTGTGGCCAGCATAATTCACCTAGAAAAAGATACCCTTCATTAAAGAATACCCCATACAATTATTACCCACCCATAACTCGCCATGCAAGCTGTGGACTGATAGTGGTATTGTGTGATTACAATTTACTGGGCATTAGAAAGATACTGATAGACTTGTAGAGCTTCGTGTTGCTGTGAAAATGGCACTAAATCAACCCCATTACATTCCACACCATTAGATGCGGTTAACTTTTTCAACACGGCTTGAGAGCTGCTCGCGATTAAACCGACTTTTTTTCTGACACTGCGCTTGAGCATCTTGACATCATCTTTAATTACGGCTTCGCAGAAATGTTTATATCCTAAGTCACCGGCATATTTTACCTTATCGGGTGAACCCAGTTTTGCACTGGCAATGTGTGCACAAATAACCATTGATATTGCAGATAGTGCGATCAGTTTTTTCATCAGTATTCTCCAGTTAGTTAATCATCACGGTAATAAACCGCCCACTATATATGACTGATCGACAAATAAACTTCTGTGATTTTATTGTATATAACTAGTAAAAGAGATGTAAAACAGTGAGTTAATATTATATAACAGTTATAATCAGCTGAAAAATATAGCTTTTTTAAAATGATATATTTCAAAAATAACGTTATAAACGGATAAAGATAATAATCGGTCTAAAAAAAGAGCAAATGAACACCAAAAATAGCGGTGTAAACTGTGTTTGTTAAACGTTGTTAACAGTTTTTAAGCTATCAATTTTTTTGAAGCCATATAAAAGCACCGTTATGTCTGAATACAACATCATCAAAAATATTACGCCAGAGTCAAGTTTAGACTTTTAGAACTCAATTTATCGCTTAGAACGGTTATTTCAGTAGCAGTGAATATAGATAGTAGAGCCCTATACCGTTTTTTTTAATGATATGAGAAAAAGCAAAACAAGACGCAAAGTAATCTAAGTATTATAATCCCCAGAAATTCTAAACGAACAATATTCATGACTGACCACTATCAACTGTTACCCGAATGGACTCAACAAGAGGCTATGATGCTTGTTTGGCCAGATAAAAAGACTGATTGGCAACCTTGGTTAGAGAGTGTCCAACACGTTTATCTAAATATTATTGAATCGCTTAACCAAGCGAATACTAACGTGGTGTTGTTAGTGCGTAGTGACGAGATTAAAAATTGTTTGAGTCGATTAAAAAAATCCAGCAGAGTATTGATCGTAAGCGCACAATACAATGATACATGGATAAGAGACTACGGATTTTTAAGCTGTGCTAATAAATCAGATTTACGCCCTATTGAATTTATATTTAATGGATGGGGACAAAAGTTTGAAGCCATTAAAGACAATAAAATAAATCAGGATGTTCTGAGTCAACTTTGTCAGCAGCCAATCAAATCAATTGATCTAGTGGTTGAAGGTGGCGCATTGGAGATTGATCAATATGGCACACTGTTATCTACCGAGCTTTGCCTGTCTAATCCTAAACGTAATGGTAATAAACCTATTATTTCTTACCAGCAAGACTTTGAAAGGACCTTAGGTGCTAAACACAGCATTATTTTACGAAACGGGCATTTAGAGGGTGATGATACTGATGGGCATATTGATACCTTAGTACGTTTTACTCCAGATAACGGTTTGGTTATCCAGAGCGCATTTAACCGTCCTCACGACTGTCATTTTGAAGGGTTGGCCGCCTTAGTTAAAGAATGTCAGCAAATTCTGCCCACACACCAAATTTATGAATTGCCATTACCGCACATTATTAATTCACAAGGTGACAGACTTCCGGCTTCTTATGCCAACTTCTTAATTTCTAACCAACATATCTTGTGTCCAATTTACCAACAAACAGAAGATGATTTAGCGATGCAAGTTATGCAAAATGCCTACCCTGAATTTACTATTGTGCCGATAAATTGCCTGCCCTTAGTTCAGCAATTTGGTAGCTTGCATTGTATTAGTATGCAAATACCTTGTGGCATACTTAAACCTGAAGTGTTGCAGTCTTTTACTAATGGAGTCAGTGTATATGAATAACCAGCACTTAAAGGTCGGAGTCGTACAACAAGCCGTTACCAGTAATGATAAAGATGTGAACTGGGCAAGGAGTGCTGAACAAGTGAGTACTTTGGCTGCACAAGGTTGTGAGCTGGTGATGTTGCAAGAATTGCACAGTACATTGTATTTTTGTCAGCAAGAAAACACCGATTTTTTTGACTTGGCAGAGCCCATACCTGGCGCTGCCACTGATTACTTTGCTGCCCTTGCAGCTAAATTAAACATCGTGCTTATTACCTCATTATTTGAAAAACGAGGTTCAGGTTTGTATCATAATACTGCTGTGGTGTTTGACCGCCAACAAGGTTTAGTCGGCAAATATCGCAAAATGCACATACCCGATGATCCTGGTTTTTATGAGAAGTTTTACTTTACTCCTGGCGATCTAGGCTTTGAACCGATTCAAACCAGTGTGGGGAAACTCGGTGTACTGGTATGTTGGGATCAATGGTATCCAGAGGCGGCAAGGTTAATGGCCATGGCTGGGGCCGATATGTTGTTTTACCCCACTGCGATAGGCTGGGATAAAAACGACACAGCAATAGAACAGAGCCGTCAACACGATGCTTGGAAAACCATACAGCGTTCTCATGCCGTGGCTAACTCGTTGCCCGTAGTAGTAGCAAACCGTATAGGTTTTGAAGCATCTCCAGTGGCGGGCGATCCCGGCATTCAGTTTTGGGGACAAAGTTTTATCGCTGGCCCACAAGGTGAAATGTTGGCTCAAGCCAGCAGCGATAAAGAAGAAAACTTAATAGTCGACATCGATCTTCACCGCACAGAACAAATCAAACGTATCTGGCCGTATTTTAGAGATCGTAGAATCGATGCCTATAATGATCTAACCAAGAGGTGGCGAGATACATAGATGATGTAAAACGCCATTTATGATGGAGTTTGATTACCGATTTAAACATCCCAGTACGCTGAAAATTTTCAAGAAGTCAGGTGTAACGTCATCACATAGCAGTGACAAGTCTTTTACCCCTGACGCCCACAAAATATTGACATCTATGCAGCCTAATCTGTATCCCTAAATTTAAGCTTTTGCACTTGGGCGGCTGCTTACTGCGTTATACCAACGTCTTAGATTAGTTTGTTCATCAGTCAGTTTAATATTAACCACTCGGGCAAAATCGACTGCACACATAGCAGTAATATCAGCGATAGTAAATCGGTCAGTGGCAATAAATTCAGACTCAGATAAACGTTTTTCTAGTACTTTTAGGTAATCTGCTGCGTTTTTACCCGCTACTTCACCGTATTCTTTAACGGGTGTCATACGATCTTTAAAATAACCGGTTGTATGTTGAAAACACATACCTACCTGACCAAAAAAGTACAATTCAACCTGACGGTGCCACATATCAATGCTCGCTTTTTCTAGGGCGTTTTTCCCCAACAGGTTGATGTCTGGATACAGCTGTTCAAAATACAAACATATCGATGCGCCTTCACTGATGCAGGTGCCATCGTCTAGCTCTAGGATCGGTATCTTGCCCATCGGATTTTTCTGGCGCATTTGTGGTGATATATTTTCACCCATTTGTAAATCAACTTGCACATATTCCATAGGGATATTTTTTTCAGCTAAAAAGATGCGAACCCGTCTTGGCGAGGGTGCTGTCTTAGTGTCATATATTTTCATAGTGGTGCTTCTTTGATATTGATTGCCACTAAAAGCGACGCTCGAAGTGAATAATCATTAATTTAGCCAGTAACGCTTGCGATACTTTTCATATGTGGTGTTTGTTTGAAATATTTCGGTCCTTGATTAACACCCCTCAACAGAAATATGTTTTGTTTAGATTCAGTCTTGGCCTAACTTATCGCTGTGGATGCTAAAGATAGGTAGAAAATAGAAAAAGTAGGTTTATCCACAGAGACAATAATATACCGTAATTAACGGTTGGTTTAAAATAGGCTCTTCAACTGAGGCAATTACCTAACCTCAAAGCTGGTATAATCTGCCCCAACATTAAACAATATTTATGAATTAAGAATATTTATGCCAAATGAAAAAAACGTTTTAGGCCAACCGTTAAAACTTTGCTGTGGAAATACTGGTTTTACCCGTGAAGGTTTTTGCTATGTGCCTTCAAGCGATCATGGCAATCACAGTGTGTGTGCAGTTGTTACTGAAGCGTTTCTAGCGTTCTCAAAATCAATAGGTAATGATTTATCTACTCCCATGCCACAATATGAATTTGCAGGGTTAAAAGCAGGAGATAAGTGGTGTTTGTGCGCTGCCCGTTGGCAAGAAGCATTTAATGCCAACTGCGCACCTAAAGTAGTGCTATCGGCAACCAACCAAGCATGTTTAGCCGTGATTAAATTAGAAGATTTAAATGCTTGCAGCATCCCCGAATAAATCAAGACTTAGCTATCCTGAGACTTTATCCATTTTTGAACAGCTTGCTGGCTGTTCGACTGGATTTGTTGATGATTCTGGCTAACCCACCACTTTTCCATAATACGCACATTTTTTTGGTTAGATTTATAAAGTAAATCCACCACATCCCCTACAAATGGGATTAAGCCCAGCAGAAAATCGATACCGATATTTTTTAGCATCGCTATCCTTAAAGCCCGCGGCACCGATATGCTTTTCGCCATAGCAACAATGCTCAAAGAGACAGCAGTCATTATCAGATCCCCTATCACCGGGATAAGGCCAATTAAAAAGTCTAATCCCAAGCGAACACCTATGATGGGTATGCGCACCTTATTGTCGGTCAAATTGGCCAACTTTTGTGCCTGCAAAAGCGCTTTGGGTGCCTGAACGGTTTCAGTCATTTCTTTTCAACGTTGTTATGCTTGGTTAATCACTTGCAAAATTTGCCCACAAAACCAAGCCATATAAGTGCCCACTGTATAACCAAATACAGCTAACATTACGGCTACAGGTGCCAGTGAAGGATGAAAAGCAGAGGCGACAATAGGCGCTGAAGCCGCCCCGCCCACATTCGCTTGGCTGCCTACTGCCATATAAAACAAAGGCGCTTTAATTAGCTTGGCAACAAGCAACATAAGCGAAGCATGGATTAACATCCAAATTGCACCAATCACAAAAAATAGAGGCTGATCTGCAATCATCGTTACATCCATCTTCATACCTATGGTCGCAATTAATATATATAAAAAAGCTGAGCCAATTTTTGAAGCGCCTGCTCCTTCTAGCTGACGCACTTTGGTGAAAGACAGCACCACACCAACCGTACTCGCAAAAACAATCATCCAGAAAAATTTACTATGGAAACTAAACTTCTGTGACTCAGGGAAGTTTTCAACAAAATATGGTGCAATAGTATCAGCAAACATATGCGCAAAACCTGTTACTCCTAGTCCCACCGCTACAATCAACATAATGTCAGTTAGGCTTGGAATGCGCGAATGTTCAGCCTCAAAACTCTTAACCTTTGCTTTAAGCTCATCGATTGCTGAAGTATCAGCACCCGTTTTAGCATCAATGGATTTTGCGTTTGCCGCCATAATTAACAGCACAGCCATCCATAAATTTGCCACTATGATGTCAACCGTTACCATGGCTGAGAACATCTGGTCACCTGCACCATAAATTTCTTTCATAGCCACTTGATTAGCACTACCACCAATCCAACTTCCTGCAACCGTCGTCATGCCTCGCCACACTGCATTGGGACCATCGACACCTAACAACTCTGGGAAAAAAGTAGCCACCAACATTAGAGCAATTGGGCCGCCAATCACGATGCCCAAAGTACCAGTAAAAAACAAAATAATCGCTTTGCTGCCTAACTTAGCTATGGCTTTTAAATCGACACTAATAGTCAATAATACTAAACAGGCAGGCAGCAGATAACGAGAAGCCACATAATAAAGCTGAGAGTTTTCGCCATCAATCAAGCCAAAGGTATTTAACAGCGAAGGTAAGAAATAACAAAGTAAAACTGACGGTACAAACATATAAAATTTGCGCCAAAAAGGAGCTTGGCTGTTGGCGGTATAAAATACTAAACCCAGTAAAATCGCCAAGATACCCATAACAGTAGCATCGTTGGTAAAAAATGGGGTGTGGCTCAAAGCTTGATCAGTTAGGTTGTGTGTAGACATGGAAATTCCCGTTCTGCATCCGTCTTATTCACCCATAACTGGGTTTGCGCGGCTTTTCTGATTATTATCTAATAATACCCATCAGATTATGTAATTCTAGCGACGTGAGCAACATAAGAATGTAAATATTATGTTAACACACGCCGCTGAACAGGTCTTGTTTGGCAATAATGCAGTATAAATCAAATTATTTACTTCTGGGCCCCTTTAGCTTTTGCCAGTTCATTGCGAAGTGCAGTGCTCTCTGAGATTGTTGCCCAGCCTTGCAAGTGAGACTCAAGTAAATTTGTAAGGGCTTGAATATGTGCTTCATCTGCATTCAGTGCCGCAATATATTCATAACGTTCACCGCCGGCTTCAAGAAAATATTCACGATTCTCTTCGCCAATTTCCTCAATTGTTTCTAAACAATCTGCAGCAAACCCTGGACAAACGATTTGTACTGATTTTATGCCTTGCTCTGGAAATGCCTTAAGCGAATGATCAGTATAGGGTTTTAACCATTCTTCTCGACCAAAACGTGACTGAAAACTGGTGAAGTGTTCATTATCTTTGAGGCCTAATTCTTCTGCAATTAGCCTAGAAGTTTTATGGCATTCACAGTGATAGGGGTCACCATTTAATAAATAACGTTTAGGAATGCCGTGATAGCTAAAGATCAACTTATCGGCTCGACCATGTTGCTCCCAGTGAACTTTAATTTTATCTGCCACCGCTTTTATATAATCTGAGTTGTCATGGTAATGCGTGACAAATCGCAGTTCAGGTATCCAACGTCTTTTACTGAAACTCTGGGCAATTGCATCAAAAGTAGAGCCGGTTGTTGAGGCGCAGTATTGTGGGTACAGCGGCAATACCAATAACTTTCTTACCCCCTGCTGTAACATTTTGTCGACCACAGAATCTACGGAAGGTGAACCATAGCGCATGGCAAATTCTACCTCTATATTATCGCCATACTGTTGTTTCAGGTTTTCTCGCAATGCATTGGCTTGATCTTGAGTGTGATACATAAGCGGTGAGCCTCGATCAGTCCACACAGTCTCATAAGCTTTAGCTGAACGTTTAGGTCGAATATTCAAAATCACCAGATTTAAAATCATCCACCATAGTAGTCTTGGCACTTCCACCACTCTGGGGTCAGATAAAAATTCTTTTAAATAACGTTTTAATTCAGCTTTTTTAGGCGCATCGGGTGTGCCCAAATTTGTGACTAACACACCCACTTTATCATTTTGGCTGTGGGTAAAAGTTGGACTACCTTGGTATTTCATGAATAACTCTTAATGACATTAAATAGGGAAAAACGAGTACTCGACATAATAACATTAGAACACGCAAAAAGGTTTTTTTTGGACGAGTCGCTCAAAAAATCCATGTATGAGTTAGTTAACCGTAAATGATGCTCTGGGAAGCTCGCGTCTACAATATGCCTCTCCCAATATCTTCGATGATACATCTATCACTTCACCGCAGTGCTAATCAGCGAGTATTGAAGCCAAATATAAGCCCACTGTTCGCATTTATTAAAAACAGTATTATTAAGAACAAGTTAATCCACCGTTATGTAAAGTAGAACGCACCGAAGGATTATTAATAGATAAGCCACTCGTCACAGCACCCAACAAAATAGTAAAGATACTGAAGGTATTATCATTCTTACAGTCATAACTTAAATGTAGAAACGGCATGACAAATAGAGTTTTCTAAAACAACTGCAATATTGCTAACAGATCCTTTTACAGCCAGCCTTTAGCTTATAAATATTTTTGGTTAACTGAAACAGTCAAAAATACTCATACAGTAGATTAAACTTAAGAGTCTTTCCTGTCATTTATCGTTAATATCTGGCGCTGTAATTGAGATATCTGTAGGGATATTTCTTTAAGGCTTGGTTCACCTTCTTCTTCTAAAGCTTCGGCTCGTGCATTAGCATTTTCTTGCTCCATGACATTCACTACTATGCCAATGACCATATTTAGAAATGCAAAAGCGGTGAAAAAGATAAAGCTCAGATAAAATATCCAACTCAACGGAAACACTTCCATGGTTTCATACATCACATCGGTCCAATCTTCGAAAGTCATCACTCTGAAAAGTGTCAGCAAGGAGATAATAATATTTCCCCATAGATCAGGATTAATGGTTGCGAATAAGGTGCTACCAACAGCAGCATAAATGTAGAAGATGATAAACATCAGTAACATAACATAGCCAAGTTGTGGCATAGCTTTAATTAACGACACCAATAAGATTCTGAGTTCAGGGATGATAGAAATCATTCTCAGCACTCTAAATACCCTGACTAATCTTGCCACCAACGCCAACTCAGTATTATCTGCGGGGATCAAACTAATGATGACGATCAAAGTATCAAAGATATTCCAGAAACTTCTGAAAAAATCTCGCTTACGATGCTCAGCCATAAATCGGATAGTAATTTCAGTCAGGAAAAAAGCGCTGATAAACCAATCAAGAAACTTGGCAATACTGTAAATGTTTTCTGACATTTCATAGGTTTTAGCCCCCACCAATAATGCTGAAAAGATAATGACAGTCACCACAAACATTTCGAATAATTTGTTTGAGCGAATTTGAATAAATTTGTCTTGTAGGGTCGAAGCTTTCATATTGGGACGTGGGTCTCTCAAGTTGCATAATCGGGGATAGACTAGTGTTTTAATAGAGGGTGTCAACAATTAAGCTTTGGCTGTCAATCAATTATCAACAACCAAAAAAATTGTTATTTAGCTTAGGATTTTATTTCGAGGTTAGCGGTTTCTTCCTAAACTATCGTGACTTGTGACCCAGTCACCTGCCAATACCGCGGCGCTAAGGGACAATTCACCAGCCAATACAGTGGCCCCGATAATTTCTGCAAGCTTTTTCACTTTGCCTTTACCAAAACACCCCATTAGCTGTAAACATTCCTTTTGTGTGGGTAATGCAGTACCACCGCCATAAGTAGCGACAATAAGTGATGGAATAGTCATAGCTAAATAATAATTACCCTCACTGTCCACATCGACAAAGCTTATGGCCGCAGAAGACTCGGCTACGTTGGCGGCGTCTTGCCCACAAGCAATAAATATGGCGGCGATGGCATTGGGTGAATGCGCTCCGTTATTCACTGAGCCCGCCATCATGCTGCCAACATTAGATATTTGGCGCATCTTAAATAACATATCTGCCGAGACTCCCAAATTTTCTCTTAAAAGTTGGTTGCTTATTGTGACTTCTGCAATCACTCTTTTACCTCTAGAATGCAAGGTATTCAGTTGTGAATGTTTTTTATCTGTGTCCATTGCACCTGACAAAGTGTATCGCTGTAAACCTGGATACGGATAGTTGGCTTTTATCCATTCGCAAGCTGCAAAACAGGCTTTGCTCACCATATTCTGACCAGCTGCATCACCAGTAGTGAAATTAAACCTTAGATAACGCATCCGCGCAGCAGCGTATTGCTCAATGTTTCGAAGTTGCCCAACTTGGGTAGTTGTTTCAGCTTGCGACTTAATTTTGGCAAAATTATCTTCAATCCATTCGCCCATTTGACGAGCTTGTCTGGCGTCTTCAAATATAAAAACAGGGGCCCGCTGCATGGCATCATCTACTACTGTGACTTTAGCGCCACCTGCTGCAGTAATAACTCGCATACCTCTGTTATAACTAGCGACTAATGTGCCTTCCGTAGTCGCCAAAGGCACATAAAACGCACCATTAGCGTGTTCACCATCAACCAGTATGGGGCCAGCAAGGCCGATAGGTACTTGAGCCACTCCAACAAAATTTTCTATGTTACCGGCTGTTTCCTCGGGTTTAACTGAATAATAACCAATATGTTTCACAGACATTTCAGATTGCTGGTTAACAAAATCACGACGTTGCATAGCCAATGACTCGGTATAATTGTTATTCTTATCTCGGGGAACCGACGGATATTGCTTATTATTATTAGACATAGGTTATCGCTTATTTTTCTTTTGTTGTCTGGGCATTATTTGTAGTGAAACAAAAATAAAAAAGGGCGGCAAAAGCCACCCTCTAAATCTGATTACATAATCTTAGCTGACTTTCGCAGGCATTAGACCACGGTTAATGTCTACCAAATCTTGCTCGGTTAGATTTCCCGACGCACGTTTCAAATCCAATATCGCACTGATAAAATCATAACGAGCACTGGCTAGTCGTTGCCTAGCATCAAATTGGTTTCTGGTGCTGTTTAGCACATCCACAATCGTTCTAGTTCCTACATCAAAACCCGCTTCTGTTGCTTTTAATGCACTGTCCGCTGAAACAACGGCTTGTTGTAAGGCACGAATAGTTGATGTTGCAGCAATAACATCATTATAAGCGGAGCGCACTGAACGAACTGTGGAACGGTAAGCCAGTTCTAAATCTTCACTGGCAGCCACAAATCGATATCTAGCTTGAGCAGTCCGGGCGGTGACTGCACCACCAGAATATATAGGGACACTTAAAGTCAAGCCTATTGAATTATTGTCTCTGGCTGGAAAATCACTGTTACCATTTATCTCAGTATCGTTTCTACCATAACTGCCTCCCAGCGAAAGGGTCGGGTAATGCCCTGCTTTGGCTGATGCTATGTCGTCTTTTGCGATGTCTTTTGAAAAATTTCTGACCATAAGATCAAGATTCTTTTCTTCCGCGATCTCTAACCAATTATCAACACCTTCAGGAAGGGGGCGCGAAGCGCTGAAATTTTCGGTATTCAGTACCGAAATGTTGCTATGGTATTTACCAGTGATCTCACGCATCTGCTCCAAACGTAATTCGACCACATTTTCAGTAATAATTTCTTGGGCAACAGTATTATCAAAATTAGCTTGGGCTTCATGCACATCAGTAATGGCGGTTAAGCCAACATTAAAACGTTGTTTAGTTTGTTCTAATTGTCGTTCAATGGCGCGTTTTTCAGCTTGCACAAAAATAAGGCTATCCTTGGCTCGAAGTATGGCTAAATAAGCGTCAGTAGTTCTGATAATTAAATCTTGTTTAGACAACGCATAATTTGTGTCGCTCTGATGCGCCACTTTCTCTGCACGAGATAATGCGACCCAATTTTGTCTATCGTAAATCGACAAATTCAGATTTAAACCTAAACCTATATTCTTCGAATCATTTTCAATTATACCAACCACAGGTTGCCCATTTAAATCAGTTTGGAAGTTAAATTGTTCTTGTGTGCTGTCTGAATAACTAATAGAGCCAGAAACTTGAGGCAATAAACTTGCTCGGCTAATTGATATACCTTCAAAAGCCACATCTCTATTAGCTTTAGCGCGGTTGGTAGTTGGGTCTTTCTCAACTGCCATTTGATAAACTTGATACAGATCATCTGCAAACACAGACGTAGAGAGCCCCATGCTGATCCCTATGTAGATCATCGACGACAAAAATGTTTTTTTCATTGGTAGTCCTATGTGTTTCTTTATCCGATCTTAGCCATGTTCTCAATGGAAGGTACGCATTAGCAAATTAAATTTTATGTATGGGTAAAGTCTAAGCAAATCATGTGTTAAGTAACAACCCTTTGTAGTAACACCCAGGCTTCAAGTGTAACAGAATATTATAAATTAACAGAGTGTAGGCGAAGAGCATATGAAACCTCGCTATGCTAATCTTAATTTTTAAGCGTTTGCGTATGGTCTATATAACTCAGATATAAGTAATCAAGATAACTTATGTGTAAGTACTCAAATAATCGGAGAATAGTTTGCCAAAAGATCAACAAAAAATTCAACAGTTTTCAGGTAAGGATGTACAAATATTAAGTAAGGAAACCCTGTATCAAGGCTTCTTTAAAATGGTTAAATACGCTTTCAAGCATAAATTATTTCAAGGCGGATGGAGTGATGTAGTTGTACGAGAAGTTTTTGAACGAGGCCACGCTATCGCTGTTTTGCCATACGATCCTGTGTTAGATGAATTTGTAATGATTGAGCAAGTGCGTATTGGTGCAATACCCACCTCCTCTTCACCTTGGTTACTGGAAGTGGTTGCAGGGATCATTGATGAAGACGAAACACCTGAAGACGTCTGTTACCGAGAAGCGAAGGAAGAAGCGGGCCTTGATTTAAAGAAGTTGCATAAGGCTTTGAGCTATTTATCTAGTCCAGGTGGCACAACTGAACGCTTACATATTTTCATAGGCTTGGTAGATGCCAGCGATGCTAAAGGTGTACATGGTTTAGAATATGAAAGTGAAGATATTTTAGTGCACAGAGTGCCCGCCGCTACAGCATTTGATTGGATCAACACAGGTAAAATTGATAATGCTGCTGCGCTGATTGCTTTACAATGGTTTGCTATGAATAAACAACAAGTATTGGAAAATTGGTCACATGACTAAAGAGATAGGTCGTAAATATATTCCCAAGTTAGCCAACATGCATCAGGTGTGTGAGGTTAACTATGGACGTTTATTAAGATTGCTTCCTGACTGCGATACAGAAGATTTAGAGTATCAGTTTCGAGTGAATGCTAGTTTGTTGTACACCATTAAAATTATAGACTGTAGCCGCTATACCAGCACCTTAGAAATGTCACAAAAAAGCCAAACGGGGTATGCATTTTTACGTCCAGTGGTACAGGTGAGGCTATATCACGATGCAAAAATGGCAGAAGTGCTTAGCGCTCAGAATATCGGGTCTCTGAAGCCAAGCTACCAATACCCCAATACCAAGATGTATCAGAAAAACGAAAAAGAAATGGTCAATTTATTTTTAGCCGAATGGGTGCAGTTTTGTTTAACTCAAAGCAACCAACTGCATGCTTCTCAAACCTAATTCATTGCCAAAATGAAAATCATACAAATTTCAGATTGCCATTTATTTGCAGATAATCAAAAGGTTGGTTACAACAACATCAACCCTTTTCAAAGCCTGAAACACATACTGGCTGAAGTTAAAACACAGCAGCCAGACGTGCTGTTAATAACGGGAGACATCAGTGGTGATGGCTCTGGGCAAAGCTACCAACATTTTTCTGGTTTAATCCATGAAACAAAAATTGATTGTCAAATTGGCATTATTCCAGGCAACCATGACAACCAAGCACAACTAAAGGCAAATGTTTTTGAAAAATATCTGTGGTTGAACAATCCACGAATAGTTTTACCTAACCAATGGCATATTCATTTATTAGACACCCAATACCAACAATCAATTGGTCGAATATCAGTGGATAGCTTGACCTCTTTAGCTGAATATTTAAGCCAACACACACACGATTATCACTTATTGGCAACTCATCACCACGCTGTTCCCTGTGGGGGCTGGATGGACAAACATGAATGGAAAAACCGGCAGATGTTTAATACTATTGTCGCAAAAAATCCGTCAATAAAGGGGGTGGTTTACGGGCATATCCATATGGCGATTGAACAGCAGATAGACCAGTGTTTATATATGGCTTGTCCCTCTACTTGTTGGCAGTTTGCCAACCAAGAAACGTTTGCTACGAACGATTTAATGCCAGGGTATAGAGTGATTAACCTGCTGAAAAATGGTCAAATAAACACCTTCACTGTTCGAATAAAAGAGCCCATTTAACTGTGCAATATGTTGTTATTTATCTTCATGGATTTCTAAGTTCTCCGCAATCTCAAAAGGCGGTGCAATTCCTTAAGTATGTCAGGGCTCACCATCCTGATTTAACCATAGAAATACCACAGCTTGCTAATTATCCTAATGATGCGCTGGCTATTATCGAACAGCTCGTCGCGGAACATAAAGGTAAAAAACTGCGGTTTATTGGTAGCTCTTTAGGGGGGTTTTTATCCACATTTATGGTGGAAAAATATTCAGGTAAAGCCGTATTGATTAACCCTGCAGTGCGCCCTTTTGAATTGTTAGTCGATTTTTTGGGTGAACATATTAATCCCAATACCCAACAACCCTTCTTACTAGAAAAGAAACATATTGATGAACTTCGTCAGTTGGATACACCAACGTTGAACTCAAAATCTGATTATTGGGTATTATTACAAACTGCGGATGAAACCTTGGACTATCGTCAGGCCGAAACCAAATACCAAGATTATAAATTAAATATAGAACAAGGTGGGGATCATAGTTTTCAAGATTTTCAGAGATTCTTACCAGATATTTTTAGGTTTCTACTGCAAGACTAATTGAAGCTTGGTATAACATGTTGCCTATGGCACAAATATTAGGTTGTAGGTATAACACCACAACCAACATTCGCATAATAAGAGCTCTGATTAAAAACTATGTCAAACGAATACAACGCAGACGCTATTGAAGTATTGAACGGCCTAGAGCCAGTTCAACGCCGCCCCGGTATGTACACCGATACCACGCGACCCAATCATTTAAGCCAAGAAGTCATTGATAACAGTGTTGACGAGGCCTTAGGTGGTCATGCTACCTCTATTCGAGTGGTATTACACTCAGACCAATCCATAGAAGTCACGGATGACGGTCGAGGAATGCCTGTAGACATTCACCCTGAAGAAGGTATTTCAGGGGTTGAGTTGATCATGACTAAATTGCACGCTGGCGGTAAGTTTTCGAATAAAAGTTATCAGTTTTCTGGTGGTTTACATGGCGTCGGTATTTCTGTGGTCAATGCCTTATCTAAACGGGTGGAAGTTAATATTCGTCGTGATGGCAACGTCCATCAAATTGCCTTTGAAAACGGCGACAAGGTTCAAGAGTTAGAGATTATTGATACCTGTGGTAAACGCAACACAGGCACCAAAGTTCATTTTTGGCCTGACCCAAAATACTTTGATTCTAGCAAGTTTTCTGTCACTAAGCTTTTACATGTGTTGCGTGCTAAAGCAGTGTTATGTCCGGGCTTAAGGATTCGATTTGATGATAAAGTCAACAATGAAACTACCGAGTGGTACTTTGAAGATGGTTTACGTGACTATTTATATCAATCAGTAAAAGAATATGTGACTTTGCCACAAGATAGCCCCTTCACAGGCGCAATTTCAGGAAACACTGAAGCTGCAGATTGGGCAGTTATGTGGTTACCAGAAGGTGGTGAAATGATCACTGAGAGTTATGTGAATCTTATCCCCACGGCCCAAGGCGGAACCCACGTTAATGGTTTACGCCAAGGATTGTTGGAGTCAATGCGTGAGTTTTGTGAATTTAGAAACCTAATGCCACGCGGAGTCAAACTCACACCAGAAGATATTTGGGAACGATGTAGTTATGTCTTATCCACCAAAATGCAAGATCCACAATTTGCAGGTCAAATAAAAGAACGTTTATCTTCGCGCCAAGCCGCAGCTTTTGTATCTGGAGTGGTTAAAGATGCTTTTAGTCTATGGCTCAACCAACATACTGATGTCGCTGAGTTGTTGGCCGATATGTGCATCAATAACGCACAAACCCGTTTACGTCAAAGTAAAAAAGTCGCGCGCAAAAAAGTCACTCAAGGCCCTGCTTTACCTGGAAAACTCACTGATTGTTCGACGCAAGATACCAGTCGCTCAGAATTATTTTTAGTAGAAGGAGATTCTGCTGGAGGCTCTGCAAAGCAAGCAAGGGACCGTGAATTTCAAGCTATCATGCCACTGCGAGGGAAAATCCTTAACAGTTGGGAAGTAGACTCGTCTCAGGTATTAGCTTCACAAGAAATTCATGATATTTCCGTAGCCTTGGGGATTGACCCTGACTCAGAGGATTTAAGTGGCCTTCGGTATGACAAAATTTGTATTTTGGCAGATGCTGACTCCGATGGTTTACATATTGCCACATTACTTTGTGCACTATTTGTTAAACATTTTAGAACTCTGGTGAATACCGGTCACGTTTATGTGGCTATGCCTCCACTGTTCAGAATTGATATAGGTAAAGAAGTATATTACGCCTTAGACGAAGGTGAAAAAGAAGGTATTCTAGACCGCATCGTCGCTGAGAAAAAACGTGGCAAAGTGAATGTGCAGCGTTTCAAAGGCTTGGGTGAAATGAATCCTTTGCAATTGCGCGAAACTACCATGGATCCGAACACCCGTAGGTTAGTGCAACTGATGGTAGACGATGCAGACCAAATGTTAGAAATGATGGATATGCTGCTATCCAAAAAACGTGCACCAGACCGAAAAGAGTGGCTTGAATCCAAAGGCAATATGGCGATTGTTTAGATATTTGTTTTTAGTCAATATACATATCAATTATCAGGCTTAAAGGCACCTATTTTGGCTAAAACTTTTACATATATCAGTTTTTTACTGCTGCTGATAATCATCGTTATTGCTGGTCTTTTTATAACCGTAATCGAACCTAACCCTGCAGTTGTTTCTAATAGTGGTGAACAGGTCAACCAAGCAGAATCAGTGAAAAAACTGATGACGCAACTCAGTGATAGTATTAAAAATAGAACGAACAGACAAAATATCGATATTACTCAAGATCAACTCAATAGCTTACTGGGTTTTGCACAGCGCGCTCATGGAAAAATTAAAGGCCAGGTTTTTATCAATTCACACGCAACCAGAATTTTGGCTAGCTACCAGCTGCCAAAAAATCCTGTTGGTCAATATCTGAATATTGATATTTTATTGTTACCAGGACTTGGTATTAAAGTTGGTCATGTGAAATTTGGATTTATAAATATTCCTGGTAATTTAGCTTTGGGGACCCTTGTCTACTTAGCTAATTGGTATACCAACAGTGATATCGCCAGTCAATTCGTTCAGCAAGTAGAGTCGGTCTCTATGAATGAGCAAAAGATGCAATTATCCATACTGCCACTGGATAAATTTCTCAGAAATTTAAACGATGTCAAACAAGGTGTGGGCGGCGGCAGTGATGAGGATATGCGCCTTAGAACGGCGGTATTATTTGAAACAGCTGTCTTTATTAAGCATAGGTAAAAGGTCAACACCACAATCTTTGGCTAACTATATTGGACCAATTTTTAGTTTGGCAAAAAAACGCTCCAATTACGACACTGCCCCTAAAGAAAACGAAGCCGCAATTTTCGCACTAGCGATATATGCTGGGCATCATAGATTTGCTAATTTAGTGGGAGATGTTCAGCCAAAAAAGGGCAAGGTAGCCATGCCTAAAGCCAAGTCCATGTTAAAATCCCGAACCGACCTTAATCAACATTTTATTTTCTCTGCCGCCTTAAAAATATTATCAGAACAGGGGCTGAGTATCGCCATTGGTGAATTCAAAGAATTGATGGACAGAAGTGACGAGGGCAGTGGCTATAGTTTTGTGGATTTGGCGGCCGATTTTGCTGGCGTGGAGTTTGCTATTACTGCCACTAATCCGTCAAGTGCCGGTTCAGTTCAGTCTATATTAGCTGGTATTACTAACGAAAACGTCTTTTTCCCAAACATTGATGGGTTACCTGAAGGTTTAAGCAAAAGTGATTTCACCCGAATATTTACTGAAGTTGACAGTCATAAATACCTAGAAATGGTGCGAAGTATCAACCAAAGGATTGCTGAATTACCCATACATCAGTCACGCTAAAAGCTATAAATTTATAGCTAACGGGCAGTTTTCTGAAATTTATTTAACGTTTTCAGCATCAATTCTATTTTCATTACTAAGCTGGGCAATTGTTCTTTTAAAGAATCTTGGGTGGTTTTTTCTAAGGCCAGCACTTCATTCGCTAATTCTTCTACGTAGGGTTTGAATAATCGACTACTTATAATAAAACCAGCATCTTCGGCAAAAACTGCACTAAACTTGCCCTTACCATCATGTTGCAGACGGCTAATAACTTGGTCAGCATCGATAGATTTTCGATAAATAACTTGAACATTTTCACTGAGAGTTTGAATAATGGCCTGCATAGCTAAAGATTTGCTTAAGGTTGTCGATAAAATTTTGATGAGGGTGATTTTGCCCTTTTTTGTACTCTGCTACAAGTATTAAGGAACACTGTATGGATATTTCAGGAGCAAGTTCCTCGTCGGTTAGTTCGACGCTTGAAATAAAGTCTCTACAACTTGCTAAATCACAGCAAAAAATAGAGGGCCAAGCGACATTAGAACTATTAGAGGCAGCTGCATCACCTAAAACTTCGTCTTCTAATCCATCAATTGGGTCTAACATCAACACTTTTGTTTAATTAAGGATGAAGCTGTAAATCAAGTGGCGTTTTGCCGGGCTGGCCACCTATTTCTCTCACGAGTTTAGGTACCAGGTAACCTGGCTGACGCTTTATTAATTCCCTCATCAGTTCTTTTGCTTTATGGTCAGGTAAGTCAAAATGTTCAGCCCCTTGTACCTTATCCAAAACATGTAAGTAGTAGGGCATCACGCCTATTTCGAATAACCCTTCATTTAAAGCAATTTGTTGGTCCGCAGTATCGTTTATACCTTTCAATAACACCGCCTGATTAAGTAATGTGACTCCTGCCTGTTTTAACTTTTGCATTGACACTGTCAGCGCATCGTCAATTTCATTGGCATGATTAACGTGTAACACCATCACAGGTTTTAAACGAGATTGCGAGAACCATGTAATTAACTCCGTTGTTATTCTAGAAGGGATAACCACAGGTAAACGTGTGTGAATACGTAATCGTTTAATATGTGGGATAGCCTCAATCTGTGCTGTTAACCAAGCTAAAAATTCATCCTTCGCCATCAGCGGATCGCCACCTGAGTATATGACTTCATCGATTTGTGGATTAGCTGAAATATAATCTAACGCTTGTTGCCACTGTTGTTTATTTAGATGGTTATCACTGTAGGGAAAGTGCCTTCTAAAACAATAACGGCAATTCACCGCACAGCCCCCTCTGACGAGCAGCAACAGACGATTGTGATACTTGTGCAATATACCGGACTGTTTATTGTTTTGCTCTTCTAATGGATCGGTGGAATAACCTGGTGCTGGATCAAATTCCTTGCGGCTAGTGAATACCTGCATAAACAATGGATCAAGTGGATCACCTTTTTTCATTTTGGCAGCAAAAGTACGTGGTACTCGCATTGGAAAAAGTTGCCGCGCCTTGATGTCATCTGTGAAGTCTTCTGCAGGTAATTCCAAATATTTGAGCAACAAAATAGGGTTAGAAAATGACATCGCCATTTCTTTTTGCCAGTTACTCTCTACAGTCATCAGTTTTTTAGGTATTATTTGTAACAATTACAGACTCAGCATAGTTATATTACGGGGACACATGGCGAATTTCAGCACAAATGAGTTTAAATCGGGCTTAAAGATAATGCTCGACGGCGAACCTTGCAACATTCTTGAAAATGAATTTGTTAAACCGGGTAAGGGGCAAGCCTTTAGTCGGGTTAAAATTCGTAAGCTTATATCAGGAAAAGTAATTGAGAAAACCTTTAAATCAGGGGATTCGGTAGAAGGTGCCGATGTTATGGATACTGACCTAGCCTATTTATACACAGATGGTGAGTTCTGGCACTTTATGAATAATGAAACATTTGAACAAATTGCCGCAGATGAAAAAGCGGTGGGTGAAAACGTTAAATGGTTAGTAGAAAACGATACTTGTACCATAACGCTATGGAACGGTGCTCCTATTGTTGTGCAACCAGCAAATTTTGTTGAACTAGAAATTACTGAAACCGATCCCGGCCTTAAAGGTGATACTGCAGGTACCGGTGGCAAACCAGCCACTTTATCTTCTGGCGCTGTTGTAAGAGTGCCTTTATTTGTGCAAAAAGGCGAAGTCGTTAGAGTGGATACTCGTAACGGTGAGTATGTGTCTAGAGCACAAAAATAGTTTATATATCAAAATAAAAAAGCCCACATTAGTGGGCTTTTTTATTATTTTAAATGGAATAATAATGCGATCAGAAAACTGGCGGCCTAGCGCTTCAATTAAAGTATTAAGAAAACGCGCCTTAGTTCTACAAAAAATCAGACTCTTTTTTGCACAGCGTGATGTGCTTGAAGTAGACACTCCCATATTAAGCCACGCCTCAGTGACAGATGAACATTTACATTCTTTCTCTACACAATTTAAGCATCCATTTTCACCGCAAACGAGTATCTTGTATCTACAAACTTCACCTGAATTTGCTATGAAAAGGCTCTTAAGTGCTGGTAGTGGACCGATATATCAAATCGGTAAGTCTTTTAGAAATGAAGAAGCTGGGCGTTTCCATAATCCTGAATTTACCATGCTTGAGTGGTACAGGCCGGGCTTTACTCATTTGCAATTAATGACCGAAATTGATGAACTTATGCAGCTGGTTTTAGATTGTGATTTAGCTGAACGTGTCACCTACCAAGATATATTTAAACAGCACTTGGGTTGCTGCCCACTAACAGCGAGTCTGTCTGATATCAAAACCCTGGCTAACCAACACGGCTATGATGAACTTACTGCCAATGAAAACAACAAAGATACATTACTCATGCTGTTGTTTAGTCAACACGTAGAGCCCCAAATTGGGCAAGTCCGTCCTTGTTTTGTAATGGACTTTCCCGCTAGTCAAGCTGCTTTAGCAAAAATAAGCTCCACTAACCCATTGGTAGCCGAACGGTTTGAGTTGTATTTCAAAGGCATCGAATTAGCAAATGGTTTTCATGAACTGACCGATGGGCCAGAACAACTGAAACGTTTTGAACAAGATAATACTAAACGTCAAAATATGGGACTGGATATCATGCCCATTGATAGTAATTTTATTGCGGCGATAAACTTCGGCCTGCCAGCATGTTCAGGTGTGGCTCTGGGTGTTGATAGACTTTTAATGCTTGCATTGCACTGCTCTGAAATTGACCAAGTCATCGCTTTTGAAAATAGTCGCGCATAGATTGAACATTTTAGCTCGACACACTGTATATTTGGTTGAGATGATGCATGCAAGAAAACCATTGGTTTAGAGTCCGTTAAGGGGCCATAACTTAATGCTGGATCAATAGAAAATTATCAATTTAAGGCCAATCAATAACCTATGTCTGATGTACAACTCCCCCTTCTGCAAACTGAGTGGCTCACCTTACAAAACCAATTCGATAGTTATGAGAAATGTTCTCTGGTTATCAAGCTCTTTAGTATCTTAGTCTGCTGCATTCTGGTTTTTGCATTAAATGCAGGTGTATGGTCGATGTTAGTCGTTGCTATCTTATGGCTACAAGACGGTATTTGGAAAACGTTCCAATCGAGAATAGGCAAACGCCTTGAAGTAGTCGAACAAGCAATTCAAGACAACCCACACCACGCTCCAGAGCTCTTATTACAAATGGGAATGCAGTTTAATCTTGCGTGGAGCCAATCAAGGCCTCAGGCCATTGGCTTGATTAGCGAATACATCAAACAATCACTTAAACCTACAGTAGCTTATCCTCACGTGCTTTTAATTGCTTTAGTCATTGGAGAGTTGTATGTCAGCTAACCAGAAACACTACCTTATTGGTTATGGCAGCTTACTTAGCCATGATAGTCGCTCACGCCATTCCAATATTTTTTGCCCCAATATGCCTATTGTTGCACACGGATGGCAGCGAGAGTGGTTGGCAAGAGGTATGGCACACTTACAAACAGCTTTAGGCGTGTCGAAAGTTGAAACGGCTAGCTTGAACGCAGTGTTATTGCGCATTAAACAAATATCACCTGAACTTCGTGACCGTGAGCAAGACTATCAATTCATAGAAGTCGCCCCTGACAGCATAGTGGCCGCCCAAGAGTCTGAGTTAGCACAGACTGAACTTGCCAACATTCGAGCTAACCCAGACACCTGTAAAATATTTATATGTGCCAATATGCATAAATTACCAGCCAACAGCCAATATCCTATCTATCAAACATATATAGATACGTGTTTAGTGGGGTGTTTTGATATGTGTGTCACCAATTTTGCCTCAGAATTTATCCAAAACACACACTTTTGGGAGCATGGTTGGATAAACGACCGCCATGACTGCCTTTATGCTAGACCTGCAACAGTTACGCAACAGCAACATCAACAAATTGACCAGCTATTAGCACAACATCAAGTATTAGAATATCGCCAAGAAACTAAACGTTAAAGATCAAAACGTCGTCTAAATTCAGAGTGCGAAAATTAAAAATAAAGTTACAAATCTTATTGGTAAACAGTTAAACGCCTAGATTGGCTAAGTATACTGGTGAGCGAAAAGTCAAAAACAGACAAGACCTCGTTACTTTTAATCAACAAAGGCCACAAATATGCACCCCAATATGGCAAAGGTTGCTTTAGAGACGGCCAAGCTGTTGTTGGCTGATGCTTGTGAACAACCCCTCACTGAAAGAGTATTTACTTTCACCTGTTGACAATGGAAAATCTATCAATCTACAGATAACACTCAGGTTCATATGTAAAAGATTGATTAAACTCGCAATCAGGACCAAACACATTTGTTTGAATTCTTCCCCCCGTAGATAATTAACCCGGTGGTAATACCATCACTTTTATCAAAATCACCTGCTCTACCGGTACGTCTGACCAGCCATATTTGGGGTCAAAATTAGTTTTCACTGCGGCCATTTTATCCAATACTTCATACCCTTCAACAACTGAGCCAAATGCGGTATAACCCCAATTTTTTCCAGGATTTAAGCTGTCGTTATTGCTCATATTGAAGAAAAACTGGCGAGTGGCAGAGTGTGGGTCACTCTGTCTTGCCATGGTAATGTTGTACATCACATTTTTTAAGCCATTGCCAGACTCATTGAATATTTTCCCAAACGATGGTTTTTCTAAAAAGTTGCTGTCATAGCCACCACCTTGCACAACAAAATCAGGCACAATGCGATGAAAAATGGTGTCTTCATAGCTGCGCTTGTCGACATAACGCAAAAAATTATTCACGGTAATAGGCGCTCTGGAACGGTCTAACTCAACGATGATATCTCCCATACTGGTCACCATTTTGACGTGGGGGTAATAATTACCGGGCTGAATATGTGATCCATCATCCTTAGCTTTTGCTGAGGTTAAGGATGAGGCGATGACAATATATGCGACAAAAATTGTTTTTAACATGGTGATAATCCTAGAGCCTATCGTTTCGTAGCAGACAAAATACTGAATTTTTGATTGGTTGCAACTGTTGCTGCATTACCAAATAGTCTTTTTAGTTTATTGGGGTAATCTAAATGGCGATTACCCACCACAACCAACTGTCCGCCATTTTGAAGCACTGACTTGGCATCTTTAAACATTTGCCAAGCAATGTGATCCGTGACGGTATTTTGTTGGTGAAAAGGTGGGTTACACAGCACCATATCCGCTTCAGTAAATTTAGATTTTTGAGTGAAGTTATCCAGACAGTTGTTTACAATAAAATCACATTGATGTTCTTTTTCTGCCATGTTGACCAATACATTTTTTTTGGCAGAGGCAACGGCCATATATGACTCGTCAACAAACACGACCTTAATGTGTTTACTTTGATCAAGGATATGTAACCCCAACACACCATTACCACAACCCAAATCAATAACCGTTTTGTTATTCATATTTGCTAATTTGGATAAATGCTCGAGCATAAACCTTGCGCCAATATCCAATTGCTGACGCGCGAACACGTTAGCCAAATTACTGATTTTAAACCGAGGTTTGTCGGTAAACCAAATAGTTGGATAAAGACTGGAATCAGATGTAATTCCCGCAGGCTGACAAAAAACTAAACGTGCTTTTTTCTTTGCTAATGAAGTAGTGGTGTTACCTAAATATTTTTCGAACAAGGCTAAGGTAGATTTTTGTATTAAGTTGGCCTTGCCTGCTGCTATTACTGTAGTTGAGGGTGACACTCTGGCTTGTAAGTCAATTAACTGTTGCTCAAGTAAAGCGGTAGTTTTGGGAACTTTGAGTAAAACGACTTCTACTGGTGAGTCTATTGGTGTCACTGAATCATAAAATGAAACTGACTCAATAGGGATATTATTTTGCTGCAAATTCACCAAACAAGATTGTTTAGCAACAAAAGAATCACTCACCCATATAGGTTTTGAATCAGCAAACCAGCACGCTAAGGCACCAAAATCATCATTATAAATACTAACCGATTGATTCTTTATGTCTTGAAAATTTTGTTCTACATATTCAATTATATACTCATCTGCAGCATCCCATGCTTGCCAACTCGGATGTTGTAAGTCTTGTGGATACCTAACTAACTGCAAATTTCTGTCTAAAAGCGTTAAACTGGTGTTCATTTTTGTCCAAATCTGATGGGTTATGCAACAATCACTGTTTGAATCACAATATGATAACACGCCAATACAGCTGGACATGCCAGATGCAGACCTAAAATACTACCCTAATTTTTTTTCGCCAGCAGAAGCAAACATTCTGATGAGTAGACTGCAGCAGTCTGTAGAATGGCAGCAAGAACAAATCACTCTATACGGGAAAACCTTTAATATACCAAGATTACAAGCCTGGTATGGCGATAAAGATGCGAGCTATCAATATTCCAATTTGAGCATGTGTCCTTTGCCATGGAGCCCAATATTACTTGAACTGAAACAAAAGTGTGAAAACGTCAGCCATTGTTCGTTTAACTCTGTTTTAGCAAATTTATATCGCCACGGCCAAGATAGTATGGGCCGCCATGCAGATAACGAGCCTGAACTAGGTCACCAACCTGTGATCGCTTCATTAAGCTTTGGTGAAACACGCAATTTAGACTTTTATCACAACGGCACTAAAGATAAGGTTAGAATACCCTTACACCATGGCAGTCTGTTGATAATGAGTGGCGATACTCAAACATATTGGCAACACAGCATGGCTAAAACCAATCAAGTACGCGCAGCGAGGATCAACCTCACATTCAGGCATATTCACAAAACCGCGCATCCTTAGCACTTAATCATATAAATACCTACCTAAAAACCAACAAAAAATATACCGATAACAGTCAATGAGTTATGCTCAAAGTCGCGTGCTTTGTCAAAAGCAATATGCTGCGTTGCCTTTTTAAAGCTAAAGTTGATGTAATAAAAATAAAAGGGAAATTTGATCTTGGAGAATATATGAAGATTCAAAATAACATTGAAAAAAAGTTACTCAGTCACTTTAATCCACAACACCTTGAAGTCATAAATGAAAGTGCTATGCATAATGTACCAGCGGGTTCAGAAAGCCATTTTAAGGTAGTGATTGTCACCCCAATGTTTGGTGGGGAACGCCTAATAAAACGCCATAGAGCGGTTAATGCAATATTAAAAGAAGAGTTAGCAAACGACATCCACGCTTTAGCCTTACATACATACACTCAAGAAGAGTGGCACAGTTTGTATGGTGCGTTTCCTACGTCACCTAATTGTCTGGGAGGAGGTAAAAAAGAGCAGTAAAAAGGCGTCATAATGACGCCTTTAATTCACAGTAAGATAACGCGCATCAGCTTACAAATAGCACGCTTAGATAATTAAAACTTATCATTAGCTTGGGCGTTATGTGTTCCTGAAACATAACCCGTCCATGAATCATAACTATAAGGTGGCTCTTCGTTAAACAAGTTGGTAACACCTAGCGTCAGAGTGGTATTTTCTATACCCGCATAGTTAACAGTAGTATCAACCGTGATCATAGCTTCGATATCCGGTGCTATAGTTCCGTTTGAACGATTGCGTATAGCAGAGTCTTGCTCAAACGCACCAATATAGTTGATGGCAAAATTTGCACTCCAGTCTGCTTTTACCTATGAACCAGAGGTTGTCCAACGTATTTCAGGCTGTTCAAATCCCCCTTCTTGGGTATCGATGCGGCCGCCAGTTCGAATATCTTCCTAATTCAATACATAATTTAAGACGTAGTTGAATTTAAAGTCGCCCCTGTCATTTGACATTTTGTCACCTAGATCAAGATCTAAACCAGATGTTTTAAGATCAAATAAGTTCTCAAAACGGTCCTAAACACGAACCACTTGGCCTGGATCACCCGCAACACGTGAAGGTAAACGTTCAACAACCGCCGAATTGTTACCTTGAGTGGTAAATACATACTGAGTGTCTTTACCAATGACGTTTTCAATGTCGTAATTGTAATAATCTAAAGAAAAATCAATATCCTCTGAGACTTCATAAATAATACCCAAGTTATAACTCTTAGACTTTTCAGATCCTAGGTTAGGATTACCAGCCAATATTGCCGTGTATTCAAAAATGTCACAGGCTTGGTCAACATTACCCACTGCAGCACATCGAACAGAATCGACCAAGCTAGGTGATCCGTCAGTGCTACCCAAACCGATTTGACTCAAAGAAGGCGCACAGAAAGGGGTACCAAACGAGCCTCATATTGATAGTTCATCGGTAGGTGGCCAAATAAAAGCGACCTTAGGATGGGTAGTAGTACCAAAATCACTGTAATCTTCGTGACGCACAGCTATCTGAACGTTGAGTGTTTCAGTCACAGGGATGGCTAGTTCAGCGAAGATAGAAGTATTATCACGCTCACCATTTGCTTGCGTTGCTTCCGTTCCAAAAACATCACCACGAAGGAACTGGTCATTCGGGTTATCACTAATGGTTTCTTCATGGTATTCAGCACCGACAGCCAGCATGAGTTCGCCTGCTGACATATTCATAATAGGACCAGATATTTTTCTATCAAAAGACTTGCTGGTTGATTTACCACAACGAGTCGCCTGAGTTTCTATATAATCAAGTGCTTCTTGGCTATTAGAGGAAGGTTCAAAGGGGTGCCATAAACGCTCTAAGTGTATGGTTCATTTCAAAATTACCCATATACATAAAACTTACACGTTCAGATGCAGGAACAGTGGTACTCATTGGTGCATAATCGTAACGACACAAAGTGCCTACAATTTGAACAGCAGGACAAACATCATTACCAAATGTATCTGGTGTACGAACAGTATTGTCTGAAGCAAAGGCTATTGTGCCTGGGTCACCTGACGAGCTTCTGCTGTGTGATGCATAAGGGTCATCAGGTCTCAAAGCAGTTTGATTTGACGAACTAGTGTAAAATCTGGCGGCGTTAAGTATTTCTTCACGCTCAAAATAATCCAATACAAATGTATGGTTGGATTTTTTTGAGCTAGTACCGAACAATAGGCGAGTGTTAGATTCTTTGCCGCCACCATCGGCTGTATCACCGATTTTTGCAGATGCTTCTAAACCATCATAATCGTCTTTCAATATGATGTTAACAACCCCAGCATTTGCCTCAGAACCATAGGTAGCCGATGCACCATCCTTCAATATCAACTCGTTTAACAGCCGCTAATCGGATGTTATTGATATCAACGAAGGCCGTGTCTATTTCATTTGCCTAAGGAGAAACAGAAATACGACGACCATTTACAAGGATAAGCGTTGAATCTTCGCCCAAACCTCGTAATGATACACTTAAACCACCGTTACCAATGCCGTCACTACTGTGACCTTGAGTTGAAAAGGTTCCTTGACCCGCCATTGTCAGCATAGTAAATAAGTCGATTAGGTCAGTCACTCCTGTTGTAGTGATATCTTCTGCAGATAGAGAGGTAATCGGTGAAGGGCCTTCCATATCGGTTCTTTTAATATGTGAACCTGTAGTTTGTATACGTTCAACTTTAATGATGTCGTATGACTGTGCTTGCACTGCCATACTGCTCGAAATGGCAGCGGCCAATAGGTGAGTTTTATGGTGATCGGTTTCATTATTATTCTTGATAGTCTTTTTATTTTAATAAGGAATTGAAGTACACTGTTCTTGCAGCATAACTCCCTTTAAGTCTTGCCACCAAACAACTATTGATGACAATATCTTTACGTTATGAAAGTCACTTAATAAATAGTAACTGGCGATTAAAAGGTTTGAGATTGTAGCCAAATGTTGATTTCAAATAATAGATTGATTTAATACCTTTTGAGTATTTTGATTAAAACACTCATTACTGACTTACACTCTTTCGGCGGCTTAGCCAACGTGACGGAAGACACCGAATAAGAAAAATAAAATATGCGTCAGTTTATAAACAATATTAACCTAAAGTGGATTGATTCACTGAACGATTTTTTATGTAAAATGGTTAGTTGGTTTACGCTATTAATGGTTTTATTAACATGTTTAATTGTAGTACTCAGATATGGCTTTAACTTAGGCTGGATAGCGATGCAAGAGTCAGTAATGTACTTGCATGGCATGGTGTTTCTATTAGGTTCGGCTCACACTTTGCGCGTCAATGGCCATGTAAGAGTCGATATTTTTTATCGGCGCTTCTGTCCAACAAAACAAGCAAAGGTAGACCTGTTTGGTAGCCTGTTGTTATTAATGCCAGTGAACATTTTTATTTTCATGATTAGTTTCGATTACGTCATACGTGCTTGGCGGGTCATGGAAACGTCTCAAGAGGCTGGGGGTATCCCTGGGGTATTTTTGTTAAAGAGCTTAATTTTATTATTTTCTTTTACTATGCTGCTCCAGGGAATAGCCGAGGTGATACGCAATATGGTGAAAGTGTCTCTAGATAAACCATTATCAGAAGCTGAGAGTCAGTAATGGAATATATCTCACTACTGATGTTTTTAGCGGTGTGTTTGGTGTTGTTATTAGGGTATCCCGTTGCCTATTCACTGGCAGGTACCGCACTCATTTTTGCGGGTGTAGGGGCTTTTTTCGGTGTATTCGACACAGCTTACTTACAAGCCGTACCCAGCCGCTTATTTGGCATAGTGTCTAACCAAACGTTAATTGCCGTACCGCTATTTGTTTTTATGGGAGTGATGTTAGAGAAATCCCGCGTAGCTGAAGATTTGCTACTCGCCATGGAACAAGTACTGGGTAGGTTAAAATCAGGACTGGCTGTTTCTGTAGTGCTCGTTGGGATGTTGTTAGCTGCCAGTACAGGCATAGTCGGGGCCACCGTGGTCACTATGGGGCTACTTTCTCTGCCCACAATGCTTAAAAAAGGCTACTCACCACCTTTTGCATGCGGGGCAATATGCGCCACCGGCACATTGGGGCAAATCATTCCTCCCTCCATCGCTTTGGTTTTACTTGGCGATGTGTTGTCTAGTGCATTTGTGCAAGCGCAACTGAATATGGGGATATTTTCACCACAGTCCGTGTCAGTTGGTGACTTGTTTGTTGGGGCTTTAGTCCCAGGTTTTTTGTTAGTAGGCATGTATCTTTTATATATTTTAGTGTTTGCCAGTAGGCAGATAACCCCGTCGCTCGAACAAAGTGATCAAGCACCTATTTCTGTTAGTGCATTGTGTGCAGCGCTATTTCCACCATTGTTGTTAATTTTTATGGTGCTGGGTTCAATTTTGGCAGGTTTTGCTACCCCCACTGAAGCTGCAGGTGTCGGTGCAACAGGCGCATTGGTCCTTGCAATGCTCAACAAACAACTTAACCTACAAAAATTGAAAGATGTGATGATGTCGACCACTAAAGTCACATCCATGGTTTTTTTAATTTTAATTGGCGCATCCATTTTCTCATTGGTATTTCGTGGTTTTGGTGGTGAAGAATTAATACAAGAATTGTTTAACCGTTTGCCAGGAGGGGTGTTTACTGCGGTTTTATTGGTGATGGTGGTGATATTTTTACTTGGCTTTATTTTAGATTTTATCGAAATTACTTTCGTAGTGGTGCCTTTAGTCGCTCCAGTATTATTGGCAATGGGAGTTGATCCTATTTGGCTTGGGATCATGATAGCCGTAAACTTACAGACTTCATTTCTCACCCCACCGTTTGGATTTGCCTTATTCTATTTACGTGGTGTAGCGCCACCAGAAGTGAATACCTCAGATATTTATCGAGGGGTCTTTCCCTTTATTCTTATTCAACTATTGTTGCTAGCTTGTTTGGCAATTTGGCCAAATCTGGTAACTTGGTTACCTTCTTTGCTTTAACATTATTTTTGAGAATCGAACTATGAAATTACTTCAATTATTTATTTTAGTTATATTTAGCATCTTGCTGATCTCTTGTGGCGACGGATCCTCTACTGTCCCAACAGCACAAGTCGAAGAGCAAAATTATGAATGGAAACTGGTGACATCTTGGCCAAAAAACTTTCCAGGCTTAGGTAAGGGACCAGAAACCTTTGCTAAGTATGTTGAACGCATGTCTAAGGGCCGGCTTAAAATAAAAGTATTTGGTGCAGGTCAAATGGTGCCAGGATTTGAAGTATTTGATACTGTTTCTAGTGGTGCCGCCGAAATGGGTCATGCTGGCTCTTATTACTGGAAAGGTAAAGCTCCCGCAACCCAAATATTCACTGCTATTCCTTTTGGCATGAATGCCACCGAAATGAATGCTTGGTTGCATTACGGAGGTGGTTTGGCTCTATGGAGAGAAGTTTATGAACCCTTTAATTTAATTCCTTTTGCTGGCGGTAATACTGGCGTTCAAATGGCGGGTTGGTTTAAAAACGAAATTAACAGTGTTGAAGATCTCAAAGGTCTAAAAATGCGCATTCCTGGTTTAGGTGGCGAAGTAATTAAAAAACTTGGCGGCATTCCTGTCGCCTTGACTGGTGGTGAACTCTTTACTTCTCTGCAGTCTGGAGCAATCGACGCCACTGAGTGGGTTGGCCCTTATAACGACTTGGCATTTGGTTTATACAAGGCGGCCAAATATTATTATCACTCTGGTTGGCATGAGCCCAGTGCCAACTTAGAGTTTATAGTTAACAAACAAGCATTCGAAGCACTTCCAGATGATTTACAAGCGATTATCGAGGTGGCAACGCGAGCCGTCAATCAAGATATGTGGGATGAATACACTGCTGCGAACAATGCAGCTATGCAGGCTTTAGTCGAGACACATAAGGTTGATATGCGTCCTCTTCCTGCTGATGTCATGCTAGCATTAAAAAACACTTCAGCTGAGGTGATCCAAGAACAGTCAGATGCCGACCCATTGTTCAAAAAAGTATATGATTCTTATTCAGATTTTCAAATCAAGGTGATGAAATACCACCAAATATCAGAGTTTGAATATTATAAAAATCGTGCTGGCAATAACAACTAATTGAGAAATACAGAATGTAAAAAGTTGACTCTATTAGACTAATATTGACAGTCTTGTATCTGCCTTTTATCGCTTTGTAAGGCGTCTGCACCTCAGTCAATTTTTCATCAATATATTACTGACTTTGTTTCGATTAATTCCCTAGGTAATACATAACCTTAGGTGAGTGTTAAATAATAAACAACGTTACACCATTGCATCTTTATTAGCTGTTCAGATGTGTTTAAGCGTTAACTAGCATTACAATGCACAAAAATTTATAAGTAGGAACTTTATATGATTGTTAAGCCTAAGATCCGTGGCTTTATCTGTACTAATGCGCATCCAGTTGGATGTGCGACTAATGTTCAACAACAAATTGATTATGTCAAAGCTCAGGGAACGTTGCACAATGCGCCTAAAAATGTGTTGGTGATTGGGAGTTCTACTGGTTATGGAATGGCTTCAAGGATCACTGCTGCATTTGCTGGAGGTGCTAATACCTTGGGGGTGTGTTTTGAAAAACCCCCAACAGAACGTAAAACAGGCACCGCAGGCTGGTATAACACAGCGGGATTTCATGCGAAGGCAGCTGCAGCTGGGCTATATGCAAAAACCTTAAACGGTGATGCTTTTTCAAATGAGCTAAAACAGCAAGTTATCGATACTTTGAAAGCGGATATGGGTAAAGTAGACTTGGTCATCTACAGCCTAGCATCGCCAAGAAGAACGGATCCTAAAACAGGTGAAGTATACAAGTCGACCTTAAAACCTGTAGGTCAAGCATACAGAACTAAAACTTATGATACTGATAAAAATGTCATTCATGAGATTGCGCTAGAGCCAGCCAACGAAGATGAAATTCAGCAAACCATTAAAGTTATGGGTGGTGAAGACTGGGAATTGTGGTTGGATGCGTTAGGCGAAGCAGACTTATTAGCAGACAATTGCAAAACCACAGCTTATACCTACGTTGGGAAAGAACTGACTTGGCCAATTTATGGACAGGCAACTATTGGTAAAGCCAAAGAAGATTTAGATCGCGCTGCTGCTGCCATTGTGAAAACCCAAGCGAGTAAAAATGTGCAGGCATATGTGTCATCTCTAAAAGCCCTAGTCACGCAAGCAAGTTCAGCTATCCCAGTTATGCCCTTGTATATTTCATTAATCTATAAAGTGATGAAAGAAGAAGGTACACACCAAGGTTGTATCGAACAAATTTACGCCTTATTTACTGATAAATTGACCCATGCTACGCCAGAGGTGGATGAGTTGGGTCGCTTATATATGAATAACAAAGAAACCAACGATGCAACACAGGCAAAAATCAAAACGTTATGGGATCAAGTCACCCAAGAAAATTTTCACGAATTAAGTGATTATGCAGGTTATCACCATGAGTTTTTGAAATTGTTTGGTTTTGACTTAACTGATGTTGATTATGATGCTGACGTTGAATCCTTAGTCGATTGGTAGAAGATAGGGGTAGGTCAAAATTTATTTAAAATACAAACCGCTGCGTGGCGGTTTTTTTACTTTCGTAATTTAGTTACCCCTGAAAGAACCAAATCAACACCAAACGAGTAAAAACCATAAAATAAATGAGTTTAAACAGCAAATTGCGTGGAAGAATTACACAGGATAATGCTAAAATTCTCTGCTGAGCGTGGGTGAACTTAAAAACATGTCTGAAATTTTCCCTAAACGCATAAATTTAAAGGGAGTTTAGACAATTCTACCTAGTTGCAAAAATTTACTTGTAGCTTATTAAAAAATCATTAATTGACGATACTTACCACCACTAGGTTTTTATTTACGGTTATAACGACAGCTGTAAAAGAGAGTCTAATGGTGCTGTGTATTAATTAGAGTAGTGCTATTGCGTATGATAAAAATTAACAAAGGGTTAGACCTTCCTATTCAGGGAGCCCCACAACAAAGTATCCAAAATGGAAACTCTGTCACCAGAGTGGCTATTTTGGGTGAAGAATATATTGGCATGCGTCCAACAATGCATGTCCAAGAAGGGGATAAAGTGAAAAAGGGCCAGATTCTTTTTGAAGATAAAAAGAATCCTGGCGTCAAATTCACCGCTCCAGCTGCCGGTAATGTTGTTGAAATTAACCGTGGTGCAAAACGTGTTTTGCAATCTGTGGTGATTCAGCTTGAAGGTGATGGAAGTGAAGTATTTGCTAAATATAGCAATACCGAACTAGCATCATTGGATGCGGTTAAGGTACAAGAAAACTTAGTGAATTCTGGCATGTGGACAGCTTTTAGGACCCGTCCTTATAGTAAGTCACCAGCACTTGATTCAAAACCTAACTCGATTTTCGTTAGTGTGATGGACACCAATCCTTTGGCTGCCGATCCTCAGATAATCATTGCCCAGCGAAGCGAAGACTTTGCTAACGGTTTGCAGGTTATTAGCCGCTTAACCGATGGTAAGGTCTTTGTAAACAAAGCACCAGGCGCTGACATAGATACTGGCGATGCCACTGTTGAAGTGAATGAATTTTCTGGTGTCCACCCTGCAGGCCTGGTGGGTACTCACATTCATCACTTAGATGCGGTGGGTCAAAGAAAAAAAGTCTGGCATATAGGCTACCAAGACGTATTAGCGATTGGAAGTTTGTTCATAACAGGTGAGTTAGACAACCGAAAAGTAGTGTCCCTAGGGGGCCCAGAAGCCAAAAGTCCACGTTTAGTGCGCACATTATTGGGTGCTGATATTACTGAGCTTACTGATGATGAAACGAATGCAGGCGATATTCGAATTTTGTCTGGATCTGTATTACTGGGTAATCACGCTCATGGTGTGCACGGTTATCTTGGCAGATTCCATAATCAAGTGTCTATTTTACGTGAAGGCCGTGAAAAAGAATTATTTGGTTGGATAAAACCAGGTGTCAATCAACATTCAGTCACCCGCGCTTACTTTGGTCATTTCAGTCCTAAGAAATTATTTGGTATGACCACAACAACAAATGGGTCTGATCGTTCCATGGTACCAATCGGTAACTATGAACGTATTATGCCTTTAGATATTTTGCCTACTTTATTACTAAGAGACATGATTTCTGGCGATACAGACGGGGCACAAAGCTTGGGGTGCTTAGAGCTAGACGAAGAAGATTTGGCATTATGTACTTATGTCTGCCCTGGCAAATATAACTATGGGCCGATCCTGCGTGATTGTTTAGAGCAGATTGAGAAAGAGGGTTAATAATGGGCTTAAAAGTATTTTTAGAGAAAATTGAACCTGATTTTGAAGCGGGTGGAAAATATGAAAAATGGTATGCCTTATATGAAGCGGCAGCGACCATTTTCTATACACCGGGTACGGTAACCAAATCGACTACCCATGTAAAAGACAGTATTGATTTAAAACGTATTATGATTTTTGTGTGGATGGCAACATTCCCAGCCATGTTTTATGGCATGTTTAATATTGGTCAACAAGCACAGATTGCCATCGTTACAGAAGGCGCATTGTGGGCTGACACAGCTACAGCGTTTTGGCAAGCAGGTCTATATGAAATACTTGGTGGTCAACTCGATGCCAGTACTGGTTGGATTGGCTTGCTGTTATATGGGGCTTGTTTCTTTGTGCCCGTTTACGCCACTGTATTTGTCGTTGGTGGATTCTGGGAAGTGCTCTTTGCATCTGTGAGAAAACATGAAATCAACGAAGGATTTTTTGTTACATCAGTTTTATTCTCGCTTACTCTTCCTGCCACAATTCCCCTATGGCAGGCGGCCTTAGGTATTACCTTCGGTATCGTTATAGCCAAGGAAATATTTGGAGGAACAGGACGTAACTTCCTTAACCCGGCATTATCTGGACGTGCTTTTCTGTATTTTGCTTACCCTGCACAGATTTCAGGTGATGCTATTTGGACAGCTGCAGATGGGTACTCAGGCGCAACATGGCTAAGTCAAGCAGCTAATGGCTCAGTGACTGACTGGAGTCTTAATGCTGATTGGTTTAATGCATTCTTAGGAAATATTCCAGGCTCTATGGGCGAAGTGTCTGCGTTGGCAATTTTAATTGGCGGGCTGTTTATTATCTACATGCGAATAGCCTCATGGCGAATTGTGTTAGGTGTGGCTTTGGGCGTGTTGTTATTTTCAAGTTTATTAAACCTTATAGGAAGTGCAACAAATCCGATGTTTGCGATGCCTTGGTATTGGCATATGGTAATTGGAGGCATGGCCTTTGGTATGTTCTTTATGGCAACCGATCCTGTGTCAGCAGCATTTACTAACCAAGGTAAATGGGCTTACGGTATTTTGATTGGTTGTATGACGGTAATGATCCGCGTTCTGAATCCAGCTTTTCCAGAGGGTATTATGTTAGCAATATTGTTCGCGAACTTGTGGGCACCTTTATTCGATTATTTTGTTGTTCAAGGCAATATAAAGCGGAGGATTGCACGTGTCGGCTAAAAAAGAAACGTTAGGTAAAACCGTAGGTGTTGTTGTTGCTGTATGTTTAGTTTGCTCAATTATTGTGTCCACTGCTTCAGTGGGTTTGCGTTCGCTGCAAGAAGCCAACGCAGCAATAGACAAACAATCTAATATTGTAGAAGCAGCGGGTTTAATTGATTTTGCTGCAGGTGATATTTCTGGAACGTTTGAAAAATACATTGAAGAACGCTTCATTAACCTTGATACAGGCGAGTATGTGGATAAGCCAAAAGATGGCTACGACATGTATAAAGCCGCTAAAAACCCTCAGTTCTCAGTTGAAGTCACTAACAGTAATGTAGGATTTAAACAGCGAGCCAGCATTGCTAATATTTATTTAGTAAGAAATGATGCAGGTGAAGTCACTCGTTTAGTACTACCGGTTCATGGTAGCGGCTTGTGGGACTTAATGTATGGACTTTTAGCGATTGATGCTGATGGAAACACCGTACGCGAACTGATCTACTATCAACACAAGGAAACGCCAGGTTTGGGCGGTGAAATACAAAACCCTAGCTGGAAAGCCAAGTGGGACGGTAAAAAATTGTTTGACGATGGAAAAGTAGCTATTGAAGTTAATAAAGGTGACAACTCAAACGACCAGTATGCGGTTGATGCTCTTTCAGGCGCCACGCTTACCAGTAACGGTGTGCAAAACACATTAACTTATTGGGCAGGCGAGAATGGCTTCGGGCCATATCTTAAAAACCAAACTTGGAAATCGTAAGGGATCGACACAATGGCTGAAATTAAAGAAATGAAACAGGTGTTGTTCGGACCCGTCCTGAACAATAACCCAATAGCATTGCAAGTGCTGGGCGTTTGCTCAGCCTTGGCAATCACGACTAAATTAGAAACAGCACTGGTTATGTCATTGGCATTAACCACAGTCTGTGCGTTTTCTAACTTTTTTATCTCACTCATCCGTAAACAAATACCTTCTAGTGTGCGGATTATTATTCAAATGACGATTATTGCTTCTTTGGTAATTGTAGTCGACCAAATACTCAAAGCTTACTCTTACGAGATATCAAAACAACTTTCAGTCTTTGTTGGTTTGATTATCACAAACTGTATCGTAATGGGACGAGCAGAAGCCTATGCTATGAAGAGTCCACCTTTGATGTCTTTTCTCGATGGCCTTGGAAACGGTATAGGCTACTCCGTGGTGCTAATCATCATTGGAACTATCAAGGAATTATTCGGTTTTGGTACGTTATTAGGTTTTGAAATCTTACCTTTAATTCAAAATGGTGGCTGGTATCAAGGTAATGGTTTATTGATTTTACCTTTCAGTTCATTCTTTTTGATTGGTGGTCTAATCTGGGTAATCCGAACTATACGTCCAGCACAAGTCGAGCCAAAGGGATAATTCATGGAACATTATATTAGTATTTTTGTTAAATCTGTTTTCATTGAAAACATGGCTTTATCCTTATTTTTAGGTATGTGCACTTTTTTGGCAGTATCTAAAAAAGTGAAAACAGCCATGGGTTTGGGTTTAGCAGTAATTGTTGTTCTGGGTATTTCAGTGCCTGTTAACCAAGTTATATTTGTGAATATTTTAGCCCCAGGCGCACTTGGCTGGGCTGGTTTCCCAGAAGCAGATTTAAGCTTTTTGAGCTTTTTAACTTTTATAGGCGTAATAGCTGCATTGGTCCAAATATTGGAAATGACGTTGGATAAGTTTTTTCCTGCGTTGTATAACGCACTTGGGATTTTCTTACCCCTTATCACAGTAAATTGTGCCATTTTTGGTGGTGTTGCATTCGCGATACAACGTGAATATAACTTCAGTGAAAGCATTGTTTACGGTGTGGGCAGTGGGTTAGGTTGGGCGATAGCTATCACCTTACTCGCGGCAGTACGTGAAAAACTTAAATATGCAGACATGCCGGAAGGCATACGAGGTTTGGGTTCAGTATTTATGATTACTGGACTGATGGCACTTGGTTTCCAGTCATTCACCGGCATCGCACTGTAAACGGCACTTTGAGGAATAGTTAAATGAATCCGAATGAAATTTATCTTGGTGTAGGCATGTTCATCGCTATTGTTTTAGCGTTAGTGTTTATAATCATGTTTGCAAAATCTAAATTGGTGCCAGAAGGTGAAATCACCATTACCATCAACGGTGGTGCTGAAGCATCAATCACAGCTCAGCCTGGGGACAAGCTTTTAGGTGCCTTGGCGAATGCAGGTATATTTGTTTCTTCTGCATGTGGCGGTGGCGGTACTTGTGGTCAGTGTCGTGTTGATATTAAAGCCGGTGGCGGAGAGCTTTTACCCACTGAAGTGGATCATATTAGTAAAAAAGATGCTAAACAGGGATGTCGCTTGTCCTGTCAGGTGTCTATTAAAGAAAATATGGACATTGAGCTAGAAGAAGAAATTTTTGGTATCAAAAAGTGGGACTGCGAAGTTATCTCGAATGACAACAAAGCCACCTTTATTAAAGAACTTGTATTGAAGATACCTAATGGCGAAAGTGTGCCATTCAAGGCCGGAGGTTATATCCAAATCGAAGCGCCACCCCACCATGTTAAGTACAAAGACTTCGACATTCCTGAGGAGTATCGTGGTGATTGGGAGCGATTTGGATTCTTCAATATTGAATCTAAAGTTGAAGATGAGACTATCCGTGCCTATTCCATGGCTAACTACCCTGAAGAAGAAGGCATTATTATGTTGAATGTGCGAGTTGCTTCGCCACCACCTAATAACCTAGCTTTACCCGCAGGTAAAATGTCATCTTACATCTGGAGTTTGAAAGAAGGTGATAAAGCCACCATTTCAGGCCCATTTGGGGAGTTCTATGCCAAACAGAGCGCGGCTGAAATGGTGTTTGTTGGAGGCGGTGCAGGAATGGCTCCCATGCGGTCACATATCTTTGATCAACTTCGTAGATTAAACACAACGCGTCCCATCACATTTTGGTACGGTGCACGATCTTTGCGTGAAATGTTTTACGTAGAAGATTTTGATATGTTACAAAAAGAAAATGATAACTTTAAGTGGCATGTTGCTTTATCGGATCCTCAACCTGAAGACAATTGGAAAGGTGATACAGGGTTTATACATAATGTGCTGTTGGAAAATTATTTAAAAAGCCACCCAGCACCTGAAGATTGTGAATTCTATATGTGTGGTCCACCAATGATGAACGCAGCCGTGATCAATATGCTTAAAGAATTAGGTGTAGAGGACGAAAATATTATGCTGGATGACTTTGGCGGTTAACTTTAAGACATTTAATAAGTAATCAATCTTTAAGGGGCTATATGCCCCTTTTCTTATAGGTACAGAATAAAATATGTTAATGCTTCTTAACCCCAGACTTTTGATTGTTGTCATTTCAATAATCTTAAACGCCTGCTCAGCGTCTAAAAACCAAGAAACACATATAACAGGCCCTACAATGGGTACCACCTACAATGTGAAATTTGTATCTATAGATGCCGTAGATAAGCTGGAATTAACACAACAGATTGAGCAATCATTAATTGATATCAATCTATTGATGTCGACCTATATTCAAGATTCAGAACTAAGTCGATTCAATCAATGGAACAGTGTTAAACCTTTTCCTATGTCGGCTACAACCCTCAAGGTTTTAAACGAAGCGAAGCGTTTAAGTGATATGAGTGAGGGAATGTTAGATGTGACAGTAGGCCCTTTGGTCAATCTTTGGGGATTTGGACCAAAAAGCCAGCCGGTAAAAATTCCCACAGAAGCGCTTATCAATATGACCAAAAAGCTAGTTGGAATAGACAAATTAACAATAGGACCGTCTTGGGCCAGTAAAGCTGAGCCGGCACTTTATGTGGATTTATCAACCATCGCAAAGGGGTATGCAGTTGATCAGTTGGCAGAACTTTTAGGTACCCATGCAATTACAAACTACCTTGTGGAAATAGGCGGCGAAATGAGATTGTCAGGTGTAAAAGCTTCAGGTACGCCATGGAAGATTGCAATTGAAAAACCTGAAACAGAGCAACGTGCAGTTCAAAAGATTATTAGCATAGGAACAAATGCGGTGGCCACCTCTGGCGATTATCGAAACTATTACGAGTCAGATGGTGTGCGTTATTCCCATCTTATCAATCCAAATACCGGTTACCCCATTAGCCACAACTTAGTATCTGTCACTGTGGTTCATCCATCCTCGATGACGGCTGACGGCTTGGCAACAGCACTTAATGTTATGGGCAAAGATAAGGCATTAGCGCTAGCAGAAACGTTCAATATTGCAGTGTTGTTGATTACTAAAGAAAAAGACAATTTTACCGAGTATACTAGTTCTAAATTTGAGCAGCTTGTAACTGTTCATTAAAATAATATCATTAACATATTAAGCTTTATTGGAGTCTGGTTTTGAGTACCTTTATTTTCGCATTTTTATTTTTTTTGGTGGTCGTTCTAGCTATGTCTGTTGGTTACATATTCCAGCAGAAGACCATTGCGGGTAGTTGTGGCGGTTTAGGTGCCCTGGGGATTGCTAAAGCTTGTGATTGTCCGGAACCATGCGACCGTAAAAAAATGCGTTTGGAAAAGGAACAAGCGAGACAAAACAAACTGAATCAATGGAAAAAAGACCAAATTCTGTAATTATATGTGAACAAATATATCAATACACAAAACGCCAGCTAGTCTGGCGTTTTTTTATATTGATAAATTCTAATATTCCTGCAAGATACTGACTATATATACAGTCTTTATGTCGGGCATATTCTTTGCGCAAAATCATTCACATTGATATGGACTGTTATTACGCTGCCGTTGAGATGCGTGACAATCCAGAATATCGAGATGTGCCACTAGCCATAGGCGGCAGTTCTGACAGGCGTGGTGTGATAGCTACCTGCAACTACCAAGCAAGAAAGTTTGGAGTGCGCTCTGCCATGGCAACAGCCCACGCCTTAAAGCTATGTCCTGAGTTGGTATTGGCTCCTGGCAGAATGGCCTTATATAGCGAAATATCTCAACAAATACGTGAAATATTCAGCAGGTACACAGACAAAATAGAACCATTGTCATTAGACGAAGCATATTTAGACGTGTCTGACAGCGACTTATTCTCAGGCAGTGCCACATTAATCGCTGAAGATATCAGAAGAGTGATTTTCGAAGAGACCCAACTCACTGCCTCCGCGGGCGTGGCACCATGTAAGTTTGTTGCTAAAATCGCCAGTGATGAAAATAAACCCAATGGCATTTGTGTTGTCACTCCCGATAAATTAGACAACTTTGTGATCAAATTACCCCTTGGTAAAATTCCTGGTGTGGGCAAAGTAACCTTAGCAAAGCTAAATAATATGGGGCTTTATAACTGTGCCGATGTACGTCAGTTCCCCTTTGAAGACTTAGTCAAACGTTTTGGTAAATTTGGCTCTGTGATTTGGGATAGAAGCCATGGTCTAGATAATCGAAATCTTAGTCTTACCAGACAACGCAAATCTGTAGGAGTAGAGAGAACATTAGCCGAAGACATTCATTCACAGGATGAATGTCTTAAAATGATCGATAGCCTTTTTCCATTATTAGAACAGCGATTGAACAAGACCCAAGCACACATTCAAAGTCAGGGTATAAAACTCAAGTTCAGTGATTTTCAGCAAACAACAGTTGAGCACAAATGTCAGGTATTGGATAAAAACTACTTTCTTAAACTATTAACCGAAGGCCTCTCGCGTCAAGCAAATAGAGGGATTAGATTGGTGGGACTCCATGTTGCTTTAGCAGAAATCACAGACAATAAACAATTAGCTTTTTCATTTTCTTCTACACAAGACTAACATCCTTCAAATCGTTACACTATGCTCAGACATTTCAGCTCTTATATAATAAGTGAATTTACCAGTGCAAAGCATGCCCATCAATGTTTGGCTATTAACGCTAATACAAGCCCTAGCAATGAGCGCAGGCACCATGCTGGTATTAGCAGGTGGCGTTTTGGGCGCCCAACTCACTCCAGATCCTAATTGGTCAACGCTGCCATTAGCCATGAGTATTGTTGGCACTGTCTGTGGTGTACTGCCCATTACCCGATTGATGCAACACTTTGGTAGAAAGCCCGTTTTTATTGCTGCCACCATCCTAGGTGCTCTGGTTGCGCTAATGGCCGCGGCAAGTGTTGTTAATAGTAGCTTCTGGGGGTTAGTGATATCTGCGTTTTTATTGGGCGTTATGATGTCTGCGATCCAACAAATTCGGTTTGCGGCTATGGAGTCAGTGCCTGTTGATTTGATACCTAAAGCGGCTTCAACCGTGTTGTTGGGTGGCTTAGTGGCCGCTATCTTAGGACCGGAGTTAGTGACTCTGGGTCAACAGGTTAACCAACAAACCTTTGTGGGGGCATTTTATCTGACGGCAGCCTTACTGGTATTGTGCAGCCTACTTTTTACCCAGATTGATAATACTCACGTTGTCACAGAAAAATCTGCAGATACCGGACGAAAATTACGTGTGATAACGAGCCAACCGGTGTTTGTTTTGGCTGTTTCAGCCTCAGTCGTAGGGTATGCCTTGATGAGCTTTATTATGACGGCCACACCTGTGCATATGCACGTGCATGAAGCTTATTCTTTGCAGAATACAAAGTGGGTGATCCAAAGCCATATCTTTGCGATGTTCTTCCCGTCATTATTCAGTGGTTGGTTAATCAGTAAATTGGGTACCTCGACTGTTATCTATTTGGGATTATTCTCTTATGTCGCCACCATATTAATCGCCCTGACAGGTAGCGAATGGTTGAACTATTTGATCGCTTTGGTGTTACTAGGTATTGGCTGGAACTTTTTATTTGTCGGTGGGACTGTATTACTCTCACAAAGTTATCAGCCTAATGAAAGATTTAAAGTTCAAGGTTTAAATGAGTTTTTAGTATTTGGGTGTCAAGCTATGGCTGCATTAAGTGCAGGAGTATTTCTCAACTCGATCGATTGGCGTGGTTTATTGCTCGCTAGTTCTACTATCATCGTCATCCAATTAATAGTGATTACATGGCAACAAATCAGACAAAAGCAGCTTTCCACAGATTAAAAATCAACCTAGATAAAGAGGAATAAGCATGTCATTGGAAATAGGTCGTTACCGTCATTACAAAGGGAATGAATACGAAGTGATTGGTGTGGCCAAACACTCTGAAGATGAAACTAATTTAGTAGTTTATAGACCTCTGTATGGTGAAAAAGGCCTGTGGGTGAGACCTTTGGATATGTTTGTTGAAACGGTAGAGGTTGATGGCGAAACAAAAGCAAGGTTTAAATATATTGGTTAATCATAAAGATTAACCAATATATTAGTGTTTTAAAAACAAAATTAAATATCTCTTCTAGGCAAAAAACAAAACTGTAGCCGTCCACAAGAGCGCAGCAAGAGAGGCCGCATAAGTGGCTGGTACAATCTGCGACTTTACGTGATCCATTAGGTCGCAGCCTGTGGTCATAGAGCTCAAAATAGTGGTGTCTGAAATAGGTGAACACTGATCACCATATACACTACCATTCAAAATGGTAGCGAAACATACCATCATAAACAATTCCGGGTTTTCTAAGCCTTGGCTTTGGGCAATAGTCCAAGCCAAAGGCAAGCCTAATGGAAAAGCAATAGCGTAAGTACCCCAGCTTGTGCCCGTTGAAAAAGCGATAAGCATAGTCATAAGTTGTAATATTATAGGTAAACACCAATACGGAATGTGCTCGCCTAAAGACTCAACCAAATAAATGCCACCGCCTAACTGTTTACTCAGCACACCTATAGTTAAGGCAAACATTAATATGACCGAAGCTACCACCACCCCTTTTAAACCATTTCCGAAGCCGTCTAACACCTCTTTAAGTGCCATACCTTTAGCCAACGCCATAAAAATAGACAGAAACAAAGCGCCTGAAAATGCCCAATGAATTTGTGGTGAGCCTGTCACAAAGTAGGATCCAATAGCGATAATAATTAAGCTAACTAAAGGTAAGATAAACTCTAGCCTGTGGGCTTTATATCCATCAGGGACTTGGCTTTGGTGTAATTCTTTAGCGCTAACAGGAGACGCGTTAGGCGCGTCTAATTCGCCTGTTTCAATTACACGTTTAATTGCTTTTTTAAGGGGGGAGCCACTGAAGGTCGTGATATTGAGGCTAAGTAATAAGGTACCCAACACAGCAAAAATTGCGTAGAAACTAAAAGGGATACTGGCAAAAAAGAACGCTACCCTGTCGCTTTCTGTGGCCAAAAATGCCACTCCTGGAATAAACAAAAAGGCTTGCACATAAGCAGGCCAAGCATTAAATGCAATGATTGACGCAATAGGTGATGCAGTAGAGTCGACCACATAACTGAGTTCTTCATGGCTGACTCCAGCCTTATCTGCAATAGGTTTAACCGTTGTACCTACTAATACCGTACTCATAGTCCCCCCTTGAAAAAACACTAAACCTAGAAACCAAGTAACAACCTTGGCTGAGCGTGGCCCTTTTACATAATGTTGACTCATATGGTTGGCAAAAGCCTGAGCGGCACCCGTTTTTGCCCACATCCCCATTAAGCCGCCAAGTAACCATAAATATAAAATCAAAATAGATGCCGCGCTCGACGTGCCGATATTAGGGATAAATACTTCATGGGTGATATCAAATCGTCCTAACATCACTGCACCAATCACTATACCGCAAAACAGAGCCACCAAAGGCTCTCGCGTCATTAAACACAATACAACAGCGACTAAAGCAGGCAATAAGGACCAAATACCAAAATGAAAGTCTGCTTTGAGTAAAACCACATCCTCAATAGTATTTTTATAAACCCATTGTTGCGACAAGGAAGGTTTGCTTTGTTGGATATTCAGCATTGATTGTCTTAAAGGAGACTCGGAATAAGGTACAAGATCTTCTATCACGTTCTCTTGACCGCTGGCGCGAAAAGCCAGTTGTCCCAACTCATTGTTATAAGTTTGATATTGTAACTGAGACTCAACCCAAGTCGGGTTGACATTGAAGTTAATAAAAAACGCAGTCGCCAGGCTGAGCACAAATAAAATAAAACTAATACGTTTTGTAAATTGAAACATGCAGAGTATCTTAACGGCTTTGTATAACCATAGTTTGTAGTCTGTTGCAGCAAACGTCTAGGATTTACTTAATTTTAATCAAGGAAAAACATGTATGCGCCCAAAAATTCTTTTAGTGACTGTGATGACGACTCTGTTTTCAGCCAGTTCAAGCTTTGCACAAGACAAGTGGGATAAAGTCGAAGTCACTAGCCAACCTGTGAGTGGATCGGTACATATGTTAATGGGGAGTGGCGGCAATATCGGTGTATCAATTGGCGATGATGGGATATTGATCATCGATGATCAATATGCCCCACTAGCTAAAAAAATAGCAGGAGCAATTGGTGATATTTCAAATCAACAAATTAAATATATTGTGAACACTCACTACCATGGTGATCACACGGGCTCTAATGCTTACTTCAAAGAAGTGAAAGGCACTACCATTTTTGCACATGACAAGGTGCGTCAACGTTTAGCCGATAAAGACGACCATCAACATGCTTCACTTCCTGTTGTGACTTATCAACAAGGTGTGACCTTTCATCTTAACGGCGACACCATCAAAGTGATGCATTTGCCAGCAGGTCATACGGACAGCGATAACGTTGTATGGTTTGAAGAAGCCAATGTTTTACACCCAGGAGACTTATTTTTTCAAGGCCGTTTTCCGTACATTGATCTGAATGGTGGGGGCACGGTTGCGGGTTATATTAAGAATGTAACTCAACTAATAGGTATGCTGAAAGACGATACAAAAATTATCCCAGGGCATGGTGATTTAGCCACTAAAGCCGATTATCAAAAGGCCTTGGATATGCTTGTTGATACTGCTGCCATAGTAAGAAGTATGAAAATCAAAGGCATGAGCGTTGAAGATGCAGTGAAACAAGGTTTAGGTGAGATGTACACAGCCTGGTCATGAAGTTTTATCACTGAAAAAAGGTGGATTACGACTCTTTACAAGGGCCTGAATTGATCAAAGCCAGTCATCAGGCAAACTACTCATGGGGAGGGCCAAATATGACCTACCCCATGACTGACAATAAGTTTTTTAAACACAGAACACGTCAAAACATGTTGCCTGCTCAATGATGAGCAGCAACATCAAGCCTTTCAGCGCAAACCGCTAAAAATGCTTCTTTATATGTATTCACAGAGCATGCAGCAGCTTACGGCTGTTATTGAACGCTTGGTTTTATTGAAACAGAGCACCCAGGTAAGGCCAAGGTCCAATTTAACATTACCAACCTGACCTCTTAATTTAAATAACCCGAATGCTGGTTAGATAGCCAAATTAAGGCGTTTTTGTAAAACGTCTTTCACCCGCAATCCATGTCTCAAGCACTTGTACTTTCCAAATATCCTGTGGTGAAATGGTAAAAATGTCTTGGTCTATCAAAATAAAGTCGGCCCATTTACCTTCGGTTAAACCACCTAAAATATTTTCTTGATGGGCTGCATAAGCAGCGTCTAGGGTAAAACCACGGAAAGCTTGTTTGACTGTCACCGCTTCGCTAGGTATCCAACCTTTGTTAGGTGAGTCATTGCGATCTTGTCTGGTGACTGCAGCGTGTAAACCAAAAAATGGGTTGGAGAGCTCTACTGGGAAATCAGAACCGAACGCCACTGGGGAGTCTTGTTTCAAGAAGGTTTGCCATGCGTAAGCGCCTTTGAGCCTGTCGGCGCCTACCCTATCTTCAGCCATATTCATATCGCTAGTAGCATGGGTGGGTTGCATGGCAGGAATAATATTCAGCGTTTTAAATCGTGGAATATCGTCAACATTAATAACTTGGGCATGTTCTACACGGTTACGTAGTGATTTGCCTCCAATGCGTTTAAAGCTATCAGCAAACTGATCTAGTGCTAAGCGATTGGCTTTATCGCCAATCGCATGAAAGTTAAGTTGGAAACCATTACCTAATACCAAATCAAATAACGGTTTCAAATCTCGTTCCCGGGTAACCAATAAACCACTGTTATCCATATCGTCAGAATAGGGTTGCAACAAAGCTGCACCTCGACTGCCTAATGCGCCATCACCATATAATTTCACACTCCTAACTGATAACCAATCGTGCTGATCTTGCACATGACCCTTTTCTAACAATTGATTTAACTGGGGGGAGGTTGCCGCAATCATGGGATAAATTCGCACAGGTAATGAGTGCTCTTCCACACGTTTTTGGTAGTAATCGTATACAGCGAGGTCAATACCCGCGTCATGGACACTAGTGATACCTTCAGAGAGAAGATGTTTGCCTGCAGCATTCAACTGGGCAGTTAAAATCGCTTCAGATGTTTTAGGCAGATATTTGAGCAGGAGATTCTCGGCGTTATCAATTAAGACCCCTGTAGGATTACCTTTTTTATCTCGAACAATTTTGCCACCTGGCGGGTCGAGTGTATCTCTAGTAATACCAGCAATTTCAAGTGCCTTGCTATTCACCCAACTTGCATGACCATCCACTCTGGACAACACCACAGGTTTATCATTGACATATTCATCTAACAAATTAGCAGTGGGGTAAGCTTTGCCGAGCCAAAGTACTTGATTCCAGCCGCGTCCAATTATCCACGCTAAACCCTGTTGATTTTTAGCATAAGCTTGTACCATTTTTGCAGCATCTAAAGCAGATTGACTCTCTCGCAAGTCAACTTGTAATAAGGTTTCACCTAGTCCCATTACATGCCCATGGGCGTCAATGAGTCCTGGTAACAGCACCTTATTTTGACCGTCGATGAAGGTTGCATTAGGATAAGTCTGGCTAAGCTCTTCTGCGCCAATTGCCACAACTTTTCCACCATCGAACACCATGTTTGAAAAGTGAATTAGCTCTCCAGCATTATTGAGAGTGTAACCTTTTACATTACCAATATGGCTAGGTGCAGCCAGCACCAAGGAACTGAAAAAAAACAAGCAGGCAAACAATATTATCTTCACAAGAGTTCTCGTATAAACGTTTCACTCAATTTGCCCTAGATTTTTAGTGGATGCAATACTTGTATAGTGATGAGCGTTTATAAATGAGATGGGTTACTGTTTTAGAATGAAAGAAAAATTTGTGGCAATCGAGCTAATCTTGACCACTCATCATGCTGAGACACGCAGCTTTATTTAAAAAGGCTGATAATTTTTTAATAAACGTTATCTAGCGACAATCGATTAGAGCGTTAAACAAGGTGGCACAACCACTATATCGGTTTAACATTTTCTCTTGCTCATTCACTTATACCCTCTTGCTCTACATCTTTTTTTAAATCATATTACTGGCACAGGTGATTTCGAAGCCTTTTACTGATCTTTAATGAAGTGGCGTTTTTAACCTATTTTATTCAGTCTATAAGCAAGGAATTTGTTGCAAATGATCGTCTTGCCATATTTGGCGCATTTTTTGTTGATCGATATTGCCACCAGATAACATCACCAATACCTTTTGCTCGCTGGTCTGTGATGTAAGCCACTCAACCACCCCTCCCATGCTCATTGCACAGGTAGGCTCAACATGTATTTTAAGCAAGTGTTGAAGCCATTGAGTCCAATATGCAATGGCAGTTTCATCTACCTCATAAAAACCATCTAAGGCCTGCAAATGTGGAAAGGTCTTTTCGCCAACTTGAAGTGTTGCCGCTCCATCTGCCAAAGTATTAGGCTGCTCTGTTAAAGATTGAATAATACCAGTACGCAGGGATTCTGCAGCATCATTTGCCGCCAATGGTTCTACACCTATGACACTTGCCTTAGGAAGCAATGCTCTGGTACTGATCAACGAACCCGACACTAATCCCCCACCGCCCACGGGTGCGAACACACTATTTACTTCACCCGTTTGCCCAATAGCCTCAAGTGCAGTCGTACCTTGGCCGGCTATAATATCGTTATGATTGAAAGGGGGCATCCATAATACATCTTGTTTACTGGCGGCCTCGGCGACCTTTTCGTCAGCCTCTTTGCGAGTCGCACTTAAGTCGAGTGTCGCGCCATAATATTGGGTTGCCGCGGCTTTTACTTTAGACAGGTTCTGTGCACTATAAATAGTAGCTTTCACACCTAATATTTTAGCGGCATAAGCCACAGCCTGAGCGTGATTACCCGAACTACTGGCCACCACTTGACAACCCAGTCGCCCTTCTTCTTTGGCTTTTAACATCATATTCAGTGCGCCACGGAGTTTAAAGGCCCCTGTTTTCTGAAAACACTCTGCTTTAAAAAACAACTTGTGCCCTAGCCAGCTATTTAATAACTGAGATTCAAGCACGGGTGTTTTATGGATAAAAGGACTGATACGTTTTTCAGCAGATTGCACATCGGCAAAAGTCACACTGGACATAGACTCATCATCACCATCATTAAAATATTGCAAGATCTTAGCCTTTAGTTGCTATTTTCGCACCAACAATTATGCTGATTATTCACTAAATGTTTTGAGGAAGTAAGAATGGGACTACTTGATGCTTTACTCGGCAACGCATCTGAAATTGATATCAGTGAAGTGGCAGACGAATTATCACCCATTATTGGCGACACTGAAAGTATTCAGCAAGTCTTTAAAGTTGTACGAGATATGTATGTATTCACTAACAAACGCCTTATTCTGATTGATAAACAAGGAATAACTGGCCGCAAAGTCGACTATCATTCCATCCCCTATCGCGCCATTACCCAATTTAAAATCGAAACAGCCGGACACTTTGATTTAGACGCAGAACTCAAAATCTGGATATCTGGGCAAGACAATCCAATAGGAAAAGAGTTAAAGAAGCATGCCGTTGTAGGCATTCAAAAACCTTAGCGCCGCATATGTTTGCTTATAAACAGTGGCTAGTAAATAGACATTAGCTAAAAGCAAAAGATGAAAGTTTCTCACCACGCAGAGCAACGAGTAAACATAGAAGAGAAAATTCCGGCTTCGCTGAAACTATTAATTCTGGTCAATGGCCCAAAATTAAACCTGACGGGCGGGAATGAGCAATCACTGGACAGTCAGCACTTTCACGTTATAGGGCACTGTCAGGTTTTTTTACACAATATTGACTCATGGATATTTCGTCGAAAATTGTCGCTTTATCACTGATTTAGTTAATCAATATCAAATTTTAGACAGTTATCATGCACTATCTGGCTCCTTCGAGCGAGCAGCGAAGATATGCCTAGACAGCTTTATATAAGAAGACCACACCGAGTCAGCGATCTGTCAATCAATACCTTTTTAAGTGTTCTAGCCTCTTTATTTATTGCTGCCGTTATATATCGGCACCTAATTGTTTTGTTTAACCCTTACCACAATGACGATATACATAGTTTCACTATGGGTGGATTGTGTCAGATTATTTTACATTTACAACACCATGATTTTCCATAGTTTTCATTAAATTATTGAATATAATCATATTTTATTTTTCGGCATTCTACTTGCTTAAATACATTTGAGTATAGTCAGTTAATGCACGCCCTTAGTATGGGATTAAAATTATAAATGGATAAATGGATAAATGGATAAATGGATAAATTAATGTTGCATGGGTTTTTAAAGGTAGTCATTTCTAGTGTTATTTTATTGGCAAGCGGTTTTGCAAATATTGCTTCAGCTTCTTTGATCGAGACAGCGCTGTCTGAAACCACGTACGATTGGAGCGCCAGTTGTTATGATTGTAGTCTTGTTAAAGATTATAGGGGACATCAACCTGACGACACTGATTGGACAACAGTAACCGGAAGTATAACTTTATCGAATTACACAATTGGAGATTTTTTCGACATGAAAGCGCTTGTTGGATTTACTTATGACGGGCCATCTAATCACGTTGTTCCGTTAAATCTAACGCATAAAAGCTGTATGGATGGCACTTGCCTAGCCAATGTTTCCGGTAAGTTATTCCATAATAACAATTTTTTTATCGAACTGACGTATGCACAGTTTACCGATAGAGAAGCCACATTATTAACATCACGTCAGAGTAGAATAGAAGCGTTACGGCAACCAACATATATTGAACTTATTTCGATTAGTGATGGCATTGAACTTGTCTTAAAAAAGTGTGAGAAGTATGCAGATAGAGATAAGTATAATATCTGTGAAAAATTTCAAAATAATAAAATAGATAACATAAATGAAAAAAGACAAATAAAAAACCAAGATAAGTTAAAAAAATATGATAGAAAATTAAACAAAATCATTGATAAATATGATAGATATTTTAATAAAAAAGCAAAAGACCCTATGAACGTGTTTTTCAATAATGTCGATGGCGAGTGGAGTATTGGAGGCGAGAACATGCCATGGGATTTTGGAACGTCAGCAAAATTATCGACCGTTAGCGAACCCAGTGCCCTCGTTATTTTTGCATTAGGCTTAATAGGTTTAAGTTTTCGTCGATTCAAGAAACAATCTTAATTTTGTTTCACTATCGAAATTAATTATCGATGACGGTATGCCTGAAAAAACTCATGAAAGTCAATAATCTCGGCACCTGATTAATAAGTGAGTAGCATCAAAAGGAATCTGCCAATTAAGCAGGTGTTTTTTGACTCATAAAGCTGACGTATTTTATTGACCGCGTTAGTTATCGTTTTATCCAGCGCGTACTCTACCTTTAATTGATTCTATTGTTGATTGACTCTCCTCACTGCCATGCGCAATTACCAGCAAGTTTTGGCTAATACAATGACTCGTCCATAAACCGGCTCTAAAAATAACTAAAGCCACCATCCATCTGCTAATCCAATCCATCTAAGTAATACGCGGCGATAACCGGTTATAAGTTACAGCCTCTGTAAATGCGATAGGGTATAGACTTAACCTACCGCCCCTTTCAACCTTCACTTCAAAATTCAATAACAGGCACAAGATAAAGGGGGTCAGTAATATTCAAAACCGGTTTGCATAATAGTGGGAGGCGCTTGTCTTGAATTCTGAGATACGTGCAAACAGTTGATTAATAATCGAAAAATAGCCAACTTTCACTCCCTTAAGAATATAAAATAGATGCCAATATGGAAAATATAAGACATCATGTACTTTGATTTTAGGAAAAATGACGGTTTATTTTATATGTTCTCATACTTGTGCATTTTAATTGAGCCTCGCTTGATGCGATATCTGTATATGCTGCAAGTGGGGTGTTAATGTATATTGTATTGATTCATTTTTTAACTTGAGAGTTAGTATTTCTTATTATTTAGTTGTGTTTTTGATTTAATTAAAATTTATTTTTTTGTGTATTGTTAAGAAACATTTTATTAAATTAAATCCTGAAGGGATGTTGTGTTATTTAATTCTATAGAATTTATTTTTTTATTTTTACCAGTTGCAGCGATCGTCTACTGGCTTTTATTAAAGGCGGAACTTCCAAAGCTAGCCAAGGTTTGGCTTGTTGCAAGTTCGCTTTTTTTTTATGGTTGGTGGAAGGCTGCTTATTTGATTTTATTGATTATCTCCATACTGATAAACTTTGCGTGTGGTTCGGCGATAATTGCAAGTCGGGGTGAAAAGCAAAAAAAGAGCTTAATGATCCTTGGAATAACGTTTAATTTAGTATTGCTTGGCTATTTTAAATATTCACATTTTTTGGTCGAAAATTTCAATAAATTTTCCACCAGCGAGTTTGGTCCTTTGGATGTGATCTTGCCTCTAGCAATAAGTTTTTTTACATTTCAACAAGTCGCATACTTATCTGATTGTCGCTCTGACCACGACAGTAAGTACAATCTTTTGGATTATTTTCTTTTTGTCTCATTTTTCCCCCAATTAATTGCAGGACCAATAGTTCATCACAAAGAAATGATACCGCAGTTTGCCATGTCCAATAGTAACTCAATGATCCCTAATAATATTGAAAAGGGGCTTTTTATTTTTGCTATTGGTTTATTCAAAAAAGTGGTTATAGCAGATACTTTCGCAATTTGGGCTACTGCGGGATTCTCATTCACAACACAATTATCTTTCTTAGACGCTTGGTTGACTAGTTTAAGTTATACATTTCAGCTTTATTATGATTTCTCTGGTTACACGGATATGGCGATTGGAGCTGCTCTTTTATTCAATATAAAACTTCCTATGAATTTTAATTCACCTTACAAGGCTAAAAATATTCAAGACTTTTGGCATCGTTGGCATATGACATTGTCTCGTTGGCTCCGTGATTATGTCTATATTCCACTTGGTGGGAACCGCTCTGGTAGTTGCAACACTTTCGTGAATCTATTTGTAACATTCCTCTTAGGGGGAATCTGGCATGGTGCTGGATGGACATTTATTATCTGGGGAGCCCTGCACGGATTTGCTGTTTTGGTTCACAGAGTGTGGCGAAATATTGGGATGGAAATGAATAATATTTGCGGCTGGATAATTACCTTTATGTTCGTTAACTTCTCTTGGGTATTTTTTAGGGCTGAAACAATAAATGAGGCCATTATGGTTGCTAGTGGAATGTTAGGTCTTAATGGTTTTGAATTATCAGAAAATTTTCATAGTATTTTTGTTTATATTTTAGATATCACCCCAAATAAACTCCCATCTATTCAAGAACAATTTGTATCATCTTCTGTAACGGTTTTATTTGTTCTTATTTTTGGAGCTATTGCTTTGTTTTGCAAAAACTCTATGGAAATTTCGGGCTTCAATTCAGACACTGTTCAAAAGCTCACTTTTGCCAAAGGATTTGCGACTATTATCTTAGCTTTTGCAGCATTATTTGTGAGCATGGGTGACTCAGTACCAAGTGAATTTTTATATTTCAACTTTTAAGAGCAATGTGTGAATGAAAAATCGATATTTTGCAGGTCTGTTATTAACCTTTGTCGGATTATCCATTACTCTAGCATTGTTTATATTTCCAAAGAAAAGCACTATTTATCCACATTGGATACCTGTAAAGTTTGAATGGCTTAAAGCAAAGAGAACCTTATCAAACCAATCGCGAATACTTATCCTTGCAGGCTCCAATGGGCAATTCGGAATAGATAGCAATGAATTAAGTATACTGACAGGCAAGAAAATATTAAATCTATCTTCTCATGCAGGTCTTGATTTGGGCTTTTATCGTTCAATATTAAAAAAATACCTTGTAAAAGATGACTTTGTTGTTATGCCGTTAGAGTTTAATCATTATTACCGACAGAAACTCACATCTGTACATACCGAAAGTATGTCAAACTGGGGTATGGCTTTTTTAGATACTTCAGCAAAAATTGACCTCGCGAAGGCTATAAATTTTAAAGAATTATTTACTGGACGACTTCAATATTGGGTTAAAAACGGGGTTTCTCTGGAAGAAGTCCGCAATAAAATTGCCAACAATAATTTTTCTCCAGGGCTCGGTTACAATTGGCAGGCGTTGACATCAAATGGCGAATTTATACATGATTTGAAGACTAAAGGTAAAGCTTTGAGCGATAGTTTTTATGGGCCCAGGGGAAATAGAATGCCCTTGTCACAGCGATTTATTGAGCAAATGTATCTCATTCAAAATTATGTCGAGGAAATTGGAGCGCAATTAATATTGACATATCCTACTACTATGAGAAACCCAAAATTTGATCTACAAAAAAAAGAAGATCAGAACCGTATCAATGACTTTAGTAAGCTTCTAAGTGCCAATGGGTTTTCATTACATTGCGATCCAGCATTATTCCACTTTAACAGAGAGTTTTTTTTCAATACGGTTTACCACTTAAACAAACAAGGCGTCATAATGAGAACTACAAATTTGAGTAAATGTATTAAAAACGTCATAGATGGTAAAAGCGATAAGATTAAAATTTCTGAAACATATGCTCGCGTCAGTGAGCAGCAACGAAAATTAAACGAATCACGGGACGTGTCATCAACCGATATTTACGTTGAGAAAAAGACTTATATAGAATAATTAAAGCACTTTACAAATATCAAGCCAAATACGGTACTTTGCCGATTAGCGAATAAGGAGGTCGTAGGCCATTAATTTTAAACCATAAATTTTTGCGGCGCAGCTATAACCGCTAATGGCATAAACATTAAAGCCAGTCATTCCTGGCTCTTAAACCCAATAAAAAATGTCTTTTCCACCTGCTTTTCCTCCGTATTTTCTTCGTTCTTTGTGGTTCAACTTCATTCCGTCTGTTACTAGTGACTAGCTACTAACATCTGCACCCTTCTACATCCCGAAGTGTTTATCGAAGAAATTGGTAATGGTTTTATACAAGTGAATACCCGTATTTTTACCTCGTATGCTATGTTTTTTGCCCGGATAATCCATGCTCTCGAATGGGATAGCTAAGTCTTGCAGGTGTTTATATAACTTAGTACTGTTAGTAAACAATACGTTATCGTCAGCCATACCATGATAAATCAGCAGGTCGCCTTTAAGATCTTTTGCATAAGGGAAGACTGAAGCGGCTTTGTAAGCTTCAACATCTACTTTAGGGTGACCCATAAATCGCTCAGTATAATGTGTGTCATACAATCCCCAATCGGTGACAGGTGCACCTGACACACCTGCTTGAAAATAATCACCGGCTTTGAACATCGCCATTAAGGTCATATAACCGCCATAACTGTGGCCATAGACACCAATGCGTGTTTCGTCCACATAGGGTAGCGTGCGTAAAAACTTTACACCTTCAACTTGATCGTCCAGCTCAACACTGCCCATCTTTTTGTATAATGGGTCTTCAAAAGCTTTGCCTCTACCTTTTGAACCTCGGTTATCGAGACTAAATACCACATAACCTTTACTTGCCCAGTACTGCATAAGTAAGCCACGATTGCCCCCCCAACTGTCTTTGACCACTTGTACGCCAGGACCGCCATACTGATAAACAATCACAGGATGTTTACCCTTTAGACTGTGTGGTGTGTACAAGCGATAATAGAGTTCGGTGCCATCAGCTAAGTTAAAACTAGCGATAGTCGGCTTGACCCAGTTAGCCAGATAGGGCTTGAGAGGATGATTATCGTCCACGGCATTTTCACTTAACCAAGTTAACTGCTCACCTGTGGACTTGTGCAAACTGACTTGTTGAGGTGTGTTGGTAGTAGAAAAATTATCAATATACACGCTGGCATCATCACTGAAAGAAATTTTATGAAAACCACTGCGTTGGGTTATTTTAGTGACTGAACCACCAGCTAAACCAACCTTGTACAATTGGCTTTGTGTGGGAGTATCTGCACGACCCGAAAAGTAAACCAAATCATTTTTCTGGTCGATAGCCTCTACCTGATCCACTACCCACTTTCCTTTTGTGAGCTGACGAACTAACTCACCATTGTTTTTGTATAAGTACAGATGTTTGGAGCCATCTTTTTCTGATGCCCAAATGAAGTGCTGATTGTCATCTAAAAAATGTAAATCTTCATGTAAGTTAACCCACGTATTACTGTTTTCTTCAACAAGAGTGTTTTGGCTATTATTCGATAGATTAAATGCCTTGAGCGCTAAATACTGCTGGCTGCGATCTTGTATTTGATAGGTCAATACTGAACTATCCTTCATCCACCTCACTCTGGCCAAATAAATATCTTGCTCGTCACCCAAATCTACCCATTGTTTTTGTTTAGTTGATACGTCAATAACCGCTAGCTTTATGAGCACATTGTTGGTGCCAGCACTGGGATAACGTTGGGTGACCATTTTTATAGAATCGGCGTAAATTTCGCTACGCGTGATTTGTTCAACAGGTGACTCATCAACTTGAGTAAAGGCAATATGTTTTTCGTCTGGCGACCACCAATAGCCTGTCATTCGCCCCATTTCTTCTTGAGCAACAAATTCAGCCATGGCGTTTTTAATTAAACCTTGTCCATCATTGGTTAAGCGTGTTTCTTTACCACTTATTATATGTTTGATGTACAAGTCTTGGTCGCGAACATATGATACAAAATTACCTTTGGGTGACAATTTAACATCGGTTTCAAATTCTGTTGTTTGAATGACTTGTTCAGCTTTTTTATCACCTAAACGGTAATAATAGGCGTCACCTGACAAGGGAAATAACAACGCTTTACCATCATTTGACCACTGGTAACTAACAATACCAGATCCACTTAAGCGCATACGTTCACGTCTAGCTTTTTCTTCATTAGACAAAGTTTCTAGTCCAGTGCTCAAATCGTCTGAATCAAATAACAGCTGAGTTTGGCCACTTACTATGTCGTATTCCCAAAGGTCTAATCGTTCATAATCGGTTTTTTTACCTTGTAAAAACGTTACACGCTTTCCATCAGGAGACACCTGTAATTTTTTTTGTGCTGCCCCCTGGAGGCTTGGAGATTGAAAAATACGTTCAATACCCAGTACTGATTCAGGGTGATTGTTGCCTGCTACATTTGCAGTCCATAAAGCCAAACTACTGACTAAAAGCCCGGTGAGCTTATTCATTCTAATTGTTCCCATTACTGTTTGTTCTGATCTTTATTGGATAAGATACATTATTCTTTTAGGGGTAATTCCCTCTAACCGTATTGTAGGGGTTTCTTACCTGCAGGTAAAATTACAGGTTATACATGTTAAAAACGGCTTTAGTGTTAGGTGCGACAGGTTTAGTGGGAAAGACATTGGTTGAGCAACTTTGCCAAGACCATCGATATCAAACAGTTACGTGTTTGGTTCGTAAACCCCTTTCTTTAGATTTTTTTTGTGCTAGTGCAGATAGTGCAGATAAAGTACAACCCATAGTGGTTGATTTCGACAACTTACAGGATTACCAAGGCTACTTTGGTTGCCCGCATATTTACGTGTGTTTAGGCACAACAATCAAAAAAGCAGGCAGCAAGGGAGCATTTCGAAAAGTAGACTTTGAGTATGTGCATGTCGCAGCCCAACTTGCCAGAGCACAACGTGCCGTTAGCTTTGTTTGGATTTCTTCAGTAGGCGCTAACGCTAAAAGTCATAACTTTTACTTACGGGTAAAAGGTGAATTAGAGAATGCTATTATTGGTATGTCAGGTTTGGATAATGCTTGTGCCGTCAGGCCATCGTTATTATTGGGAGAGCGAGAGGAAATGCGCCCTGCCGAGAAACTTGCCAGTGTGATCAGCCCATTCTTGTCACCACTGTTGGTAGGCGGATTAATGAAATACAAACCCGTTCAGGCTGCCGATGTGGCGGCTCAGATGATCCGTTTACAAGTGTTCTAAAGTGGGATTTAGGTTTAAAAAATTCACTATCGAACACGATGCCTGTGCTATGAAAGTAGGGACTGACAGCATTTTGTTAGGCAGTTGGGTGCAAACTAATAGCGCCCAGCATATTCTAGATATTGGTACTGGTAGTGGACTGCTAGCCATTATGTTAGCTCAAAAATCGCAACATACCTGTTTGATTGATGGGATAGATATCGACCTTGCCGCAATTGAACAGGCTAAAAACAATGGGAAAAATTGCCCATGGGCAGTGCGGCTGTCTTTTCAGAATACAAGCCTACAACAATTTCCAATGGGTACCCTTTATGACTTAATTGTTAGCAACCCTCCTTACTTTGCGATTAATGTCAGCGCAAATAAAGTTCACTCAATAAAAAATCGTCTCCATGCTCGGCAAACGATTGAGTTAGATCACCCAACACTATTACAAAAAGTAACAGAACACTTATCTGCTAGCGGCAAATTTTGCTGTGTATTGCCATCGGATGTCGCTAAGGTGTTCTTGGCAGATGCTGAAACACTAGGGTTGCATTGTTTGCGGGAACTTCAGGTGCAGCCAAAACACCAAACACATGTGACGCGAATTTTATTAGAATTTAGTCGTACAAAAAAAACTAAAATCTCTCATAAACTAAGTATTTATGATCATCTAGGTCGCTATTCCGAGGAATATATTGACCTTTGCAAAGATTATTACTTAAATTTTTGATCACTTTTGCACTTCTCTTCTATCATTTAATCAATAGAGTGTTAATAATTGATAGCTAATCTCAGGGAGAAATGATGAAAACATTTGAATTACCCAAATCAATATCTTCACTGGCTGAGAAACTGCAAGTAGTCGAAATGGTCTGGCATGGGGTGCCAGTTCAAATTCCCAAATTTGCTGTATATGCCATTATAGAACAACCGATATTTGATAAAGTTGTATTTAAAAACGACAGACAAATAGGTCTTTTATATCTGGGGCGATACAAAATACCCGTTTTAGATCCCTTTCAAGGAGATATTGATTGTCGCCCAAACTTTGCACTGATCATCAGTCATAGCCGTGGTAACCGTTTTGGCTTGTATGGTTATCCTGCGGATCATATTGCGTCAAACATGCAGCTTTTTTCATCTCATGGGGCGGTGCGCAGAATTGTTAAAGGTTATGTTTAGAGGCAACTGAGATAATATTCCACTTTATTGAGGTACACCGAATTAAGCATCCCGAACTAAGCGTCCCTAACCAACCCTTTTTCGATGCTACGAACTAACCTTTGGGTTAAGCGGCTGTCGTTATTTCCATCCTTCATTGCTTTGTTTTGGTGTTGCACCAAGGCCCATTGAATATGTTCTTTGACTAAATCTGTTGCGTGTTTCAAGGCGGCTTGCAATGTGCTAACGATCTGAATCGAATAAGGTGCATTCCCTAAGCCCACCGCTAAATTACGTTGCCAACGCTCAAAACCAATACGCCGGATAGCAGAACCTTCGGTATTTTTCAAAAAGGTGGGTTCATCCCAAGCAAACAAGTCGATAAGTTCTCGGCTCATCAGTTTTTGCCTAGGATGGAAATCAGCCTCATCTGTAATAGTGGCGTAGCGGTTCCACGGGCAAATAAGTTGACAGTCATCACAACCATAGACACGGTTACCAATTAAACTCCGATATTGCTCAGGAATAGCACCTTTTTGTTCTATAGTCAGATATGAAATACAGCGCCTAGCGTCAACAACATAAGGTTCTACTATTGCTTGAGTGGGGCAAATAGTCATGCAAGCGGAACAATTACCGCAGTTTTCCTCTACCGCCTTATCCACAGGTAAGGGAATATCCACAAACAGCTCACCTAAAAAAAACCAAGAACCGGCTTCATTGTTGATAGTGAGTGAATGCTTACCTGTCCAACCGATACCGGCTTTTTCGGCAAGTGCGTGTTCGAGAACTGGGGCTGAATCAACAAAAGGTCTGAAATTTAATTCTTTACATTCTGTTTTGATTTTTTCGCCCAGTTTTTTCAAACGAACACGTAACAACTTGTGATAGTCGCGGCCCAGAGCATATCGGCTAATATAAGCTTGATGTTTATTTTTTAAGGTATGAGCAAATTTTGCATTGGGGGGCAGATAATCCATTCTGACACTGATAACGCGCATCGTACCGGGCATCAACTCAGCGGGTCTAGCCCTTTTCATACCGTACTCTAGCATATAGTTCATTTCGCCAGCATAGCCTTTTTCCAGCCACGATTGCAGGTGAGATTCATGCTGTTGTAGATCAACATCACAAATACCCACTTGCTGAAAACCTAGCACTTTACCCCAAGCCTTGATATTTTCAGCTAATAATAACAATTCAGAAGTGTTTAAAGATGACATTGACAAACCTGTTAACCCAGCAAGCGGTTGCAATTCTAGCACATAAAATTGTGCGTTCAGAACAAGTCAGAACAATAGAGCCCAAGGCAGCCCAGATCGCTGGGTGTACTATGTTTGAATTGATGCAACGAGCAGGCGAAGCTGCGTTTAACGTGTTAAAACGAGAATGGCCTGAAGTACAAAGTATTATAGTGGTTGCTGGTAACGGTAATAATGCGGGTGATGGTTATATATTGGCTAAACTTGCCAAACAGCAAGGTATCAATGTTGTCATTACTTGTGAGCAGCCTAAAAGAGAATTAATCGGTGATGCCAAACAAGCCCAACTTGAGTGGCTAAAACTGGGGGCTAAAACACTGCAGTTTTCTGAAGTGGATTTTACTGAATTTGATGTATTGGTAGATGCATTATTAGGCACGGGGGTAACGGGCGAAGTCAAATCGGCCTTTCAAGATGTTATCCAACAAATAAATCAAACCGATATTCCAGTACTCAGTATTGATTTACCATCTGGAATGCAGGCTAACACAGGGCAAGCTCTACCTGTTTGTATCAAAGCGAATGTGACTGTCACTTTTGTTGCCACCAAGCCAGGATTAGTGAGCGGTATTGGAAAAGCATTTTGTGGGAAACTCACTTTTGCTGATTTAAAAATTGGTGCAGAATTTTTTGGTATCACCCACAGTGAAGCACAGTTAGTCGACTGGTCTATGTTGCAACGGCTGCAAGCTAGACCTGAGCATAGCAATAAGGGCTCTTTTGGAAAATTATTGTGTATAGGAGGTAACCAAGGTATGGCAGGGGCAATTCGACTCAGTGCCGAGTCAGCTTTGCGCTGTGGCGTAGGTTTAGTGAAAGTCTATTGTCATGAGTCAAGTAGCATCGGTATCTCTGCTGGTCGTCCAGAAATAATGCTGATGCACAAAAACCTTGAGACAGCCCTAGATTGGTGTAGCTGCATAGTTATAGGGCCTGGATTAGGCCAAGATGATTGGGCTCATCAGCAATTCTCCCGTTTATTTGAATACCTAAAACACCATCCAAAGCCATTGGTGATTGATGCTGACGGTTTAAATTTGTTAGCCTCTGTGGCAGATGATTCAAACATACAGAATACTTTGGCAGGTTTACCCTCACTAGTAATAACACCTCATCCAGGTGAAGCGAGTCAATTATTGAACTGCACAATTGCTAAAATTGAAAACGATAGATACTTGGCTAGCCAAAATATTGCTCAAAAATATCAGTCTACTTGCGTTCTAAAAGGTGCGGGCACTGTTATTCAAATGGATGGATCACATCAAGAGCCTCAATGCTTTGTATGCAAAGGGGGTAATCCAGGTATGGCAACAGCAGGTATGGGCGACTTACTCACCGGTGTTATTGGCGCTTTTTTGGCACAAGGATTCACCTCACAAAAAGCCGCTGTATATGGTGTATGTGCTCATGCTGAAGCAGGAGATAGAGTTGCCATACAGTATGGTCAACGTGGTATGATTGCCTCTGATTTATTGCAACCTTTACGAGCTATAGTTAACGGATTATGAGTTTTTCTTTGATTACCCCCATATTTGATTTATCCCCAACCCAGTATAACTTAGCAGATGAAGTAGCCACAGTCGCTTTAGCTAGAAAACTTGCTCAGAACTGTCATCAGGGTATGGTGATATATCTTGAAGGGGATTTAGGGGCGGGTAAAACCACTTTTAGTCGAGGTTTTATTCAAGGATTAGGGCATATAGGTCATGTCAAAAGCCCTACCTATACCTTAGTTGAACCTTATGAAATAGCTGACTGGCGGGTGTTTCACTTTGACTTATATCGTTTATCTGATCCTGAAGAATTAGAATTTATGGGTATTCGCGATTATTTCGATGCTGATTGTATTTGTTTGATTGAATGGCCAGACAAAGGTGCTGGCCTCTTGGCATCTGCGGATTTACACATTAGTATTGAGTACAAACAAACGGGACGTGTCTTTACAATGCAGGCCAAATCTGCAAAAGGCTCGGATTTGCTTAAGCAATTAAACTAGAAAAATATTAATGCAAACGTTTTGGTCCAAACAACTGAATGTAATACTTACCAGTTTTTTACTGATGGCTTTTACTACAGCAAGTTTTGCTAACAATACCATCGAAGGACTGCGTATTTGGCCTTCTCCAAACACGACACGTTTAGTTTTCGATTTAGCTGATACACCTACATATACTTACTTCACATTAAAAAATCCGCAACGATTAGTGATCGATATAGAAAACACACCCAGGAATTTCGATTTTAAAAAGGTTGCGAATGAAAGCAAGCTAGTCAAAAAAGTACGCTACAGCACAGCCAAAAACCCTCAATCCGTTCGAGTAGTTATTGAGTTAAATAAAAAACTTAAAAAAAATATTTTTGCTTTACCTCCCACCGCACCCTATGGCAATAGATTAGTCATTGATCTAAACGACTCAGACTCTGCAGCACAAAAAATTGTGTTGAATTCAAAATCTACGACAGACAGGGACATCGTGATTGTTATAGACGCGGGTCACGGTGGAGAAGATCCGGGCTCAATTGGTCCAAGTGGTAGTTATGAGAAAGATGTCACTTTAGGTATAGCTAAAAGATTAGAATCTCTAATTGGCAAAGAAAAAGGTATGAAAGCGGTGATGACACGTGCCGGTGATTACTATATTTCACCGAATAAGCGGCCTCAACTTGCTAGAAAACACAAAGCAGATATGTTTGTATCAATCCACGCAGATGCTTTTACCACACCTGTTCCTAGAGGAGCGTCTGTGTGGGTTTTATCAATGAAAAGAGCGAACACTGAACTGGGTCGCTGGCTGGAGAATACCGAACGGCATTCTGAATTATTAGGCGGAGCCGCTGAAATTATTCAAGATACTGCAAATGAACGTTATTTAGCTCAAACGTTTCTCGATATGTCTATGGACCACTCTTTGACCACTAGTTATGACGTGAGTCGTGATATGCTTAAACACTTAAAGAATGTAACATCATTACATAAAGATAAGCCACAAGGGGCTAGTTTTGCGGTGTTAACCTCACCAGACATTCCGTCGATTTTAGTAGAAATGGGCTTTATCTCTAACCCTCAAGAAGAGAAGAATCTGAATTGGTCTAAGTATAGGCAGAAAATGGCTCAATCATTATTTAACGGGCTTAAACAACATTTTAAAGGTTCCCCACCGGACGGTTCTTTGTGGGCGAAATGGAAGCAAGAAAACCGCACCCATAGAGTGCGCAGTGGTGAATCATTATCTTTGCTGGCTCAGCGTTATAATGTACAAATCAGTACTCTGAAAAAAGCCAATAATCTAAATACTGATGTGGTGCGTATCGGACAAGTACTGACGATCCCCAGCACCTAACTTACTCATTTAGCATTTACACCAAGGTCATTGTTTTGCCAATTCAAATTCTTCCATCAAGATTAGCCAACCAAATTGCCGCTGGGGAAGTCGTTGAACGCCCTGCTTCTGTGGTAAAGGAAATAGTTGAAAATAGTCTTGATTCGGGGGCTAGTTCGATTGAAATTGATATTGAAAAGGGCGGGCACAAACGTATATTAATCCGTGATAACGGTAGTGGCATTCCCCATGACGAACTTGCGTTAGCCCTTAGCCGCCATGCCACTAGTAAGATAGCCAAGTTAGACGATTTAGAAGCCATTTGTAGTTTAGGGTTTCGTGGTGAAGCCTTGGCTAGTATTAGCTCAGTTGCACGCTTAAGTTTAAGCTCAAAGCCCAAAGATCAAACGCAAGCCTGGCAAGCTCACTGCGAAGGCCGTGATATGCAAGTACAACTCAATCCAGTTGCACACCCCGATGGCACTAGTGTTGATGTCGTCGATTTGTTTTTTAATACACCCGCCAGACGCAAATTTTTACGTACCGAAAAAACCGAGTTCGCACATATTGACGAAGTAGTCAGGCGCATTGCACTGAGTCGTTTTGATGTGAGCTTTAGCCTTAAACATAATGGCAAGTTACTGCGTAAATACCCAGCAGTGAAGGCACAAGACACTGAGTTAAAACGTATCGGGGCTATATGCGGCAAAGAATTTTCTGCGCAAAATATTGAATTAAATAGTCAATATCAACAATTTGAGTTAAAGGGTTGGTTGGCCCAACCAGAACAAGCCAAAACCCAAGGCGACTTTCAATATTTTTATGTAAATGGCCGTATGATGCGTGATAAGTTAATCAATCATGCGGTTCGCCAAGCGTTTGAAGGGCTTATCGATGCCGATTTATATCCAACTTATGTGCTGTATTTGACCCTTGAGCCAAACCAAGTCGATGTAAATGTTCACCCCGCCAAACATGAAGTGAGATTTCATCAAGCACGTTTAGTGCATGATTTTATATATAGAGCACTAACGGATTCGCTGAATCAATATTTTCAACAAGGACAGCAGTCAAATCCTGAAGTAAACGTATTGCCACAAGCACAGCCCAATCATGATTATATTCAACCTCTGCAAAGACCAAAATCTGAGACTGTTGACGAAAATTTGCCCAACTATACGGGAATAGGTTCTCACTCTTCTGATGTTACCGGCTTTCTGGCAAACAAAAGCATGTCTGAACACCTAGTCAACTCTTCACAAGTTATCAATCAATCTTCAAAAAACTATCAACAATTGATGACCCCAACAGCACCTGTTAATTCATTGTCCAGTTCTGTAGAACGTTCAACTATATTGACTGGGCAATGGCTCCAAGTAACAGATAAGAAAATTTTGCTCAAAATAGAGCAACAATTTTATTTACTCGAGACAAGGGCATTACATCTTAGCGTGATATCAAAACTCTACTCAGAAGCGATGCCAGTTAGCCAACCTTTATTGATGCCTATCTCGATAAAAGCCACAACTGATTTACTGACGCAAGCCAAAATACTCTATCAGCCACTTTTGGAAAACAGCGTAGAAATTGGCTGGACACCCAATCGGATTATTTTACGTAAAGTACCTGCAGGGTTAAGACAGTTTCGATGGGTCGAGTATCTAGAGGATATTTTGAGATGTATAGAAACAGACAATAAAAAAGTACGTGAACACTTGTTAGCTAGTATAGTTTCAAGTGAAGAAATATCTCTTAGTCAAGTGCAAGAATTGTGGCAACAATTTGTTCTTTCATCTGATAACTTAGAACATGATATTGCTCTGATAGGTAAACAAGTGCATTTAGATGATTGGCTCAATGCAAATGCATGAACATAAGATCATAGGCCCCGCCCCTAATTCTTTGCCACCTGCGTTATTTTTGATGGGACCTACCGCGTCTGGAAAAACAGGCCTAGCAATTGAGCTTTGCGAAAACCTGCCGTGTGAAATAATAAGTGTTGATTCTGCATTGATCTATCGTGACATGGATATAGGTACGGCTAAACCTAGTGCAGCTGAATTAATAAAAGCCCCTCACAAATTAATCAATATTTTAGACCCTTCACAACGTTATTCAGTGGTCGAATTTCGTAAAGATGCTCTATTGGCCATGCAAGACATCACAGCAAGAGGAAAGATCCCACTATTAGTGGGCGGCACGATGATGTATTACAAAGCCTTGATTGACGGACTTTCACCATTACCAGAATCAGATCAAAGTGTGAGAAAGGCTATAGAAGCAAAAGCTGATGAATTAGGTTGGGATAAATTACATCAACAATTAGCCCAAATAGATCCTACTTCAGCTAAACGTATCCACCCCAATGATCCTCAACGCTTAATCAGGGCTATCGAAGTATATCAACTTACTGATCGCTCTATGACTGAGTGGATGTCAACCAAGTCTGAACCTATACCCTATAACATAAAACAATTTTGTATTGCTCCAAACGATCGCAAAGAATTACATCAACGTATAACTCAGCGTTTTCAACTAATGCTCGATACAGGGTTTCAGGCCGAAGTAGAAAAATTAAAAAATAGAGGTGATCTACATTTAAACCTAACCTCTATTAGATGTGTCGGCTATAAACAAATGTGGCAGTATCTTGATGGCGATTATGATTTTAACGAAATGTTCGAAAAGTCTGTTGCAGCCACTCGACAGCTAGCCAAAAGACAGTTAACTTGGCTAAGAGGTTGGGAAAATATTCACAAATTAGATACGTTTTCGCCAGACAACCTGATGGAAGTCATTAAACTGAGTGAGTTTCAATCCCAAGGCGGTCTATACAGCTATATGTTTTAATGTATAATCTTGCATAGATTAGAAAAATAATATTAATAAATAAAGGATTAATCATGGCTAAAGGGCAATCATTACAAGACCCCTTCCTTAATGTGCTTCGTAAAGAACGTATCCCTGTATCTATTTACTTAGTCAATGGTATTAAACTTCAAGGGCAAGTAGAGTCATTCGATCAATTTGTGATCTTACTTAAAAATACTGTAAGCCAAATGGTTTATAAACACGCAATTTCTACTGTGGTTCCATCACGCGTAATTCCGATGCCTACTTCAGGTCAAACGGAAGCAGACGAAGAGTAATATGGTTTTAGGAGAGCGGCTTGTTTGACCGTTATGAAGCAGGTGAACAGGCTGTTTTAGTACATGTTGATTTTGCTGATGAAAATAGCAAAGAAGATTTATTAGAATTACAGCTCCTTGTGTCTTCTGCTGGAGTTAATGCTATAGACATTGTCACAGGTTCTCGGCAAGCTCCACAGGCACGTTATTTTGTGGGTAGTGGCAAAGCCGATGAAATTGCTAGTGCAGTCAAAGCCCAGCAAGCTGATGTGGTAATTTTCAACCACAGTTTATCCCCCTCACAAGAACGTAATTTAGAACAATTGTGTCAATGTAGAGTCCTCGATCGCACAGGACTCATCTTAGATATTTTCGCCCAACGCGCCCGTACTCACGAAGGCAAGTTACAAGTAGAACTGGCTCAGCTTCGCCATATCAGCACTCGGTTGATTCGTGGGTGGACTCACCTAGATAAACAAAAAGGCGGCATTGGTCTTCGTGGCCCTGGTGAAAGTCAACTTGAAACTGATAGACGATTGCTCAGAGCAAGGATAAAGGCGATTCAGCGACGTCTGGATAAAGTACAAAAACAACGTGAACAGGGACGACGCTCCAGAATTCGTGCAGAAATTCCTACAGTGTCTTTGGTGGGCTATACAAACGCTGGAAAATCCACTTTATTTAACACTATGACACAATCTGCAGTGTATGCAGCAGACCAACTATTTGCCACACTTGACCCAACACTTAGAAAGATTCAGTTACAAGATGTCGGCTCAGCAATTCTTGCTGATACGGTTGGTTTTATTCGTCATCTACCCCATGATCTAATAGCTGCATTTAAGGCTACATTGCAAGAAACTCAGCAGGCAAACCTATTATTGCATGTTGTAGATTATTCTGATGAGCAGTTTCGAGATAACATTGGACAAGTAGAAGAAGTCCTTGAAGAGATAAAAGCTAACGAAATTCCACAATTGATGGTGTGTAATAAAATTGATCGAATGGATGGGGTCGAACCGAAAATAGTCAGAAACGAAACAGGTACGCCAATTCGTGTTTGGTTATCTGCTCAGCAAGGAGTGGGGATTGATTTACTGCTTAGCGCAATTACTGAATGTTTATCAAAAAACATGGTACAACATAGTTTATTGATACCTCCGCAGAAAAGTATTTTACGTGGTGTGTTTTTTGAGATGAATTGCATTGCTGCAGAAAGTTATGCCGAAAATGGTGATTGGCAAGTTAATGTTCGCATGGAACAAAGAGATTGGAACAGATTAGTGAAACGTGTAGACGTTGATTTAGAGTCATATATAGTAAAATAGAAGCAACAAGTAACAAGTAACAGATCAAAAATTTAAAAAAACTCGTAAAGGTCTACAGACCTATTTATTGAATTAACTAGTTGGAGAGACATAATGGCTTGGAATGAGCCCGGTGGAAATAATAATGATCCTTGGAAGAACAAGGGTGGTCGAGATCAAGGCCCGCCTGATTTAGACGAGGTGTTTAAAAACTTGATGAGTAAACTCGGCAAGTTCGGTGGTGATGGCGGCTCTTCGGGTGGTAAAAGCCTGGGTGGCATAGGTGTAGCTGTTATCTTTGGAATATTGGTTATTGGTTGGGTGTTTAGTGGTTTTTATACTATTCGCGAAGCCGAACGTGGAGTCGTGTTGCGTTTTGGTGAGTTTAGCCATTTTGTTGACCCCGGCTTGCAGTGGAAGCCGACTTTGATAGATGTTGTTATACCGGTAGATGTGAAGACAATCCGCTCTATGCCATCTTCGGGTTCGATGTTAACTGAAGACGAAAACGTAGTTCGTGTTGAAATGGAGGTTCAATATCGTATCCTTGAACCTTATAAATATAGCTTCGCCGTAACCAGTCCTGAAGAGAGTTTAAGTCAAGCGTTTGATAGTGCCATTCGTTATGTTGTAGGTCATTCAAAAATGGATGATATATTAACAAGCGGCCGTGAAGTAGCGAGACAAAGCGTCAGGGATGAATTAACGGGTATCATTGAATCATACGATATGGGCATAGCTGTTCTCGATATGAACTTCAAAGATGCAAGGCCACCAGAGGAAGTAAAAGAAGCTTTTGATGATGCCATTGCAGCGCAAGAAGATGAACAACGTTTTATTAACGAAGCAGAAGCTTATTCTCGAGAATTAGAGCCTCGCGCCCGTGGACAAGTCAACCGTATGGCACAAGAAGCTCAGGCTTACAAAGAGCGTGTAACGTTGGAAGCACAAGGTGCAATCGCAAGGTTTGAAGAATTATTACCACAATACATGGCTGCACCAGAAGTGACTCGTAGTCGTATTTATCTTGAAACTATGGAAGAAGTGTACGGTAATACTAGTAAGATATTGGTGGACACAGAAGGCACCGGAAACATGATGTATCTGCCCCTGGACAAAATACTAGGTAATCAATCTGGGCCCACTATCCCAGCGAATATCCGCAGTACTTTAGAAGGTTTACGTAATCAGGAAGCTGATCCACAGCCTGTCAGCAGCAACTCCAGAAACAGCCGTAGTAACGGCGTTCGTAGTGGGAGGAACTAAGCTATGAAAAATTTTATTACCTTAATAATAGTAGCCTTAGGCTTGCTTACCTTTAGTTCTTTGTTCGTAGTTGAGGAAGGTAACAAAGCCATCGTCATCCAGTTTGGTAAAGTCCAAAGAGATAGCGAAACAGGTGACACCACAGTCTTTGAACCAGGTTTACATTTTAAACTTCCTTTCTTTGACCGTGTGGTAACACTCGATGCACGTATTCAAACACTGGATGAAGCACCCGATCGATTTGTGACCTCAGAGAAAAAGGATTTGATTGTTGACTTATATGTTAAGTGGAAAATTGAAGACTTTGCTAAGTATTACCTAGCCACTGGTGGGATCAAATCTAGTGCGGAAATACTGTTACAACAAAAAGTGAATAACGGACTGCGATCTGAATTTGGTACCCGTACTATTCAACAAATTGTATCAGGTGAACGTTCTGAATTGATGGATGAAGCCATGGCACAAGCCTCCACTAGTTCAGATGAATTGGGTATAGAAATAATTGATGTGCGTGTTAAACAAATTAACTTACCACTTGAGGTTCGGAACTTTATTTTCCAACGTATGCGGACAGAGCGTGAAGCAGTTGCTAGAGAGCATCGCTCTGAAGGTAAAGAAAAAGCTGAGTTTATCAAAGCCGATATCGATGCCAAAATCACTGTTATGTTAGCTGATGCTGAACGTAACTTGCGCAAACTTCAAGGTGAAGGTGAAGCACAAGCAGCGCAGATTTATGCCGAAACTTACACAAAGGATGCTGATTTTTATAGGTTCTTACGTAGTATGGATGCTTACAGGAAGAGCTTCAGTAGCAAGCAGGACGTCTTGGTTGTCGAGCCAGACAGTGACTTCTTTCGTTACATGAAAAATCCATCTGGAAAATAACCAGATATTCCAATATCATTTGAAAGCGCCTTATGGCGCTTTTTTTTGATAAACTATTTGCTCATAGGTTGGTGATTAATTAAAACAGCAGTATTAACATCATCCATTGCAACTCAAGTCAATTTACCACACTATAAAAAATCATATTTACAACAAAGCATTCTAGGTATTAAAATATATGAAGTTTTTTGCGGGTTTTATGACTTTTTTAGTCGCACTCTTGCATCTTGGTATAATGGTGTTAGAAATATTTTTCTGGAATCATCCTGTTGGAAAAAAAATATTCTCTATGACAGCAGAGGTAGCACAATCTTCAGAAGTATTGGCTATGAACCATGGTTTATATAATAGTTTTTTTGGTTTTGGTTTACTTTGGGGCTTAATCAGCAGTAATCAAAGTTTAAAAGTGTTTTTACTCATATGTATCACTATTGCTGGAATTTTTGGAGGACTCACAACTGCGATCAGTGTTTTATATATACAAGCATTGCCTGGCTTCATTACACTTTTGTTAGTCATAAAATCTAAAAGACGCCACGCCGGTGAAGCACATCTGTTCTCTTAGAATGAGCGAAACAAGAACCTCTTTCAATGCATCGATTACTAGCGGAATCGCCATGAAAGGTATGTCAGTATAAGAAGAAAAACTATATTTCCCAATATGGCATGTATTAAAGTCTGGATGGCTTCACAGAGCCTAGTTTTTATTGATTAAAGAGCAATGAGTAAGTTATAGCTTTGTAATTATCAGGCTTGGCAATGTTACTCGGGCCTTGAACAGTTTGACTTTCCTTTGGAAGCAAACACCTTAAACCAGAAGAAACTATCAGATATACTGACTGAAGTTTGTATTACTTTATTGGCTTGCCTGCAAGCAGTTAGATTGTTAAATACCACTCTACTTTTCTCATAAACAAAATTTTTGTCCAATAAGTAAGATATCTAATAAGCCTTGAGCTGCGTATATAACTCGTTATATACGCAGCTCAAGGCAACAATATCATTTTGTAAGAGCATCATGTGACACACTAAAAAGCAGTACCATACTTGTGCTGATACCCATGGGATACAATCAGTTATCTTGTCCAAGCCCCATCAGCTTTACGGGAGCTTTATTTACACCCGGTTACAATCAAAAAGGCCACAGTGTGTGACCTTTTAATAATCATTATTATCTTAACTTCAACTAAATAAACTTAGTCTCTTAATAAAAATGGGGGTATAAAGTGCGCTATTCGATATCAAAGTCAGCTCTTAGTTTTGCTGCTCTAGTAATAGATATCTTTTGTTTCAATTCTCGCTGGTCAAGTTTGCGTTTAGCTAAAAATTTATTTTCTGCCAATAACAGCGCTTCAACGTAATTCAGATAAATTTCCTCATTTTGCATAGCATCGGTTATCGCTCGATCATATAAATTTAACGCCTCTTTATAGTCTTTTTCCGCCACATATATTTGCGCTAAGGTATCTAACGCAGCCGGATTATTTGGTTTAAGTGCAACGGCTTTTTCCCCGTAAGGCATAGCCTTATCAATATCACCTTTTTGCAAATACAAATATGCTAAGTTATTACTGGCAATGTAATTATCTGGATTTTGTTGCAAAGCCACCTCATAAGTCGTCATTGCAGCTGTTGCATCGCCTACCATCTGCCTTTCTGCCAGTAACATCTTGGCGCCCAAATCTGTAGATTGTTTCTCAACATGCTTTTTAAGCAACTCCATACTCTCGTCAGTCTGCTCTAATAAGTCGTAAGTAAATACCAGAAGTCTTAGGTTTCTATTATTTGGCGAAGCATTATAAGCAACCAAAGCGTTTTCCAATGCTAATTCCGGTTGTTTATTGTTTAACTGAAAGCGAGCCATAAAACTTTTGGCTAAAGGTAACCCAAGTAAATTTACTGGCAATGCATCATAGGCCTTTTGGGCATCTGAATAATTCCCTTGCATAAGTAAAAAGTGGACTTTCAACAATTGCATCTGCACATCGTCACGATTGTTAAGATATCCTTGAGTTAATAATGATGCCTCTGCAAACTTATTCTGACTGTCGAGTAATAATAATTTGCCTACTACAGCGTCTTTATTATTTGGTTCTATTGCAAGCCATGCATCATAGTGCGAAGTCGCGGGCCGCAGTTGGTTAGATTTAATGAAACTTTGTCCCAATATTTTCCAATAAGCAGTTGGTAAATCATTTTGATCTTTTACTTCAGTCAACAAATCAATAGCAACTTGGTAATCACTTTCAACCACCTGAATGCGCGCTAAAAGTAAGCGTATAGCAATGTTTGAGGGCTCAAGGTTAAAAGCGGATTGAATTTTTTCAATACCTGATGATTGTTTATTGACTTGTTTATTGACCAAGTAATAGGTCGCTAACGTGGGTATATTATTTGGAAAATCGAACAGTAGTTGTTCTAATAAAAGAAGAGCCTGTGACATTTCTTTTTGTGCCACTGCCACATTAACCAATGCTAATCTTGCTGAGGGTCTTTTGCTGTCTTTCGCTATTGCTTTTTCAAATTCTAATTTTGCTTCAGTAAATTTCTGTTGTCTTGCATACACATCGCCAGCTAACAAATAGGGGATTGGATCATTAGGACTATTTTTTTTCCAGCTACTTGCCAGTTCCAAAGCTTTACCATATTGCTTAGTAACCAAGTATGCTTTTCCAAGAGTAGTTTGTGCACTCACTAACTCAGGTGACTTACTCACCGCTTCCTCTAAATTGACGATGCCATCAAGGTTGTTAAGAGAAAGTTGTAATAACCCTAAGCGGGTTAAATCTTCAGCGGTACGGCTAATATCTGTAGATTTTTCAATTAATACTTTGGCTTCTTTTTCAAAACCATCACGTAATAGTTCATAACTTGCCTTGGAAAATAAAGCGGCATCTTCGTCTGTCAATTGGTCTAGTCTCTCTAACACGTCACCTGCTTCTGAACTGAGTCCTAATTGAAGTTGACTTGCAGCAAGCAACCTGATACCAAGGTGATTATCAGGCAACATTCCAGCTATATATGACAAATGACGATTTGCACTTGTGTAGTCTTGTATCTGATAGCTGGCATACCCTGCGACCAAGCGCAGAGATAGCGTATCTATACCCCCTGTAATAGCTATTTCTGCTCGTTCTAGAGCATTTTCATAATCACCTTTGTGCGCATAAGTAGCAGACTTTAATTGATTCAATATTGGGTTTAGGTCATTAATCAAAAGAAGCTCATCGATGTAAGGTTCAGCATCAGTTAATTCGCCTACATCTACTAACAACTTTGCCAATACAAAGGTTGTTTGTTTATCTTCAGGATAAAACTGGACATAGTCTTTAAATATTTCAGCGGCTTCGCCTGGTTTACCAAGGGATAATTTCAACTGAGCTAATAACTTCAGTACTTCAGCATTTTGCGGAGCTTGTTCACGCAACTCAGATACTGCTGTGGCAGCGGTTTCATAATCTTTATTTAACACCTGCATATAAGCTGCAGTCAGACCTTTGAAAACTGAGCTTGTATCAATTTCCTTCAATGCTTCAATCAATACACGGGCATCATCTATTTTATTTAATCGGGCTAATGCAACCACTTTGAAATAGCCTATTTCAGCTCTTTCGACAGCGGTTAATCCTTTTTGCTCATGCTCTAATTTACTGATGGCTGAGTAGGCGCCGGTATGCTGGTAAGCTTGGGTTAATAGTGGTAATACTTTTGAGGGTTCAAATCCATATTCCAACGCACGATTAAGCTCTTTCTCAGCACTTTCAAACTGTTTTTGTTGAATATAAAACAGTCCAAGTTCAAATCTAGCTTGGGCTGACTTTGGCGCAAGTTGCGCCGCAATTTTTAGTGCTACAATAGCAGCGTCAGGATTATTTTCTGCAACATATTGGTTAGCTTCTTGAATATATTCATCGCTAGTTTGTTTACTGCAACCAGATAAAATGCATAATGCAACAAAATTCAATGTATATTTTAAAAATGTTGAATTCAAAACTTCCATATTGATTATTCCTTGTATAAATAATTTAGACATATTTTACGTTATGCGATCAGCGTTCACGGTATATTTGCAGATTAACACCCACTCTGACAATAGATTTTAAAAAATCAAATACTCCCTCCCACTGAGCATCAAGATCTTCTTTTGCCGCGCTTATGAGTAATTAGTGTATTGACCGTCATTAGAAACATCAATACAAAATCACTCTAATTCAGCTAAGGCATCGGCGATATTATAATCAATCTGAAATTAAAATTGTCAAATGTGTACCAGTTAAGGTGTAACAACTCAGATCAAAAGGTACGTAACTGTCCTTTTATTCCAAAAAAATTTGAAATATTACAAAATGTAAGGCAACTACTATCAGCTGAGAAGACGTTTTGAATGCACCAGGTTGATAAGCATATAAACCACCATCACATAAACAAATTGAAATTAAATCTTTTTTTTCTCAATCGGAAATAGTTATCATTTTTGATAGCTTGCTGGATAAGGTGTGTAAATTTTAAATTTAATTTAATAAAAAGTTTTTTAAAATGAATAAGACAATCTTTTTATGTTAATAAATAAACAAATAGATAACAAATTAGACGCATTGGTTACAATAAAGTACAAAGATTAGCATCGAAAAATGGCATTTTTAATAATAATGCAATTAAACATAGCATTACATGGAGTAAATGTTGGATATCGAATATAATTTCTACTTTGAAACCGTGCCGGCTTCGCCTTAAATAATTGTTTTACTGATTTTAGAAATTGTATTACCGATTCAAATAACGCTGTGCCTGCCTGTACCCTGGGAAAATTGATGACAACCACCACATCTGAAATAACATTTAGAGATTTAAACCTACCCGAAGAACTGCTGCAAGCATTAGATAAAGTCGGCTATGAAAAACCAACACCTATTCAAGCAGAATGTATTCCACTTATTTTACAAGGCCATGACCTTTTAGGTACAGCACAAACAGGTACCGGTAAAACCGCTGCTTTCGCTTTACCCATGTTAGCGAATATTGATCCTGACGATAAAAACACACAACTATTGGTATTAGCTCCAACTCGTGAACTTGCTATTCAAGTAGCAGAAGCCTTCCAAGTGTATGCTGGTTTCTCCAAGAAAATTAACGTATTGCCTATTTACGGTGGTTCATCTTACGATAACCAAATTCGCCAACTTAGACGTGGCACACAAGTTGTTGTAGGCACACCTGGCCGTGTGATTGACCACATCAAAAAAGGCACACTTAAGCTCGACAAACTGAAATTTTTGGTACTAGACGAAGCTGATGAAATGTTGCGTATGGGTTTCATCGACGATGTAACTTGGATATTAGGTCATGCACCTGCAGAGCGCCAAACAGCTCTTTTCTCTGCGACAATGCCTGACCCCATTCGCAAAATAACTAAGCGTTATTTAAATGATCCTAAGTCAGTCAAAATCGAATCAAAGGTGGCTACAGCCAGCACGATCCGTCAACGTTACTGCCAAGTAGCTGGTCACCATAAATTAGAAGCCTTGACTCGTATTTTAGAAGTCGAAAGCTTCGATGGCGTCATTATTTTTGTTCGTACCAAAACAGCCACCATGGAGTTAGCTGAAAAGCTTTCTGCTCGAGGTTATGCGGTTGAACCACTTAACGGCGATATTCCACAAAACTCACGTGAACGAACTGTTGACCGTTTGAAGAAAGGCAAAATCGATATTTTAGTTGCCACAGATGTCGTCGCCCGTGGCCTTGATGTTGAACGTGTTAGTCATGTCATCAACTTTGACGTTCCTTACGATACAGAATCATATGTTCACCGCATCGGCCGTACTGGTCGTGCTGGTCGTGAAGGTGATGCAATATTGTTTATCTCACATCGTGAAAAACGTATGCTGTTTTCTATTGAACGTGCCACAAGACAGACAATCGATGCGATGACTATCCCATCCATTTCACAATTAAACGAAACACGCTTATCTCGTTTTAAAAGCAGTGTCATCGAAGCGATAAGTGATGCATCAATTGAGACACTTATTCCTATCGTCGAGTCAATTCAAGCAGAGACTGAAGCTGCACCTGAAGTGATCATGGCGGCATTGGCTAAAATCGCTCAAGGTGATGAACCCCTAATTCTTAGAGACAGTGATCGTCCCGATTTAAATGCAGCTCCTCCAAGAAATGATCGCAGCGACAGAAATGACCGTGCACCAAGAGATCGCGGCGCTCGTCCTGAACGTGGCGGTGGTGAACGTGTAAAACGCGAACGCAAATCTGGTCCACCCAGTGAAGGGATGCAGCGCTATCGTATTGAAGTAGGTCATACTCATGGTGCCAAACCTGGCAATATAGTAGGCGCGATTGCTAACGAAGCTAATATCAGTAGTAAAAATATTGGTTCTATCGAAATTTATGATAATTTCAGCACTGTAGATTTACCTAAAGATATGCCCAAAGCAACTCACGACACCTTGCAAAAAACGCGTGTTGCAGGCCGCAGTTTAGGTATGCGCGAATGGTCAGAACAACCACCCAAAAAGCGTGGTAACCCGGCTAATCGTGATTGAGCTCAAAGCTTAAATAATAAAAAAGGGGCTTTATTGCCCCTTTTTTATGCACCTGACATTATTTTAATTGCTTATTAATAACCTAATGGAATATCAATTCTGTTTTAATTGGTTTTCACTTCCAGTCTGAAAGGGCACACTAAACATTCAGACCTAACGAGTAATAACACATGCAATACTTCCCGATATTTTTAGATACCACAGACTTAACCTGTTTGGTTGTGGGCGCTGGAGAGGTAGCCGCACGTAAAGTGGAATTACTGTTAAAAACTTCTGCACATATTACAGTCGTAGCACCTTGGGTGTGCGATACAGTCCATCGATTTGCCAAAGAAGACAAGATCCAGCTTTTCGAAAGGCCTTATAGCGAGACAGACCTGACCGATAAACAAATGGTCTTTGTGGCCACAGACAACAGCAAATTAAATGAACAAATACACAATCAAGCACGTGTACAAAAAATATTAGTCAACGTGGTAGACAACACCCCCCTTTGCCAATTTATTACCCCATCTATTGTTGACCGCTCACCTATCATTATAGCGATGAGTAGTGGTGGCGTAGCGCCAGTATTACTTAGATATCTAAGACAAAAACTCGAATCTGTGATCCCCCAGAAAGTCAGTTTATTAGGACTGTTTTCTGAGAAATTCAGAGAGTCTGTGAAAAAACGTTTTAAATCTGTGACCGAACGACGCTATTTTTGGGAAGACGTATTAGACGGAGACATAGCTGAAAACGTATTACAAGGTAACGAAAAAGTCGCTGAAAAAAAGTTTTTAGAAAAGTTAAACGCGCCCGATGCAAGTAAAGCTATAGGTGAAGTGTATCTAGTAGGCGCTGGCCCCGGCGATCCAGACTTATTAACATTTAGAGCCTTACGTTTAATGCAAAAGGCAGATGTGGTGGTTTATGATCGCTTAGTCTCTCCGGAAATACTTGAGCTGGTAAGGCGTGATGCCGAAAAAATTTATGTAGGCAAAGCGAAAAGTAAACATACCATTCCGCAAGATGAAATCAATTCGCTTTTGGCCAAAGAAGCCTTAGCAGGTAACCGCGTAGTGAGATTAAAAGGCGGTGACCCATTTATTTTTGGTAGAGGCGGTGAAGAGCTTGAAACCTTAGTAGAACATGGTATTGATTTTCAGGTAGTACCCGGTATTACTGCTGCTAGCGGCGCAGCCAGTTATGCAGGCATACCCCTCACCCATAGAGATCACGCAAAATCAGTTGTCTTTGCCACAGGTCATTTAAAAGACAATAGTATCGAGTTAAACTGGCAAGGATTAGCACAGCCAGACCAAACCATAGTGTTTTATATGGGACTAACTGGTTTACCCATTATCTGCGAGCAACTCGTAAAGCATGGACTAGCACCCACTACTCCGATCGCCATGGTGCAATCTGCCACTACTTCACAACAAAAAGTCGTGATTGGCACCCTAGAAAATATTCAGCAAAAAGCTGAATTAGCAAACATCAAACCACCAGCTTTGATCATTGTTGGCTCGGTGGTGAGTTTGCATCAGAAGTTGAATTGGTTTGGTAAAGGTAGCGATTAATATCCAAACTTTTAAGAATATAAAGTTAAGACTTAAGATCAATGGTATGAGCTGTTAGCACCAATTTCCAGGTCACCCAATTTTAACTAATCTCCTCAGTAAAAGTGTAAGAATTTGACGAATAGCAATGTTAATATTCAAAGCTTAAACTTTTGGAGAGAGCTCATGGAAAAAGCCACCAGTAAACATGCCGCCTTTAGCGATATGTCACAAAGTACCGCTGAAGATTGGGCCATTATTATAAAAGAACAGACCCCATTTGCGTCAAACGGGGGTCAGCGAGTACTTGAGCATTTACGCCTACTGAAAGGCGATTATGGCGGTTTTCCAGTCGACCGACTGAGTCATTGTTTGCAAACTGCCACTCGAGCATACCGCGACGGTAGAGCAGCTGATTATGTGGTCATGGCTTTGCTCCATGATATTGGTGATACCTTGGGGCATATAATCATCCGGATATTGCTGCTGCCATTATCAAGCCTTTTGTTTCAGAGAAGTTGCACTGGATTGTGCAGCATCACGGCATTTTTCAGGGTAAAAATTTCTTCCATCACATTGGACTAGACCCTGACATGCGCGAACAATTTCGAGCACATAAATATTTTGCCGCTACCGAGGAATTTATAGATAAATATGACTGCCCGGCTTTTGACCCGGAATATGACACATTGGCAATAGAATTCTTTGAACCCATGGTCATGGAACTCTTCGCGCGACCGCTGGACAGCATCTACAAAGCAGCGATAGTCAAAACTTAAAGCCGCCCCCACATACATCAAAGTTCATCATTATCAACACAATGTAAATTGGCTATTGATAAAGTGAGCACCCTCAATATTTCCGTCAGGCAGAAGGCTTAAACTACCAATAACGCTCCAAGGATATCTGCCCCGGCGAACGCCTGAGGTGTTTAGATAAGCCCAATTCACCCAAGGTTTGCGTGGCTTCTTCGATCATGGCTGGGTTGCCACATAACATCACTTGGCTGTGAGTGGCATGAATATTTAAGCCTACTTGTTGTTGAATAGATAATGTTTTCAGTAATGTGGGGATACGCCCGTGTAATCTATCAGCCTTATGTTCACGGCTTACGATTGGCACAAAGTGAAACTTACTCGCATATTGCTCAGACCAGCTTTCAATCAGTGGTATATAGGCTAGGTCCTGCTCATAACGTGCACCATAGACGAGTACTATATTTTCATAACTCTGCCAAACCTGTTCTGTGGCTAACATAGATAAGAAAGGCCCCACACCGGTACCCGTTGCCATTAACCATAAATCTCGGCTTTTGGGTACTTCGTCAAGGGTCAAGAAGCCTGTTGCGGGTGACATGATTTTTAAAGAGTCACCAATTTTTAATGTGTGGAGCTTGGGAGACAACAAACCATGCTCAACAGGGACAGCAATAATCTCTAGCTCATTATCATCAGGTCCACTGACGAGTGAATACGGGCGAGAGAGTATTTTGCCATTTTGATCAACCCCTAGTTTAGTGAACTGCCCTGCCTTAAATTTAGGAAAGTCAGCACAAGAAAAACGTAAACTAAACAAATGATCATTCCAGTCTGTTCTACTCACCACTTTTGCATCTAACCACTGTGCCATACAATTATCCACGTTTGGTATATAAGTTCATATCACAATATCATATGCACGTTTGAATAAAAGTGAGTGTGAATGCGAAACAGTCAACGATAGACAATATACTGACCATTAAAATGCATAAACATTGGGTAGCGCGCAGATACTAAATCCAAACACGCATTGTGACTTTAACTTATGTTATTTCTCTTAAATCAATTTCCAGCCTATCTAGTTTATCTAGTTTATCTAAAAAATCATCGTTCAAAAAAATGCTAATCATGAGCCCATGAGTGAAAATGATCAACAATATGAAATTGAGAACAATCAGGAAAGGTGCAAGTGACGTGATACACCGCATATTGTTCGTTTTTGCTCAATTTGTTACTGCCCCAACTATCTACGAAGAGCTCTTGGCTTATAAAAGTTTAGATGCATGTTTATTTAATTTTTTCAGCGCTAAAAATATGCAAATTTGGTGGTGCTGACACTAGTGTTCTCACTTCTGCAACAAAAGCCTGAGAACTAGGTAAAACAAAATGAGCGTCAATGGCAGCCTGATCTGCCCATTGTTCATAAAAAAACAAACGTAAAGCATTCTCAGGATCTTGGTACACGGCATGACTGATGCAGCCAGGCTCAGTGCGTGAGTGAGCAACATGCTTTTGCGACGCTTGTATGGCTTGCAGCATATGGCCACCTTTTATTAGCAAATCACCGGTAATAATAATCATAACTAACCTTCCCCCTTTTAAAATAATAATCAGTATAAGTTGATAGATTAAAGCATAGGGTCTGGCATAATCATAATGAAGGCACTCAACTACATATCTGATGAATCAAGACTCACATATATCCTACAAAAACTGGCAATTCTGGATTGATCGCGGCGGCACTTTCACCGATATCGTTGCAAGGCATCCCGATGGCACACTAATGTGCAGAAAGTATTTATCTGAAAACACAGAAGCCTATGCCGATGCTGCCGTTTACGGCATTAAATCCATTTTAGATATTCATCCATCTGATCCTGTACCTGATGGTCTTATAGACAAAATTAAAATGGGCACCACAGTAGCGACTAATGCCTTGTTAGAACGCAAGGGTGACTCAGTTTTATTGGCTATCACTCAGGGCTTTAAGGATGCACTTGAAATTGGCTATCAAGCGCGACCCGATACGTTTGCCTTAAAAATTGAAAAGCCCGATATTCTCTACACTCAGGTCATCGAGATAAACGAACGAGTCACAGCTAAAGGTGAAGTTGTGCAAGCCCTAGATATTGAACTCAGTAAAAAGGCATTGGAAACAGCTTACAGCCAAGGTCTAACAGCCATTGCTATAGTCTTAATGCATGGCTATCAACACACCCAACACGAAAAACAATTGATGCAATTAGCTAAGAAAATTGGTTTTAGCCAAATTTCAGCTAGCCATGAAGTCAGCCCTTTGCAAAAGCTCATTTCCAGAGGTGAAACCACCTTAGTCGATGCTTATCTCACCCCCATATTATTGCAATATATACAAAATATTAGCCAAGGTTTAAACCAACACACCCCCGCCCAATTGTTATTTATGCAATCATCTGGCGGCCTGACTAACGCTGACACATTTCGTGGCCGAGATGCCATATTATCTGGCCCCGCTGGCGGCATAGTCGGTGCTGTACACACCGCCAAACTAGCCGGTTTTGATAAGATCATTGGTTTTGATATGGGCGGCACCTCAACTGATGTGTCGCACTATGCAGGCGAATTTGAAAAAGCCTACGAAACCAAAGTTGCTGGGGTACGTATGCGTGTGCCTATGCTGCACATTCATACCGTGGCGGCCGGTGGAGGATCAATTTTACGTTACCTAGATGGGCGTTTTCGGGTGGGTCCTGAATCTGCTGGCGCTATGCCGGGTCCTGTTTGTTATCGGCGTAATGGTGAACTGGCGGTAACTGATATTAATTTATGTTTAGGCAAAATTCAGGCTGATTTTTTCCCCAGTATATTTGGTCCAGAGCAAAACCTACCTCTAGATAAAACGAGCTCCGTAAAAGCTTTTACTGACATTGCGCATAATATTGGTGATGGACGAAGTGCTGAAGATGTTGCCGAAGGTTTTCTAGCCATAGCGATTGAACACATGGCACAAGCCATTAAAAAGATATCCATCGCGCGGGGTTACGACGTGTCTAAATATGTGCTGAATTGTTTTGGCGGCGCAGGTGGGCAACATGCTTGTTTAGTGGCTGAAAAACTCGGTATAAAAACTGTATTTTTACACAGTTACTCGGGTATTTTGTCAGCTTACGGTATGGGTTTGGCCGATATAAAAGTAGAACGTCAAAAAGTCGCGTGCCCACTGATTCAAAGCGGTGATGCCTCGGCAATGCAAGTTGCTATTGAAAATCTTAAACAAGCCAATATTGAAGACTTAACCAGCCAAGGTTTAAGTAACAGCCAAATTCATCATCAAAGTACCGCGTTGATCAAATACTTAAATACCGATACCAGTTTACACATTCCATTAGACTCATATTCGGCGATGGAAAAAAAACTTTATCCGCCAACATGAACAACAGTTTGGTTTCAGTGGGACCGCCTCCGGTGCCGACAAACCCATAGTGATTGATACCTTAATTGTTGCATCCTATGGCGGCGCTGAAAAAGTGGTAGAAGCCACACACTCACTGGCCAAAGACTTATCAATCAAAATACACAGTGTTAGACAAATTTATACTCAGGGTCAATGGTTAGAAGCGCAGGTCATACACTTATCATCGCTGACATTTGGCCATGAAGTATTAGGCCCAGCGATAATAGTTGAACCAACCGGCACCATCATTGTTGAAAATAACTGGCGAGCAAAAGTGAATGTCAATGGGCATTTGGTGCTTCACTTTGAACCACTTAAAACAGCCTTACGTTCAGATCAGATTATAGAAGAAAGCGCCCAAACCAAGGCAGATCCTGTCACCTTAGAATTATTTAACAGTGCTTTTATGAGTATCGCCCAGCAAATGGGCATAGTGTTACGTAATACCTCTCAGTCGGTCAATGTGAAAGAACGATTGGACTTTTCCTGCGCCATTTTTGACGCCACTGGCAACTTAATTGCTAACGCTCCACATGTGCCAGTGCACTTAGGCTCGATGGATGCCAGTGTTAAAGTGATTATCCATGGTACACAATCTATTAATTCAGGTGATGTGTTTGTACAAAACAACCCATATAACGGTGGCTCCCATCTCCCCGACATTACGGTTATTACCCCTGTATTTGACGCGGCTAATACTCACATTTTATTTTATGTGGCCAGCCGCGCCCATCATGAAGACGTAGGCGGTATTGCACCGGGCTCCATGTCTTCTTTAGCGACTGACATTCATCAAGAAGGCATCCTACTCGACAGTGTGAAACTGGTTGAACAAGGGCAATTTCAAACCGCTAATATCGAAAACTTATTTTCTTCAGGTGATTATCCTGCAAGAAATGTCGCACAAAACATGGCTGATTTAATGGCGCAAACGGCGGCCAATAAAACAGGTGTGAATGAACTACTAAAACTAGTCGACCAACACGGACTTAAAACCGTGTATGCCTACATGCAACATATCCAAGACAGCGCAAAAACATCAGTGCAAAAAGTGCTAGCTAGATTAGAAGATGGAGAGTTTAGCTATCCGCTAGAATCCAGTTCAACCATAAAGGTCAAAATTAGCATTGATAAGATTAATTTGCGGGCATGTATTGATTTTACTGGCACCAGCGCACAACAAAACAACAATCTGAATGCACCCAAAGCTATTACCCAAGCCGCTGTGATGTATGTGTTTAGATGTTTAGTGAACGATGATGTCCCCCTTAACGCTGGCTGTATGCAAGCACTGGACATTATTGTGCCCCAGGGCTCGTTGCTTAATCCGCGATTCCCTGCTGCAGTGGTAGCGGGTAATGTTGAAACCAGCCAAGCAGTGACCAATGCTTTATTTGCTGCCTTAGGTATGTTGGGTTCAAGTCAAGGCACTATGAATAACCTCACCTTTGGAAATCAACGTTATCAGTATTACGAAACCATCTGTTCTGGCAGCCCAGCGGGAGTCGACGCTCAAGGCAATGGTTTTAATGGTGTAGCCGCAGTGCATACCCATATGACGAACACACGTATGACCGACCCCGAAATTTTAGAGCAGCGATATCCAGTGATGCTCAAGGAATTTGTTATTGATCGTGATTCAGGTGGTAAAGGCAAATGGCATGCCGGTGATGGTATTACGCGCACGATTACTTTTTTAGAAGACATGCAATGCTCTATTTTGTCAGGACATCGAATCTCCCCGCCCTATGGCCTAAGAGGCGGTGAAGCCGGAAGGATTGGGCGTAATTGGTTAACTAAAGCCAACGGTGAGCAACAAGAACTCGCCGGATGTGACTTTACGACAGTGGCAGACGGAGACAGTATCTCTATTCAATCACCCACAGGAGGCGGGTTTGGAAAAGCTAATGAATGATGTAACCCAGTATCTCAGAGTCAGTGAAAACCTATGTTAAAACGTATTAAAAACATCGGCCCAGGTGCCTTAATCGCGGCTGCCTTTATTGGTCCAGGCACCGTTACTGCTTGCACCTTAGCTGGCGCAAATTATGGCTACACTCTGCTATGGGCTTTACTTTTTGCTACTGTTGCCACTATTGTTTTGCAAGAAATGTCAGCTCGGTTAGGCTTAGTCACTCAACAAGGTCTAGGCGAAACATTACGTATTATGCTGAGTCAGTCTATCTGGAAATGGCCGTTGTTTGGCTTAATTATGGTGGCCTTGTATCTGGGAAATGCTGCATACGAAGCGGGTAACTTATCAGGTGCGGCATTAGGAATTGAAGCATTAACAGACCAGAGCCAATCTGTTTATCGTATCTCTGTATTACTTATTTCACTTTTAGCCGGTATTTTATTGTGGCGCGGATCATATAAACACATTGAACGTATATTACTGATGTTAGTGGCACTTATGGCACTCGCCTTCATAGGTACTTTTATCTCAGTAGGACCAGACCTAGGTGCTATTTTTAATGGGCTCAGCTCACCCAAAATCCCAGACGGTAGCCTATTAACCGTGATCGCACTGATTGGCACAACAGTCGTACCCTACAACCTTTTTTTGCACGCATCGGCGGTAAAAGCCAAGTGGTCATCGGTTAACGATTTAAATCACGCTAGAGCAGACACCGCCACCACGATTGGGTTAGGTGGGGTAATTACCATATTGATAGCCTCCACGGCCGCTGCCAGCATTTTTGGTAGCGGGTTAAATATATCTGGGGCGGGAGACATGGCAACCCAACTAGAACCACTGTTCGGTTCATTTGCAAAAACCATGTTAGGCGTAGGTTTCTTTGCAGCGGGTCTAAGCAGTTCAATCACCGCGCCTTTAGCGACCGCCTATGCCATGACGGAAATATTAGGGATCAAAGGCGGCACTTCATCACGAATCTTCAAGCTGATTGCCCTTAGTGTGATTTTAAGTGGTGCAGGATTGGCTTTAACGGATATCAAACCCATTAGCATTATTTTAGCCGCGCAATTTTCTAATGGATTATTGTTGCCTATTATTGCAATATTTTTACTGGTGGTAATGAACCAGAAGAAACAATTAGGTCAATATGTCAATAAATGGTTAGGCAATACGCTGGGAGGTATTGTGGTGATTATCACCGCAGGCTTAGGCATTCGGCTGATAATGAACGCAACGGGGATACTTTAATCCTGTTTCACGAATCCGAAGTTGAGCGCTATAAGTAATCATTAACTTCATGCTTTATTGGTCATGAGTGGCGTAGTTTATGACATAGATAACGAAGCCACGGATGAAAACACATCCAAAGCATAACTATCTTAAAATAGACGCGGTCTCTTTTATTTTTACTCTTATCTAGAAATAAATACCGTAATTGACGGTCTAGTTATACATAATTTATAAAAAGAGGCATCTTATGAACCGCAGAAAATTTATCACGTCAACTATTGCAGTGACCGCAAGCCTGGGATTAGGCAGCACCATGTTTTCGGCTTTTAGTGAGCCCGCATTTAAAAAAAGTAGAACTGCACTCGCAATAGAGCAACAATGGCGCAAGTTTCTACCTAAAAGCTACAGTGGCAGCTTAGTGTTGACACCTCTGAAACTGAGTAAACAAGAATGGCAACAGCGACTTAGTTCGGCTGCTTTTAGAGTGCTTCGAGAAGAACAAACGGAGCGCCCTGGATCTTCCATCTTAAATGAACAGCATGGTAAGGGCATATATGCCTGTGAAGGTTGTGATTTGCCGTTATTTACGTCAGCGATGAAGTTTGAAAGCGGCACAGGATGGCCCAGTTTTACTACCCATATCCCTGGGCATTTAGCGACCAAAAAAGATTATAAAATGATTTGGCCACGCACCGAGTATCATTGTATCCGCTGTGGTGGACATCAGGGCCATGTGTTCAATGATGGTCCTAAACCCACCGGTCAACGCTGGTGCAATAACGGCGTGGCACTGAAGTTTGTAGCGATGAACCCCAGCTAAGTATAATTGATTGAACTAAAACTAGGTTTTTACAAGCGAATACCGTGGCATTAGCTTATTGAAAACGTTACCCGAACGATACTAAAATGAACAGTGTCGGTAAATAAACCCTTTAAACATTGCAAAAATGATGTTCGGGTCATCTACATGTTACTGACGTAAAACCGGTCACGTGATTAATCAAACACCACGCACCGATCATCGGTAAGTGGGGCAATTAGTCTATCATAAAGCTATGAACTTATTAATATTACTTAAGATAGGGGGATATTTATATTTTCTTAGAAATATGATGAGGTGGATATAAACAGTGCTGCTGAGAACTATTTATATCCTCAAGGTGAGGTTTAATGCTATCTCATCGAGATGAGGTAGCATTAATGAGTATGGTTAGCTGCAAATAATCAGCAATTTAATTTTTGTATCTGGCTATGAACAGCTTACCACCCACACTGACGGTCAGCGTTTTGCTCATCTAACCACACTTTCAGAGGGGCAAAATACGCCTCAATAGTGGATGCATCCATATCTCGGCCACCCGTCATTGTTTGCATAGCCTCTTGCCAAGGCTGACTCTTACCCATTTCAAGCATGTCATTTAAGGCTGTTCCGGCCTCTTTACTGCCCACAATTGAACAGCGATGCAATGGCTCTTCACTGCCAGCAATATCGCACAATGCTTTATGAAATTGGAATTGTAGGATATGTGCTAAAAAATAGCGTGTGTAAGACACGTTGGCCGGTACATGATATTTAGCACCGGGATCAAAAGCATCAGCATCTCTGCTCACAGGTGCAGCTACACCCTGATAGGTTTCACGCAGTTCCCACCACAATTCGTTGTATTTATCTGGCGTGATGTCCCCTGCTAAAACCTGCCAGCGCCATTGATCAACCATTAAGCCAAAAGGAATAAACGCAATTTTATCAAGCGCTACTTTTAATAACATACCTATGTCGTTTGACGCGTCAGGAATGTCATCGATTAATCCGAGTCCTTTTAAATACGTAGGAGTCATCGACAAAGCAATAGTGTCACCAATCGCTTCGTGGAAACCGCTATTGGCAGAGCCACGATAAAGAATGGGGAGGTCTTTATATGCCCGTTGATAATAATTATGACCTAACTCGTGGTGAATAACGTTAAATTCTTCACCGGTAATTTGAATACACATCTTAATACGCAAATCTTCTTTACTGTCTATGTTCCAGGCAGATGCGTGACATTGCACATCGCGGCCGGGTGGCTTTTGAAACATTGAACGTTCCCAGAACGTTTCGGGCAATGATGTAAAACCTAAGGATGAGAAAAACGCTTCCGCTTCTTTGACCATTCTAATTTCATCATAGCCTTGGTCAGCCATTGCTTTTGTCACATCAGGGACATTCATTTCTTGTTCTGGTTTCACAATGTCGTAAATATTACCCCAGCTTTGTGCCCACATATTTCCTAAAAGATGTGCCGGTATAGGCTGGTCTAACGGCACAGTCTCTTCACCATAATGCTCAGATAACTCAGCTCGTACATGGCATTGCAAGGCTGCATAAAAAGGTTTTACCTGGCCCCAAAGTCGGTCCAATTCTTTTGGGAATTCAGCGGCGGGCATGTCATATTTAGCGCGCCATAGTTCAGAAGTATTTACAAAACCTAGCTCTTTAGCACCTTCATTCGCAATCAGCACTTGCTCCGCATAAACGTCTTTCATGGGCTTTGAAATTTCGCGCCACCCTTGCCAATATTCTTGCAGTAATTCAGGATCACGACTTGTTGCCATTTCAGCGCTCATTTGCACTAAAGACAAACAAGTCCCATCTTCTCTACAATACTCACCCGCTCCATAAATGCTGGTCATTTGGGAACCAATGGCAGCCAGTCGTTCGGCTTTTGCAGGATCTGCAGGTGGTGCTATTTCAAGCGAGGCTTTTAAGAGCTCTAATTGACGTCTAGTATCCGCGCCTACTTCTATATCATTAAATTTGGCTGCTGCAACGGCATACCGAGCGCTCAAAACCGATGTTTGCTCGTTAAAATATGCGTTGACTTTGCCAGTATCGAAATTGATGTAGGTTGCATAAGCCCATGAAGCATGAGCTGCAGGTGTTTCTATCTTTTCCATTTCACTGGCATATTGCTCTAAAAATTCATTTGCGTCTGCAGCCGTTAAGGTCACAGCGCTGGTAGCTGTATCAAGCTTGTTTGCCGGCGCGCAAGCAACGCAAGCAGCCAAAACGGCTACAGATAGTAGGGTTTGTTTTATTATTTGCATTATTTTCCCTGTCGTTTTTTATAGTCATTAGATATTAACAAAACAGAAAGGACAATCAATGAAACCCTACTTGGTAAGCGTCGCATTGATGGTTTCTGTTACTAACAATTTCCCAGTCATTGTTGAACAAAGACTGCAAATGGGTCAAGTCATTTGATCATTAAAACTATTCAAAAAACCTTAAAGATATTGATGTGTTCTGAATTTAAAGCAGTGGAATTAAAGATTGCATAGGCAATGTAAATAATAGTTTTCTCGCCAATCTGCGAGATTTTAAGAGAAGTTAAAATTGATATTGCTCAAATTAGATATCAGGTAATATTTGTCGTTAAACAACCGCTAGCAAGTGATACCGATGAACTCAATCAGCGATCTAGCACATGTTTTTTTGTCGAAATGTCCATACGTTTCAATCTTGCAAAAACCCTGACCGTGGGCAGTAATTTAAAAGAGCTGAGCGTTGCATTGACCGTTTGATCTCACAGCCATAATTGGTCATTGGGCACCTTTGATTGTTACTTTGGCTATATGCCCTTAGCGGACGTAAAGAAATAGACAGAACTGACTATAAGACTTAAGTTAACCCTGACCCTGAGGGATCCCCACGAATATTCAATCATTAGAATTGCCTGCAATCATAGTTCTGAGATTTAATACCGCTGTTTCAAATTGCTCGCAGAGCAATTTGAAACGCTTATCTACGAAGCCCCGCAATCCTAAATAGTGAAACGATAATACTCGTCTAACCTTAACTGTGTTTGCTTGATAACGACGGTGCAAACCGCCCATGAACATGGCCAAACCTATAATGTTAGCTAGAATACTGGCAAGTGTGGCGATGAGGATAAGTACTGCAATGCGGTGTACACATCGGCTTTTATGATGTTCAAACCCCAACCCAAATAAGCTACTTTTGATATCTCTAAACTCTTCTTCAATTTGCATGCGCAGCCGATAAATAGCGACTATCTTTTTACCTAAACTCTTGGTTCGAGGAAGTGAAGTAGCAATCAACCAAGGGTCTGTAGCGCCTCTTGCATGGTCCTTTGAACACTTAGATTGTCGGGTAAGGTTGTGTCGCGTTAAACTATGTCGCCCTTTGTTTTTGCCTTTAAATAACACCAAGGTGCATGCTAAAGGTTGGCTGCGACAAATATGGCTAGTAAACCCTATAGGTTGACTGGTAGCTCGTTTATATAGCTCAGAGGTATGCTCCCAGTCTTCTTTCTGATTAACATACATCATTGGCTTTCGGACTCTTCCTGCAAAGTCCCACCCCAGAGCAATGACTTCTCTAAACCAGGTCGTTTTATAGCCTGCATCTGTCACAATTATCGGTTTAACATCGTCATCGATAATTGTATTTAACTTTGCTAAGAACGCCTTATGTGTACACCGTTTCTCTTTCGTGTTCATACCATGAACTTCTTGATAAATAGCTACTCCTCGACCATTAAAAGCCACTGAAGCCCTTAGCAAAAAGCAGCCTTTATGTGTATCTAAATCCGACCAGTCAATCAGAATAATAGGACGTAACGAAGCATTCGCATATTGCGTGTAGATTGCTTGATAGATAGGTAATTGTTCGTTAATAATATGTTTATTAGATAACAATCGGTCGGCTTGTTTGATGCGATGCTTTTCATATGCTGAAGATGATATGCCGCGTCCTATACCAGTTACAGTGGCTTTGGCTCCATTTAGCAAACTGCTCACACAGCTGGTTAATGACGCACGTCTAACTTTATGCATTTTAGGCGTGACAGTTGTAAGGAACTTCTTCAAAATAACAATTGCATTCATGGTATTTACCGGTTAGAGATGTTTGGCGATTGATCTGATCACCAAATACCGTGAATGTTCCAAACTCTTTTAAAATTACTTACCGTTTATTTCGTGGGGATACCTCAGACCCTGACCCCAGTTTTACAAAGATAAATGGATTGAGAATACCGTGCGGTGCGTCAGCAACAGGCACAGGTGAATCCAGCGGTGTACTAATGAAGAATGAAAGTGACTTTAGCGACAACCAAAATAACTGACGACCTAATTGAGTTAAACTTAACCGATAAGCTTGGTCTTAACCCGCCGTACAAACTGACCGCAGTCTTGGCTAAATAAGCGCAAGGTCAGTGCTGATGAGGTCATTTTATGCAACAGCGGGTAACGCTGCTGTGGTATTGGACCTTCGTTGAAATAACGTTGATCGCCAAAACCTAAAATACGCTCTTGCTCTTTGGTTAAGTCTTTTAAAAACGCGGCGTTAAGCAACAGTGGGGCATAACGGTCGTATTCAACGTCAGTCGCTTGAATAGGCGCTGATGGGTCGTGAAAGTTATACAAAATTGCTCTGCGCGGATCTAACACTGGAGAGTTTTGACGGTGAATACCCGATGTATCAAAGATAAACATGCTGCCCGCTTTGGCCATAACATGATTAACCTTCATTCCCATGGCTTCGACCTGCTCCATATTCCAATGATCTGGCTTAAGCTTTTGGCTGTGCGACTTTTCGACATAACAAAACTCACCGGACTCAACATCAGTTAGGTAAACTCCAAGTTTAAGCTGTGATGGTGGCTCGGCGCATTTATCAACGTCATACCAACCATCGTTATGATAACCGTGGAAATTACGATTAGTCTTAATGGTTTCCCAGCCACGAGCTTCGGTCATTTGAAAGCCATCACCAATATATTCTCGAAATACCGACATTAAATCGTCGTTTAATACCGGATATAAAAATGCTGGCGACAGAGTGAGCAAGTCTTCAATCAATAAGCGCCATTTTTCATTTTGTTGGTAACCGCTCCAAGTATTAAACTGGGGGTGAGCCAATTGACGCTCAAAGGTTTGTTGCATTTGACTGAGCACTTCGGCTGGCAATTGATTTTCGAGTAGCACAATGCCTTTTTCGTCGAGTTCCTGTTTAAGCTGTTTAACGTTCACTGTCGTCCTCCCTTAATTGTCTGATCACCTTGGCAGGGATACCACCAGCCAATACATTAGGGGGTAAATCTTTGGTTACTACACTGCCACTGGCGACCACGGTGCCTTTACCGATACGCACTCCAGACATAACATTCACACCGGTGGCTAACCACACATCATTTTCTAAAATAATGTCGCCCACCTGATGGTCGTCTTCTGGCTCACCGGCGGCGCGGCGTTTGGCGTCGAGTGGATGTCCGGGGTAACCGGCCAAGGTACTGCGACCTGCCAAACGGACGTTGTCACCGATGATCACCCGGCTGCCCACCGAAATACCAGTTTGCCAACCGATATCACAGTTTTTGCCAATTTTAAGCAATGGAGTGGTTTTGGCCGCTGAACGACCTGAAAATGTCGTCGCACCCGAGATGCGACTGTCTTCGTCAATTTCAATATCTAGCTTACCCATGATCATTGGCATACCACCATACAGCAGCAATTGCTTGGGGATTTGCTTGAGTTGGCTCTTAAACATTGGGGTGTAATAAAATATCCGTACCAGTTCATGCCAAATGGTTTTTATATTTTGGTGTATATGCCACACCACCCGATATAACCAAAGCATATTGGGGCCATTAAAATACATAATCGCCTTGCCAATACGAAATAGTTTTTGTGCTATAGGATTATCGCTGTTCTTGAGTTTGTTCTTTAAACTCATTGACGAGTCGCTCCGTGTTGAATCAATTTCCCTGATTTGTCAGACTCGCTACAGTTAAAAGATGATTTTGAGAACAAGTCTTGATAGTGATCAAAAGTTTTACTGACCATGGTATTTAGAGAAAAATTTTCCAATGCGTATTGACGGCCATTAATACCCATTTGTCGGCGTTTCTTGTCGTCTTGCAATAAAGTACGCAGCGCTTGTTCGAGTTTGTCTTGGTTACCAGGAGTGACTAATAAACCTGAATGGTCGTGGCGGATAACCTCAGGAATACCACCAATGTTATTGGCAATAACTGGTACACCTGAAGCGCTGGCTTCAGCGGCGATATAACCAAAGGCTTCTGTCCAAAGTGATGGCATTAACAGCACTTCGGTAATACGCAAAATTTCGTTAACGTCAGAGCGGCGGCCAACATAATGGACATAATCTTTAAATGGCGTGTCGGCGCAGTATTGTTCAACATCTGCACGGGCTGGGCCATCACCGATGATCACAAAATGACATTTAATTTGTTCGCTTAACATTTTGTACATTACCTTCATGCACATTCGAATGCCTTTTTCTTCTATTAATTGGCCAACATAAATCACTATGGGACGGTCGTCGTTTACCCCGAGCAAGCCAGTTTTAATTCGGACTTTATCTTCATAGTTGGCCGCAGGATGAAAGCGATCGGTGTCGATACCGTTGTATAACAGTTTGACTTTTTTGCCAGCGACAGGGATATTGCCAATAATACGTCTTTTAACAAATTCTGAAACAGGTAGATATAAGTCAACGCAATAACTAAAACCTGAACGCTTGGTGTTGCGGAAGGCGCTTTTGATGAAATTGCCTGGGGCTTGTTCGATTAGATCGCCAGAGCTATGATCGGTGAACACAATTTTACCCTTCCAAAAGCATCTACACAGTAACAGCACAAAATCTGTGGGACCAGCAAAGTGGGTATGTAAAATATCAAACTTATTCGTTCGTAACAGGTTAACCAAATGCCATGGGGCATCGGCTTGTTTTTTGGTCATTTTAAGCACTTCACAACCTTCGTCGAGTAGTCGTTGGTGCAGTTCGTCTTGAATTGGATCGATAATGCAAATGACATAGTGCCAGTTGCGCTTTTTGGCTTCTTGGCACATGTGCCACAAATAGTCTTCGTAAGAACCTTTTTTGTTCGGACTAATTAATGCACAACAAAGAACACTTATTTTAGATTGATTATTTTGAGTACTCAGTTGACTGCTCACTTTTATTTAGTATATGCCTATATCAATGCCGCCTATATTTCAAGCAAAAACCATGCCTAAAGTTAATTGAAGACCTGTCTATAGTAATTCCCGCTGATGCTGTGCTTTATATGCAAATCTTACCGGCTAAATTTAGCCGCTTGTTTTATTTGCAAGGCAAATTGCGAATTCTTATTTTGCGACACATAATCAAACGTTGCAAAGGTATAAAATGGTTTTGAGTATAGGACAAATAAACGCCCATTTTTGTGCATCACTGATACTAAGACAGCTGGTTTTACCTGCGCTACCCAATCAAAACACCACCGGTGACCGTCGCAGTCATAATAGGTCATTGGGCACCTTTGATTGTTACTTTGGCAATAAGCCTTTAGTGGACGTAAAGAAATAGACAGAACTGACTATAAGACTTAAGTTAATCCTGACCTCAGTTTTAAAACGTTTATGAACAATGAGAATATTTAGTATGTGATGCTTATTCGGAGTTCAGGACAACTATACATTTTCACTAACTAAAATGTTTTCAATTTTAGTTTAGCTTGTAGCACAAAAGATATTCTTACGTTTTATCAACGGTTTTTCAATAAAATAAAAGGAAAAACAAGCAAAAAGAAACGTTAATATCAAATTGGTTGGCCAACTCGAATTCCACTTAGTCACCCATGAATTGAGGAATGGTTCCTGCCATAGATAAAGTGAATAGCTCATCCCGCCTAACCAAATAGCTGGCTTTGAATTAAGTACTTTAAACGAGAGCCCTTCACAAACAGACATGTAACGCAGTACATAATCGCTGCAGTTAAATTAATGTAGCTTTTTCCAATGGTGTAAAATAAACCATTGTCAATTTTATATAGTGCACTCGGTAAAATAATCATTGAGATGGGTACAAGAATAAAAAGCCATGAGCCACACCACTCAGGTAGTTTAAATCCTTCTTGGTATAAATATGCCAATAGGCAGCCTGTCGCTAAAGCATCCGCGGTAGCTTCAAATTGTCTAGTCTTTCCTGGTGGTGATACGTCAAATACATACCACATAATAAACCCAACGACGGGGATAATTAAGATCGCCGCGATAGCGATATTTTTGGCGCGTAACATGCCAACAAGACAGATCAAGCTAGGCAAAATTAAATAAAATTGCTCTTCTACTGCAAGTGACCAAGTATGATTTATTAACCACCACGACCTTTCTTCATGATAATTCATAGTATAGGTCGCCGCATGTAACAAATCACCAGAAAATAAGGATAACCCCCAACCTATCAGTCAATGCCATGCACAAAATATAAAAGTAAAAAGCAGGAAATAAACGTATGCTTCGGCGAATATAGAATTGTTTTAAATCAATACTCCCTGTGCGACTATTTTCTTGTAGTAGTAATAAAGTAATCAAAAAACCGGAAATAACAAAGAATATTTTAACTCCAAAATTACCAATTTTATGTAGAGGCAACAAAAATTCAGGAAAATTAACAGTACCCGCTAAGTGCCCTATACATACAAGAAAAATTGAAACAGCCCGAAGGCTGTCGAGCGAATGAATCCTTGCTGATTTTTTTAATATTTAAAGCAGTCAGCTCTTGCTTCCTTATTTTTTACAAATAGTGCCACGGAGACCGATAATGCAAGTAAGGTATAAAATGGCCATGTAAACCCTTGAGTCAGAAAGGTACCTGATACACAAAAGGTCAGCAGACCTGAAACGTTATCTTCAAATATAGCACGGACAATGCTCGGATAATTATTTTCGCTAAAATTAACAATTTTAAGGTGTTGTGTGAAGCTTTAGTCGTAATAGTCACCATGGTTAAAAGCACCCCCAAACCTAAAAATCTAGTCTCTCCTAAAACACCAAACAAGCGCTTGTTCTAAATTCTGAATTATGTGAAAACAGTTGATTAATAGACGAAGAATAACCGACTCTCATTCCCTTAAGAATATAAATTAGGTGTCAATATGGAAAATATAAGGCATCATGAACTTTGTGTTCAGGAAAAAAGATGTTTTTTTACCTAAACTCTATAGTTTTTATCTGTATCAAGAGCTGGTTTCAATGCACTCAAGGCTGCAACTCTATATTCTGTTTTTACTGTTTTTATCGCCCAGCCTCGCTGCGAGGGCGTCGATCGATTTTATCGATGCCGTCAACATTGGCGATGATGTGCCAATTTACGCCCACACCTATTTTCACTGGGAAAAAGACCACCGTTTAAAAATCGATGAAGTCATATCTTCGCTAGAAAACGGTAAGGATAGAGATTCCAGCGAGGGTGAATTTTGGCATAGTTTTGACACTCACCAAGCTCGCCCATTCGCTCAAACCCCAATGTGGGCCTTCTTTCGAGTAAGAAATTCAAGCGCCAAAAGCGTAAGTTTATTAGTACAGACCAAATACACGATCACATCAGAGGTACAATACTACCTATCTAGCACTCATTCTGAGCTACAACTATTTACGGTGGGATCCGGTCACCCCTATTCAACCAGGCCCATCGCTAACCGCAACTTCCTTATACCACTCGAAATGCCACCTCAGAGCGAGACGACAGTCTTTCTACGTAGCAATCAATCGCCGGGCGTGACCGTTAGAATGTCGTCGGTTATTTCACCTGCTAAGCTGCAATTTATCGGTAGCAAAGCCGTTCTATTGGATGGAATCTATATAGGCGCTATCGCTCTGCTGGGCCTTATAGTGCTGTTACTTCGTATTAGAGTGGCCGATAGTAGTCTGGTCTTCTATGCGCTGAATTCCTTTGGCATGGTCGTTGCCTGGCTGTGTGCAAAAGGTTATGGGTACGAACTTATTTGGGGGGAATGGCCCTGGTTTGGCGAGCGTGCATTTTATCTGGCTTTGTTGCTGTTTCCGGTAGCCCAGTCACTATTTGCTAATAGCTTTCTGGACCTGAACAAGAATCTATATAGATTATATCAGTTTAATATATTCATCGCCATAATCACTGGAGTTGTAATTCTTATTGTACTTTTTACGCCAATAGAATTTGCCTTCAAGCTCACTCATTACACATTCGTGGCGTATTTTCCAGTCCTCATCGTTAATCTAATGTCAGCTTTAAAACTGTTTGTAAATAGCGATGTTCGCGCGGGGCATTATGTGTTGGCGTGGGGGGTGTATTTTGCAATGTTAATCAAATCCCTCTATATGATTTCCATATCTTCTATAGATGTAGATTTTAGCCCAGTGTTCAACAGCTATTTGATTGTTGCTGCCGTGTTATTTTTCGCTATTCTCGGGAGGCTGAATAATCTGCGCAAAGATCGCGAACGAGCGTTAGCTGAAAGCAAGGCTAAAAGCGACTTCCTTGCCAAAATGAGCCATGAAATTCGCACGCCCATGGGTGGTGTGCTCGGCATGACAGAGCTGTTGACCGATACGGATCTCGATCAAACCCAAAGGGACTACTTAAATATTATTCAGCGCTCCGGTGAAAACTTACTTAGAGTCATCAATGAAATCCTCGATCATTCCAAGATTGCCGCTGGCAAGATGCAATTGGACAACATAGATTTTGATATCCACAAGCTGGCACAGGACTGCGTTAGTCTGTTTAGTGGAAATACCCGTGAAAAGGGTGTTGAGCTGATTTGTCGAGTAGATCCCAATTTAGTTCGGGTGTGGCATGGCGATGAGAAGCGTATCCGGCAAATACTGATCAACCTTCTGGGAAACGCTTTTAAATTTACTGATTCGGGTGAGATTAGTATCAATATAGAGTACAACGACAATCGACAGGCTCTCGAGTTTTCCGTGCGTGATACGGGCATAGGAATCAAAGAGGAAGACTTTGAAAGACTGTTCGAGGAATTTAATCAAGCCGACGAGTCTACTTCCCGCCATTACGGAGGGACGGGATTAGGGCTCACGATATCGAAACAGCTTGCTCAGTTAATGGGAGGCTCGATTGAGGTCAAGAGTCACCTTGGGATTGGATCCGAATTTAAACTAAGCTTACCTCTCGAGGAAGGGGTTCAATCGGTACAGATTGCAGAAATTGACCAAATAGTTTATGGGCTGGCTGGCATTTCTATCTTACTCGTTGAAGATAACATGACCTACCAGAAGGTCGTTTATGAGTTTATGGTAAAGCTAGGTGCAATAATTGAAACAGCCAATGACGGCCAGATTGCCCTGGAAAAAATCAAGACTCAAGAGCGGCTGGGCAACTATTTCGACCTGATATCGGTTGATCTGGACATGCCCGTGATGGACGGCATGAGCCTGGTTAAGAATCTCCACGAGCAAGGTTATACAGAATACTCGAAAGTTATAATCTTATCTTCTACGAGCAGCTTACCGCAACGCGAACAATGTCGGCAATGGGGAGTTGAGCTTGCAGCGCAAAAACCTGCCCTAGCTGCCAGAATCGACAGTATATTTGCTCGAGCACTTGGCCTGCATATTGAACCACAGCGAAAGATAAAAGGCTTAGGCAATAATGTTGAGGCGCCTGTCAATGAGCAAATTATCCTAGTTGCTGAAGACAACGATGTGACCTATCAAGTCGTTTCGATAATGCTAGGGAAAAATGGCTACGATGTCAAAAGAGCCAAAAACGGATTAGAGGTTCTAGAGCAATATAAACGGCATAACATCAACAGCCATCGACGCAGTTTTGCGCTGATATTGATGGATTGTGAAATGCCTACAATGGATGGCTTTACCGCTACCAGCGCATTGCGTAAAATAGAGGAAGAACTTAGTTTGAGGCGTGTGCCCGTTGTTGCGATCACCGCACATGTAGTCGAGGAGTACCGGGTTCAATGCGCTGATTCAGGCATGGACGATATCATTACCAAACCCTTTACAATGAAAAAGTTAAATGACGTTATTGATCAACTTATTCTTTGAGTTCTACCTACCATTTTCTCTATTCAAATTGCTTACAGTTTAAAAAAATGTTGGTACCGGAAGTCGGATTTAACGGGGGCGCCTAGCTCGGCACTCCATTGCTGAAGATGGATTTTGTTCGTATTGGTCGAGATGAGGGGAATGGTTACAGCAAGATAGTCCATAGCTAGCCTCGCTGTCGCTCAGCATTTTCAAAGTGCAAAACATTTTTCGCTAAAAGCACTTTAAAAATTCTACCAATTTTGCAGCACTCTGACGTGGTTGAATAGATACGACCGCCCTAGTTAAGACATAATAGCCTTAACTGGAGATAGATAATGACAGCGCGTAAGACATATTCAAAGGAATTCAGACTAGATGCCGTCGCCTTGGTGGTAAAGCAAAAATATAGTCGAGCAGAGGCGGCTAAGAATTTAGGGCTGAGGGCTGAGACCTCAGATACTCTGTCGTTGGCTCAAAGAGGCCGAAGATGACGATGTTCATGCTTTTCGAGGTAATGGCACACTGACACCTGAGCAAGCTTTGGAGGCTTACCATTGGGTCCAAAAGCTGGTGACGCCCGGTAAGCCCCAGCTTTATTGGTTTAATTCAATACTGCTACTGCTCGCGTTGCTGTCACTTTTAGTTGCTGGAGTTGATAACCAATTCTTTCGTAAATAATGACGTGCAGGGTTTTCCACCAATTTAAAAAACATAGTCCCAGCGATAAGCGATGCACTAATATAAACGAAATAGAAGCTGATGAGATAAAAAAGACTGGCTTCACTATTATCCATCAGTCGCGACATCACCTGATTAACCACCATAAGAAACGTGGCATGGATCAGATAGACTGAATACGACACTCTACCAAGAAACATCATCAATTGAGTTGATACTAATCGCTCGTAAATACCTTGTGCTTTACTCAAGAATAAAATTAAAAAGGCAAAACATATCACCACTAAGCCATCATAAATGGATGATAATGGCAGTATGCACACTGCAATAATAATTAAGGTGGTGATCATAGCCAAGACATCAAATGCTTTATGTACAGTCATCTTTTCGTGGATATTAAACAGTGCGCAACCCACTAAAAATGCAGAAAAGACTCGGAATAATGTAAATTGTTCTAGCGGATTATACTGCAGAAAATTATTGCTCAAAGCCGCTAGCGTAAACATTCCCATGAAAACCACAATAATAATCAACACGAAATTGCCTATCGATTTTATTCGACTTAAACCAAAAGCAATGAATGGGAAGCAAAGATAGGCAAACCACTCAGAGCCTACTGACCACGAAGCGACATTCCAACCACTACTATTGAGTATTCCTCAACCATGGGTTAAAATTAAACTATGTAATAAAGGCCAAAGACTATAATGCTCTGACATATGTTAGGGCGAGCTTAATTGGTAAAACATATTTCAAAGTGATAAGTTTTTTACTTCCTCGCTTATACAATTCTATTAATTTAAATTTTTTACGTTCGGTTGGTTTTTCTTCTACTTGTCCGTTGTATTTCTTCTCATTATTACCTGCCTGATATTTTTTGGAATATCAAAAATAACTTAATCAAACAGGGTTAGTAAATAAAATTTACCGACCGTATGTGTTATGTGTTCGTTTTACACACAATAAATATTTTTACATATGGATCATTTTAATAGACATAAAACAACTAAAAAGAAACAAAAGTCATGGACGAAGTAATTCCAAGTACAATGATATTCGTAAGTGTTTCAATAGGCATGAATCGATGATCCGTAGCGATTAAAATCATAACCGGAACAGGAAGGATTACACAACGAACCTTAGAGGGGTCAGGAAGCTTTGGATGGGCTGGAAGACGATCCGATGTTGCAAATTCACGGGTATTCAATAACCTACCGTATCGCTACAGGCAAACAGCAAGGACGAAAGGTCTTTACCTTGCAAACCATTGCACCTATGGCAGAGCAGGGGTTTGCGTCAGGCTGTAACGCAAATGTGGTAGGTCTAAGTCTCCGTCATGAGCAGCTCACAGAATAGGGGTAAACTCGAAAGGCTGTACCGTTGCTTATTGTGAAGAGAGTCCCGCTCTGGGGTATCAGAAAAAAGGTTGGCAATAACGACTTACCCTAAGGTGCGTTACAAACTAAAAACACCCTACTGTGACGGCACCACCGTTGACCGGCGCAGTCATGTGCTCTTTGAGCCGCTGGATTTTATTGCCCGTTTAGCAGCCTTGGTACCCAAACCCCGCATAAATCTGAAGCGCTTAGATGAGAAACGCTCCTGTTTTTCACCCTACGGGCAACCTCTGGTTGGCTTAATTCATTCCCGATGAATTAGTCATGGTGTATTTGTGCGGGGTGGCCCTCCACGGGGTGGCCCTCCACCAAACAGTCGGCACCGCGTGACAATAACGCCGTCTTTCCGAAATAAGACTAAACAAGCCTTGCCGACAGGGCAGGAAAAAACACGGGCACAAAAACACCAATCGATGACCTGGGCGCAAAGACTTAAACGGGTTTTTAACATCAACATTGAAACCTGTGAGCAATGCGGTAGTGTGGCTCAAGATCCTCCTCTCGAGCCTGCGCTGCCAGCACATCGTGACGCATGGATGTGTAGAGCACTCTTAATGTACGCCTTATAAATAAGTCTTAAAAGTCCTGAGGCGGATATATAAAGCCATTAAGGTCTAACGACATAACGACCTCTCTTTAGTTTTAGCGACATTTAACTGGCCAACAAAGTTTGTTCTCAATTTAATGGATTATTTTACGTTGTCGTTAATAAGGTGAACGAGTACTTAAATTCGCAATTTGCAGCTATGGTGATTTACTGTTGCGATTTGCAGCTATTTTTGGCTATTGGCTAGGATAAACCACGTAAAACACGGCAGGCATTGATCTTGCATTGTACATAATAATACTAATACGCTTTGCTAAGGAGCTGAACCTGTGGAAAGAATCAATAGTCCACTGTGGCTTTTATTAGATAGTCGACATTCAGGTGGCATTGAAACTCATGTGCTAGAGCTGGCCGCTGGGTTAAAACAATACAATATCAATGTCCAAGTTGTTTTCTTAAATAACTATGGAACCCACCCTTTAAGAGTCGCCTTACAAGACAAGCAGATTAAAACTATTTCACTTGATGGTTCGATACGTTTACTATGGAATGAAATCCGTAAAGTATCTCCCGTGTTGATCCATACTCATGGTTATAAAGCAGGAATATTCGGTCGGCTATGCGCACGATTAACCTCGACTCCAGTTGTATCAACTTATCATTCGGGTGAACGCCTTTATGGCAAGCTAGCGTTATCCAATCTTCTAGATCGATACAGTGCTGGCCTAGCAAATAAAGTGTATGTTGTTAGCCCTCAAATAGGACAGCGTTTGAAGGTTGATGCAGATATCGTCAAAAACTTTATTGCGACTAAAACGTTGGAAATATCTAAAGGTAAGCAAGTGGCCTTTGTTGGCCGGTTAAGCCATGAAAAAGGACCCGATATTTATCTACAATTAGCTCGTTGCTTTCCTAACGAATCCTTTCATATTTATGGCACTGGCACGTTAGAACCAGTATTAAAAAAATCAGCATCAAACAATGTTCACTTTCACGGACAACAAGATAACATGACCTCAGTTTGGTCTGAGATCGGACTGTTAGTTATGCCTTCTCGTTTCGAAGGGTTGCCTATGGCCGCACTAGAAGCCATGGGCCGAGGCATACCCGTTATGGCCTTTGATGTTGGCGCCTTGAGTCACTTAATAAAATCCAATGAAAATGGATGGCTTGTAGAGCCGACAAGAATTGAACCGTTATCACAATATTTTCAACAATGGCTAGAGATGAATTCAAGCAAAAAAGAGCAATGCAAACACGCAGCGCAAAGTACGATTAAGCAAAGATTCTCTACGCAAGTGGTCATGCCTGAATTAATTCACTCATACCAAAAAATCTCCAAACTTGAGATAAGTCATAACGCAGATCTAGACATTTAATGAACACGTAAATAACAGCAGAATTATCGCTATGATCAGTCGATTACCTAGAGGACTAAAACATACATTAATGTATGGGTTCAGCATTGCGTTAATGAAAGGCGTTTCATTAATTATGCTGCCAATTTTCACTTATTTTCTTACAGCAGATGACTTTGGTCGACTTGAAATTATTAGTAGCCTAGCAGTCATTGGCAGTGTTTTGGTTGGCATGGGCTTAGAAGCAACCCTGTTTCGTTTTGTGAGCGGATCAGAGGACCCTAACGAACGTAAACGTATAGCTGCAAATATTTTTAGCCTAGCTATTTTTATTGGTCTCTGTGCGGCTTTATGTGGATGGCATTTAGCCAGCATAGTGGCGAATTATCTACCGGGCAATCCGAGTGTTTACGAAATACAATTAACTTTTTTAGTCCTTTCTTTAGAAGGCTGTATTGCCATCCCACTAGGATGGCTAAGACTGCATGATCGTGTCTATAAATTTTCAGCTATCACCTTAGGTAGAGCCTTGTTACAAGCACTCTTGGTCGCATATATGTTGTGGCTAGGTGGCGGTGTAACAGAAATTTTAGAATCGACACTTGTTGCTGCTGTTCTAACTGCTGGGATCCTTATTTATTTACAAATAAAAGATACCCGACTCAATGTGAACTTAAAAAATATTTATCAACTCTTAATCTATAGCACGCCATTAGTTGCTAGCGGCATTGTCGCGTTTGGATTTAATGGATTAGATCGTTGGATCCTAGCTGATCACGCCACATTAACCGATGTCGCTCATTTCAGTGTCGCGGCAAAATTCTCTATAGCCTTAGTATTGCTATTACAGCCTTTTAACATGTGGTGGTCGCCTCGACGCTTTATTGTGATTAAGCAGCAAGATGGTCCACATGAAGTGGCTAAATTTGTCACTATAGGCATCTCATTAACGCTCATCCTTTCTGTCCTTGTTGGCTTGTCATCACCATTATTAATTGCTTGGCTGTTGCCCGACACCTATGCCATTTCAGCACACTATGTAGTGGGTCTTGTTATTGCAATGGCATGCAAAGAAATCGCTGAATTAGTTAATATTGGTTGCTTTACCGGTGAGACAACCTCGTCTCAATTGGTGATCAATATTATTGCTGCCAGCATTGGTATTTCAATGATGCTGTTATTGACACCCAATCATGCGGTATGGGGCATCATTTATGGATTGCTCGCGGCACAAATAACACGCCTTCTATTGTTTTTTTACACCAGTCAATATTTTCTACCGCTGCCCTATCCTAAATTACCTTTATTACTTTTGAGCTGTTTGAGCATTGCAGTCATTGTCTTGGGCTCAATGACATCAGAGTTTTTCTTGCAAATAATATACTTACTCACCGGCACATTAATAGTCGGCTTAGCGGCCTTCCTACTCAAATTACTTTCCCTTAAAATGAGCGCGCAATGATTCAGATTAACGTTAAAGACCAGCTTCGACAGCCTCTAATAATAATTCTAACAGCGTGTATTCCTCTTGCTATCACCTGGGTTTTTCTCCCTCATCCGGCGATTGCTATTGCAGTGGGAGCTTTGCCTTTAGTCATTTTATTTGTTTTGAAGCAACCGTTTTTAATGGTGCTATTATTTGTATTATTTTCCTTCTTTCGGCTTCATGAAGTCTTTCCTCAATTGGAGCCATTCAGGATACCTCTCTTACTATCCATTGCATCCTTAACGGCCTTAATCTGGCAAGTAGCAGTCACCAAGAAACTAACAATCTATTGGACACCTGAGCTTAAAAAAGCATCGCTGTTTTTTGTTTTCGTTATACTGGGCATCGCTTTAGCGACAAATAGACCACTGGCTTTAGATTATTTCACCAGCACCTACTGGAAAATTATTGTCATGACATTTGCTATAGTGTGGCTAACACGTACAGCACGTGATTTCTCACTGTCATTGCATTTGGTCACATTCTCAGGATTACTCGTTGGCCTAGCCGCCCTTTACAATAAGTTCTATAGCATTGGTCTTGTTGAAGGAACACGAGTCACGATTGGTCGGGATTTCGGATCTGTTTTAGGCGACCCCAATGATCTTTCACTGGTGCTGTTATTTCCTTTTTCATTTGCGTTAGCTTTAATATTATCTCCCGGCCTATCAAAACCTCAGCGTCTATTTGGCGTTGTAACCGCTATCGTGCTTATTCTTGCCATTATTGCAACCCAAAGCCGTGGTGGTTTACTTGGTGTTGCCGCTGTTATCACTGTATTTGTTTGGCGAAGAGTCGCATCAAAAACACTGCTAATAATATGTGGCGCGCTCGTATTAGCTTCACTGTTTTTGTTTGCAGGTATCAGTGACCGTCAATCAGGTGGTGCTGCCGAAGTTGGGATTGATGAATCGGCAATGGGAAGACTATACGCTTGGGAAGCCGCATTCGATATGGCCCTCGACAACCCAATAAGTGGTGTTGGCATCGATAATTTTCACCCTAATTATTTTTTCTATAGCAACTATTGGGATGGGCTTAATCATGCGGTTCACAGCACCTGGTTTGGAGTGTTAGCAGAAACTGGATTCATAGGCTTATATCTATTCCTGGTATTGGTAGTTGCCGTCATACGCTGTGCTAGTAAAGCATTACACACCATTAAGGATAATCCTGATAAATTTCCACCGACCATATTAGCCATTGCCGAAGGTAACCTTATTGGCTTAGTGGGATTTTGTGTTACCGGCAGCTTTCTTACCCAGACCTTCACTTGGCCTTTATATATTTTGCTGGCCTTTACCGTGGCCATCGGTCATTTTATATCAACCAATAACAACCAAAAAAGCAAATGAATATGCAATTTAAGAAATATTATCGAGCTCTTATTTTATTATGCAGCATTTCAAAAAAATAATATTTTATAGCCTTTTGGCTATACTCGTGTATTTCTTGTTTAAAGTAGGCGGAGGCCAAGAACAGCATCGTTTAATAAAAGATATGTGGAATTTAGGTCATATTATTTTATTTATGCTTCTGAGTATTATTATTTTAAATATGAAGCCTCTTTATAATAAAAGCCTTATTTTTAAGTTTTTTATTATCACACTAGTCAGCTTAATATTAGGGCCGGCAACTGAAGCTATCCAGTTATTAGTGCGACGTGAGTTTTCTATTCACGATATTGCTAATGATTTTATAGGCGCCTACCTAGGCTTATTAATTTATATTATTAGCAATAAAACGAAGACAACGACTACTCGTTTTGGCGCAGGTATGCTGGCCTTATTTCTTCTCAGTATTGGTTTTCGTGACATTGCTCCAACGATTGTTGATGAAATAGCTATTTATGATAGCTTTCCCGTTTTAGCGGGCTTTGAGAGTGACGCCGAAATAAATCGCTGGGAACTTGTAAACGTACGCACTGTGCGCGATGAGCAACACCCTATCTCAGGAAGCCACTCTCTTAAGGCTGAATATTTGCCAGCCACATATTCATCATTATCTTTACTGCACATGAAGTCTGATTGGCGTGGTCATGAGCAATTACTTTTTTCGATATACAGTGTTAATCAACAAAATATTCCGTTTGAAATAAAAGTGCATGACCAATATCACTCGCGGACTGGAGGGGGCTATGGTGACCGATTTAATAAAAGTATTATATTAAAGCAGGGCTGGAATTTTATTAACATTCCTCTAGATCCAAATCGCTGCATCTCCTAATGGACGCATTATGGATATGAGTAAAATAAATAAACTCAGCTTATTTACCTATAAACTATTAAAACCAACGACGTTTTATATTGATGATATTCGCCTACTATAATTTAGCCGCTGCGCGGGTTTGAAACATCAGAGCGTGAACTTGCAGTACAAGCAACGCTGAATCATCCCTTACCCGTCCTTCAACAAGACTTTTAAATAACAGATACAGAGTGGTTCGCTTATTAAGCCTGCCATTGTCTGCATAGATGCCATCCCTCTCACTATTTTATAGATTGACCTTTTCTAACACTAAAAACCATGTCTTTTAGTGTGTTGCAATATGCAAAGCGATTTGCAATATGTACTTTATTGCAAGCGGAAAAATAGGTATAGAAAAACCATAACCTACTGATTTTACTCTAATTAAAATGTGGCCCGTTTCATGCTTATTCTTGTTCAATTCAACTTGCAAGTGTGATAAGTATGTTCGGGATATTTACAATTCATAATATTACTAGCGTAAAAGACAATCTGTTAGAGGGACTTAATGCGTTGTCATATCGCCACTGCGACTCTGTGCCTAATGAAAACCATAGACTCAACAATCCATTAAACCCCCTACTCCCTATGTCAACGCTGCAATCATTGGTCTATCACATCGCCACTTTAAAAGTCTCCAATGTCGACCAGACTCGTCACTCAGTCAATTCAGTGATTGGGGAATGACCATAGGAAGTCTTAATTTAAATCAGCTTAAACAAGTGGTTAATAAACAGTGAGCACCCGATAGCTCGCAGCACTTTCAAAATACTAAGAGCCCTACTTGGCTTTTCTTTACCTGCCCCTCGCCTGATCACAACACCACTTTATTATGCTTACTGCGGCACACAGAATTTTATTTCAACATTAATGCGTGTTTTTTGGTGGACACCTCTACTTAAGGGACGCTTAGAGCATGTTGGTTTCAATCTTTATTTATATGGCGGCCTTCCTTTGATCAGTGGGCCAGTTCAAATAGAAATCGGAAGCGATTGTCGCGTCTCAGGCCAAACAACATTCACTGGTCGCACTTGCGCACCCTCTCCGCCTAAATTAATTGTCGGTGACAATGTTGATATTGGATGGATGACAACCATAGCCATCGGTAAAAAAGTGGTGCTTGGTAATAATGTTCGCATTGCCGGCCGTACTTTATTAGCAGGCTATCCTGGCCACCCACTGGATGCTGAATCTCGCGCTGCAGGTTTACCAGAAACAGATGAGCAAGTAGGCGATATAGTGCTTGAGGATAATGTTTGGTTAGCCACCGGCGTCTCAGTAATGGCTGGCGTTCATATTGGTTGTAATACTGTCGTTGCCGCAGGAAGCGTTGTCACTCACGATTTACCTGCTAATGTTTTATGTGGTGGGACACCCGCAAAGGTTATTTACGCATTGGATGTAATGTCGAAAAAACACATGACTGATGCCAATGATGAACAATAATATGACTCGCGACCTTTTAGTGTTCGGCGAAGACTGGGGCGCTTTACCCAGTAGCACACAACACCTTATTCTTCATTTATCAAGCGCAAATAAAACGGTTTGGGTAAACTCAATTGGCCTGCGTCGACCTCGAGTATCTCTGCATGACATCAAGCGTATATGGCATAAAATAAATTCTGATACGCATAGTATTTCTCATCAATCCGGCTTACCTAATGATAATTTCCATATAGTAAATCCAAAAACTATTCCAGCACCGCATTACAAACTAGAACGTAAAATTGCACGTGAGCTTATAACTGCGCAAGTTAAACCGGTAATAAAAAAAGCTAAACTGCACGCACCTATTTTATGGATGTCATTACCCACAGCCATTGATGTGGCTGACAATATTGAGCATTCGGCACTGATTTATTATTGCGGCGATGATTTTTCAAGTCTTGCTGGCGTTGACTATAAAAGCGTCCGTCAACATGAAAAAAAACTTGTAGAAAAAGCTGATTTAATTATTGCCGCTAGCGAAACCTTAGCGGCTCACTTTCCAGCTGAAAAAACCAAAATACTCCCTCATGGCGTTGACTACCCCTTATTTTCTACACCTACCGAGCGAGCTAAAGACTTAGTTGATGATGGGCGGCCTATTGCCGGCTTTTATGGCAGCATATCAAAATGGTTAGACCTAGCGCTATTAACTCAAGCAATTGCTAGGCTCCCCCATTGGCATTTTGTCTTTATTGGCGCTGCAGTCATTGATATAACTGAGCTTGAAGGATTCGACAACGTCACTTTTTTAGGGCCAAAACCTCACCACCTGCTTCCCAGTTATGTTCAGCATTGGACAGCCTGTTTATTGCCTTTTATAAAAAATCAGCAAATTGAACACTGTAACCCATTAAAGCTTCGTGAGTACCTTGCTTCAGGGCGCCCGGTTATCAGTACAGATTTTCCAGCAATATCACCCTATTTAGAATTTGTTACTGCAGTCAAAACTGCAGAAGAATTGGTGCTAGCGTTAACCAATTCAATACCTAAAGACATCAACCCTCATCAACAACTAGCCGTTAGCGACCAAACATGGTCGTCGCAAGCGGATCAAGTATCAAAATGGATAGATCTTTTATGAACCCAATTACCCACATAGTATTTAACATTTTAACAGGCGCCTGGCGTCACCGTTATGTGATTGCATTACCTATACTGATTTTGCCTCTATTGGGTCTTGCGGTGGGCACTCTAAGCCCCAGGCATTACTCATCTCATACCAGTATGTTGATTCAAGAAACCGCCAATATGAATCCTTTTTTAGAAGACTTAGCCGTGTCATCTAAGCTGAAAGAGCGAATGAATGGCTTACAAACACTATTACATAGTCGACGTATTCTAGGGGCAGTTGCTGAAGAGCGTGGCTATATTGCTGCTGACGCACCAACAAAGGAATACGACAAAGCTATTGTCGAATTATCAAAAGACCTTTCCATAGAGTTAGCAGGCAAGGACTTGATTCGTATTGAGTTGAAATCTCAACAACCTGATGGCATGAAAGAAACGTTAGATACTGTGAGTCGTCATTTTATTGAACAGCTACTAGCACCTGAACGCTCATCAATGAAAAGCTCAAGCTTATTCCTTTCTGAACAGTTAGAGACTCGCCGCCTAGCGCTTGATAAATCCGAGTTCGCACTTGCCGAATTTAAAGATAACAACAGTGACGACTTACCTGAAGCGCATATCGCCAATATAGCTAGACGCGCCCAATTAGAACAGAGACTTTCTGAAAGACAAGCTGAATTAGCAGGTGCCACAAAAATCCTTAGCACTTTGGCTAACCAACTCTCTAAAACCAATCCTATTGTTGGAAACATTGAAGATAAAATTATCAAAATCCGTAGTGATTTAGCATTATGGAAAACTCGCTACACTGATTCACATAGCAAAATACAAGGCGCTATGAGAGATCTCCGTCGTGTAGAGAGCGAACGTCAACAGACTTTGGATAGCACAAAAGGTCTCATCAATACTGATCAATTATGGGATATAGCTACAAACGCGTCAGTGAACCAAGATAATGAAAATCAAACATTACTCATCTCACAACTCACCAATTTACAACTGGCACAAAGCAAAGATGAATCACTTAAAGCCGAGATTGTTAGCCTTCAGGGCATGATCGATAAATTAAAACAGCAAACTCAAGATTTTGGTGACCACGAACGTAAATTTAATAAATTAGAGCGTGATCTGGACGTGAACCGTGCACTCTATAAAGAACTGTTACAGCGTCATGAAATGGCACGCGTTACAGGCTCTTTAAGCATGTTCCAACAAGAAAAACGCGTCCAAATTGTTGATATACCTTATACCCCTGTTTATTCATCTAACCTGCCTCTTTTCTTTTTTATTATTGCTGGATTAATAGGTGGAGTATTTTTGGGCAGCGGTTTTGCCATCTTGCTTGAGGTTACCGATACACGCTTACGTCGATGCGATCAGCTACAGTCATTAACCAACGTACAAGTCATCAGCCGCATCCCTGGTGTATTGATACCTAAGAATCCTGCATTGTGACAACAGTCGTTCATGTCGTTCAACACTTAAAGCCAGGTGGAATTGAAACCATGGCCTTAGATTTGATTGATTTCGGCGGCGTAAATGAGCGTACTTATATTATTAGCTTAGAAGGCAAAAAAGTGCATGCTATAGAGCAATGGCCACGCTTAAAACCGTATGCTGAAAATATTATATTTTTTAATAAACAGCCTGGTATAACACCGTTATTAATTGTCAAGTTGGCGCGTTTATTAAATAAGTTAAAAGCAAATGTTGTGCATACCCACCATATTGGTCCATTACTCTACGGTGGTTTAGCAGCAAAACTGGCAACAACAAACTGCCTTATTCATACCGAACATGATGCTTGGCATTTAAATGACTCGCGTCGCTGCTCTGTACAAAAAACCTTATTACGGTTGATACAACCGATATTGGTAGCCGATGCTCAAACTGTCGCCGAAACTATTCGACGAAAGCTGAACATTGATGCCATAAAAATCATACCTAATGGCATTGATACTAGTAAGTTTATACTCGGTAATAAAATTAAGGCACGCCAAGAACTGCAGCTACCAACACAGATAAAATTAATTGGCTGTAGCGGACGCTTAGAGCATGTAAAGGGTCAACACATACTGATTGATGCATTGCATGAGCTTTCAAGTGAGGTCCATTTAGTCCTTGCAGGTTCTGGCACCATGGAAGCTAACTTACATCAACAAGTGTCTCAGCTTAAGTTAAATGAACGTGTCCATTTTCTTGGCCGCATTGACAATATGCCGACTTTTTATCAATCGTTAGATCTATTTTGTCTTCCCTCGTTAAATGAAGGCTTTCCGCTCTCGCCTTTAGAAGCACAATCCTGTGGTATCCCCAGTTTAGTGAGCGACGTCGGTGGCGCACGAGAAACTTTATGCGTTGAATGCAGTGAATACGTGCCCTCTAATAATGCGACGTTAATGGCCAAGTCCTTATTCACCATGCTGAATAAGCATTACTCCACTAGCCCAAGAGATTTCATTCTGAAGCATGGGGATGTTCGATTAATGGCGGAACGTTATGCCGCTCTTAGACCCGTTGGTAATCAAGTATGATTAACCTTCTCCTTAGCGGCATAATCATTATCTGTGTTGTGTTAATTATTTATCATCACATAGGCTACCCTTTGTTTTTAAAGTGGGCTCAGCCCGCTCAGCCCGACAATGTCACCCCTATAGAACCTAGGCAATACACTAGTCGATTATCAGACCAGGCATTACCGACCATTACCTTAATTATTCCCGCCTATAACGAACAACAATGGATTACAGATAAGCTACTTAATTGTGCCGCTTTAGATTACCCGTCAGAAAAGCTCAACGTTATTGTGGCTGTAGACGGCTGCAAAGATAACACACTCGTGTTAGCGCAGCAGATGACTCAAGAAAAATCATGTTTAGGCTTGAATCTAGAGATCCGTGAATTCAAAAAAAATCGCGGAAAAGTAGCCGTATTGAATGATGTAATCAATACGGTTGATACAGAGCTGGTTGCACTTAGCGATGTCTCTGCACTTATTTCACTTGATGCATTACTGATTGCTGCTGCCCAGTTCACCAACCAACGACTTGGCGTATTGAATAGTCATTACTGCTTACTCGAACCCGGCTCAGAAGGTGAAGCAAGCTATTGGCAATATCAAAGTAAGATTAAAATAGCGGAATCATCATTTGGTTCAACGCTAGGCGCCCATGGGGCGTTCTATCTCTTTAGACGCAAGTTATTTCAGCCGCTTGCCGGTGATACGATTAACGATGATTTTATTTTACCTATGCAAATTGTAGCTAACGGATATATAGCTAAACAAGACAACCGCATTGTCTCGCTAGAGCTTGAACAGGCAAACAACTCAATGGACTGGCAACGCAGAGTCCGTATTGCAGCGGGTAATATGCAACAAGTATTACGCTTAAAAAGAATGCTTCACCCGCACTTTAAAGGTATTGCATTTACCTTTGCATCCGGTAAAGCCCTTCGCGTGGCAATGCCATTTTTAATGTTAATCGCTTTAATCGGCTCGATCTCGCTTGCAACCTACTCCTTGGTATTTTTATTATTAGCTGTCGCCCAAGGCTCGCTCTACTTGCTTGCTTTGATACAACTCGTTTTAAAATTCGATAACAAATTACTGAATGTTTTAATCTACCTAGTCAGCGGTCATGTAGCCGGGATAATTGGCGCTCTAACTTATTTATTAAATAGTAGTAAAAAGCCTTGGCAACCTGTTAAGTCAATTACCTCATTAAAAGAAAGTAACCATGAAAAATAGTTTCGAAATCGACCCTTTCACCAGCCGCGCAAAACGTCTATTTGATATAGTCTTTGCAACCATCCTATTATTGTCTGGCGCACTGGTATTCCCTTTTATTTCGATCGCTATAAAATTGAATTCTACTGGGCCGGTTTTCTATCAACAGCTACGTGTCGGTCGAACATGTCCCAACTATACCCGACTATTTAAAATGATAAAATTTCGCACCATGAATAATGATGCTGAAGCTAAAACAGGGGCTGTATTAGCAAAAGATAATGATCCGCGTATAACCAGTGTCGGTCGATGTTTACGTAAAACGCGCCTTGACGAATTACCACAATTGATCAATGTCTTAAAGGGAGAGATGTCATTAATTGGTCCGAGACCTGAGCGACCTGCTTTCTATAAAAGCTATGAAAGTGATATTCCATTTTTCACAGAGCGCACCTTCGGTGTTTCTCCAGGTATTACAGGGTTCGCACAAGTTAAACAGGGCTATGACAGCAGCATAGAAGATGTTCGTAACAAGGTCGGTTATGACCATTCTTATGCACTGGCGCTATCGAAGCCTTCCACTTGGTTAAAAATGGATCTATACATAATTCTGGCCACCATTGCAGTTATTTTCAAATGTAAAGGGCAGTAGATTGAATATCTAACCTGAGATCTGCTTAAGCGATAACCTTAGAGTTCAACTCTACATTAGTTAAATTAAGGCTTGGTTTATTTTCCTTTAAACAGTAAGCGACCAATCCCGCGAGTAAATTTAGCATAAAGCCTTTCATACTCCGATGCCTTGAGTGTTCGATATAAGAAATATTCTTAAGTGGGTCGTTTATTGTTTCAATTATATAGCGCCTTGAAAGCATGGTCCTATCCCAAAACGATATAGCTTTTGCTTTTATATTTTTGCGAACGGTTGTGACGAGACTTACACCTTTGTCTAATAAATCCGCTTCCAAAGCTTTACTCAAATAGCCTCTGTCTCCATACAATTTATCAGTCAAACTTCCTGCTAATTCACGCACGGGTTGGGTGTCATGTACATTGCCGGTCGTGACTTTCGCAGTAACAATTTCACCGTGATGATTGATGACTAAGTATTCGGATGTTATGACATACCTTGATGCTTGTAGAGTCAATGAATTCAAGTCCTGTGGGCATTCCTTTAAGCGATGTGAGGTAGGCACACATGGGCACGATAACCCTAGGCATGGCCGCTAGAAATCGCGAGTAACTCAATATAATTAGAAACGCATTTTGCTAGACAAGAGATACATACCCAAGATAGTAGTTTTTGAAATTACGGTAATGTGACATATGAAAACTGACGACAATTGTCATAATTTCACTGGTTGTCATTTGTCCTTCTCTTTGACGTTTTCGCATCCCGTCTTCGAGCAGTTTTTTACGCCATTGAAGGATGAATACTTTGCAAAATCATCGAAATCACAAAACAACTCAACTAATTTACTCATGCCTGTTCCTCTATAGATTCATCTCTTTAAATCGAAAGATCGGCTCTTGGAACAGGCATTTAGTCCAATTTCTTAAACAGGAATCAGGTTATCTAATTTAATGAATAGAACTTGCTAAAGGCGCATTGCTACTTTTATCCATACCAGCTGCCTTGCATTTTGCAAGGCAGCTTGCAAAATGCCAAAAGACTCACCTAAATATAATTAAAATTTACTCAATATATCTATAGCTTATTGATCCATATGAGATTATGTTAATAAAAATATTTGGCACACTCCATGCATATCCTGATCAATATCATTTTTTCAAAACAATGCGGTAAATATCATGAACGTGATGAATGTTGAATATATCGATAATAAAAATAGTGGCTTCTATATTATGATTACTGGTGAGATGGATGCTAGTGGTTGTAGTGCTAGCCAAATTGCCGATGATCTCGAAAACCTACTGACACCAGAAACGGAACAACATATCTCACTTGATATTGGTAACGTCACCTTTCTTGATTCATCAGGTATCGGTATTATCGTATTTCTATTTAAACGCCTCAAATCATCAGGCGGCTCGTTAGAAATCATTAACGCTAACGGTCAGCCTAAAGATCTTATCAATTTGCTCCGAGTAGATAATGTTATTTCCGTTAAATTTAATTAAACATTCGACAGCAAAAATTAGGATAGTTGACTCACACTAAAATGATAAAATGTTATTCTCAAGCCATTGGTATCCGCCCTCACCTTTTTGATATCAAGGCTATGTCTACCGGTAGTTCTATCGCTGAACAGTATGTAATAGCTAATAAACACATTCAACGTAGGTTTACCTTCGAATCTTTTGAGCAAGACACGCCCGTGACATATACAGGAAATTAACATCATGTTATTAAGAAACTTTAAGTGCCTTATTTTATTAATATTACTTTGCATATCAAGCAATAGTTTTTCAGCTGACGAGCAAGTTGAGTCAGGTGATTTAATTCAGGTATCGCTGCCTGGGGAGGATTCACTTATAGAGCCCTTCTCAGTCAATCGCTTGGGTCAAATAACACTACCGGAAGTCGGTGAAGTTTATGTAGCCGGTTTAACGGAAGATCAATTGGCAACTCATATTACTGAAAAACTCAGGATTGCTTATCGTGACTTAACGGACATAAATGTTTATATCTCTAAAAAGCAATTACTTGTTTCTGTACAGGGTTACGTGAAAGAACCTGGAGAATATATCCTCCCCTCTAATGCGTCTGTTCAGATGGCTTTACAGGCGGCTGGAGGCCTCCGTAAAGATGCACAGTTAAATAAAATGCAACTCGAACGTAATGAAAATCTTACTCTATTTAATTACAAACATTATCTAGACAGTGGCAAAATGTCTATACTGCCGCCGCTACTCACGCTTGATAAAATTTTTGTGCCCGCATCTCCGAGTACCGGTAATAATGACGATAACGTGCAGTGGGTGAGTTCATCATCTGAAAAATCAATTTATGTTTTAGGTCAAGTTGGTTCACCCGGTCGATATATGTTTACCGATAAAATGCGGTTCCTAGATGTTTTATCTGCAGCTGATGGCCCTAATATGAAAGCCGATCTTAAAAACGTACGTGTCACCCATCGTAATGGCGGTAATGAAAAGGTTAGCAAATTAGATCTAGCGCTCTATTTTGAAACGGGGGATGAAAATCTTCTACCCGAGGTAAAAGATGGAGACACTATTTTCATTCCCAATAAAGATGATAGTACAGTAGCAAAAATCCGCGAAGGACTTCGCGATGTCTTTCAACTGCTAACAATAGCATCAGTATTATTGGTTCTCTAATGCATATTCAAAAAACCATTGTAGAGATTGAACGTATCCATTCTCTACTGTCAGAACAAAATATTCGCAGTATCGCAATCACATCTTCAAATTCCGGCGAAGGTGTTACTTCAATAGCCATGGCGCTAGCTCAACATAGCCTGCTGGGCGGCTATTCAACATTGCTGATTGATCTAAATATGTATCGCCCTAGCATTAAGACTGCGCTTAAGCTCGATGACGACACATTAAAACCAAGCCTATTCAATGCTCCTGATCTAGTGTGTTTAGAAGACACTTCCATTGTTGTCACTGGCATCACGGCACCTACCGAGCGAGCTACCGCCATGAAAATTCGACAGCACGGTGTATTTGAACAATATATTCAAGAATGGCAAAAATCTTTTGATAGAATTATTATTGACACCTCGCCTATCAATAGAGTTAATGCCAATAATATCCCGGCCGAACGTGTTGCTGCAGCCTGTGATGGATGCTTAATCGTTGTACTTGCCGGTAGTACAACAGAGTCAATGATTATCAGTGCAACAGATAAACTCAAGAATACATCTGCACGCATCATTGGGACTGTATTTAATGACCGAGATAATCCAAACTTAAAAAATCAATTGCTTAGTGCCATAAAACGGTTGAGTCCACGTTTTAAGTCGCAGGCGAAACGTTTAGAAGTCTGGGTCCGTAATAATAGGTTCCTAGACTTAGAAATATAGTTCATTATGTATCGACTAATTTTTGAAACAGATATTCCCGCTACACTTGCAAAAGTAAGTGAGTCACGCTTTTTACTTGAGTCCGTTCTCAGCTATTGCATCCATAGTAATAAATTACAACAAACCATTTCAATCTGCTCGTCTGAATCATTAACAAACCTCGTCCAACATAACAGTACAAACGCAATAACAATACGCTTTAGCAAAGATAATCAACGCTGGTTTTTAGAGGTCATCGATAATGGCTTCCCATGGGATCCAAGCATCAAATCATCAATAGATATTAATACGATGACATTAGATGAAGGTGGTAGAGGCATTCCATTGATGCAATCCTTGTGTCAGCATATAAGTTACGAATCAAATAACATTAAGAACACTTTAACATTAAGCTGGCCAAGACCTAACAGCGCAACAAAGCCAACCGTCCTTATTGTCGAAGATGATGCTAGCCTTGGCCGACTATATCGGTCATATTTGTCTCAAGATTTTAATATTAAAATGGCAATTAATGGGTTGGAAGCATTAAATCTACTAAAACATGATAACATTCATTTAGTAATTTCAGATATCAATATGCCAGTTATGGATGGATTCGCTTTAAGAGAAAAATTATCTCAACAACGAAAAAACTCTTTAATTCCTTTCATATTTTTAACTTCAAACCATAACCCTCTCATGCTAAAACAGGCTACAGATGTGGGGATTGATGATTATTTAAAAAAACCGATTAATAAAACTCAGTTAACTCAATGTATTAAGCGTGTTATAAAACGATCGCAACAAGTTCATCAGCAAGTAACTGATAGAATTGACGAAGGTATATCATCTATATTAAAACCCGAGTTATCTGATTTATCGGAAGATTGGAAATTAGTCGTTGCGTCGAGAAACGCCGGGGTTGGAGGTGGAGATTTATTGCTTCACAAGACCAGTGATGAAAATACAATCCTGATGCTAATTGACATTATTGGCCATGACGACAGTGCAAAGTTTTTTTCTTATGCATATATGGGTTATCTGCACGGTCTTTTACAAGGTACTAAGCAGGAATTGACACCAGCAAATTTTCTTGAAGAGCTGTCAGAAAATGCATTACAGGGAAAGCTACTCTCCAAAACACTGTTAACTTGTTGTGTAGCAAAAATTTCAAAATCGGGCAGTATAGTACTTGCCAGTGGTGGCCACCCTAATCCTTTGCATATTACCGAATCGGGCTTAAAGCGTCTTGACGTCGGGGGTATGTTACCTGGCCTAATATCCAAAACACGCTATCAAGAACTCAACATAACGATACAACAAGGTGAGCGAGTAGCATTTTATACCGATGGTTTGTTTGAGTCGGCTAATGATCAGGAAAGTCGAAACAGACTTGAGCAAGGGTTATGCGACCTTCTCTTATCGACATTAAAAGAACCTATTGATGTTGCACTTGCAATCGTTATGGAGCGGTTCGATCAACTTACCGCCTATACAGCCAAAGATGATGTCACGCTGATATTGTTAGAACCAATAACTATTTTAAAAGAGCAGCAGAAGTCACATAGCATAGATACGATCTTATAACGTTTGAACGCTGTTTTGATTAGGCATTATAATGATTGAGTGTTTTATTTACCGTAACTGGTTATCCTTAAATAGCATAAGAATAAAAAAATAAACTATGAGTTTCTCACAAAAAAAATATTTCAGACATTGGCCGTTATGGTGGCAAATTTTTGCATCACTATTAACTACACTTGTGCTCACCTCCCTCCTCACAACCCATTTCACACGGCAAATAGTCATTGACAGAGAGCTAAGCCACATATCCGATCAAGTAGAAAACTCTTATACTTTACTGTCAGCATTAGCTGAAGATGCCGTTATCAGCGAAGATCTTCTTTTCTTATCCAGCTTTGCTAAAAAGACATTGCAACACTCCCGCAACATGCAAGGAATTTCCATAAAAAATGAGCACGCTGAATTACTCACTCAACATTTACGCGTCCACGATATACCCTCAAAATTTCTTCACAGCTTCAAGCATTCCTTTGTTATCGAAGATGAATCATTGGGCTCAATCGAAATATTATGGGATAGTCAAGAAATGGAAGAGGAAATCGATCAGAATTTCCAACAAATAAAACAAATTTTACATACTATTTTACTGACCTTTACTGCGCTGTCCTTAATACTCATTCATCGGATAGCAGTGAAACCCCTCAAACGAATCACCGAACACCTTACACAATTATCAATCAATGATAATCGACCAATGCTTATCAATTTGTCAAACAACACTAATCCAGAAATGTTACTTTTATCCAATGCCGCCAATGCTCTAAGCCAATTAATGCAAGAGCAAATCATCTATTCTGCCAAATTAAAAAACACTATCGAGGATTACCATACTAGCCAAGCAAAAAATAATGCCATCCTTTCTTCATCACTCGATAGCATTATTACAATTGATATTAATGGCTTCGTTATTGATTATAACAAGCTAGCTTATAAAACTTTTGGTTGGGCACCTGAAGAAGTCATAGGTAGGCCTATAGTAGACTTTATTATTCCTCATGAAATGCGAACCTCACATACAGAAGGTATACAGAAATGCATGCTTACAGGTGATGGTTCGGTTCTGGGCCAGCGAATGGAGCTCACGGCATTACGCAAGAATGGTGATACTTTTCCTATTGAAATTATTATTTCAGAAATAAATACCAGCAGTAATATTATTTTTTCAGCATTTATACGTGATATATCCGATCAAAAAAAATATGAGTTGATTTTAGAAAAAGCAAAACAAGTTGCCGAATCAGCTAACAAGTCTACATCAAGTTTTCTTGCAACTATGAGTCACGAAATGCGTACGCCTTTAAATGCAATCATAGGCGTTTTAGAACTACTATCACACACACCTATGATTCCTGAGCAAAAGCAGCTGGTTAAAACCGGACGTAATTCGAGTGAGCTACTTCTCATTGTCATTAATGATATTCTCGACTTTTCCAAAATGGAGGTCGGTAAGGTCACGTTAGATGACATATGCTTCGACCTTCATTATTTACTCAGAGATACTCTAGAAATACTGCAAGCGCTTATCGGTGAAAAAAGCCTTACTATTAAACTCAATATCGACCCCGCACTGCCAGATTTTGTCATGGGAGACCCTGATCGATTCCGTCAAATACTGACCAATTTAATCCATAACGCTATTAAATTTACCCTAGAAGGCTCGATTACAATACAAGCAAGTGGAATACACATAGAAAATGAGTTTTTCGATTTTAAATGCGTCATTCAAGATACCGGCATCGGCATTTCTCGAGAAAACCAATCAATACTCTTTGAGCCATTTACGATGGTAGACCAGACTCACTCACGCTCTTTTAAGGGGACAGGACTCGGCTTGGCAATATGCCAACGACTAAGCTCACTGATGGGTGGCATTATCAATGTTGATAGTGAGATTGGAAAAGGCAGTACTTTCACTTTTATGGTTCGCTTAAAAGAAGGCATAAAAGAAGACTGCTTATACCGAAATGAATCAAACAATAATATGAGAATTCCAAAAAAGAATACTCGTATTTTACTCGCCGAGGATAACTGGGCTAATCAAATCGTCATCAAAAAGATACTTGAGCTTGCCAATCAAAAGGTTGATATTGCTAACGATGGTTTAGAAGCGTTAGAGTCGGTCTCCAACAACGATTACGACCTGATTTTGATGGATATCTCGATGCCTAAAATGGATGGTATAGAATGTGTACGTAGAATAAAGCAATTACCCGAAAAAAATAAAATTCCAATCATTGCTCTTACCGCGCACGCCTTAGAAGGCGACCGAGAGCGTTTTCTAGCTACCGGCATGGATAATTATTTAACCAAGCCCATTCAGCGAGCTTCGCTACTCGACAGTGTTGCACGCTTAACAACGCCTGAAAAAACAAAAAACAAAGAAATTGAGGGTGACTCTCAGCTCAAACTAACTGATAATGAAACACAAGATGAATTTGTTGACGAGCTAATACTACAACAATTACTAAAAGACACTTCAGCAGAAGTTATGCCACAGCTCCTACTTTCCTATATTTCGGATGCCAAGGTGAGACTGGACAAGATTCAACAGGCCGTTAAACACTCTGATGCCAAAGCACTAGGATTTGAAGCACATACGTTCAGCGGCAGCGCTATTACCTATGGTAACCGCAAATTATACACACAACTCCTCAAGCTCGAACGTGTGCGTAATGACATGAATATTGAACAAGCATCTTTGCTTGTAATCCCGCTGCTAGAAATAGCTGAAGCCTCTTTTTTAATGTTAGAAAAAAGAGTAATAAAAGGATTTGATTGAAAACTTAGAAAAGAGCTTAAAATGACAACAAAACTGAGCGTTTTATTAGTAGAGGACTCAAAGCCTTTAGCAGTTCTTTATCAACAATATCTTAAAGATGTAGAAATCAATTTAGTCTGTGTCCACTCTGGAGAAGAAGCAAAAACCTTCATTGCAAATAATATTCCTAACCTTGTATTGTTAGATCTAAATTTACCCGACCTGCAAGGCAGTGAAATCCTGCAATGGATTTGTGACAAAGAATTCCCCACGTCAGTTATCGTTGTAACAGCAAGCAACTCCATTAATATTGCGGTTGATATGATGAAGATTGGGGCTATTGATTTTCTAACCAAACCGATTGATGCCCACCGCTTACAAACAACTGTACTTAATATTCTCGAAACTAATCGATTAAAGTACATAGTTGAAGAGTATCATCAAACATTTGACAGAGAGCATTATTATGGGTTTATTGGCGCTAGCCTCCCCATGCAAGCTGTTTACCGTATTATTGACGCTGTTGCTCATAGTAGAGCCTCTATATTTATAACCGGAAAAAGTGGCACAGGAAAAGACGTCTGCGCACAAGCCATTCACAAACATGGCTCTCGCTCTGAAGAACCTTTTATTGCTTTAAACTGTGGTGCAATCCCTCATCATCTAATGGAAAGTGAAATTTTTGGGCACGCTAAAGGGGCATTTACCGGTGCCACTTCTGACCGAAAAGGTGCCGCGAGCCTAGCCGACGGCGGCACTTTGTTTTTAGATGAAATTGCTGAAATGGATTTAGATTTACAAACTAAATTACTGCGCTTTGTACAAACAGGTAAATTTCGAAAAGTGGGTGGCAATAAAGAAGAAGCTGTTGATATCCGTTTTATTTGTGCAACCAACCAGGATCCGCAAAAGGCAGTGGACGCTGGGACTTTTAGAGAAGACCTTTATTATCGCTTGCATGTTGTGCCCATACATCTTCCCGCGCTCAATGAACACAGCGACGACATTCTAGCTATCGCAAAACACTTTCTTTTGACCTATGCCGATGAAGAGAATAAAAGTTTTAAACACTTTTCAAATGAAGTGAAAGTTGTATTGATGAATTATGCTTGGCCAGGAAATGTCCGCCAACTTCAAAATGTCATCCGTAATATTGTTGTGCTTAATGAAGATGAGACCGTTAAGATTAGCCATCTACCGCCACCGCTAGACGCGGAATTAAATGGGTTGTCTAATACTTCATTCGAAAGTGCTAGCCTCAATATTTCAGACAACACGCTTTATAATAATGCAGACATAAGACCTTTATCACAGGTTGAACAAGAAGTTATTGAACATGCTATTGCTATTTGTGGTGATAACATTACAAAGGCTGCAGCGCTTCTCAAAATTAACCCTTCCACTATTTATAGAAAAAAACAAACGTGGGAACTAGACTAAACGCTTGAGATCATTATCGTAGGCTAAAAGAGCTGACACTGAATGCTTAAAATCAGACTCTATTTTATTTAAAAAACCAAAAGGCTCAAGCTAACAAACAGCTTGAGTCTTTTTTCTTTAACCTTTCGTCTGTTCTAACTCAACACCCTAGGTTTCATAAACATAAACAAAACAAAGATAGCTGAAATAGCGGCGCTTAATGCGTAAAAACCATAGGCACCGCCTAAGCCAACCTTCGCCAGTAATATCGGGAACGTCATAGTAATCGGTAAGCGTCCGGCAATCCCACCTAGTCTTTAGCAAATCGCCATGGTAGCAGTGGCTCGATATCGGTGTTTTGAACCGAGACTTGTTCAAGTAAATGCATCATATAGTCGAACGGCGTTAGTCCGTTTGCCTTTGCAGTTTCTATAATGCTGTACAGTATGGCACTGGCCTTAGCGCCTTTGGCCGTTTGACTAAACAACCAGTTCTTTCTGCCTATGACGAAGGGTTTTATCGCGCGCTCAGCGCGGTTATTATCGATGTTCAGGTGACCATATTGGGTGTAAGTGTTGAGTTTACTCCACTGATTTAAGCAGTAGGTGATGGCTTCGCCTAATTTGCTTTTTGCCAATACCTGCGACTCTGATTTTATCAGCCACGCTTCGAACTGTTTGAGCAATATAGTGCTCTTTTCCTGCCTTACTTTCCGCCTGTTATCAGGTGCACTCGCTTTTATTTGCGTTTCAATACGATACAGCTTTTGAATATGGTTAAGTGCCCAATCGGCTCTGCCGCTAGATTTTTTGCCCTGTGCGGTTTTGGCTTCAACGAATTTACGTCTCGCATGGGCCCAACAGCCTGCGAGTGTCGCTTGGGTTTTGTGGTAACCCGCATAGCCATCCACTTGTAGATACCCGTTGTAACCCTGTAAATAATCCACGGCACATTGACCCGCGCGACTCGATTGATAGTCGTACAGCACGATATTTGGGATGTCAGTATTGGGTAATTTCCCTTCAGGTGAGTCGGCGCCTGAGGTATACACCCACATATAGCATTTCGCTTTATCTTCGCTGACGACTTTTAAGGTGGTTTCATCAGCGGCAATGACGCCTTGCTTAAGTATCAATTCGTGTAAATGGTCATATAGCGGTGTGAGCAAGTCAGCGCACCTCAACATCCAATCGGCCATAGTTTTGCGGCTCAGTTCAATACCGTATTGTTTGAACATCGCTTCTTGACGATACAGTGGCAACCCAAATTGATATTTACTGGTGATTACCTGACTAAGTAAGCTTGGTGTCGCATAACCTTTAGGGATAACTGAAGGTGGCACCGGTGCTTGTTTGATGTGATTGCTAATGCCGTCCTTTTCACATACACGACACGCATACTTAGGACGAACATGCTCTATCACTTTAACTTGAGCAGGGATGAATTCAAGCTTTTCAGTCTTGTCTTCACCTATCTTGTGCAATTCATTGTTACAGCAAGCACAGACTTTATCTTCCTGTGCAATATCATGGATAACCACTTCACGAGGTAATGTTTTTGGTAATGGTTTACGCTTAGGTTTATTGCGTGTGTAGCTGATGTCTTCTTTTTCGACAGGTGTTTCAGCAACCAGCTCTTCTGCTTCATTAAACAATTCACCTTGACCAGGGTGACCTTCGCTACTCGCCCCAAATTGTTTTTGTTGGGCAAGACGAAACTGCTCTTCAAGAAACTGATTGCGACTTTCTAATCGTTCAACTTGCTTGCTAAGCTCGGCTATTTGTTGGCGTAGTTGGGCTTTATTCATGTCACTTATTATAACCCTAAGTGACTGTTTTCAATTAGATTAAAACGTGATCGTTAAATGCTACTTATGATCGTACGTTATAACCCAGAGGCCGTGTAATCCAAGCTGCGATGTCCAACGACATCATAGCCACCGAGCAACCATGTTAACTGCTGCTCACTCAAATTAGTGTGTTTGAGTTGGCCACACTTAGGCCATTTGAAGCGTTGTTTCTCCAACCGTTTGTACCATAATGCAAACCCGGTTTTATCCCAGTATAAGAGTTTGAGTTTGTCTTGTTTTTTGTTACAGAAGATAAATAATGCACCGGAGAATGCGTTTAATGTTAATTCACTTTCGATAATCGCCAGCAAGCCATTAATCGACTTTCTAAAATCAACATGCTCAAGGTGCAAATAAATGTCATCTGGCTCAACGAACATTCTCATGATTGCAGTGCCTTAACGAAACTTGCCAACCAAACAGGCTCGCAAGACGTCGAAAAAGATAACGAAACCTCGCCCAATCTGACAGATACTGATGGTTGAATAGTCGCGTCGATAGCAGACTTGCTAGCTTTTACAAAACGAGGCGGGTTAACTTGCTGTTGTAATCGCCCACGAAATTTATAAAAACTTGATGTGCTAACTCTGTGCTCTTTACAGAAATCAACAATGGCTAACCCACTCGTTTGTTGTTGGCTTATCAATTTCTGCCATTCATCTAGTGTTTTATGCTTCATAATACCTCCCATTACAGTGAGGAAGTATTTTCGAATGAATAATGGATGACTGCTAGGCGTGGATCACCGGACGCTTACAGTAATCGCAAAGTTAGCCGACCACTGAAACAATCCAGTAACCGCCAGACCCGAACCACGAATTTAATTTGGAAAAATTTCGTCCAACATAACCTACATCAATGTGCCCCATGACATATTGAAAGTAAAGACATAGGCATTGGCCGCAATCAACGCCAACGGCCCCCACTCTCCGGCATTAAGATCACCAGTTGGGCCAACATCGGCATTAACGAATGCAAGCACCATTAAAGCGAGTGATACTGCCATGCCTATAGAGCCCCATTGAAGCAGCGGCTTACGTCCGATTTTGTCGACCAATAAAACCGTTATGATACAAGCGATAATACTGACAGCACCACTGATCACATTAATCAATAAAGCATCAGCGATGCCAGAAGAGAAGGGACGGTAAAGTATCAACGTCATAAAACAGAGCAGACACTTCTTTTCAAATTATTGAAAAACATTACCCACAGTTTCTGACCCTCATGGGGCATCAAGATAAAGGTTTACCCAAATATGTGCGGTCAGAATTTGAAGCGTACCTCAAGTGCGGTCGTTTGGATTATGGGTTTTTACGAATACGTCCAAGGAATTTGTGCATCCTACACATCACCATGCAGAAGATTTTGGTCTCGAGCGGCCAATTCTTCGGTGCGCGGCGAATAGAAAAAGCATTCCACTTGTGAGAAAAATAGAGTGATAAATATTGATTTAGTAAGGAATTTTAAGAACAACTAAAAAATTAAATCAATCGTTTGGTAACACTATAAGCGACTGTACTATTTGCTAAAATTTTAACAAGGATGAATTAAAATATTTAACAAGACATATATCATAATAAGCAGCTTATTGATGTGACCCCATTAATGCTCATTTCCCACCGCAGCTTTAATCCTACAAAATTGCAGTTTTACCAAGTCATATATGACGCGGTAAATTTTCTGAAGCTACACCATAAAACGGCTGTCGTTACTCACCGGTTCTTTACTTCTCAATGAGATGTACTAGCCTAAATATGTTGTATTTTGGCAAAGTTCTTACTCATTAAGGAAAAAGAGATGAAACTAATAATCAATGTAATGCTTTAGCGGTGCTCACCGGGAGTGTTAGCAGTGCCCCAAAAAGTAAAGCCCCACGGGGGCTAAATCAAGAAGCCATGGAGGAGCTGCATGATTCTGGAGTGGATAAATATATTGGTCAGTATACCCCTGTATCCTCCACGGACGTGGGTGATGGGTGGACCAAACACACCTTCGACCCCTATGGAGGTAACGGGCCTATCTGCGTCGCTGGCACCCCCTACTCTGTATTCACAAGACCAGGAATTCCTTCTAAGCTACTAATTTTAGAGCAAGGAGGAGGTGCTTGTTGGCAGGACTTCTACAACTGTAATGTGCTTTCTGAGGCGCAGGAGCCCCCTGCACCTGATGTTGGGATCTGGGATTTCAATTCCAAAGATAACCCGTTTGCTGATTACTCTGTGGTTTACATGCCTTACTGCGACGGGTCAGTCTTTTCGGGTGACAACGACGTATTCGACCCAGCCTTTGGGCCGGCGATTGGAGTGCCTACTGCCGTAGTCCGCTTTCACCGCGGTTTGCGTAATCAAACGGCGGGTATGGACATAGCTAAAGCCACATTCCCAAATGCCAGCAAGATCACAGTTGCAGGCTCCAGTGCTGGCGGCGTAGGGGCAACCGGATTTGCGCCGTTTCTGGTGAGAGTGCTCTATGGAAACCAGACTTATCTCATTGTATTTAACGATGCGGGGCCAGTGACGGTCAACCTGAACGCTACGGATGACATTAACGCACGAGCTGCAGACTGGCAAATTGGGCAGTTTTATCCTGCGAGTTGCACCGATTGCGATGACTTGGGGCAGACCACGCCTCTCATAATGTGGCGCCTCGACAACGACTCTACAATACGAGAAGCATTCTAAGAAACGGATATGGATCTTACTAACCGCTTTTTCATGGATCTTCTTGCAGATCCGTTGGGCTTTAGGGATCTTATTGTTACTGAACATGGCATTCTGAACGAAGCCCATCCGAATCGTTACAAACGCTTCATCGTAAATGGCGACATTTCTCACACGGCGCTGCAATCCCCGCTGTTTTATAGCCAGGATGCGAATGGTGAACTACTCAACGAATGGACCGACGACTTTATTTCGAACAGGCCGTTCTGGAAAGATATTGTCGAAGATATTACGCAACCACTGTCTCGGTAATCCTATTCTTGGATGGATCCCCGCGGGTACTTATACCCGCGGGGATTGATGTGCAGAATATCAATATCATCAAAACAACTTTAATGAAGTAAGAGCTCAGATTGAAGCGTGATAAAAAATACCAGAACATCCAAAATAAGATACCTGTTAATAACAGCAAATCGCCCCACCTTTGAGCGACTGAATTTCATACTTATGAGGCAGTAAACCTATTTTTTTCTTATCAATGGCCCTCTGATTTAGTCAGAATTTGACAAGATTATTTGATTTACTGGGTTCGCAGATGAGACTCGCCACCCTCATTGAAGTGTTGGGATTTGAATCGTTATTTAGGCTTGTGTTGTTTGTCTTTCCTCGCTTATATCAGCCCTAGTAAGCATTAGACCCTCTCACACTAGATAAGTCATCTAGGTAAATAAGAACTGAGCATCAAAATGCTCTGTTCTTAAGTAGTATTGTTACTCTCCCTGCCAACTTTTCAAAAGTTGCTCATAAGCTACTGTCTGGCCTTGGGGTTTTTCATTGGCCAATTTGGCTTTTGGAGAGCCGGGTTGCGCTAACCAATATTCGGGGTCTCTTGGTTTATTCAATTTGGGACCACACTCGCCTTGCACCTTGGCTCGCTCCAATCGTTGCATCACTTTATCTTGGGCAGCGGCTAGCCCGTCTAAGCCTTTTTGTGCTGAACTCTCACCACTGGCAACTTCAGAAATATACTTCCACCATAGTTGGGCGAGTTTGGGATAATCTGGCACGTTAGTGCCAGTGGGTGTCCACTGTTTACGTGCTGGGCTGCGATAAAACTCAACTAAGCCACCCAGCATTGGCGCCACATCGGTCATTTGTTGTGAGTTAATATCCGACTCACGGAATGGCGTTAAACCGATTAAAGTCTTTTTCAGCGATACCGTTTTAGAAACAGTAAATTGTGCATACAACCAAGCGGCCAAACGACGTTTGGCTGGTGTTGAATTTAAGAAGGTCCAAGCACCTGTGTCTTGGTAGCCCAGTTTCATACCTTCTTCCCAATAAGGTCCTTTAGGAGAAGGCGCCATACGCCACTTAGGTGTGCCGTCGGCATTCACTACCGGTAACCCTGGCACATTCATACTGGCAGTGAAGGCGGTGTACCAAAAAATTTGTTGCGCAATCGCACCTTGTGCCGGTACTGGGCCTGATTCAGAAAAGGTCATGCCCTGTGCTTCTGGCGGTGCGTATTGGCGTAACCAATCCACATATTTTTGGGTGGCATACACGGCGGCAGGACCATTGGTGGCGCCGCCTCTGGATACACTAGAGCCTACAGGTTGGCAGCCTTCTACGCGAATACCCCATTCATCTACTGGTAATCCGTTAGGTATGCCTACATCGCCTGCACCCGCCATTGAAAACCATGCATCGGTGAATCTCCACCCAAGGGATGGGTCTTTTTTACCGTAATCCATATGACCATAAACAGGCTGACCATCAAGCACTTTGACTTTTTCACTAAAGAACTCAGCTATATCTTCGTAGGCAGACCAATTAACTGGCACGCCTAATTCATACCCATATATTTCTTTGAATCTACTTTTTAGATCTTCACGCTCAAACCAATCGGCTCTAAACCAATACAGGTTGGCAAATTGTTGGCTGGGTAGCTGATAGATTTTTCCATCTGGGCCTGTGGTAAAACTTAAACCAATAAAGTCATCTAAGTCTAACGTGGGCAAAGTGAAGTCTTTGCCATCACCGGCTATCATATCGGATATAGGCACTACTTTTCCGTAACGAAAATGGGTACCAATTAAGTCAGAATCATTCACGTAAGCATCATAAATATTTCGACCCGATTGCATTTGGGTCTGAAGTTTTTCGACTACATCACCCTCTTGGATCAAATCATGAGTAATATTGATGCCGGTAATTTCACTGAATGCCTTGGCTAATACCTTGGCTTCGTATTCATGCGTCGCGATAGTCTCTGAAGCAACATTGATGCTCATACCGGCAAAAGGTTTAGATGCCTCGATAAACCAACGCATCTCCAGTAACTGCTGGTCTTGAGTCAAGGTAGAGTCAGTAAATTCACTCTTTAACCAACGCTTTGCCGCATCTTCATCGGCCTTAACAGGTTGCACTGATATGCCAATGGTTAACATCAAACTGGCTAGTTGTATTTTTTTTTGCATACTATCCCCTAGATTCCATTTTTACGATTGACCAGCTTAGTGGCAATACATAGATTGAATAAACGATAACACTGAGGTCAACCCCAGCGAAGTAAAGTCGCCATAAGTAATACCGAAATACCCAAGGCTACCCACAAAGTTACATCAGTTAAGCCCAAAAAAAGTAAGTGCACAAATGCACTGCTTAATAGACCGATAAATAATCTGTCACCACGAGTAGTGGATATAGGCAGCCAACCTTTGCGTTCAACACATGGCTTACGGATTTCCAAAACAGTCATGACCAACAATAAACTGGCAATACCAAGAAAAAACAAAGCACTGGGCATAGTCCATGCCATCCAGCTCAACATGTTTTTTCTCTGTATTTTAGATGAAAATTCATTTATACCCTCCCCAAAGCAAACCCTTTGGCAACATGGTTACGCACAAACCAAATAACCAATATGCCCGGTAAAATAGTCAGCACCCCGGCAGCAGCTAACACCCCCCAATCGATTCCTGCAGCGCCAACAGTGCGTGTCATAATCGCAGAAATGGGCTTGGCATCGACCGACGTTAACGTGCGTGCCAACAATAGTTCTACCCAAGAAAACATAAAGGTAAAAAAGGCGGTGACACCGATGCCAGAGCGGATCATCGGGATAAATATTTTGATAAAAAAGCGCCCAAAACTGTAACCGTCTATATAGGCAGTTTCGTCAATTTCCCGAGGTACACCAGACATAAAACCTTCCAAAATCCATACCGCTAAGGGGATAGTAAACAAACAGTGTGCTAACGCTACCGCTAGGTGTGTGTCGAAAAGCCCTACTGATGAATACAATTGAAAAAACGGCAATAGAAACACTGCGGGTGGCGCCATACGGTTACTCAACAACCAAAAAAACAAATGTTTATCACCCACAAATTTGTAACGGCTAAAGGCATATGCCGCTGGTAGTGACACCAGCAAGGTGATCACCAAATTCATTGCCACGTATGTCATGGAATTCACATATCCCATATACCAGCTAGCATCAGTAAAGATGGTGATGTAGTTATTAAGCGTAAAGTCTGTTGGCCATAATGTTAACTGCCCCAAGATTTCATCATTGGTTTTAAACGACATATTTAACAACCAATAAATAGGCAGCAGTACAAAGATGAGATACATGAGCATGCCTAAGTTGCGTTTACTTATCATGTTTGTTGCCATTATCAGATCTTTCCATATGTGTGATAGTGGTAAAAAATACCCAAGACACCAGCAACACAATTAAGAAATACACCAGAGAAAATGCCGCAGCGGGACCAATATCAAACTGACCTATGGCCATCTGGGTAAGGGTTTGACTTAAGAAGGTGGTAGAGGTGCCTGGGCCGCCACCAGTTAACACAAAGGGTTCAGTGTAAATCATAAAACTGTCCATAAAGCGCAACAACACGCCTATCACCAACACATTTTTTAAGCGTGGTAACTGGATATAACGAAACACTGCCCAAGGTGAGGCGCGGTCTATTTTAGCCGCTTGATAATAAGCATCAGGGATAGCCCGTAGCCCTGAATAACATAACAAGGCTACCAGCGAGGTCCAATGCCATACATCCATTAATAACACCGTTAACCAAGCATCTAAGGGGTTAGAGGTGTAGTTATAATCAATGCCCAAATTGTTTAAGGTCCAGCCAAATAAGCCTATGTCACCCCGAGCAAAGACTTGCCAAATGGTGCCCACTACATTCCATGGAATAAGCAATGGCAAGGCCAATAAAATAAGCACAGCAGATGCTTGCCAACCGCGCGTAGGCATCATTAGTGCCACAGCAATACCCAGGGGAATTTCAATAATGAGTACTGAAAACGAAAAACCAAACTGACGCAATAAAGAATCATGTAAACGTGTGTTACGTAACGTTTCTTGGTACCACTCAACCCCCACGAAATAAACAGTGTTTTGGTCAAAAATATCTTGTAGTGAATAATTCACCACTGTCATCAGGGGAATAATAGCCGAAAATGCCACCAGCAAAAACATCGGCAACACTAACCACCACGCTTTGTTGTTGGGTATCTTATTCATGGTTGTCACCCTTGTCTTCGCGCTTACTTTCCCACTGTGTTTCATGCCCGTTTTCAAGAACGGGCTCACCCACCAAATACTCATCTATATACAGTTTTAACCATTGGCTAGGGAAAACCAAATACACGTTAGTACCAGTAAACTGCATTTTTTCTGGCACACGCACTTGGAGTTCTAGTCCTGCAAAGTCTACTAGCACAAGTTGATAACTACCTAGATGTTGCACTGATAAAACATTAGCAGCAAAACTATTAGGTGTAGACGTTTCACTCAACTCAATAAATTCTGGCCGAATACCTAGTTTAAGATTAGCCGAATGACTGAATTGCAAAGCAGCTTGCTGTAATTCGCTGATAGCCAAGTAAATGTCCTGATAACACACTCCCTCACCACTCTTTTCAATCGGAATAAAATTCATGCCAGGGCTACCAATAAAATATCCAACAAAAGTGTGATTGGGCTGCTCAAATAATGCTTGTGGGCTACCAAACTGCACAATTTTTCCTTGGTACATCAGGGCTATTTCATCAGCAAAAGTGGCAGCTTCTAGCTGATCATGTGTGACGTACAGCATGGTGATATTTAACTGCTCGTGGATTTGTTTGAGCTTGCGTCTTAACTTCCACTTTAGATTGGGATCAATCACAGTAAGAGGCTCGTCAAACAATATGGCAGATACATTTTCACGCACCAGGCCTCTTGCCATTGATACCTTTTGTTTCTGATCCGCACTTAAGTTTTTAGCTTTTTTATCAAGGAAGTCTGTCAGTTCCAACAAGTCGGCAATTTCCCGCACCTTGATGTTTATTTGCGCTTTGGGCATCTTTATATTTTTAAGGGGAAACGCCAAGTTTCCTGCCACTGTCATGGCATCGTACACAACTGGAAATTGAAACACCTGAGCAATATTGCGTTTTTCAGGACTAAGAGTGTTTACTACTCGGTCGTCAAATAATACTTCGCCTTCAGACGGACTGAGCAAACCTGACATTATATTTAGCAGTGTCGACTTGCCGCAACCAGAAGGGCCCAACAACGCATAAGCCCCCCCTTGTTTCCACACATGGTCTATGGCTTGAATAGCATAATCTTGAGGGTGCATTTGTACATTACGGGGCTGTGCCAAATAACTATGAGCCAAACCTTTGAGTGTAATTGTGGCCATTACAATACCGTCACAGAATGTGTGGCTGGCCAGCGAATGGCGTTACCTTCTATGTCAAACACAAAAAGATCTTCTAAGGGTAAAAAAATGTCAAGATCACTGCCGGTGCGAAAGCTCATAATCGACAGTATATGCACAATCCAGCTCAAGCTTATTTGCTCTGAATCGACACTAGTTTTGACATGTAAGTAGGTTTCAGAGGCGCTAATTTCAGCTAATGCAACTTTAGTTTTTAAGGCAATATTCGTGGCACTGATTGTGTGCAAAGCAATATGATTAGGGCGGATTGCAAACTGATACTGACCGTTTGGCAAATCCGCTAAATGTGCGGTACTCGCCAAATTAATCGGGTTTTGAATTTGCAGTACGCCATTGCTCACGTAGGCAGAAAAAACGTTTAAAGGTGGCTCATTGTATAAGTCAGCGGCAAACAAATTTATTGGCTTAGCAAACTGTTGTTGCGCCCCGCCAGTCTGCAATACTCGTCCTTGGTGGAGTAAAGTTGTGGTGCCACCCAAAGCCAAGGCTTCATGGGCCTCGGTTGTGGCATAAATAGCAATGGTTTCTCGGGTTTTAAATAGGGCTTTTAATTCACTTCGAAGCTCTTCTCTAAGTTTGTAATCTAAATTCACCAACGGTTCGTCGAACAATATTATACCTGCATCTTTCACCAATGCTCTGGCCATAGCACAACGTTGTTGCTGACCTCCCGAAAGCTCCAACGGCAGACGTTGCATATATTCTCCAATATGCAACATTTCGGAAATCTTTTTTACGCGTTTGTTTATTTCGCCAGAGGATACTTTTGCAAGCTGTAAAGGAGAGGCAATGTTTTCCCACACAGTCAAATGAGGATAATTAATAAACTGCTGATACACCATGGACAGACCACGTTTTTGAACGGCAACACCTGTTACATTCTGATCGTTATAAAATACCCGTCCGCGACTGGGTTTATCTAAACCAGCAAGCACTCTAAGCAGAGATGTCTTTCCAGCCAATGTCCGGCCTAATAGTACATTGAAAGATCCCGCTTCAAATTTAAGAGAAACGTCGTTGAGGTAAGATTGCTCTTCCACTAGCAAACTGACATTTTGTAATTCTAACGCCAACAGACACTCCTTAACCTCAACTTATCTAACAAAAAATAACATAATCCATACGCCAACAAGATGTTTTTTATTGATAGATATTTATATCATGTCTATGAAGGCATCGACAAAACGTTGCGGAGACTCGGGGTCCATATTGAAATATAACGAAGGCTCAATCAGCTCTATTTCCATTACCGCAAACTCATTTTTGTGTCGCACTAAGTCTATCCTGGCATACAAAACATCTGCAGGTAACGCCGCTAAGCAGTGTCTTGCAGTCGTCAGCATCTCTTCGTTTGGTTGAATGGATTTGAGTTGCCCACCATGTTCTTCTTGTACTCGAAAATCACCTGCTCTGGGCTGTTTTAAAATACTGTGGCTATAATGCCCAGCAAAATAAAACAGTGAGTACTCACCTTCATCTACAATTCCAGGTAAAAATGGCTGTAGCATAAATTCACGGTGAGCAAAAACGTCTTTTAGTCCGTCAGCTTGAACTTTTAGGTTTTCTGGCGTCAATCTATAGGTATGGTCTGCGTTAGCACTAACCAAGGGTTTTAGAACTATTTCTGATGTATCAAAATGACTGAATCCGGCCTGCAATTCAGTCAACACAAAAGCCTTAAACCAAAGTGTAGGCACAATATTGATACCTTGGTTTTGTAAATCACTTAAATAGCGTTTACTAATATTCCATTCGACAATTTTCAAGCCATTTTGTAATTGAGCTGACGAGGCTTGAATGCGTTGCAAACATGCCATAAACGCCTCAACATCATCCTGATAATCCCACGTTGTGCGGACCACCACCACATCGTATACATTCCAATCAACATCCATTTTTCGCCAGGACACTTCTTCAGCTAACCAACCCACCGCTTTCAATGGTTCAAATAACATTTGGTCGTAAGCAAAAAAGTCTTCTAGACTGTCCATGGATAAAAATGCACAACGTTTCATAGGTCTCTTCATTGTTAAATAATTCAGTAATTAGTCACTATAATCAATCCAGTATTTTTTATACACTACAGCGTGTGACACTTTCATAAAATGTCGGGATAAAATCACACATTTTTACAAATGAACTTATGGTATCTTGGTTTTTGTCAGTTATTATTAAGAATGAAATTGCAGTTGAGGAAAAGCAGAATGAAACAGAAGTGGTTTAAAGGAATATTACCCTTAGTAATACTGGCGATAGGTTTTGGTGGCATGAGTGCTATAAAGGCTTCTGGCGAAAAAGATGTAGATAAAGAGCCCGTAGACGTTCGTCCCACGGTAAAAATTGAAACAGCCATAGCTGAAGATTACCAAGTTAGAATAACGAGCTACGGGGAAGTAAGTCCTTTAGAAAGTACCATGATTTCTGCCCAAGTATCCGGCGAAGTACTCACATGGCATCCTAACTTCGTGCCTGGCGGTTTAGTTTTGCGTGGTGACACCCTGTTTACCATTGAACTTGACACTTATGAAGCGGCCTTATTGCAAGCCGAAGCTGACCTTAGTTTGGCTAAGGCAAACCTCATTGAAGAACAAGCTAAAGCAGTTGTCGCAAAACGTGAAGCAAAGGGAAGGAAGGTATCTGACTTATATTTACGTAAACCACAAATGTTAGGTGCCCAAGCCTCTGTAAAATCATCTCAATCAAGATTAAAAATAGCCCAACGCGACTTAGATAATTGTGCCATCAAAGCGCCATACGACGCTTTAGTTATCAGCCGTGATTTGGGTGTTGGACAATACGTGAATAAGGGGTCTCAAGTAGGTGAGCTTTATAATATTGAAACTGCAGAAGTCTCTTTTCCTATTGCAGGTTTTGACAGAGAATTTTTACCCACTGACATAACCCAACAAATAGCCACTATTAGCACCAAAGGATACAACACTATTGTTCGTAAGGGTATTGTGAGCCGTGATTTAGGCATTATTGACCAAAGTACCCGTATGAGTCAGCTAGTAGTGAGAATAGAAGACCCATACGCTTTAAAGTCTTCTCTTCCAGTATTAAAGTTTGGTCATTATGTGGAAGTGAGTTTTGCCGGAAGAACGCTAAACCAGGTATATCGTTTACCCCAAGAATTAGTTAACAATAGAATCATTTGGTTGTTAGATGAAAACCAAGAAATGCAGCCTCAACGAGTTGAAATCTTGCGTGAAGAAGGTGCTTACTTTTTAATTAGTGAAGGCCTAAACAATCAAGACACATTGATTTTGACCTTACCTGAATACCCACAAAAAGGCATGAAAGTGAAAATTGCTGAGCCTGCTGAAGATTTAGTAATAAAGCAATCACTATAAGGTTTTAACTATGTCCAGTAAAAATGAAAATATCCTTGTAGAGCCAAAACAAACAGGTTTAATTGCTTTTTTTGCCAACAATTCTGTTGCCGCCAACTTAATGATGATGTTTATTATTATTATGGGGCTGTGGAGTTATAAAACCATTCAAAGACAAATGTTTCCTAATTTTGAAATTAATTACATCAATGTTAGTGCCGTTTATCGGGGTGCTTCGCCCCAAGAGATTGAACAAAGCATTATCATTAAAATGGAGGAAGCACTCAAAGATATTACTGAGATTAAAGAAAGTACTTCCCGAGTCCGGCGCGGTAGCGGTTCAATTTCACTAGAGATAGACCCTGGTAAAGACTTGTCTGAGGTGTTAGATAAAGTGAAAGCTAGAATAGATAGTATTGCTAACTTTCCTGCTGACATGGAACCTCCTAATATATCTCAAATTGAATTTCAGCAAGACGTGATTGCAATGGCTCTAGTAGGTGACCTGCCCATCAATGAGTTGAAGCCTCTTGCTAAACAAATTGAAGATGAATTGAGGGCACTGCAAAACGTATCTTTGGTCGAATTAGAGGCGCCTGATGATGAAATTGCCATAGAAATTAATCCGGAAACATTACGTAAATATAATTTATCTATTGCCGATGTAACCCAAGCGATCAGACGTTTTTCTACCGATATCTCCGCAGGACAGTTACGAACAGATTCAGGCATTGTTGCTGTGAGAGTAGAAAACCAGCTCTACAGTGGCGATGAATTTAGAAAGATACCCGTCAAAATTGGTAAAAACGGTAGCAAAGTATTACTTGAAGATGTTGCAGATATTAAAGATGGTTTTACCGAAGGTGAGCGATATTTTAAATATTCTGGCGTCAATGCTATGTCTCTGGACGTCAAAGCCACCAAAGATCAAAGCACTGTGCCCATTGCTGAGTCGGTGCAATCCTACGTAGAAGCACGCAACAAAACGTTGCCTCAAGGCCTTGAATTAAAAATTTTGGTGGACATGACGTTTTATTTGAATTCACGTCTGGACATGATGCTCAAAAATTTGTTTCAAGGTGCGCTTTTAGTGGCTTTGATGCTAACTATATTCTTACGCTTCAGATTAGCATTTTGGGTGATGTTGGGCCTGCCTGTGTGTTTCCTAGGCGCCATAATGATGATGCCAGTATTCGGTGTAACCATTAATGTTTTATCTTTATTCGCTTTTATTATGGTTCTGGGCATAGTAGTTGACGACGCTATTGTAATAGGCGAAGCCGCTTATACCGAAATTGAAGAAAAAGGGGGGGGCGTAGAAAGCGTGGTTCGGGGCGCCAAAAAAGTCGCCACACCTGCTACCTTTGGCGTGTTGACCACCATTGCTGTATTTACTCCGACTTTATTTGCATCAGGTCCACAAGCCGCATTTTTTACTAATATCTCAATAATAGTGATTTTATGTTTGGTCTTTAGTTTGATCGAGTCTAAGTGGATTTTACCTGCCCATTTGGCCCACATGAAATTTACGCCAATCAAAGAAACGAGTTGGCGTGCACGATTTAATAAACGTTTTTTTGGGTTTGTAAACGGCCCCTACAAAAATTTTATCACTCGTTGTATTGAATGGCGCTGGTTCGTATTTGCTACTTTTATAGCGATTTTGGTATTGAGTACTGGTTTAATTCAAGGGGATTACGTCAGAACAGTTCTGACGCCAAAAGTCGCCAGCGATTTCCCCGGCATCAATATTAAAATGAATGATAATGTCTCTGACGAAACAACATTAAACGCGCTCAAAACTATAGAAGCTATGGTTTATGATGTGGATGAAAATATTGTGACTGAATATGGTAGCAGTTTAATGAAAGACATTATGGTGTTTAACCAGGGTCGTACTGCAGGGCGAATTTTAGTGTCTTTAGTAGACGAAGAAAAACGACACTTTGATGCGTTTGAGCTAGCCCGAAGATGGCGCGCAGATATGCCTGTTATTCCGGGTATGAAGTCTATTACCATTCAGGATAATCTCATGGGTGGAGGAGGTGGTGGTGGTGGTGGTGATGGTGAATTTGGTTTCATGCTGTTTGGCGCAGACATTGAATTACTAAATGCTGCCGGACGTGAATTCATCTCTATGTTACAACAGCAAGAAGGGTTATTTGACATCAGCTCAAGCATCGACCCAGCCAGTAAAGAAATTCAAATCGATTTGTTACCTGTTGCTTATGATTTAGGCTTAGACTTATCCAACATCGCCAATCAAGTTGGTGCTAGCTTTTTTGGCGGCGAAGCTCAAAGGATAATCCGTGACGGAGAAGAAGTCAGGGTGATGGTGCGCTATCCTAAACTTACCCGTGAACGTTTTTCCGAATTAAAATATGCAGTCATTACCACCCCCCAAGGCCAAGAAGTCATGCTTGGCGACGTAGTCACGCTAACGGAAACACCGGGTATTAACTATATACGTCGAGAAGAAGGTTACAGAAGTGTTTATATATATGGGTCAATTGACGAAGAAGTGGTGGAGCCTAATACTATTATTAAACAAGTAGAAGAAAACCTGTTGCCACAACTAAAATCTAATTTCCCCGGCGTAAAATCTGAATTAGGTGGGTCTATTGAAGAAGAGCAAGCTCAAGAAAGTGAGTTTGTCACATTCTTGATTGCCGGTTTATTAATGATTTATATATTACTGGCTATACCCTTAAAAAGTTATGGTCAACCGTTAATCATTATGTCAGTCATCCCCTTCAGTTTAACTGGAGCGATATGGGGACATTTTATCTTCGACATAGATTTAAGCATATTATCTCTGTTTGGATTGATTGCAGCGGCAGGGGTAGTCATTAACGACAGTTTGGTGATGACAGACTTTATTAATCAAAGAAGAAAACAGGGGCATGCTATATTAGCTGCCGTTACAGAAGCTGGGTGCGCTCGTTTTAGGGCTATCACGTTAACCTCAATTACTACTTTTGTGGGTGTTTTACCCATTATGTTTGAAACCAGCACCCAAGCTAAAATTGTTATACCAATGGCAGTCGCTCTAGGTTTTGCCATACTTTACGCCACATTTGTGACTCTGATATTAGTGCCTTGTTTGTATATGATACTAGAAGACCTTAAAGCCAAATTTGTATGGCTCTTTGGCTTATTTGGAAAACTTTTCAAACGAAACGAGACCAGATCTATAGAGACATCACCAACAAAAGCCTAGGTTTTCTAATGATGTTCAAAAGCGCCAATTGAGGCGCTTTTTTCGTTTAAGTGATGCCAATGTATCGCTAAGTATTATGAGTGTTCCACGCCTTGAGATGTCATCCATATCAAGCATCACCTTTTATGTGGTATTGACTCTTTTTCAGTAGGATTTCTGTGTTTTAAATTAGGTCCGTCTTTATCGAATAACTGTATACAGATAGTGCCATAATCGAATAACGTTATTTTGATAGCATCTTAGGCGAAATTGATTTGTAGCGGATAATATATTGACTGTTGCCTAGATTACTTTACAGGTTTTGAACATATTGCCCCCACTTAAAATGACAAGTCTAAAAGTATAGCCAGTGAGAGTAGCTTTAGGTCCGAGTGTTTGCTAACTAACTTAGAGAATGTATATGAAGATTGCTGCTGATTTTAGTCGACGAGAAGTAAAGCATAGTGCCACTATGCTATGGGCTGACTCACCTATGCCCGGTGTGGCAAGAAGACCATTAGACCGAGTGGGAAACGAAGTGGCACGGGCGACTACAGTTGTGCGCTATGCACCGGGCAGTCATTTTTCAGCACATGCACATGCAGGTGGAGAAGAATTTATAGTGCTTGAGGGGGTATTTCAAGACGAACATGGTGACTATCCAGTAGGCTCATATGTCCGCAATCCACCTCAATCTAGCCATACTCCGGGCTCAGAGGCGGGGTGTGTCATTCTAGTTAAATTGTGGCAATTTCAACCTGAGGATAGAACGCCTGTGCGGTTAAATATTAATGAGTTGGAGTCTTTACCTCACACCAGCAAAAAAGGCGTATCAGTTACCCCCCTTTTTGAAGATAAACACGAACAGGTCTGTGTTATTGATCTTCTACCAAACACCTTTCTTGAAATTTATCCCGAAGGCGGAGCAGAACTATTTATTTTACAAGGTAGCGTGAAAGAACAGCAGGATACATTGGTAAAACATACTTGGTTACGTGCCCCTATAGGTTATCCATTATCTCTAAAAACAGATGAGGTAAGGGCTAAAATTTGGGTGAAAAGCGGACATTTATCCGATGTGGATCAGCAAATTCAAAGGGTAAAAGAAGCGACTAGATAAAATTGAGTAAGATTTCATAGTTTTCACCAAACTAACATTTCAAACTTGGGCATCGATCCTTACCGATGCCCAACGACGTGGTTGTGTCTTTATGCGTTCTTTTTGCTTTGAAAAGTGAGGGAATAATTATATTGCTTGTTCTCAAGCAAATATTTTTTATGGGTACTCGGACTCCAAGAGTCATCACCACCTACCCCCATATGTTGATGGTCTATGTGCACATGAACCATCGCATCGACAACTAATTCGTTAGTGTGTTTAGCGAGTGCTAACTGGCTTTGCGAATATTCGCTAGCTGCAAATGAAAACTTTCCCTGTACCCGTAACTCACCAATTTCAAGCAATTGACAATCACTGCGCTGACCGTTATCGGTAGGGAAAATATAAGGAGTATGTATCTCATTTAAGCGCAAATCATACTCACCAAAACGTGCTGCCGATTTACGATCTGCGTAGTTTTCAAATGGTCCCAACCCTAACCATTTAACCTGTAAATCATCTTGTTTTTCTACTCCGAAACTGATCCCTACGCGCGGCAGTGGTGGTAAGTTTTCATTTAAAAGTACCTCAACATTAACGTTGACTTCACCACTATTGTTGATGGTATAGGTCCATTGAGTTTGCGCGCACAGCTCGCCCTCATATTCATAATCAAAGACACAAGTAATACGCACGTCTTGGTTTGATGCTATGGCATTCGTCTGGTAACACTTTCGTTGCCATTTACCAACGCCTGCTTTTATCCAGCGTGCTTCCCAGGCATTGGGATCAGGGCTATCTACCTCACTTACGCCAATATCATTGTCAAGTGGGGCACGATAAAAATTATCAACTAGTGGACTCACTATGATGTGTTTATCATGTTGCTGCCAATTCTCAATCAGTCCTGTTTTGCCATTAAATATGAGCGTTAAGCCTGCTCCTTGAACAGTAATAGCATCATTATTTTCATACACGCTAAGGCACTCTTGACCACTTTTATTAGCAAAAGTAGTACTCAATAAACTTTGGCTATTTACCAATGAAAATTGCTCGGTAGCCATGACATGCCCAGCTGATGCGAAACAGCAATCGTCAACAAGTTCGACGTCTATGTTGACATAATATTGAGCGCCAGGTAAAAATTGTGTAGTAGGTGAGATAAGGATCTTGACTGAGCTTTGCGGTGCAATATTCAGGGTTAAATCGCCTTGTTCAACCTCAACACCATTTTGCATCAGCCGCCACACTAGTTTTTCGTTGTCTGTGGCCCTAAACACATAGTCACTAAAAATAGACAGTGAATAGTCATTTGGGATGGGCTGTGTTGCTTTTAACTTTGAAGACACAGGTTTGGAGATTGGCTCTAGTGTAAATGACAAATGTTGTTGGCAATATTTAGCTTCAAACAAACTGGGGTGAGCACTACGGTCAGGAAATAATAGCCCGTTGATACAAAACTGTCGGTCGTTTTGCGTATCACCAAAGTCTCCGCCATATGCCCAATAATGCAATCCGTTTTCATCTGTTTTTGATAAACCTTGGTCAACCCAGTCCCAAATAAACCCACCCTGCAAGCGAGGGTATTCTTTAAAAGCTTGCCAGTAATCATCAAAATTACCCAAGCTATTCCCCATCGCATGGGCATACTCACATAAGATAAGGGGACGGGTTTCGCCTGGTAAACTGAGCCATTTTTTAATGGAATATTTAGGCACGGCTTCGTCTTCAATATCATAGTCAACTCGCGCATACATGGGACAAATAATATCCGTGGCTGTGGTATTAGCGCCGCCACCCTCATATTGTACTGGCCTTGACGGATCGAAACTTTTTGACCAACCGTACATAGCATCGTGATTGGCACCATGACCACACTCATTTCCCAATGACCAAATAATAATACAAGCATGATTTTTATCCCGCTCTACCATTTGTGTATAACGCGACATGAATGCACCAGCCCATTGTGGATCAGCCGCTAATCGTCCCATGGGAAACATACCGTGCGTTTCTATATTGGCTTCATCCACCACATATAGCCCAAACTCGTCACATAGCTCGTACCAGCGAGGATGATTCGGATAATGGGCTGTGCGCACCGCATTAAAGTTATTTTGTTTCATCAGCTTAATATCAGCAATCATGTCTGATTCGGCGACCACATGGCCATTTTCTGGATGATGTTCGTGTCGATTAACCCCACGTATCAGCAGTGGTTTACCGTTTACACATAATTGCCCGTCGATAATTTCGACCTTTCTAAAGCCAACGTCGTACCCTTCTACATCCACAGTATTGCCTTGCTCATCCTGCAGACTCACCACACAACGATAAAGGTTAGGGGTCTCAGCGGTCCACTTTCGAGGATTCTCAATCGAAATATTTTGAAAAACCACATCATCCCAACCCCCTTTCTCATCAGCTCGTTTGTTATTGGCACTTTGCGTTTGGGGTTCACTGATGGCGGTGTCACCATCAAATACTTGCACCCTAACCTTGTAATTGTTGGGTGCATGAATGGTCGTTTTAATGGCCAGCGTGGCATCGCGATAACAGGCGTCTAAATTAGGCGTGATAAATACGTCGCAAATTTGCTGTTGCGGCTTGGTGAGTAGTATCACATCGCGAAATATACCGCTTAACCACCACATATCCTGATCTTCAAGATAGCTGCCATCACTCCAACGTATTACCATCACTGCTATTCTGTTTTTACCTGCCACTAAAAATGGTTGTAAATCAAACTCGCTGGGTAAACGACTGTCTTGTGAATATCCTACCCACTGGCCGTTACACCACAAGTGAAAGGCTGAGTTGACACCTTCAAAAATAATATGATTACGCAGCACTAATTGCTCTTGGGTCACTTCGAATTCAGTTCGGTAACAACCGGTTGGATTATCACTGGGAACAAAAGGTGGATTGACCGCAAAAGGATATTTTACGTTGCAATAAATGGGTTTATCAACGCCCTGAAGTTGCCAATTTGAAGGAACGATGATGGTTTGCCAATTTTCTTTAGTGTGTTCGTTAAGAAAAGAGACATCAACTGCTTCTGGTTTATCAAATAGCCTAAATTCCCAATTACCGTTTAATAATTGCCTTTGTGGCTGTTGTTTTTGACGAGCATCAGCAAGGTTTTTGTAACCATTAAGTGGGCTATGCCCTGGCACTGTATTTATGTGCGTAGTGAGTGGCGTTTCCCAATCGCGGCGTAAAATAATGTGATCTAATGACGTCATGGTATTTCTCGTAGGCATATCAATGCATATTATGTGTATTACTGATGCTACACAATATAGCTAAAACGTACTCTTTATATTATGCTTTAAACTATCAAATACTTATCCAAAGCTATCATTTAACCCATGAAAAATCATATCAATGATATGTTAGACATCGGTCCCAATTGTTCTGAACGCTTCATAGATGCTGATGTATTAGCCAAAATGAATAATCTGGATATCACGTTAGCTGGATGCTCTAACCTATCAGGGCGATATTGCGTAGCGCGCACCGCGCCCCTTGAACATACCTTATTTTATACCCTTAGAGGACAAGGCAAGTTAACCACTATAAGCAAAGAATACCCACTCGTTGCAAATACTCTGGCTATTTTGCCAACCAAACAGAGTTTTGAGGTAAGTATTGCTTCACAGCAGTGGGATGTTATTTGGCTAAACCTCGCCAATACAAAACGTTGGCAACACCTTGCCATGGAAAAAGCCTTTATAATTGAGGACCAAAAACTTGAACCATTACATCTTGCCATGGAGCTTTTGTATAGTGAGCCAGATGCGACTTTACGGGAAGGTATCATACCAATACTAAGCTATTATCTGAATGCTACTTTGCGTGGTGACAATCAAAATAAAACAAATAATCGACTGCATAACTTATTTCAAGACATTGAAAAGCGTCTCCAGTATGACTGGACGATAGAGGCTATGTGTCACCAATTGCACTACTCTCCTCCCCACTTGCATCGCCTGTGCCAAGCCCAATTTGGCAAAAGTCCCATACAAAAACTCATTCATTTGCGTATAGAGCGCGCCAAAAGTTTATTACTCAATACCCGCTGGCCGGTGCAACATATCGCTACTTATGTTGGGTACACAAATATTTTTAATTTTTCAAAAAGTTTTAAAAAATTAGCAGGTGTTTCACCCAGTAAATTTAGACGCGGTCAAAATTAGAGCTAAATCAACACACTCTAAATCAACACACTAAGCGTGTAACAAGGAATTGGCTATCCTCCCACCCACAGTACCTTCACTTACACCTGCAGATAATAATCGAAATGTAATTAAGATTGGGGATGTCAGCTGTTGAAAGGTCAAACCGCGTTCAGCAAATTGCGATCTAAAATACCGATGAGGAATATTATCAGTGCTACTTTTAGGTCAACGTAAGTGCATTAAATGTTGAAGCAAAGACGCTGTCACTCGCAATAGTATTTGTTGGCTGTGCAGCAATAGTTAGTTTTGGCCAAGATTAACAGGTGAAAGGACTGTCCTCAAAGCCTTCAATAACCCTATCATCTGCTACATTGAGTCCCTTTAAGCGAACCGCAAATACCCCTACGGCTATTTCATCATGATAGGTAAATTATCCCAGTAGGAGGCACGCCTGCAGATTCAGCAACATCTTTCATAGTGGTTTTTGTTTTCATTTTTTATCCAGTAACATTTTATGTTCAGTCACCAATACTCAACCCAAATATTAAAATTAAGTTTAAGTTTAAGTTTAACTCATTCAATTTCAGTGACTTAGATAGACTTTCATTCCTTATTTTTATGGACAAAAATAAGCGGTGGATTGATTGAACAGATACCTTGTCTGATGTTTATTTTGCAAAAGATGTTGTAAAGTGAACTGATTTAAATTTAGATTCATTTAAAATGACAGCGCTGTTACTTACTTTAGTTGAACATCACTTACGCTGTCATTTATCTATCATAAGTTTAACGTAGTGCTAAAAATGGGGATTATTTTTGACTTATGCAACAGACGTTTATCTGGGTATAGATGGCGGTGGCACAAAATGCAAAGCGCGCTTAGAAGATGCACAGGGAAATCTTTTGGCAGAAGCTATCGCTGGTCCAGCTAATGCCGCACGTAATCTAACAGGTTCAGTCAAGGCTGTACTTGAAGCCAGTGAAAAAGCCATCGCCAAAGCGAATATTAAAGGATTAACGCTAAACCAGATCCATGCAGGTATTGGCTTGGCAGGTATTAATATTCCTCAAGTGAAACAAGCCTTTCTAAAACAGTCCCTGCCCTTTGCTAGCTGGCACATAACCACTGATTTACATATTGCTTGTCTCGGTGCCCATTTAGGTCAAGACGGTGCCATTGTAATAGTCGGAACTGGGTCATCTGGCGTCGCCATTCATAATGATCAACAGTTTGAAATGGGAGGTCATGGTTTTGTAGTCGGCGACAAAGGCAGTGGCGCTTGGCTGGGCAAAATGGCGATCAGTCATTGCCTTGAAACACTAGACGGTATTACCCCTAACAACCTACTCAGCAAACAAGTAATCAACCTACTTGATTGTGACAGTGCATACGACCTAGTTAATTTAACCTTAGAAGCAAAACCGGTACTGTTCGCCTCAGTTGCACCACTTATATTCCAGTTAGCGGCAAATCAGCAAGAAGATGCATTATTACTGGTTAATCAGGCTGCCACTTATATCAACAAAATTTGCCACCGATTATTAAGCGGTAACCTACATCGCTTGTCTTTGATTGGCGGCATTACGCAACCTTTGACGCCTTATTTGGATAGCCAACTACAGGCTATTATTCGTCCCGCCCAAGCGACGCCAGAGCAAGGGGCAATTCTATATTCCAAAATAAAGTTAGCTGGTAGTGTTTTATTATGAACATCACATGATTGCGCAAGAAGTGTTAAAAATAGGGGATATGATTTCACACAAAATAAGGCGACAACCTAATAAATCACAGACTTTTAAAACAATCATCAACACATTATAGAGGCACAGATGCAGCGTTTTTTTGCAAAAAAATTATGTGATGGAAACACCATTAAACACAATCAAATGATGACTGTTGATGATGGCAAAATACACTCAATTGAATCTGCGCAGTTTCCAGGTGACGCTATTCAGTTGTCTGGGTTAGTCGCACCCGGTTTGATTGATGTTCAAGTCAATGGTGGTGGCGGAGTATTATTTAATAATCAGCCAAACCTCGACACTTTGATCACAATGAGCCGTGCCCATCAACAATATGGCAGTACTGCCATCATGCCTACGCTTATCACCGATGACTTAGTGACGATGCAATTGGCAGCTGATGCAGTGGCGTCTGCCATCGCTCAAAATGTAAAAGGCATAATAGGTATTCATTTTGAAGGGCCTCATTTAAGTCAGCCTAAAAAAGGGATTCACCCGACTCAACATATTCGACAAATTAGCCCTGAAGAGATGGCACTGTTCACACGAAAAGATCTTGGCGTGGTCTGTGTAACCTTAGCCCCTGAGAATGTACCTGTCGAAATAATACAGGAGTTAGTGCAAGCTAATGTAAAAGTCTGTTTAGGTCACTCTAATGCAAGTGACACCCAAACGTTTGCAGCACTGCAAGCGGGTGCACAAGGTTTTACCCATTTATTCAATGCCATGTCGCCTTTGCAAAGTAGAGAAGCGGGCATGGTGGGAGCGGCATTATTCGACGCATCCAGCTATTGTGGGTTGATTGTTGATCATGAACATGTGGATATGACCAGTTGCAAATTGGCGATTAAATGTAAAACCCACAGCCGTATCATGCTGGTTACTGATGCTATGTCACACGTAGGAAGCGAGCAGATTGAATTACAATTTGCAGGCATGCAAATTAGTCGAAAAGATAATAAATTAACCATTGAAGGCGGCAGATTAGCTGGCTCAGCACTTGATATGGCCAGTGCCGTTCGTAACTGCATAGTAGATCTACAGTGCACTATTCAAGAAGCCATATATATGGCTTCAAGTACTCCAGCTACATTCCTAGGCTTGCAGCAACAAAAGGGCTATTTGGCTCCAGGGTGCGATGCAGACTGGGTGGTATTCACCGACCAGTATTATGTCAATGCGACTTATATAGCTGGCGAGCAAGTATCCGCTCAAACCATACCCAACATTCAAAACAATTAGAAGGTGACCATGCAAACTATTAATACCCAGCAACCTAACCCAAGTGCACTTCTACCTATGTTGATTATAGGTATGTTGTTCTTCGTGTTTGGTTTTGTCACCTGGCTTAACGGCGCCCTTATCCCATTTTTACAAATAGTCTGTGATTTAACTGAGTCACAAGCGTTACTCGTCGCCTTTTCCTTTTATATTGCCTATGTTGTTATGGCTCTACCTATGTCTTGGGTGTTAGACAAAGTAGGTTACAAACATGCCATGTGTTTAGGCTTAGTAGGCATAGCCTTAGGATGTTTACTGTTTATCCCAGCGGCATACTCTCAAGAATTTGTCGTGTTTCTTTTTGCTCAGTTTATTGTGGGTACGGGACTCACTATTCTGCAAACCGCATCCAACCCCTATATTGTAAAAATTGGTCCACAGGAAACCGCAGCCGTGCGTATCTCTATAATGGGTTTATTGAATAAATTTGCCGGTTTTCTTGCGCCAATAGTTTTTACCGCATTAGTGCTAGGTGAATTTACAGGTGTAAGTGCTCAATCAGTAGCGTTATTATCAGAAGCAGATAGAGTGACCCAAATTACCGCTTTGTCCAATGGATTAGTCTTGCCTTATATCTATATGGCTATGGCTTTATTAGCATTAGCTATTTTATTGAAATTTTCTTCACTACCCGATTTAGTCTTTAAAAAGCCAGAATTCGCTGGGGCAGAAACAGACAGCTTAAAGGCCTATCCACAATTAATACTAGGCGTAGTAGTGCTATTTTTATATGTAGGCGTCGAGGTAATAGCAGCAGATACGATTGGCTTGTTTGGTTCGCATTTAGGTGTAGCCAATGCCACGTCTCTCACCTCTTATACTATGGCCTTTATGGTGCTAGGCTATTTAATAGGTTTAATGCTGATCCCACGTTTTATGGATCAGGCTCAGGCATTAGCAGGCTCTGCCATTTTAGGTTTAGTATTGAGTCTGGCGGTGGTTCTTGCCGATGTGCAATCCACATCAATCTCCGTATTCTTATGGGGATGGATGGGTATAGCTGAACTACCCAACGCCATTACCCTTATTGCAATATTGGGTTTGGCGAATGCTATGGTATGGCCAGCAGTTTGGCCTCTAGCCTTAAAGGGTTTAGATAGCTTAACCGCTCGCGGTTCAGCATGGTTGATTATGGGCATATCTGGCGGCGCTGTTTTACCACTTTGTTACGGTTTCTTGGCTGACCATTTTGATAACCAGTCTGCCTACTGGATGATGCTCCCTTGTTACAGTTTCATCCTATTTTATGCCCTCAAGGGACATAAAATTAGGCAATGGTCTTAATACTTTTTGCAAATAATTGAGCCTAAGGTGAATGACTTTAGGTATGTTCATCGTATAATTATGAATGTATGACAATACAATCAATCACCCCTTTAACTGGAAGTATTCATGACTAAAATGCTCTATCCCGTGCCAGAACACGCCAAGCAAGATTCTTTCTTAAGTCCCGAAAAATACCAAACCATGTATCGTCAATCGATTGAGTCTCCCGATGTATTTTGGCAGCAGCAATCAACTATTGTGGACTGGTATAAGGCCCCCACTATCATCAAAAATACCCATTTTGATAAAGACGATCTGCGGATTAAATGGTTTGAAGACGGCCAGTTAAATGTTAGCTACAACTGTATCGATAGACATTTAGTCAAACAGGCACAACAAACCGCGATTATTTGGGAAGGCGACGCTCCTGACATTAGCCAAGATATCAGCTATCAACAATTACATGATGAGGTGTGCCGCTTAGCCAATGGCTTAAAAAAGCTCGGGGTCACTAAAGGGGATCGTGTAGCTATCTATATGCCGATGGTGCCCGAAGCAGCTTATGCGATGTTGGCTTGTACTAGAATTGGGGCGGTTCACTCTATAGTCTTCGCTGGTTTTTCACCTAATGCCATAGCTGACCGTATCAACGACTGCGATGCAAAAGTAGTGATCACCGCAGACGAAGGGCGTCGTGGTGGCAAAACTATTCCCTTAAAAGTCAATGTAGATGAAGCCCTAAAAGATAACCGTTGTCCAAGTATTAAACACAGCATAGTGTTTCAAAATACCCGTGGTGAGGTAGCAGTTAATCCACAAGACCAGTGGTGGCATGAATTGGTTGCAGATTGTGCATCAGAGTGTATCCCTACTGTCATGGATGCTGAAGACCCATTATTTATTCTCTACACCTCTGGCTCTACAGGCACACCCAAGGGTGTGGTGCATACCACCGGGGGATATCTAGTATATGCAGCGCTGTCTCACAAATACGTTTTCGACTACCATCCCGGCGAAATATACTGGTGTGCAGCAGATGTAGGCTGGATCACTGGCCACAGTTATATGGTATATGGACCATTAGCCAATGGTGCCACTACATTATTATTTGAAGGGGTGCCCACTTACCCTGATGTTAGACGAATTTGCCAAATAGTAGACAAACATCAGGTCAATGTTCTTTACACAGCGCCTACCGCAATTCGCGCATTAATGGCTCACGGAGATTATCCCGCCCAAGGTACCCACTGTAATTCACTGCGTCTATTAGGCTCGGTAGGCGAACCGATTAATCCCCAGGCTTGGCAGTGGTACTATGAAACCATAGGCAAAAGTCGCTGCCCCATTGTGGACACTTGGTGGCAGACCGAAACCGGGGGCATCATGATCACCCCGTTACCAGGAGTCACCGCTTTAAAACCTGGCGCCGCCAGCATGCCATTTTTTGGTATCCAACCTGCCATAGTCGACAAACACGGCCAAGAGTTATTATTAGCTGCTGAAGGTAACTTGGTGATCCGCGATAGTTGGCCAGGCCAAGCTAGAACAGTTTATGGTGACCATGCCCGTTTTATCCAAACCTACTTTAGTACCTATGAAAATCAATATTTCACAGGCGATGGCTGTCGCAGAGATGACGATGGGTACTATTGGATCACCGGTCGAGTGGATGATGTACTCAACGTATCGGGTCATCGTTTGGGCACCGCCGAAATAGAAAGTGCGCTGGTATCCCACCCTGCTGTTGCCGAGGCGGCAGTTGTGGGTTACGCTCACGACATAAAAGGCCAAGGCATTTATGTTTTTGTTAGCCCTGTTGCAGGACAAAGCGTTAATGATGAACTCACTAACGAACTTAAAAAGTGGGTACGTAAAGAGTTAAGCCCTATTGCGACCCCTGATATTATTCAATGGACACGAGATCTGCCTAAAACCCGCTCGGGTAAAATTATGCGCAGAATATTACGTAAAATTGCCGCCAATGAATATGAGCAGCTAGGCGATATCTCGACCTTGGCCGATCCGAGTGTGGTTGAAAGTTTGATAGCCAACAGGTTGAATCGCTAAGATCATTAAACTACCGGTCGAGGCGCTTCGACCGGTAGCTTAATGAGGCCAAGTCAAATGTATAGCGCCCTCACCTTCAGTGTTATTAATGCGATATTAAAATCTCTGACGCTTTTAATATTTTTTGACTCTGACAATTTTAGACTGATTAGCTTCATATAATACAAAGGTATAGCCACTTCGCCCAAGAATATTCTAATCCATAACAATACTGAGGCGATATTCGTGTCTGATAATAAAGTCATATTTGAATTTGAAAAACAGAACAAAAATAGTATTCGATACAAAGAAGTACCAGAAGATGGCATGCCACCAGTCATAGGCAGTATCTATGTCCAAAAATGGTTTGCAGGCAATAGTAAAAATATTGAAATCACTATTAGCAAAAAGGATTAAAACTCGGTAACTCCGACCTTAATGGGCTCTGTGATTATTTACTGGGAAGGTTAATCAATAATTACTCTGCTAGCAGCAATGTATTCACTCCACGTTTTGGTGTTTTGGAGAGTGTTTGGATTAATCTAAAGGGTACGTCTTGTGCTGTGATTATTTGAGAAATGTCGTCCAGCATAGTCATCCACAATTTTGCAGTCATTTCTGAGTCGAATAAGGCTCTATGAAACCCCCCACCCGATGGAATATTTTTGTAGGTAATTAACGCACCTAATTTATGACTAGGAGCGTCTTGATATAAACGTCTTGCGACAAGTAAAGAACAAGCAAAATCACCATGATACGACTTATAAATTCGACCTAATTCAGCATCTAAAAAACGTTTATCGAATGACGCATTATGAGCAACCAGGTTGTGGTCACCCATAAAGTCAGCAAACTGCTCCATCACTTCATCACAGGGAGCAGCGTGGCTTAACATACGGTTAGTGATCCCAGTATAATTTTCAATAAAAGAACTAACGCGTTTTCCTGGATTCATTAATGCTTGAAAACGCTCAACCACACGTCCTTTTTCAAGACGAACCGCCCCTATCTCTATGGCTCTGTCTCCCATGTCGGGTGACAGCCCAGTGGTTTCAAAATCAAGTACAACAAGGGAGTCGGCGCAGGTTGGTGTCATATTTAAATTACCTGTGTGGTATCAACAAGGTTTTTTAACAAACAAACAAACAAATACGCATTAGCCGAAGACGTATTGGGTAAATAAAACACTTATCGACAGCCTTGACGTTATGCCAGAAAAAAAGCGTCGTGAATATTGAGAGAAACCTGAGTAAACAGCATGCATGACGAGACATTGAGTTTGCACCCATTAGTCTAAGCTGAGTTGGGTATGACTCAAAAAGTGTCTTACTTGTTGTGTCACAGGGTCAATAAAACGCAATTGTTGTGCTAACAGTTGCAGCGGTTGGCTGTAATCATCTGGCTTACTCGGCTGTAACTCAGGATAGTAAGTATCATTTAATAGCGGCCAGCCAAGGCTTTGCATATGCACACGTAATTGGTGAGTTTTGCCTGTTATGGGATTCAGCTCAAATAAGGCTTTGTCGGCCGTATATTGCAGGCAACGGATCCGCGAATGACTGTTAGCCAGTCCTGGGACAATTCGCATCAAAAATCTCGGTTCAGATTTTTCTAATCGATTTTTAATTTCCCATTGCTGGTTGTCCATTGGGATACGTTGATTAATACAGGCAATAGCCTGATAGGTTTTAGTAACTTGATGGGTTTCAAACAGACCATGATAATATTGACGTGAGTGGGGGTTAACCGAAAATAATACCAAGCCCGCTGTGCCATTATCAATGCGATGCACGGCTTGTAATTGCTGATTACCTGTTTTACGACGCAAACGATTTTGTAGGCATTCTTCAACATATTTTCCACCAGGCATGACCGGTAAAAAATGCGGCTTATGTGCCACCAAAATTAACTCATCTTCAAACACAATTTCCTCTGCAAAAGGGATCACAGGCTCACGTGCTACTTCACGATAATAATACACCCGCTGCTGAGCCGCATAAGGAGTAAGTGCATGTATTAAGCTTCCGTCATGCCAATGCACCTTGCCATCCAGCATACGTTGTTGCCACACATCAGCCGAGATGTTTGGAAACTGACGAATAAGAAATGCTAGGACAGTCGTTACACCAGGATTATGCTGGGGTAAGCTGAATTTAGACGGGGTAATTGCTATCGCCATAATGGCACTCGTAGTTGATATTATAAGGCGCTTAAAGATCTCAATTGAAAAAAGAAAAGCATGGTGTACTCGAACGCCAAATAAACAGTGCATTCATTTATTCTAAAGCGATGTCAGCCTCAGAGGATTCAAATAACCACTAAAATCCCCACTCACCGCTTCTTGGCATCAACCTAATCAGGCTTTAAATAAGCGATATCTTCTTGATCGTCTAGGCCAAAATCGTAGCACCCCTCAAAATCATCATTCAATTCGTTGGTGACATTGACTGAGAGCTCTAAAATCTCTGGGATATACACAGCCATGTTTTTTTGTGAGGTGATGATGGTCTTAAATTCATGAAAATCCAATAAAGACGACTCTTCAAGAAAATTTCTTATGCTCATTGACTGATTTTCAGAAAAGGTTGACACACATACCGCAAATTTTTCGAGCGCAAGCTCCACATCTGTAGTACACAGATAAGTTATCAGTTGAGTGTAGCGCTCATGATTAAAAGTATTCTGCTGGGAATCGATTAGCAGCAGTGCCACAGCTGAATTAAGCAGTTTTTGCAGCTCAAATTTTAGGTAGTCTTCATCTGTTTCATGTATGACTACATTGGCAGCATATTTTGACGAAATACTTCTGTACAAGTTTAATAGCTTTAAGCTGTCTTGGCCTTTTTTGACTAAATCTGCATGTATGCTTGTGATATCAGAAGTGTCGTTGGCTGCTAATGCGTAAGTAGAAAGTTTAATTTGTTTAAAATATTCAGCTGAAATATCTTTTATGCCAGCATATTTTGCCCAACCCGCTCTAAAACAATACACAATACCTTGGGTCTTGATAATTTCTTTTGCTTTTTCGGTACTATTATCACAATGACTTAACAGCCCTAGATTGATGATCCCTAGGACTATTTCACAGGCTTTTTTAATGTGATCAGCATAAATAATAGATAAATTGTCAGAAGCGATCCGTAGCGACATATCTGACAATTGTTGCTTAGTCTTATGCACAAATGCTTCAGAAAAATAGCCCTCAGCCAGTCCGTCTTTTAGCACCAACAGGATGAAGGGTTTGTTCCTCAACTCTGCTATTTTCATGATATTGTCCTTATCATCTTATAGAGGGGCAAACATATCGTCTGTGTCCATTTCCACAGCCGTCACTCTTTGTTTATTAGCATTGTTTTTTAAGGCCGCTTCTATATTGTCCAAAGTGCCATTAGTGCTCACAGTCATCACTTCACAGTACGATTCTTCATCAAGATTTTTTATTTTCAGAAGCAACTCTTCAATGCTGCCAGACACAGGTTCTTCATCGTATTCGAGCTCAGAAAAATCATGACCGATAAAAGGCAGTGATAAATACAACAAGCCAAAATCATCTCCAACAATAGCCTTGAGGATTTCTCGTTGTTTTTCATCATCTTCATAAGACAGAAATATTTGTGCGAGCAAACTGTGGGCTTCGGTTTGTGCACAAAATAACGACTCTTCATCCAAATTTTGCCAATATGAAGGTTCGACATTTAATAATTTTTTAATGGAATCCGCATCCATCAGCCAAGTCGCAATAGAGGGTATAGTCGCATCATGCTCGCGCACAATTTTAGCCACGGTTAAGATATCCATTTCAGCAAATACCGCTAACATCGCGTTATCGCCCTGCTCAGATGCAATTTGTTCTAAGGAGGTACCCGCACGTCTGCCGCTTTGTTGGGCTTGTTCCGTAATATCGGTGGCGAGAATCAGTGCTTTACTAGTCAATTGGAATTCCTCAAAAATAATTTAATATTATTCATCATAGCCGTAGGTTGCGTAGGGTTGTTCTGTGTCATCGTCAGCTTCCACGTCCTGGGGTAAAGCAGGTAAAGGGGTGGCATCATAAGTATTATAAAAATGAATGATCAGCACTGCCGTTTTCAACTCATCCTGTGAATGATTCATTAATTCTGTAATCGTGGCTCTGGCATCAGCATGTACACCCACAAAAGGTTTAACGTCATCCCATGCGGGTTGCTGAGAGACATCTAACTTAGCGAGATTTTTTGAATCTATTCTGACGCTGCGGGTAATGGCCATGGCCAATTGGTCGACTAGGCCATTAAAAACCGAGCTGTTTGAAGTTAATTGAGCTGACAAAACCTTTAAATAATTACTCAACAGTTCAGGGTTTTCTGGGTCAGTCAACGACTCCATATTTTCTAAATACATAGAAAAGTCATCAGATAGATAAGAAGGTATGGGTGTTTCAAATGACATTTAATGGCTTCCTATAGCAAGGCATTGTGCCAAAAAGAATCTGCGATTTCTCTTGGGTCGGTGATAATAGTGTAATGGCTCTTAATGTATAAAGAGCGCTTTTGAGGATCGACAATGACTTCGTACGCCTTTTGGATTAATTGAAACTGTTCTTTTGCCTCTGCTGCATCATTTCTATCGGGATGATATTGATTGGCCAGTTTTCGATACGATTTTTTAATTTCGGTGGTCGAGGAGGCTCTGGTGACCCCCAATAGCTCAAAATGGTCCATAAAATATAAAGTTAACCTTGTGCATACAATTCAACTAGACGTTGCCTGTGTTTTTCTGTTTGTCATTTTACCTTTACCGTTGTTTTTTAACAATGCCGGAAGGGGGATTTATCACATCGGTGCCTTGTTCCTAAAAATAGAGCTAATACAACGCTTTGCTCAATAACTTAACCAGACATCTAACTTGAAAATCTGCTTAATATATTTTTCGTAACAAGATAAAATTATTTAGAACCAAATAATTAGAAAAGTGGTGCACCCGGCGCGATTCGAACGCGCGACCCTCGGCTTCGGAGGCCGATACTCTATCCAACTGAGCTACGGGTGCATATAAAATCGTGTCTGCCTTTAAAAGACTGCGCTTTTTATAGCTGTTATAGGGATCCCTTCGGTCTGTTTAGCTGCATCAACGCGCCGACTGCTCAACTCGGCAAAGGTGTCAAGTTGGGGTACCCATCATCATGGATGATGTTTGTGACCAGTCAACATCAGACGCCACGTTTGAAACACCCACTAAGCTTGAATAAGCGAGGGCTGATTTTAAAGAATTATGTCACTTTTGCCACTGTTATTTGCTTTTATTATGGGCTTGCCTGATAAAACCAAGCTAACATCAGCGTCCTATATCTCTCATCATTTAATACTTAAAACTTAATTAAAATAATCCCGGATGTTTTTAACATCTGAATTATTTCATTTTTTAATAACATATTGAAAATAATATACTTACCTCAATTAAAATATGATTCTTTGTCCCTGTTTTGCCAGTATAAAGTTGAAGCCTAACGTATTGCCTTGTTGCAGCTCTTGTTGAATTTTATCTCTAGGATCAAGACCACTTTTTAGACTGTATTTAATATGGCTGATGATGACTTGAATATTCTGAAATTGTTGTTTGTTGTCAACCAACGAATAAAAGTAAGTAAGTTCTGACATTAACCATTTTGGTGTAAGGTGACCAAATAGTAGATTATCAGTTTGCCGATTATCGAATGACACTTCTATCACTAATCCTTTAAGCTTTTTCGTTTGCATTTGCTTGGCTAGATAACGCCAAACCGTCGCGAGTTTCCCTTGTTCCTCAACTTCATCTGGGCCTGTGTCGCCAAAGTAAACAAACAAATTATCTTGGTATTCAATTACAAACGCGGTGGACTCAAGAGGATGGCTTAGGCTGAATGCTGTCACTTGTAGCTGGGTATTTTTCAAACGTAAACTTTTCTGGGGTGCTAAGTCAATGACTTGGTATTTATTTAAAAGTGGTGGTGTGCCTCTATCTGTGAAATTCGCCCAGGCTTGCCAATTGAAGTAGGTATCGCTCATAGTTTGATTGACGGACTTGAGCGCATAAATGGGTTTTTCATTGTCATCAGGTGAAGCAATCAATAGGCCTGCCACGTGGTCGAGGTGACCATGGCTAATCAAATAACCTTTGATGTGGTGATGTAAAATGTTACCAGGGGCAGATAAAGTTTTATCTGTTATGACTGGCAAGGCTTCGAAAGCGTTATTGGACAAAGCAACGTTGATACCATTGACTAAGGTGCCAGCATCTAAGGCAATATAATTGGGTTCTGATAAGGCACGTAATAAAAAAGCACTCAGATTACCATCTTGAATACCACCAGCATCACCTAACGTGACCAGCTCAAACACAGGTGACGTGTCAGGTGGTGTTAACGTTTCAGGTGATGTTATAGGTTGCGCACTATGTAACCGACACGATAGGACAAATAAAAATACACAACTGCATATTTTTTTAAGCTGAGTACCAGCAAAAGTATATTTATTTAACTGCAACAATTTAACCATCGGTTAATCTTCATTAGCTTGCATACTCTGCTTATACAACTGCAGCGCTTGTTGTGGAAAGTCTTGCGACTCTTTTATGTTTGCCATTAAAACTAAATCTTCTTGTCGATTACCTAACTTAATTGCCTTAGCTAACGCTTTTTCTGCTAACAATTTGTCGTTTGCGTTAAACGCAATATGCCCTAAAGCGGAGAGTAGTTCGACATTTAAACCATCTTGTTTCAGCCAGTTTTCTAGTATTTTAATGGCTGGTGTGGGGTTGGGCAATGTAAGTAATTTGAACATAGGGATCAGGAGTGGATGAGGTGCAGATTTTTGGTATTCCACCAGAGCAAGCTCCGCATCCTCATGCATGCCTTGGTCAATAAGTTGCTGTATATAAGCGGCTTGCTGCGCAGGATCTTGACGGGTGTTTCGGGGTAACGATTTCCAGTTTTGTTTTAGCTGACCAGCCCCTTCTTTACTGGCAATTTCTGCAAAGTGTCCTTTTGACGCCTGCTGCATTAAGGGTTCGTAATCATTGCCTAACGCTTTTTTCCAGCCTTTTAACTTATCTTTTAACTCTTGCCATTTACCTGCTTGGCTCAGTGCTTGTGCCCACAGTTTTAATACAACTGTTTGGGCTTGCTGTTTCTCATTTAGGCTTTGTATAAGTGTGATTGCTTCATGTGACTGATAGTGTTGCAACGCATCACGAATTAAACACAAGTTAGCTGCCAAGATAGATTTTTCATAGGTTGCAGCCAAACGCCAATAACGTTTAGCCAGTAAAGGTTGCCCCAGTTGCATTTCAGCTTCTGCTGCGGCTAACAAATTAATCCCATCGAAATCTTCATTTTCAATCTTCTGGAAATTTTTTCTGGCCATCAGATAATTTTTTTCAGCCAAGGCTATCAAACCAGCAGTAAAAGCGTTTTGCTTTTTACGGTTACCCCATTGACCTAACCAACTTTTCGATCCAGAAGCCGCAACCAAAGAGGCTTTAACCAATAAGTTGGTTAGCATTAAACCGACAAATATTACAATGAACGATAAGCTAAGTGACCAGACATTCATCTCCACTACCCAGCCATTGAATTCGACCATGACATAACCACTATCGTCGAAAATCATTGCGGCAATGACGACGCCAATCAGCAAGATAACCAGGACCAAAAAAATTCTAATTAGATGACTCATAGTTAGTTATTTCCGTTTATAAAACGGCTATTTAAGCGTTGTTCTATGATATCTTGCAGTAAAGGAGTGACAGTAAACTGATTAGGATACGCGCTTTCAAAGTCAGTCCTTTGTAAGTTGCTTAAGCTGTCAGTAAATTGAGCAACACTGTCTTTTTCAGTGTCAAATGATTCAATTAATATTCCAAAAGCGGTTTGTAGTGACTGCTGATAAAGTGTTGAATTTTCTTGTAGCACTGCAATTTTCGCTTGATGCAACGCAAACTTGAGCTGCTCTTTGGATAACCATTGTTGTTGCTCAGACATAAAAGGTTTGATGTCGGTCGTCACCTTTTTAAAACTAAAAAAGTGTTGCGTGGCCTGTTGCCAGTTGCGTGCTAAGTTTGAGCGCCAATCATCAATAGACTCTGTGACGGTTTCATCCATTGCTTCAACTTCAGGCTTTTTAAAGAAAGCTAAGGGTAGGTTATCTACTTGTTTTAGCATGGCACCTAAGGCTAATGCGATAGAGCTAGTTGATACTGGATTAATTTGCTGCAGGGCTTGTAAGTCCTCTGCGAGTTTTGCACGTAAAGGTAACAAACTAGGGTCGTCTAAATCTTGAATACGACTATCAGCAGATTGCAACATCATAATGGCAGTTTTGACATCATGCTCTAACCAGAGTTTGCGCCCTGCCATACGTATCAGGAAATCAGCCTCGGCCAATAACCAATCCGCAGGTCTACGACCCGATACATCGGCCAAGTTACGCTGATTGGTTTTCACTTGTGCACTGGTAAGTTGAAGTTGTTCAATCACACTTTGGATACTGGCTTGTAATGCTTGGTTTTGTTGTTCTAGACCAGCTTTTTCCAGTTGGTTGGAGGCAATAGATTCAGAAATCTTCATTTGCTGTTGAACCATACGCGTTTGCTGCTCAGCTATACTCGTATCCTGTGCAGCTAAGGCATCAGTGTGTTGTTGGCTTTGTGTTTGCCACCCAAGCCATGCCCAGTAACCCGCGCCAATAATGGCGGCCAGTAATAATAAGTTAATCATAGTGAAAAACCACAATACCCCGGTTTTCACTTTAGATTCAGTAGCGGGCCTACGTGGACTCAAAGACGCAGTACTTTTACTGCTTTGATAGCTTGTTTCTTTGTTTAATAAATCAGCAGGTGTTGTTGACTGTTCCTCAACATTTTTGTGGCCTGTTGCTGAGGCATGCTTTTTTTTTGTTAAGGGACTAACCGCCTTTTCTTTAGCTAATGATTTTTCCAACTCTGCTAGCTTTGCCACATCTGACGGGGTTAATTTGTCCTGACTGTCTGCCATTTAATACTCCGAAGAATGTCTTGCGCGGGTAACCCACTGCTGTGCGCATTGAATAAGTGCCTGATCACTAGCATCACGGCTAACGTCAATCTGGGTTACACCCAGTTGCGATGCAATGTCTGCGGTTCGTTGGCTAACGACTATCCAGTTTACGGTCTGAAGCCAACTCGCTTCAAAATATTCAAAAGCCGCTTGAATAACCTCACCACTAGTAGCAATAATGCAACGAATTTGCTTTGTACGCCAGTCTTGTGTGAAAACGGGGGAGTCGAGTTTGACGCGTTTATACACTTCCCACTCTGCCACTTTTGCACCCCGGTTGATCAAAACGTCGCGCAGTAATTCTCTGCCGCCAAAACCTTTCATAATAATAATACTTTGATTCACAACTTGGGTAAGTTGAGGGAGGGCAAGCAGTCCTTCAGTTCTGGCTTCCTTAGGAACCGTAACCGCAAGGCCTGCTTTTTGTAATATATTTCCAGTACTGGCTCCCACAGCAAAAAAACACACGTTTTGTGGCCATTGGTTTTTCATCAACACACATTGCTCAGCAGCCACTGTACTGGTTACTATCACATAAATCTTTTCACCATCATGGCTATGCAAACCAGCTATTTTGGTAGGTAATTGGCCAATTGCATCATCATCCACAACAGTATCAATTAACCCGCAAGCAACTGCAGATAATCCTGCATAACTAAATGCTTGTGCACTGGCTTGGCATTTAGCTTGAGGCCTAAGGAGTAAAAATGTCACAGACTAATCGGCTTGCAAAGCACTGAGGATCTCCTCTGCCCCTTGGGCAAGCAACAATTCTGCGACATATTCGCCCAGCTTCTCAGCATTGTCTAGCACGTCAGTGTGCTGAGCATACAACATCACTTTACCATCCACCGACCCTACCAAACCCCGTAACGTAATATATTGACCATCTAACTCGGCAAAACTACCAATAGGCACTTGGCAACCACCATTTAATTTGGCGTTCATAGCTCTTTCAGCCTTGACCCTAATGAATGTTTCAAAGTGATTCAAGGGGGCTAGTAGCGCAATCAAGTCTGCATCATCATTGCGACATTCAATACCCACTGCCCCCTGCCCCACAGCGGGAAGTGATAATTCAGCCTGCATCTCAGATTGGATCCGCTCACGCATACCCAATCGGATCAAGCCTGCCGCAGCCAACACAATGGCGTCATATTCGCCTGCATCTAGCTTCGCCAATCGGGTATTCACATTACCCCGTAAATCTTTGATCACCAAATCAGGTCTGACTTTACGTAATTGACACTGACGTCTCAAACTGGATGTGCCTACCACTGCATTAAGTGGTAACGCTTCGAGTGAATTGAAGTGATTAGACACAAAGGCATCAAAAGGATTTTCACGTTCACAAATAGCGTGAAGGCCAAACCCGTCAGGAAAAGCAACAGGTACGTCTTTCATAGAATGCACAGCAATATCCGCACGACCTTCAGTCATTGCGACTTCTAGCTCTTTAATAAACAAACCTTTGCCACCGATTTTAGCCAAAGGGGTGTCTAAAATCTTGTCGCCCTGAGTACTCATAGGCACAAGATCAACCTGCAAATTATTATGGGCGTTAAGTAACGCCGCTTTAACGAACTCTGCTTGCCATAACGCTAAGGCACTTTTGCGCGTGGCGATACGGATAATGCGTTTTGACATGAAATTTCCTGAACAAATAATGACACTGACTATGTTATCAGAAACATAAGTCGTGTGAGAGCTTGGCTATAGACATATTTCGAGTAAAGGTAAAAAATGCCACAATTCCAAACAATTTTTTAGCACAGCGTTAATTCACTCAACACCGACACTTTTTTCAGCGATACAAAAGGTCTAGCGTGCTTATTGCTCATATTTAATTTAGATAGCCCACTTCAAAGTGCTGACTAATTTGTTCATGAGTTAATACGGTGATTTACATCAAAAAATAAATACGTTTCACTTTGTTATTTTGACCCTGCACAAAACCTTTAAGGATATCGGTGGGCGTTTGTTTTCTATACTGCGGCTCTGTTGACTACGTTCAACTTGTGCAGATAAAAATTGGCTCAACAAACCTAACGTTAAAATAATCAATAGTTGAGTGAGTTTTTTCATGGTGTTGCCCAGTTGTTCTATTGAATGCTTTAGGTACTTACTTTGGACATTTATGCAGGCAAAAAAAAGCTAGGGTTAACGGGCTTCTAGCTTTAAAAGCACCGCTAATTACTTTGGAATTTGCTTGCGTCAGTAATGTCAGGATAGCTTTTATTGGCTTGAAAAGCGCCATAGAAATTGAAAGGCCTTTACATCTACTCACATAATTTTTCTTGTAACCAAGCTGAAATATCATTTAACTGTTGCATACACACGTTATGTTGCATCGCATATTCATGCCAAGTAGCTTGATAACCGTTACTTTTTAACACTTTAAACGCAGTATTGCCCATAAAGATAGGCACAACATCGTCATGGGTACCATGGGCAACAAAAATCGGCGTATTTTTATTTGCTGAGTGCCCCTCGTCAATGAGTTTTTCTGACTCACTCATATAGCTAGACATAGACATCACACCGGCCAAGGTTTTTTCGTAACGAGTGCCCAGATGCAAGGCAATCACTCCACCTTGAGAAAAACCCGCTAAGACAATTTTATTTGCTGGTATACCTTGAGAAATTTCTTTTTCAATTAGATTGGCGACCAGTTCCGATGATTCTTTTACACCTTGGCTATCTGCCCTGTTATTAAAATCTAAGCTGGTAATATCATACCAAGCACGCATCAACATACCATTATTGATGGTGACAGGACGTGTAGGAGCATGGGGGAAAACAAACCTAATACCTAGTTCATCAGGTAATTTTAGATCAGGTACAATGGGGGCAAAACCATTACCAGAGTCGCCTAAGCCATGGAGCCAGATGACTGTGGCTCTTGCTTTACTTTTAGGATTGACTTCAACATAAGGTAAAGTTTGTTCGCTCATTGACATTATCTCGCTGGGTTATATGGGCTTATTTTTTTAGGGCTATTTTTTGAGAGTAATGGCTTGTTCAGCTTGCTTGGAAACCGCGTTATCTAAAAACGACCAAAACTCTACACCTGTGCGTTCATCTATCCATTGCTCATCTTGAAAGTTAAAATGATGGCCATTAAACTTAGTCGCTACCCATAATTGCTGTAAAGGTGGCTGTTTATTGATGATGATTTTGGTACCGTTCAGAAAAATCATGGTTAATATACTGCTGGCTGACTCATAATCGATATCGACTTCACACTCGTCGAGCATTTCTTCAATGTTAATTAACAAGTCATCACTCATTTGATGATATTGGCTATCTTTCATGTTGCTTCACCTATTTGATAATCTGGCTGTGGAATTTAATGATTGTTTTATTACCAATACACTGCGCCATATTGCATACAATTAGAATATGCTAACATTGCAAATCGATCGCAACATAATAATTAATTATTAAAAGATAAAAAAATGCCTCAAACTCTTGGAAATTTATTTATTTTGGCGGCGCCATCTGGAGCCGGAAAATCTAGCTTAATTAAAGCCCTATTAGAAAGACACCTATCTACAGATGACCATAATAATGCTATGCAAGTATCTGTTTCTCATACCACAAGGGCACCACGCCCCAGAGAAATTGACGGTGTGCATTATCATTTTGTTGACCACACAGAATTCGAATCATTGATTGAGCAAGGTGCTTTTTTCGAACATGCGGAAGTGTTTGGCCATTATTATGGTACTTCTAAGGTCGTCATAGAAAACACTTTGCGACAAGGCATAGATGTTTTCCTGGATATTGATTGGCAAGGAGCAAGGCAGGTCAAAGCACAAATACCCGATACCGCGACCATTTTTGTTGCACCACCTTCAAAAGATGAACTAAAAAGACGTTTAACACAGCGGGGACAAGACTCACCTGAGGTTATTGAGCAACGCATGATCAAAGCTGTTACTGAAATTTCCCATTATCATGAGTTTGATTTTGTGGTTGTGAATGATAATTTTACTGCGGCATTGTCTGAGCTAGACGCGATAGTGACCACTCGCCGTTTACGCAAAGAAAAACAAATTATTCGCCATCAGCAATTATTTAATAATTTATTAGGATCGTAATTGCTATTCATATAAGTATTGATGGATATTATTGCTTTTAAACTGCTGTATTAACCAGTATACTACGCGACCTATTTTTTCATATTACACCCGACGGAGATCATCATGGCCCGCGTAACAGTTGAAGATGCTGTAGATAAAATTGGCAACCGATTTGATTTGGTTTTAGTTGCTGCTCGTCGTGCACGCCAAATTGCTATTGAAGGTAAAGAACCCTTAGTAGAACGTGGCACAGATAAGCCTACAGTAATTGCATTACGGGAAATAGAACTAGGTTTAGTGAATGCTGATACGTTAGAAGCTGAAGGTATTCGCGATCAACAAGCACATGATCAGGCTGAATTTGCTTCTGTAGCAAACATTCTGCAAGAGCAATAAAACGCTCAATTTAAGCGGCTTTTCATCAATCTGATGTTTAGCCGTTGGCTTCCCGCTAAATTCCCCGTATTCTTAGTTTATTATTTATTTTATAAGCGTTTAGTGTGTATCTTTTTGAAGGTTTAAAACAAAAGCTAGAAGCATATCTACCGCCTAATAAGGTGGCTGACACTCAGCGTGCATTTATTGTTGCCAGAGATGCACACAGTGGACAAATGCGTTCAAGTGGTGACCCCTACATTACCCATCCTGTTGCTGTAGCTGGCATCTTAGCTGACATGCGCCTTGACCATGAAACCTTAATGGCGGCTTTACTACATGACGTGATAGAAGATACTCATCACAACAAAGAAGATTTGAGTGAACAGTTTGGTGAAACAGTAGGCGATCTGGTTGAAGGGGTTAGTAAGCTAGAAAAAATTCACTTCAGTAGCACTCAAGAAGCCCAAGCAGAAAATTTTCGTAAAATGATGATGGCCATGGTCCAAGATATTCGTGTCATTCTCATCAAACTGGCCGATCGCACTCATAACATGCGCACCTTGGGTTCATTACGCCCAGATAAACGTCGTCGTATTGCCCGCGAAACATTAGAAATATATGCGCCGATAGCCCACCGCTTAGGTATTCACCAGGTTAAAAATGAGCTAGAAGACTTAGGTTTTCAAGCGATGTACCCAATGCGTCATCGCGCATTAGGCAGCGCTGTGAAACAAGCCCGTGGTAACCGCAAAGAAGTCATCGAAAATACCCGCAAAGAAGTTGAAACACGTTTGGCTGCCGTTAAAATAAATGCCACTGTCACCGGGCGCGAAAAACATCTGTACTCGATTTATCGTAAGATGAAAAATAAAGAATTGATGTTCAACGAAGTCATGGATATTTATGCTTTTCGGGTGGTAGTAGACTCGATAGATCACTGTTATCGGGCATTAGGTGCTATGCATGGCTTATACAAACCTATCGAGAGTCGTTTTAAAGATTATATCGCTATCCCTAGAACTAATGGCTATCAATCATTGCACACATCCTTAATTGGTCCGCACGGTATTCCGGTAGAAATTCAGATCCGTACCAACGACATGGATCATATGGCTGATAAGGGTGTGGCCGCTCACTGGGTCTATAAAGACTCCAAAGACAGCAGTGATACCGCTGCACAAGTCCGTGCCCGGAAATGGATGCAGTCTCTGATTGAGTTACAACATAGCGCCAGTTCTTCTTTTGAATTCATAGAGAATGTGAAAACAGATCTATTTCCAGACGAAATTTATGTTTTTACACCAGATGGTAGGATCATTGAGTTACCTCTTGGCGCAACAGCAGTCGATTTTGCCTATGCGGTACATACTGATGTGGGCAACTCTTGTGTGGGGGTAAAAGTAGAAAGGCGTACATTTTCACTGAGTAAACCATTGGAAAATGGCCAAACAGTTGAAATCATCACCTCTCCCAGAGCCAAACCCAATGCTAATTGGTTAAATTTTGTCGTCAGCGCCAAAGCACGTTCACGTATACGACATTATTTGAAAAATCAACGATTTGAAGAAGCGGAAGTCATGGGTAATCGCTTACTCAGGCATGCTTTAGGCAAAGTGAAACTAGATACACTCTTGCAAGCAGATATTGATCGCGTTGTGCTCGAAACCAAACATAGTAGTTTTGCTGAACTACTGGCAAACATTGGCCTAGGAAATGAACTTAGCGCAATTGTAGCAAGACGATTATTAGGTGAAAATACAGATTTATCTGATAAACAAAGTAAGATTGCGATCCGTGGCACCGAAGGTTTATTGGTTTCCTACTCGCGCTGCTGTCATCCTATCCCTGACGATGAAATTGTTGCCGTATTAAGTCCAGGAAAAGGCATGACTATTCATCAAACTGGTTGCAGTAACATTCGCAAACTCAGTCGAGAAGAGCCTCATCGAGTTTTAGTCATGCAATGGGGAAATGATGTGCACGGTAATTTTCACGCTGCGCTGCGCATTGAGCTAATTAATCATCAAGGTACCTTAGCAACATTAACCAGCACTGTTGCGAGTTGTGGTTCAAATATTGTTGGATTACAAACCGAAGAGAAAGAAAGTAACGTTTATTATATTGATATTGAGCTAACCATTAAAAATCGTCTGCAATTAGCCAACGTTATGCGTAAAATCCGTATCATGCCAGAAGTACAGCGAGTATCCAGGCATAGTCAAGCCAAGCAGAATTAGGGCAACCCTTAATTCAATCACCCATCTACCAATAGAAAAGGTCACTATATATGTCTAAGTCCGTTATTTATACCGACAAGGCCCCACAAGCTATCGGCACTTATAGCCAAGCGATTAAGAGCGGCACCACAGTCTATCTTTCTGGGCAAATTCCCTTAGTACCAGAAACTATGTTAGTCATATCTGAAGATTTTACCGAACAAGCCCATCAAGTATTCAAAAATGTGCAAGCTGTATGCAATGCTGCTGGCGGCACAACCGATCATCTTGCAAAAGTGAATATATTCCTCACCGATTTATCTAATTTTGCTACCGTAAATGAAATCATGAGTCAGTATTTCAAACAGCCTTATCCTGCTAGAGCTGCTGTGCAAGTCAGCGCTTTACCTAAGGGCGTACAAATTGAAATAGACGGTGTGATGGAGCTGCCTGAGTAAATATTTACCTAACATTTATACAGGATTTATAATGTCAGCAGAAGCCTTTATGTCCCCTGAGCGTTATGCTCGGATCAGGGATTTTCTCAGTTTGCGTCAACCTAGTTTAACGTTGTGTTTAGAACAGCTCCACAAACCGCACAATGTCTCTGCCATTGTGCGCAGCTGTGATGCTGTAGGTGTGTATGAAGTGCATGCCGTGTGGGATAAAAAACCAGACATCCGCAAAAGTACGGCTATGGGCAGCGAAAACTGGGTGTATACCAAAGAACATTTATGTATTGAGGACGCGGTAAGCCATTTAAAAACACAAAAAATGCAGGTGCTGGTAACAAACTTATCTGAAAATGCAGTAGATTTTCGTGACATCGACTACACCTTGCCTACTGCCATCATTCTGGGCCAAGAAAAATATGGCGCAACACAAGAAGCCATAGCAGCCGCTGACCAAGATATCATTATTCCTATGGTAGGCATGGTGCAATCACTGAATGTGTCAGTGGCGGCAGCACTTATCTTGTATGAAGCCCAGCGACAAAGGCAATTGGCGGGTATGTATAATGTCCAGCAATTAACAGAAAAAGCCTGCCAAAAGATGCTGTTTGAAGGTGGTTTCCCTAAATTACGAGAAGTATGTGACCGAAAAGGGTTACCTTATCCGCATATCGACACAAACGGCCATATTGACGCAGATAAAATATGGTGGAAAAAAATACAGTTAGCGGATATTAGCATTTAAAAATTATCCTAGGGCTATTTGTTATCGGGTCGATGCCATTCGACTCGCTAAACCTTGCGTAATGTTGTTAAATCTTCGAGTATACTCAACCCTATGAACTTGTTATGACCCGGACCTATATTTGTTAGCTATTGTGACTACACCTTTCTATAAGTATGACTTAACACATCTGGGGTCTTGGTTATGAAAGGTCTAGCCCAAACATCAGTCACTGAATTAAAAGGTGTGGGCGCCAAAGCTGCAGAAAAGCTAGCGAAGCTGGCCATTGTTTCTGTGCAAGACTTGCTGTTTCACTTACCTCATAGATACGAAGACCGCACTCGCATTTATCCAATATCAGATTTACAACCTCACTTACATACCAGTATTCAAGGTGAGGTCATGTCGTGTGATATCCAGTTTGGTCGCAAACGAATGTTAGTTTTGCGGCTCAGCGATGGAACGGGGACTGTCACTTTACGTTTTTTCCATTTTTCAGCCGCGCAAAAAAACAATCTTGAAATAGGCACCACCATTCGCTGTTTTGGTGAAGTCAAAGCGGGTAAATATGGTCTTGAGATCATACACCCAGAATATAAATCGATTAATCTCGATAATCCCCAGGCCATGCAAGAATCACTCACGCCGGTTTATCCTGCCACTGAAGGCATCAAACAAATCACACTACGAAATTTAACTGAGCAAGCACTTAAGTTATTGAACAAAGGCGGGTTAGCGGAACTCTTACCAGAAGGCTTATATCAACAACAAATTTCGTTAGTTGATGCGTTACATCTTGTCCACAGACCCCCCTCCGACGTAACACTGTCATTATTTGAAGAAGGTAAACACCCCGCTCAACAACGTTTGATTATGGAAGAGCTACTAGCCCACCACCTAAGTGTATTGAAAGTCCGCCAGCAAAGTAAGCAGCAAGCGACGTATCCAATCAAACCTAGTACTGACTTGCTTAACCAGTTTTTAAAAAACTTACCCTTTAAACCTACAGGCGCACAACAGCGTGTAGTAGCGGATATACAAAACGATATGCAACAACATTGCCCTATGATGCGCTTGGTACAAGGCGATGTAGGATCGGGTAAAACTCTAGTAGCCGCCATGGCGGCATTGTCTGCCATTGGCGCAGGTTATCAGGTGGGACTGATGGCACCCACTGAGCTATTAGCCGAGCAACATTTTAATAATTTTCGACAGTGGTTTGAACCATTAGGCATCGAAGTAGGTTGGTTAGCAGGGAAATTAAAAGGAAAAGTCAGAGAAAAGGTGTTAGCTCAATTAGCCAATAATGAAGTGAAAATGTTGGTAGGCACTCATGCTATTTTTCAAGAAGCGGTCACGTTCTCTTCTTTAGCCTTGGTAATAGTGGATGAACAGCACCGCTTTGGAGTGCACCAACGTTTAGCGCTGCGTGAAAAGGGTGAATCTCAAGGAGCATTTCCCCATCAATTAATTATGACCGCCACCCCGATTCCTCGTACCTTGGCTATGACCGCCTACGCTGATTTAGACACCTCAGTCATTGATGAGTTACCGCCTGGCAGAACACCTGTCAAAACGGTTGTTTTACCAGATACTCGCCGCGATGAAGTCATTACAAGAGTGCGTAATGTCAGCGTTGAGCAAGGTAGGCAAACCTACTGGGTCTGTACTTTAATTGACGAATCTGAATTTTTGCAAAGCCAAGCTGCCGAGGATACCGCGATTTTATTGCGAACAGCACTACCAGAACTTAAGGTTGGCTTAGTGCATGGCAGACTTAAATCCAATGAAAAACAACAAATAATGGCAGACTTTAAAGCCGGTGAGCTGGACTTATTAGTAGCAACCACTGTGATTGAAGTGGGTGTCGATGTGCCTAATGCTAGCCTGATGATTATCGAAAATCCAGAACGTTTAGGGCTAGCACAATTGCACCAATTACGCGGGCGCGTAGGACGCGGCTCAGTAGAAAGCCATTGTGTCTTGATGTATCAAAATCCCCTATCTAAAACGGCTAACAAGCGTTTAGCCGTGCTCAGAGAGTCTAACGATGGCTTTTATATTGCCCAACAAGATCTGGAAATTCGTGGCCCGGGTGAGTTGCTAGGCACCAAACAAAAGGGTTTAGCCGATTTAAAAATAGCTGACTTGATCCGTGATGCGGAGCTTATCCCCCAAATACAGAATATTGCTAACCACCTTTGGCTGCAATACCCATCAAACGCCCAAGCCATAGTGAATCGATGGTTAAGTAATAAAGAGCATTTTGGTCATGCATAAGCCTGTTTTGGATAGTCCTTTCTTGCATAACACCCCAGTCACTGTGCCCCCAAACGCAACGCCTGAATTAATCATACTCGCCCAACAAACCGCTGCAAAATGGGGACTCGTTTATTGTGAAAGCACCGGCTCAGGTTTAGCGTTGCTACAGCAAGCGTATCACTTAGAATTACGCCAATTAGACGAACCCAAAGTTGGCGCCATTGTAGTCGATTTCACTTCAGATGCGCTGACGTTCAGACGTTTACATGGCGGCGGTAAAAAAGAAGCCATTGCCAAAGCGATTGGCTTAAAAGGTAAAAACAGCTTGCACGTACTTGATGCCACAGCAGGTTTGGGACGAGATGCTTTTGTGTTAGCTAGTTTAGGTTGTGTGGTTGATATGATCGAACGCTCTCCCGTTGTTGCTGCGTTACTTCAAGATGGCCTAGACCGAGCTTCGTCTGATGAGGAACTAGGTGCTTGGGTACCAAACCACATGTGCTTGTTTCATGGAGCAGCACTGAATCTGTTGCAAAGTTGGCAAGATACAAATCCACCTGTGGCACGTCCAGATGTGGTGTACCTTGATCCTATGTTTCCTCATCGAAAAAGAAATGCAGCCGTCAAAAAAGAGATGCGATTATTTCAACAGTTACTTGGCCCAGACGAAGATGCCGACCTATTACTGGCACCGGCTTTGGCATTGGCGAAAAGTCGGGTGGTGGTTAAACGTCCAACTGGCGCACCATTTTTGGCAAGTAAAAAACCACAGATTGAAATGTTAGGTAAAGCCAATCGCTTTGATGTTTACCTGACGCAAATAATAAACAACTGAAAACATTTTCAGTTGACTAACACTGCTCAGCGACCAGAGATGACACTAAGATTAATGGTAAGGTTTGTGACGCATAGTTACAAAAGCAAAGCCGCACTTAGACGGCTTCAATCAACAAGATTAATGTGCGCTGATATGCTAGTGGTTAATAGAAAGCCTGAATATCAGTGATGGCGCGGCCTAAAATGAGGGCATGAACATCATGAGTACCTTCATAGGTATTCACGGCTTCTAAATTCATGACATGGCGTATCACGCCATATTCATCACTGATACCGTTGCCACCATGCATATCACGTGAAACACGGGCAATATCCAGAGACTTTCCACAGTTATTTCGCTTCATGAGAGAAATTAATTCAACTGGGCATTGATTTGCATCCATCAAACGTCCCATTTGTAAGCAGCCCTGTAAACCAAGCGTTATTTCAGTTGCCATATCAGCCAATTTCTTTTGAATTAACTGATTGGCAGCCAAAGGACGACCAAATTGTTCACGATCTAAAGTATAAGTTCTAGCAGCATTAAAACAAAATTCTGCCGCGCCTATAGAGCCCCAAGCAATACCATAACGGGCTTTATTTAAACAGCCAAAAGGCCCAGCTAACCCTTTAACTTCCGGGAATATATTGGCATCTGGCACAAAAACATTATCCATAACAATTTCTCCCGTTATCGAAGCACGTAAAGAAAATTTACCTTCAATTTTCGGTGCAGATAAACCCAGCATACCTTTTTCAAGCACAAAACCACGAATTTTACCTTCGAGTTTGCCCCACACAACAAACACATCAGCGATGGGTGAATTAGTGATCCACATCTTATTGCCGGTTAATGTATAACCACCGTCGACTTTTTTGGCATGGGTGGTCATGGATGCTGGATCACTACCTGAATTAGGCTCAGTCAAACCAAAACACCCCACCCATTCACCAGAAGCCAGTTTAGGCAAATACTTCATACGTTGTGCTTCAGTGCCGTAAGTATATATTGGGTGCATCACCAGTGACGATTGCACACTCATGGCGCTGCGATAACCACTATCAACACGCTCTACCTCACGCGCAACCAACCCATAACTGACATAATTAACATCACTGCCTCCGTATTGTGAAGGTAAGGTAGCGCCCAACAGTCCTAATTGCCCAAGTTCATTCATTATTTCGCGATCGAAGTGTTCATGTCTATTGGCTTCGAGTACACGAGGAAGTAATTTTTGTTGGCAATAATCATGAGCGGTATCACGGATCATGCGCTCTTCTTCAGTGAGTTGGCCATCAAGAAACATCGGATCTTGCCAGTTGAAAGGGGTTAATGTTTGGCTCATTAATTGGCTCCGTTTTTATATTTTTTTAGGTAATAACCTAACTGATAGGATTACTCTATGCTTAAAACAAGAATAAATATAATATATAGTTTTTATATTTTTCATAACTTTTTATTATTAAGTGTTTTGCATGAATTTGAAACGTCTTGAATATTTCTGTCAATTGGCTGTTTTAGGTAACTTTACTCGGGCTGCCCAGGCAGTAGGCATTGCACAACCGGCTTTAACCGTTGCTATTCAAAAGCTAGAGCAAGAAGTGGGGTTAAAATTAATTAATCGTGCTGACAAAAACTCACTACTAACCGCTGAAGGTGGAGTGTTATACAAACTGGCTACTCAACTATTAAGCCAAGCCAAACAAGTTGAATTAGAGCTAGAAGAACTAAAAGAGCTAGAGAGAGGCACGATTCGCTTTGGTGTGTCCTCTATGATGGGCTCTTATTACTTTCCCAAAATATTGACCAAATTTCAGCAAAAATATCCAAAAATAAAAATCCACTTAGTTGATCAAGGCACTGCAGCCCTTGAGAAAATGTTACTGAATAGTGAATTGGATTTAGCTTTAGTACGTGGTGATTTAGAAAATCCACAACTGCGATACACTGAACTGATAAATGAAGAAGTCGTTGCTGGCATGGTTAGCTCACATCACCTAGCCACTGAACAAACCATATCACTCGCACAATTTTGCCAGCAGCCTCTAGTGTTATTTCATGAAGGGTATTTTTTACGAGAAGTTGTTAGTCAATATGCAAAAAAATATCACTTATCATTAGATATTCGAATGGAAACGAATCTTATCGAATTACAAAAGTCATTAGTTAGAAATGAGGTAGGCATTACCACCTGTCTATCGCGTATTTTAGAAAACGAAAAGCAAATGACATCCACTCCCTTTGATCCGAAGATTGAATTTAAACTGAGCTTGGCATGGAAAAAAAATCATTACCTATCTAAAGCCAGCAAAGTATTCATGACGTACTTAAGCTCAACAGTTAAGTCTAGTGACTAAGTTTATTGCCGCCTGAGCAAACCCAGTTTTTGCTCTGTATAGGGTTTTAGGAACAGCCATAGATAAAATAATCAGGTTATTATTTTTAAATAACATATCGGCAATTACAACAAGTCAATACGCCTAAGGTGATAAACAATTGAGTCGTTTATTATGAATACACTGACTGGTTTACCAAGAGATAAAAAAGACGAAGTAAACCGTAAGTTTTCCGAAGCCCTTACCATAGGACTGAATATATTAAGAGCATATGATCCGATAGACTTACTTTTTGGCAAAAAAAGAAATTGCGCAACGCACCGGATTGAATATGATTGATGTTGAACACTGATCTAAAAGACATCATCACTTTCAACAAAGAGATCGGTGATAAAATTTCAATAGCCACTTCAGTAGCTGGTCGAGCTTATTAAGTGGTTTTATCAGAAGAAGAATGAAAATTCTTTGTGCGGCATTTTAAAGAAAAAATTGGGGGAATAACTGTGATGCTGTTAAAGGGGGTGTCGGTCAAGCGTTGGATACCTACAAAAAATTGGTTATTGCTATTCGTGGGGTGATTAGGTCTGGGTATGCCTTTATTCTAAGCGACAGCCTTTATTTTCAGCAACCGCGAATATTAAACCTTACTATGCGAACGAATGGATGTATGAACGAATGGATGTGTGAACGAATATGTGAACGAACGAATGTTTAAAACTCAGACCATGCTGGTAGGCTAACTATCTGAAATGAACCCAAGCACAGAGCCAAGGCTTTTTACCCATTTGGCGCTTTGGGCCGTTGCACTGCCTATCCATTATCCTATAATTTTGACCTGCTGCTTTTTATTAACTCATCACACTTTTATTATTCTTCATCACGGCTCAAAAACCGTAGCTGCTGAGCAAGCATTTTAGCAAGTTTCATGTTTGCACCCGATAGCGCAGCTCGGTCGATCATCGATTGGTATATAGCATGAATTTCTAAGGGTCGATTGTGTGCATAGTCTACTTTCATACTGGGCGAGTAATCCTGCATATTTGTCTCGGTATTTACGAGCATTGACTCAGCCAGTGAGGCACTAAGGGGCTGCCCACAAGTATTTGCAGCGGCAATCACTTCTAGCATGATAGCTTTAATTAATTCACGGGTGTCATGCTGACGTAGAAGTTCAGCCGTACCACTGTTGAGCACAACGGACAGTCCGTTAAAAGGTACATTCCAAACCAATTTTTGCCAGCGTAAAAAACACAAATTTTCAATGGGTTTTACATCAATACCACAAGCAAGGAAATCCTCAGTAACCAGCCCAAGCTCTGGAGTGATGCCGGCCGCAGATTCGTCCTTCTTATAATGCCCCAGATTAACCATCCCAAAATCACTATGGTTAATATGACCGGGGCCAATTTTCGTGCTACCAATAAAACACAAACCACCAATAATGCTCGCTCGGGGTAAAATGTCTGCGGCGACCTGCTCCACTCCAAGGCCGTTTTGCATGATCACGACAATCCCAGTCTGTTTTACGACCTGAGGCAGCAACACTTCAAGCAAATGATTATTCGTTGTTTTTAAAGCCACAATGGCAACATCGCACAGTGGTATATCTTCAGGCTTGGCATATGCGTCAACATTAACGTTGAAGTTACCGTTGATAGAATCTATCCGTAATCCCTGTTCATTGACGTGTTGATAATCACTGTGAAGCAAAAAATGCACATCCGTACCATGCTGGGCCAACATACCACCGTAATAACCACCAATAGCGCCAGTACCAATTACTGCATACTTCATAATATTCTCCACAGACAGGGTAAAAAATTGTGTAAGTGTGTTTAGGTGGGTTAATTTCTCGTTTACCCCATCGCGGCCTAAATTCGTATTTATAAGAATAAAAAGGGGCAGCTCCAAATGAAATCGATAATAATTGGTAGTTTCTGATCCCCATACATCTATTAAAATGATATCAAATTTTTGGTTTTAACTACGTATGCTGTGGCTTTTGTTACCCATTATTGTTGTTGACAACTTGCCGCATTCAATGTGTCCATGGTGGCACAAGAGTCAATCAATAGACTTATACTATTTGAAAGTGAGACCTAAGTCTTACTCGCTCAAAGCGAAAATAATGAACACAAACTCGAGCATTCCTTAAGGCGACTCCTTTCAGTTAAGAGTGTAATGGTGTTGTTAATAATGAGTGAAAAAACCAAACAAATCATAAAACAACAGCCCCTTGAAAGCCGGTTCATAATGCTGATGTAAGTTTCAAACATTAACATCCAGTTTCACACTTTAATCTATTCGGACACTTACATCATAATGTTAGGCAATAACAATGACAGTATTGGAAAAAGATAATCGCAATCAGTATTACAACATTCATTATTAAAAATCTTGCCACACCCATAAAACCGTCATATTACGCAACCGAAGGTTTATTGATACTGGCGTTAACAAACACATTTAATCCTACCGGCGGGATAATCAAGCTTATCTCAAGCAATTTTATAACTACCACCCCAAACCAGATCAAATCCGTAACCATCTAACATGGGTATGAAGTGGTCAAGTCATTTTGGCCACGGGTTTGTAGTATTTTCGATACCGATATTCCGATTCATTTGGTGTCAATCCACCATTATATGAATGCGGCCTAAACTCACTGTAATAGCCAATAATATAATCATTGATACCGTGCTTAGCTTCACTAAAACTACAATAGCCAGTTGTTGGTATCCATTCTGTTTTTAAGCTTCTAAAAAAGCGTTCCATTGGACTATTATCCCAGCAGTTTCCTCGTCGGCTCATACTTTGCGTTAATCGATATCGCCATACTAGCTGCCTAAATTGGCGACTTGTGTAGTGACTTCCTTGATCGCTATGGTACATCACCTCTTTAGGTCTTCCACGACTTTCAAATGCCATGGTCAACGCCTGACAGGTTAAATTACTATCAGGCGAATGACTCATCGCCCAACCAACGGGTTTTCTTGCAAATAAATCCATGACGACCGCTAAGTAAGCCCATCGGTTGCCTGTCCAAATATACGTCACATCGCCGCACCACAATTGATTAGGCTCAATGACGGCAAATTGCCTATCCAATATGTTCGGGATAGCCACATGCTCTTTAGTCGCCTTCTTGTAGGCATGTTGCGGTAGTTGGCAACTGACTAAATTCAACTTCTTCATGATATTACTGGCACGATAACGAGATAAAGGGAAACCATTGTCGGTTGCCATAATCGCTATCGTTCTTGCGCCCGCTGAGCCGTTGCTTTGCCGATGCACTTCTTTCACCTGGCCGTACAATTTAGCGACCTCTGGTGATAAGCGTCTATCTCGCCCAAGCCAATATTTGTAGGTGCTGCGGTGGACTCCAAATACCTCACATAGCACTTTTATCGAATAACGGCGTTCATCACTCTGACTCAGTTTCTCTACTAGAGAGAGTTGTTCATGGAGTCCGACATCAACAGAGCGGTAGCCTTTTTTAATATTTCCTTCTCAAGCTCAGCTCGCGCAAGCTTCTTCTTTAAATCCTTTATTTCTAGCTGGTCAGGCGTCATTGGGGTTTGCTCAACTCTCACGCCTTTACGTTCTTGTTGAAGTTGTTTTACCCACTTTCCTATCGTTGAAAAACCAACCCCCATTGCCTTAGCGGCTTCGTCGTGAGTGTAACTTTGATCAACAACCAGTTGTGCTGTTTCCAATCTAAATTCAGGACTAAAAGTCCGTCTTGTTCTTTTGCTCATCTTTGGCACCTAATCTTGCTATGCAAATAGCATAACATCTCTAGTTAGGTGGCCAAATTAACTATGCCACTTCAGTATTAAGAAAGGTAGGATAAGCATCATAATACCTAATGGATCAAGAAACATCCCCAACAACACATATACACCTGCAATCATAACCATTTATAGCCATAGAGATACATCTGCATCCTCGACAATTCCACCCAATGTGGGTGCCATGCCAGTTAATGGCACAAACCCAACAAAAATATTGGCAGATGCAGTAGTAAAGAAGATAGAAGTGGTTTGTGTAAAAATATCCTTAATGGATAAAGTAAAGTGCGACCAAGTAAGTCTTTTTTGTAAAGAACCAATAACGATGACTGCAAAAGCACTGATTGCTGCAGCTTTCCGGAGTTCTCCCTTTTCAAGTATGCTGTGATCGTCCTGTACAACTTCAATCCTGGGCAGTTCAAAGATAAATAATCGCGTATGTTACTTTTTAGAGACATCACATCTCGCTGTTTTTATTAGCTATTTAATTTATACCCGTTCGCACTGTCGGCTAGCACAGACAGCTAACCGGTAACATTTCACATTAAAGCAGCTTCAATTCGTGTTATTTATTTTACATTCTTGTTTTAAAAGGATTATTTTTTTCTGGCCCAGTTCTTGTAATTGCTATAACTACAATCCAACCATTAGGGGTGGGTGTTTCGTTAATCAGGAGGTGGTTACCTTGTCTATTACATTCGAACTATGCCGAGAAAGCATGCTGCTTGAGCAATATTACGACCTGCGTGAAAAATGTTTCCGAAAAGAACTGGGTTTACCAGACTTTGACGGTGGCGAAGATGAGCGCGACCTGCAGGGGGAAATAGTAATCGCCCGCCAAGGTGGTCGTTGCGTGGGCGGCGCCCGTATCGCTAATGGTTCTCCACTGGATGGCCAGTTGCGGGATCTAGCACTCAATCCAGGGGCCTCCTGTATGTGGGAACGTTTTGTGATTGACCCAGCTTTGCGCTCACTACAGTTAATACGAGACTTTGTGGGGCACCTGATTGAATATTCCCGAAAAGCGGGCTACCAATATGCGGCGATATTAAGTTCCCTGCGAAATGCCCGCTTCTACCGTCAGTGCCACTCGGCTCTGAAAGTCGACTTCAAGATACATGACCACGTACCAGATTTTTCCAAGGGCGCATTTTCCGGCCTTGAGCACTACCTTTCGGTATCATACCTGCTGGGTAGTCAGAAAATGAGAATAGCGGCCTAAACGCGACATCATTCTTTCCAGCCTTGATTGCTGTCAATCCTTTTTAAAACGCACTTCATTGGAAGCTCGCATCTACATCTTTTCCCATCGTTTTTATGAGGCTTCATTTTTTGGGATATTTATTACTACTCCCTGAAAGACACTACAACCCGATCGAGTGTTACATAATTAACAACAAAATGACGCAGTAACAATAATAGAATATATTTTTTCTGCGATGAGACTCATGCTTGTTGTCCAGGAAGCATGGGCGACCTGATTCTGGGTCTAAGAGTGTAGGTAAAATAAAACGTCACTTTTCATATATCTCCTTCTTTTATAAACTTGAAGACGAGAAAGTCATACAATATTACTTAACTTTTCTAACAAAATTTAAAATAGAGACAAACGCCTTTTGCTGTTGTAGAGCCAGCTCTATAGGCTGTTGATTTATGACGATAAACGTATTTATTCAAACCGACTTATATTTGGCTGATACCACTAATTAACACTTATATAGCCTTTAAAATGACTACACTTCTTATAGGTGCATGTTCACTGTGTTTCTGTCTGTTAACATTAATGCTTTATTGTCTATATCTAAATACTCCTTATACACAAGCTATCACTTTAACAATGGCATAGAGTTTGTTGGACTGTGCTTGTCCTAAAAATTGATGTTTAACCATAACGTCAGAGCTTTTCTATATTCAATCTGGCATCACTATATGCATAAGGTGTCATTTTGGTGCTTATATTTTTTTTCTTGCGATTTGTGACTCTTCGCTTTGCAGTAACTCAGAAAAAATCACTAACTCATCTTCAATAATTTGACCAAGAAGTGTCTGTTGCGGTGCTTTTAGTAATCTTTTAGTGGTTCGCAACGCATTTTGAGGCTTAAGTGCCAATACTTTTGCTTTAGATAAGGCAAACTCAAATACTTCAGATTTGTCTATTTGCTGGTTGACAATACCCATATTAATAGCTGATTGCGTATTGAAAGCATCACCCAGCATTAATACTTCTGCGGCTTTACGATGACCTGCCAACAAGGGAATAAGCAGACTTGAGCCGCCTTCAGGGCAAGCACCTAAATCGACAAAAGGCATTTTAAAAGACGTGTCTGATGCATAAACCAAGTCAAAGTGCAGCAGCATAGTGACGCCTATGCCAACAGCTACGCCAGATACCGCCCCGACAATTGGCTTAGGAAAGTGATTTAGTTCACGTAATAAAATGGATGCCGGTGAGGGTTGATCAAAATCACGAGTGTTAAAATCGTTTAAATCGTTTCCCGCTGAGAACGCATCTTGAGTGCCGTGGATCAACACCACTTTAACACTGTCATCGGACACACTGTCTTTTAGTGCTTTAGCCATAGCAAGATACATTGAGCGGGTTAACGCATTTTTTTTCTTGGGACGATGAATCCCAATATGCAAAACACCACTATCAGTGTATATGAGTACGTTTTCTTCAGATTCCATATTTGTTGTGCCTATCTATTGCACTAGTTAATTACAAGTGCTGACTGCACTTATTGATTATTCAGACCATTTAAACGGGATAATGCTAGGTCGTATTCTGTTTTGAAGCGGGCTACAATAGTAGCCACATCAGTAATATCCACAATTCTACCTAGTCCTTGACCTGCACCCCAAATATCTTTCCAAGCCTTAGACTTACTGCCGCCTTCAGAGCCAAATTTCATTTTGTTTTTATCACCCTGTTTTAAATCATCAGGATCCAGGCCTGCATTACTGATGCTGGGTTTAAGATAATTGCCATGCACACCCGTAAATAATGAACTATACACAATATCTTTAGCGCTACTTTCAACCAACATAGTTTTATATGCTTGCTCGGCATTGGCTTCTTTGCTGGCAATAAAGCGCGTGCCAATATACGCAAAATCAGCACCTAAGGCTTGTGCTGACAAGATAGCGGCACCATTAGCAATCGAGCCTGATAACGCAATAGGGCCATCAAAAAATTGTTTAATTTCACTCACTAAAGCAAAAGGACTTAACGTTCCCGCATGACCACCAGCACCAGCGCACACCAACACTAAACCATCAACTCCGACTTCTATGGCTTTTTGGGCATGACGCACATTAATAACATCATGAAAGATGATGCCACCGTAAGCATGAATACGTTCAACCAAATTAGGATCTAAGGCGCGCAAGCTGGTAATAATAATCGGCACCTTGAATTCGATGCAGGTGTTCACATCATCCTCTAAACGGTCATTGCTCTTATGCACAATTAAATTAACCGCATAGGGTGAAACGATAGCCTTAGGATTGGCTGCCTGATATGCGCCTAACTCAGTTATGATGGTTGTAAGCCACTTACCAAGTAATGATTTTGGGCGAGCATTGAGTGCGGGAAAAGAACCGACTATACCGGCTTTACATTGTGCAATAACTAATTCTGGTCCCGAAATAATAAACATCGGCGCACTGATGATAGGCAAAGATAATGTATTTTGTAATGTCTTTGGAATTGACATATTTGTCCTCTAAAAGGTATTCGATGTAATCAACAAAAAATACGTTATATCATAAGACCAACATAACGCATTTTAAACTTATTTAGTCATTGGCCCACTGAGTTAAGATTTTCCTTCTATGAAAAGGTGCTTTAATAAAAAAGTGGGTTCCCAAAATTGTTCACCGCAGGTGTCGCCAAATTCACTGATGGTACTAACATTTCTTCCTAATCCAATGCTATCCGCATAATACATGGGCCCTCCTCGGTAGGCTGGGAATCTATAACCAAAAGCGTAAACCACCCACCTTCGACCCATGTACCCGCATTATCACTTCCATTCAGATAGCCTTCAAAAATATTAGGTTCTTTCACCAAAATAATGCCCGATTCAACCAATACACAAACACGGCTAATTTGGTAGCCAAAAGTTTGCTGCAATCACGCGGGTGTTTGCTATACCTTTACCCACGGCGAACTCCACAATCTCAGAGACAGGTAATACTTTAGCAATCAAACAAGGAAACTCAGTCATGCCATAACCATTAGTCACATTGCAATTAAATCGACGTCGAAAAGATAATTTCAACTCAAGGGGTTAATATGCTGATCCACAAGCCGCATATTCAAAACAACTGAAATCAATTTCTTCATCCGGCTGCAGCAGTAAAACAGACGTGATGGTAGGGATAGTAGGGAACCAACACACCTGATATTTATTCACAAAATACCACCAGTTCTTCACTGTATTAGAGTTTCTAAACCCTTCTGGGGTCATAATCACCACAGTACGACCTGCAATGAACATGGCCAAACTAGCGGCAATCACACCAAATACAAGGAATAATGGTAATGCATTTAATATTGCAGATTTACCATGGTAAGTATTAAACCCTACATACACCTGCACCACAAAGCTTATCTAGGCTTGTCACCAATACCTGCTCGAATTGAGCTGACTTAAAAGTTTGCTCTGTTATCAAAGCTTTCAATGATGACCCACTCAATGAATTGTGAGCAGTTTTATATCTAATACTATTAACATTGCCCTGTTCTGATTAATTTTCTCAATATATTCTATGCCTATATTTTACTTAGTTCGTCAGCTTAACACTGCGGACAATATGCATTTATCCTATAATGTCTAAAAAGTGACACGTTTATTTATAAGTGAGAAATTTTGTTAGCATTTGAGTACAACAAATTCAACGGTATCATAATCAACAGCGATCAAATTCCTGAAGACATAGAGGTTTTTTTACCACAGTTAGACGCTTTACTGAGCCATGCCAAGCAACAGAATAAGGCGGTTATCTGGTTAACCTTACCCATTGATTTAGCTCATTTGATAACAATAGCCACCACCCAGGGCTTCACTTTTCATAATTGTTTACCCAACGAAGTCACCCTGACATTTAAATCTCAACCACAAGATTTTGTGCCTTTTGTTCCCACACATTCACTTGGGGCGGGTGGTTTAGTGCAAAATTCACAGGGTGAAATATTGGTGATCCGCGAACGCGGCGCCACAACTTATAAGTTACCCGGTGGCCATATTGAATTAGGTGAAACCATTGAAGATGCCGTGATCAGGGAAGTACTAGAAGAAACAGGCATTCAGACCACCTTTAGTTCTATATTAGGGATGGCCAGTACCCACCCTTACCGATTTGGAAAATCCAACATATACATAGTGTGTAAACTTGACCCGCTAACCACCCAAATCAATATTCAAGATACCCACGAAATTAACGATGCAAAATGGGAATTACCCCAAAATTACTTGGCAGATAACCACAACAGTGTATTCAACAAGTATTTAATTAAAAAATTACTTAACGCCACAGGATTAGATAAATCAACGCTAGACCTCAGTCAATTTTCCAAGCTCAAACATGAGGTTTTTTTGGCCAATAATGATCCTGAATAAATATTGTTCCATGCTAGGTTATTAGCCCAAAACGCTTTTTTATTTTTCTAATAAGCCCAGTGCCTATTTTATGTGGGTATGATAAATGGGTTTGTTGATTTAAAATGATGTGTCAATGAATTGTGAGTGATAGTCTGAACAGGCGTTAAACCTACTCAACAAATGGGCAGTGGGTAACGACTGACTGTAGTAGATGAACAACCGCAGACTTTAACCTTGTTTTTAAGATATCGGTGAGATTAGAAATTTGTAATTATATCGATATCTGCCTTACAATAGACTATATTTGACTTCACCAAGACGCTAAAATGACCAGTCCACTTGCATCCCCTATTTCCTTACCAAATGGCAGCGTACTTCCAAATCGTTTATGTAAAAGTGCCATGACAGAGGGTCTTGCTGACAAGTTTGACCTACCCACGCCTGCACTTATACAACTTTATAAAACTTGGTCACAAGGTGGAACAGGCTTGCATATCACAGGCAATGTGATGGTTGACCGACGTTACCTCGAACGGGCTGGAAATGTTGTGTTAGAAGATGATAAAAACTTGGATCTATTTCGCACCTGGGCCAAACAAGGCACCACAGGAGGTAACCATCTGTGGGTGCAGCTTAATCATCCCGGTCGTCAATGCCCCAAAATGGTATCTACAGAACCTTTATCCCCTTCAGATGTACAGTTAGCTATGCTTGGAAATTTTGCTAGGCCGCGCCCTATGGATCAAAGTGATATAGAACAGGTAGTTGAGCGTTTTATAACATCGGCTCGACTAGTAAAAGAAGCGGGCTTTACCGGTGTGCAAATTCATTGCGCCCACGGCTATTTACTCAGTCAGTTTTTATCACCTAAAATTAATCAACGTCAGGATCAATGGGGGGGCTCTCTTGAAAACAGAGCACGGATTATTCGCCGTATTATTGTCGGTGTGCGCGCAGCCGTAGGTGCTGACTTTCCCATAGGTGTAAAACTCAACTCAGCAGATTTTCAAAAAGGCGGTTTCAGCCTTGAAGATTGTATCACCGTCGCTAGCTGGCTGGGTGAAGATGGGGTCGATTTACTAGAAATATCAGGTGGCACCTATGAACAGTTAAGCTTAATAGGAGTTGAACCCACAGACGTGCGAGAAAGCACTCGCAAACGTGAAGCCTACTTTATCGAATATGCTGAACGTATCAAACAGTCCGCGCAAATTCCTGTGATGATCACAGGAGGTTTTCGTAGCCGTGATGTCATGGAACGGGCAATTGAAAGTGGCGAAGTAGACGTCATTGGACTGGCGAGGCCGCTGTGTACCCAACCTGATTGCTCAGCAAAGCTTATCCAACAGACGATTCAGAGTATCGACTGTTATGAGGATAAATTGGTTTTAGGTACCGGCTTTTGGGGTAATAACAGCTCTTCAAATCTGATAAAAGCCATCAATAGTTTTGGTCAGGTAGGGTTTTATTATTGGCAAATTATTCGGTTATCCAAAGGGTTAACCCCCGAGCCTCGATTAAGCACATTTAAGGCGTTTTTGAGGCATATGACAAATGATTTCAAACTTAATATGAAAAGAAAATTTGGCTAAATGCATCCTACTTTGTAGTAGAAAAAATAATGCAGTTTAAATGCGGTTTTTGAATTATCCATGCGAATTTTTAAGGCCGCAGTAGATCTTTTTCAATACCAGCTGACCCACATATAATAGATGACAACCATGGCTCAAACACGATATTTTACTCACTATTATTAGCATTTAACTCTAATTCCAGTGGGGATATCAAGAATAGCGATGCATTCACCATTGCAACTCAAGGCACTCAGCCTACAGAAAGCTTGGGTGACCACCCTTTTTTGTAATAAATTGACACGATTTATGGGATTTGTATCAAGATTACCCTCCTGAGCCCTGGATGAAACAAAAATTAACCCAGTAATACAGGTGAAGTATTGCTATTTTCTTGCTGAAGGGTAATTACGGAGAAGATATTCAATTTCCTGTTAAAAAACATTCAATATATACCAGTTTTCAAAACTATAAAATTTTTAGACACCCCCATTTTTGCCTTGATAGTACTTGGGCTGCGTTATGGCTACAGATTAGATTTTTATGCTAAGAGGGATGCTGATTGATTTGCCTTATTTAAGGCCGGCCATATTTAGTTACCTTCGACACCTTAGTCTCCTTAGTCACCTTAGTCACACCCGTCTATACAGTTTGCTATACCTCGTATAGACGCCCTTATTGTCGACTTGAACATTTACTGTCTGATCGCGAAGCAGATGCAAACCATGAACTAATACTCTCGTATTCGCATGCGGGCAACCCATTAAGCTCTGTCCGTTTTGGACTTACCACTACCTATACTCATTGCTATGCATAGTGATACTGTGGTCACTTTTTTTGTTCTCGCTTGGCAATGGGACAACTAATTCCCTAATTTGGTGAGCAATATTTGGCTCTCACGTTGTAATTTTTGTTCCGCCTCGGAGTTATTATTTTTTTGCGATAGTATTTGTTTCAACAACATTCTGGCTGTTGCTTTATCGCCACCTTGCGCCGTGGCCTGTGCCAGATAATATTTGGTCTCAAGGTTATCAGGCATTTTTTTATTGGCCAGTCTCAGCATCAACTTAGATCTTTCATACTCGCCTTGGTCAAGCAATATTTGTCCCAAAGTATCGACTATCATTGGCGAATCAGGGAAGGCTTCATAAGCCAGTTCTGCATGGATCTGAGCTTGAGAAATATCTCCCTCTTTATATAGCAACCAAGCAAGATTGTTTTGAGCCAATGGGTTTTCAGGGCTTAACTCTGATATGACGGTAAAATATGCCTTAGCTTCGGGCAGTTGGTTCCGGTTCAGGTATTCGTTGGCCAACACGTTAAGTACCAGCAAATCATTGGGATACTTTTTAAGCCAGCCGCCCAGTTGCTCTAGAGCTTTTTCATCTTGCCCACTGATAACCAACGCATTAGCCCACTGGACTAAAACAAAGTTAGTTTCATGGCGCTCGAAAAGTGAGCTAAATAAGGATGCGGCTTTTGCATATTCGCCGTTTTGCAATGCATACTTTGCCTTTAGTTCCTCAACAACGACATCTTCGGGAAAGTTTGCCATAAGTTTATCTATTATTGGCTTCGCGACGTCAAGGTTGTCACTTTTCAATGATAAACGCACCACCATGATTTGAATTAGCTTGTCTTCGGGTAGGATCTTTAACGCTTTATTGGCAGCGACAAGAGCTTTGTTGGTATCCCCCTCCTTTTCAAGTACCAATGCCGTCCAAAAATGATTGGTTGGATCTTTTGGTGATAATTCTCCAGCTTGGGTGAATTGCCTCAAGGCAGATTCAGCATTACCGGCTAAATAATAAGCTTGTCCAAGAAGAAGGCGTATTTTAAGCACATTGCCTAAGTCTTTTTCTACTGGTTTGAGCAATCGAACTGCGGAGAGGTAGTCCTTCTCGAGAATGTAGTGCTCTGCCAAACCTATATTGACAGCAACGTCGTTTGGATTTACCTCAGCTGCTTTTTCTAACCAATATATTGACTGAAGATCATTACCCAGCTTTTTTTCCAACAACCACATCTGCTTCATTGCCCGTAGATTGTCCGGTTTGGCCACTAATATTTTCTCATAACGAGATTTTGCTGAAACAAAATCATTGTTAACAATATCTATGATTGCTAGATTGTGATTGGCATTTTCCTCATTTGGATTTAGCCTTAGCGCTCTTTCGAAAGAAGCAACAGCCGATTTTGTGTTGTTCTGATTGAGGTATAATAATCCCTGAAGCGCATATCCATCAGGTTTGGTATCATCACTGGCTATTAATTCTTTGATAGCAGTTTCAGCCTTTTCCAATTGATTATTTCTTATGTAACTTGATATTAGCGCGGCCTTAAAAACCAATGAGTCAGGCTCATTTTCTAGTGCATCCGATAAATATTGATTACCCTCTTCACCATTCCCTAGAGAATAGGAAGTGACTGCTAATCCCCATCTACTCGTAGTGTCTGTTGGATCTGCATCGGCGGCCCGCAGATACAGTTGTTTTCGAGCTAATAGGTCTTTTGTATCTGATAGCATATTGGCTGCCGCAACAAAAAGCGAAGCGTCCTTCTCATCTAACTTCTCATTATTGATCCTGCCCAGTGTCGCTGCTGCATCTTGGTGTTGTTTGAGTTTAAGCTGGTTTGCCGCCAATAATTTTAATATGGAATTGTCCCTAGGATAGGCATTGGCTAATTTTTTGGTAAAACGAAGGGAAGTTTCAAATTGCTTTAAAAAATATGCCGCCTGTGCTGCAATATAGATTGATTCATCATGACCTGGGATAAGTTTTAGGACTTTTTTTGCATAAATTAGCGCTGATTCATAATCTTTACTTTGCAATTTTACAAACGCGTAATAATAATTTGCTTCATGAAATAAAGGGGCGCGACTTACCACCTCACGTAGAATTTTTTCTGCCTGTGAAAATTCTTGTTTCCCAATTAGTGCTTGTACAAGCTTGATTTTAAGACGGAGGTTGGACTGCTGTATATCAACCGATTTCTGATAATAGGACAGTGCATTATCGTAGTCGTTAGCTATATAAAATAGGTCCCCTTGAAGTAATAATCCTTCGAGATGGTTTGGCTTTTCTTCCAATAACACTGCGACCCATTTCTGGGAATTCTGAAGTTGATTGTCTACCCGATAGAATAAGGCCCTTGCATAGATAACTTCCGCCTCTTTCCCCTCCATAAACTGAGGTGTGTTAACTATTTTTTTAGCAGCTTCCTCTTTATTTTGTTTGATATAGGATAATAATCGAATACTTAGCACCAGATTTTTTTCAGTTTCATTCCAATTTTCTTTGCTCTTCAATACGTCTTTCAACTGCTTAAAACTATCAAGTCGCAGCAATGTATTTGCATAGGATAATATTATCTCTGCGTTTAAAGTGTCCAATCGGTGTGCTCGTTCCAGTTCTTTTTCGGCGTCTAAAAACTTTCCTTGTTGGAAATAAATATCGCCTAAAAGCTTTCGTGCTGCAACGTTGTTTTGATCGACCTTTGAAACATTTTTCAATTCAATTATCGCACTTGAAAATTCTCCAGCTTCATAATGCTGACGGGCTTTATTTAAATAGGCCGCACTATTATCGGAAGGTTTATTGCATCCCCCCAATAAGCCGCCGACAAGTATAAATACAGCAACAAACTTTAGTTTTTCTCGAGTCAATATATTAGGTGCCATTTCCGCACGCTCCTTATGTCAATTTATTATCCATACAACCAGTCACGCATCCTCATAAAAATAAAATTTAATGAGAAAGCATGTGTTCTACTCGTTACTCTATACCATAGCGCCCTGGTGACACAATACTATTAGGGTCGAGTTGTTTTTTTACCGCTGTTATTAAATTTTGGTGTTCCGGAGAGAGTTGTTGATAAAATAAATCCCAATGTGCATTGGCCACACGGTAGGGAGGAAAGCCGTCATCAATGCAGTTTTGTAATGCCATTGCAGTACATTTTTGCGCTCTTGATATTTCATTATCGTTAGTTACGTCAAATATTGGATTACATATAATCGCAATTGAACGGTCATTTATAAAAGAAAGGGTCGCATACAAATGAAAGCCTTGGGCTTCAAATGTCTCTTTCAACATGGACAATAACTGATTAACGCTCTGTCTGTTTGCTGAGCTTGTAGGTGATACCCAAATAAGTCCGCACCCATCCTTTGCAATATTCAACTTTTCATCAAAGGTGTTAGGAAACCCTTTTGGGTGGAGATGGTAGCAGCTTTTTAAAAAAATATTGGTCGGCTTCCCGGTGTGTATGTCTATCAAGCCCTGTGCAAATTCGAGTTGACTCTTGAGAGTTATTAGCAAGTTTCTTGGTAACCGATTTAGCAAAGCCGATACCTTCTTTATCAACTGCGGCTCTAGAAAATTTATTTTCACGTCGCCACTGGCTTTGAGTTGTTTTATCAGCTCTTTTTTATACACCTTAACCATGGCGCGGGTGCCATACAAGGCACCGGACATTACCCATTGGCCGATGCCTAATTTTGTAAGTTGCATATTGATTTCTTCTTCTGGCACGATACCCGTAATTCCTTGCCAGCTAACATTAGAAGATAAAATTCGCATGCTGTTGCCAATATGTATGGTGCTATTAGCAACGCCAAGTGATTTCAAGCGCGATATGGGTTCAATCGCACTGAGAAAGTCCTCGTAACTTTTAAATAGGGCAATGAAAGGAAGAACTTTTTGAGGTCGTGGCATTAACCAAATACACAACTTACTTACGATACCGAAGTTTGATTGGCTAAATAAGCCTTCGATCATGGGACCCGCTGTTCTCTGAGTATGACAGGTGTCAGGTTTATGGACATTGAGTTGATTGTAGGCCAAGGAACCGGTCTGTAATATCGTACCATTCCCCAGTATTATTTCATAAGAACATGAATGGCCGAAGCGATCACCGAACGGACTATAGCCAAAGCCGCGTTCAAGAATGTTACCCACTACGCTAGAGTTTGTAGACGATCCGGTGCAGTCCATAAATAGTTGTGTATTGGCTAGCGCTTCGCTCAGTTGTTTTTGTGTTACCCCAGGTTCGATAATGGCAAATTTATTGATTTCGTCAATCTGCAATATTTTATTTTTCTTAGATAAATCTATAACAACACTATTATCACAGGAAGGTGTCGCATCGGTGTATCCCCAATTTTTACCACAACTAATGGGCTGTAAGGGTACAGAATATTTATTTGCCTGCTGCACGATAAATTGTATTTGTTTGGTGCTGATTGGGAACAATCTAGCGACGACTGACTTACTAACGCCGGTCGTAGTGGTAGAAAACGTCCCCTGACCATCGGCACTACAATCTATTGTATACCCTTCTTGTTTGGCATGAATTTCAATCGTCTTGTAAAAGCTGATAAAATCACTGACCTTTTTCATCATAGAAATGTCTCCTTATATTTCTGTTTTAGCAGCAGTGACATTGCTTAACGAACAGCAGGGTCTGCAAGCCTAGACGTTTCTTTAAAACGCCCTCTAGATAACTTCTGCAGACCAAACGTTTGTACTTTTAGACTATCCACGCAGTGCACTTCGAAAGGTTTTACTTTTGCAAATTCATAGAGAGGAGGAGTGACGACAGGGACACAACGGGCATAGGTTTCACTGACCTTGTGTTCCAGCACACAATGATAAGCAGGCTCAGAAAAATCATCAGCTTCGATTTGTTTGCTTATCATATCTTCCCACCCTAACTCATTGCAATAGACCTTATGTCTAATCTTGCAAGCATGTCGACGAAGGGCTTTACTATTAGCAAACTGTAAACGGAAATATCGATGAAAATTTTCAGATGATGAGGTAGATGTCGGTTTTTTTGACTGGCTTTGCCGATCATTACTTTTCTTAGTGCTGGCCATAGGGGATCCACTTATAACAAATATTCATGATTTCGAAGATAAATATCAATAATAGTTATTTACAGTAGTGACCACTGTATTGGACTGCTTTGTTAACAAAACCCCCCAACACACACCAAATTATTTACATCTCCATATACAAGATATAATATATCAAGTTCTAACATTAAAAGATGAAAGAATAAATTGCAAGCCCCCCATCGGTTCAAGCACAGCAATTCTCGGTGAAATAAATCAATGGCCTGTCGTCAGCTTTTTACCTCTGCGTTCTTAGCGCCTCTGCGAAAGGAAAAAGATAACCGAATTTCGGCGCCTCTGCGAGAGAAAAAGTTAGTCTATTCATTTCACTGGTATAATTAAAAAAAATCTCGCAGAGGCACAATAACGTAGAGAAAACATAACGTAGCGGCTATTTCATTAAGACTCACTCACCCCCTTCACTTAACACACCATGCTTCTAATCTAAGAAAACTCCCTCATTATAGGGATGTAAGATCCAGTATCGACACACTAAAAGCGCAAATTTACAGGGCCTATTGCGGTGAGTGATAGTTAAATTCTCTACTGGATCGTCAAAAAACTTTACACATTAAGTTAGCCAAAAATAGTTGAATCATTCAAATAATATATATTTATTTATTAATCAATCACTTAATCAAATATAGGAGTTTTTTGGCATGAACTGTGCTTATAATTTTACGTAGGTTAGTAGTCGTAGGGGTAATAATACTGCCGCAGCTTTTGTAGGTCAGTAGTAGGTGTAATAATAATGACCCGGCTTTTAAAATTTTAGTTTTCGGAGATTTAAAAAATGAAAAAATTTGCAAGAAATTCACTGACGTTAGCGACGCTGGCAGTGATGGCTTCGGGGTTCGCTGGTGTGGCACAAGCAGGCTCACTGGCTTACTCTAACCTAAACGTACTAGGCCTCAAATTTGTTGACTCAAATGGGGTTATATTTGATGCTACGCCAGGTAGTGGGAACATCATTGTGGGAGGTATCCTGCTCGGCACAACTAATGATGCAAATTTGTTTAGCGTCCCGGGCAGCAATATCAACAACACTTTCGGCGTGCAAGCTTGTCAAGGTCCTGCTTGTGGTGGGGTGAGTGGTTATACTGAACAAGCGCCTATTGGCACACAGCACTTCGCTCGCGCGCTTTCCGACCTAAGCGGTACCATAGTAGATGGGCTTGGTCAGGGTGCAGGTGGTGCGACGGCGCAAACAGTGGGTGAAACCCAGTTAATTAAAAACGACCAAGCTATTGCCAATTCCAACATTCAATTGAATGCGGGTTTCGACTTCACACTGGCAGGCGCTGGGGTCGTTGGTTTTACATTCGATACTACTGGTGGCTTGCATGCAATGCAAAATCCAGAAAACAATGTGCCACCATCTAACGCCCAGGCGTCAGTGAACCTTACCATCACCATTATCGATAATGACAACAATGGTGATATAGTATTCTCTTGGTCTCCTGACGGTAAAATTAATAATGCTACGTTTGCCAATGATAGTGTGGATGGCGCTAACCTAAACGATACCTTGCCCGCTACATTTGCAGGTAACGACTTCACACGAAATTTAGGAGGTGCTTTCAGTGCCACAAGTTTAGGCGCGCTGACTGCCGGCGTAAGCTACAGCTTAGCTATCAACCACACCAGTGATGTTCAGGCAGTAAAAGAGGTACCAGAGCCAGGTTCACTTGCCTTGCTTGGACTAGGATTACTCGGTTTGGGTGCTAGAAAATTTCGCCGCTCCTAATATGCACGTTATATCCTGTCTATGTAACTGAGGTCATAAGTTGTTAAACTCTGTAAAGTAGAGTTAATTTGAACGAGTTGAATAAGTTGGATGTGTGTAGTCGACTTATTCATTATTAAAGGATATGGAGGTTAAGGATTTTGAAATACCTTGTCGTGCCTCCGCTGTCACTTGCAAACTCTCCTGCAGGCCTTATTAGCACCAATAAACAAGCAATACCGACTGTAAAAAGTTCATCGCAGTGCATTTTGTTATGCCCTACGACCTATGATGCGCAGCTCTGAATTTGATGCAAGCGACTTCATAGATGCCTTTGTGTGCACTACACATCATCTAAAAACTCTACTAAACGGCATCAGAACTACTGCTCAATGTGTAGTATGAAGGGAGTGATGGAATGATATTGGCCAAACGCAAAGTGTTGTTTGAAGCGGCTAAAACGGTAAACGCCTTACGATGCTCAAAAGAAGTAAAAAACTGCCACCCAATCGCCCCGATCACTCTATACCCAAAAGCATTGGAAATGCAGGTAGGCGGTAAGTACGCGAGCCCCCTTGAGCATAGATCCACTTTGTGATTGGGGCGAGCGAACGCAGCCAACAAAGCTGCAGTTTCAAGGATAACGGGTATAAATCTAGATGGTGTGCGGAAGAAGGCGGCATAAAACTAACTAAGGGGTACAACTATCTTGAAAAACATCGGCAGTATCAATAATGTGTCGATATTTTTTACAGTTAGTATGTCGACGTCGACAATGATTATTAACGGGCTTGTACCTGAAAATAAAGTTGAAAATCGTGTCAATATGCCTTTGGTGACTGTTACGAAGAGAAGTGGCTGACTATCGCTCTTTCATTGAAATGAAAAAGAGGTGAAATAGAAAACTTTAGCTAAATAATATATTAGAATTTATGTAAAATTATATTCTGTATTACCTATACTCATTAATGACAATTGATAACGACATTATGGCAGAAAAAATTAGCACACAAGCTAAATTTTATTTTGGCAGAGCTTAAAAGAGTTCAACCAAAAGCTTGAATTATACGGCTCGAATGTCAAAGGTAGTCGATTGTTAAACATAGGACTTTAGGCAAAAGGGATTTGTTCTTGGCTTAGGGAAGCCATTGTGTTGCCCTTAAGATTAGACGCATATGTCACATTGAAAAGGTGAAACTATGAACTTAAAAATCGATATAATTCCCTATACAGAATTTGATTATGATGAATATTTAACCAAGTACATTCATACTTCGACGCCCGTTGTGATTAGAGGTGTATTCACCTTTGATGAAGAAAAAGTCACGCCTGAGTATGTTAAGAAGAAATTTTCAGATGTAAATAAGAAAGAAATTGGCTGGTTTGATTCGAACTTAGTAGACGATGACATTATCGCGATCCCCGACTTTGTTAAAAAAATAATGAATCGAGATGAATTTGCAGTAAGAGAGACACCTATGCGAGTATTCATGCAACCTGGTGGACATATTACCTTACCTCACTATGACGGGAATAGTTTACATGGTCTAAACCAGCAGCTACTTGGCGAAAAACGCTGGATTATCACCTCTCCTAATACGCCTCTGCCCTGCACACCTTTTATGTTCACAGCCCTTGTTGGAACAGATTTTCATTATGATCCTGAACAATATGACTTTTATGATTTTGTCACTAAACCCGGAGATATTGTATTTGTCCCCAGATACAATATGCATGAAGTCCATTCACTCGGTAAGGTAAACTGTAACGCTAATTGGGTATTCACCCCTAAAATACCTGATGAGTCGACAATTTTAGGTAAACGTGAAGTTGAAATCGTTAAGCTACGAAAGTCATGGCCTATTGTGAACAAAGCCTTTTTCCCAGATGAATTTTCTAATTATGGTGGCCAAGGAGAAGAGCTTATCGCTGCTTATAGTGATAACGTTAGTATGTTTAGAATGATAAAGCGCTTCTTAATAGAACTGACTGGCTACCCTCGATTATTCATGCTTGGGCCGCAACTTAAAAAGCGTGTTAATGAGTTTTCCAAAAATAACTTCAATGTCTGAGTGTAAAATTTTACTTGGAATGTAGACAAGTTAAGTTTTGTGGTGAGGCTTGATAGCGGTTGCATTCGTCGAAAGGCGATTAATCACCTATTGAATATGAACATTCCTTTAGAAAAGTGTCAGGTTGGACTTGAAGTGTCTGCTTTGAACGAACTCGTCCCTGCACTTCATTACTGGCACTATTTGATAGTTCAATTGTAAGCGTCCGGCAATCCCACCTAGTCTTTAGCAAATCGCCATGGTAGCAGTGGCTCGATATCGGTGTTTTGAACCGAGACTTGTTCAAGTAAATGCATCATATAGTCGAACGGCGTTAGTCCGTTTGCCTTTGCAGTTTCTATAATGCTGTACAGTATGGCACTGGCCTTAGCGCCTTTGGCCGTTTGACTAAACAACCAGTTCTTTCTGCCTATGACGAAGGGTTTTATCGCGCGCTCAGCGCGGTTATTATCGATGTTCAGGTGACCATATTGGGTGTAAGTGTTGAGTTTACTCCACTGATTTAAGCAGTAGGTGATGGCTTCGCCTAATTTGCTTTTTGCCAATACCTGCGACTCTGATTTTATCAGCCACGCTTCGAACTGTTTGAGCAATATAGTGCTCTTTTCCTGCCTTACTTTCCGCCTGTTATCAGGTGCACTCGCTTTTATTTGCGTTTCAATACGATACAGCTTTTGAATATGGTTAAGTGCCCAATCGGCTCTGCCGCTAGATTTTTTGCCCTGTGCGGTTTTGGCTTCAACGAATTTACGTCTCGCATGGGCCCAACAGCCTGCGAGTGTCGCTTGGGTTTTGTGGTAACCCGCATAGCCATCCACTTGTAGATACCCGTTGTAACCCTGTAAATAATCCACGGCACATTGACCCGCGCGACTCGATTGATAGTCGTACAGCACGATATTTGGGATGTCAGTATTGGGTAATTTCCCTTCAGGTGAGTCGGCGCCTGAGGTATACACCCACATATAGCATTTCGCTTTATCTTCGCTGACGACTTTTAAGGTGGTTTCATCAGCGGCAATGACGCCTTGCTTAAGTATCAATTCGTGTAAATGGTCATATAGCGGTGTGAGCAAGTCAGCGCACCTCAACATCCAATCGGCCATAGTTTTGCGGCTCAGTTCAATACCGTATTGTTTGAACATCGCTTCTTGACGATACAGTGGCAACCCAAATTGATATTTACTGGTGATTACCTGACTAAGTAAGCTTGGTGTCGCATAACCTTTAGGGATAACTGAAGGTGGCACCGGTGCTTGTTTGATGTGATTGCTAATGCCGTCCTTTTCACATACACGACACGCATACTTAGGACGAACATGCTCTATCACTTTAACTTGAGCAGGGATGAATTCAAGCTTTTCAGTCTTGTCTTCACCTATCTTGTGCAATTCATTGTTACAGCAAGCACAGACTTTATCTTCCTGTGCAATATCATGGATAACCACTTCACGAGGTAATGTTTTTGGTAATGGTTTACGCTTAGGTTTATTGCGTGTGTAGCTGATGTCTTCTTTTTCGACAGGTGTTTCAGCAACCAGCTCTTCTGCTTCATTAAACAATTCACCTTGACCAGGGTGACCTTCGCTACTCGCCCCAAATTGTTTTTGTTGGGCAAGACGAAACTGCTCTTCAAGAAACTGATTGCGACTTTCTAATCGTTCAACTTGCTTGCTAAGCTCGGCTATTTGTTGGCGTAGTTGGGCTTTATTCATGTCACTTATTATAACCCTAAGTGACTGTTTTCAATTAGATTAAAACGTGATCGTTAAATGCTACTTATGATCGTACGTTATAACCCAGAGGCCGTGTAATCCAAGCTGCGATGTCCAACGACATCATAGCCACCGAGCAACCATGTTAACTGCTGCTCACTCAAATTAGTGTGTTTGAGTTGGCCACACTTAGGCCATTTGAAGCGTTGTTTCTCCAACCGTTTGTACCATAATGCAAACCCGGTTTTATCCCAGTATAAGAGTTTGAGTTTGTCTTGTTTTTTGTTACAGAAGATAAATAATGCACCGGAGAATGCGTTTAATGTTAATTCACTTTCGATAATCGCCAGCAAGCCATTAATCGACTTTCTAAAATCAACATGCTCAAGGTGCAAATAAATGTCATCTGGCTCAACGAACATTCTCATGATTGCAGTGCCTTAACGAAACTTGCCAACCAAACAGGCTCGCAAGACGTCGAAAAAGATAACGAAACCTCGCCCAATCTGACAGATACTGATGGTTGAATAGTCGCGTCGATAGCAGACTTGCTAGCTTTTACAAAACGAGGCGGGTTAACTTGCTGTTGTAATCGCCCACGAAATTTATAAAAACTTGATGTGCTAACTCTGTGCTCTTTACAGAAATCAACAATGGCTAACCCACTCGTTTGTTGTTGGCTTATCAATTTCTGCCATTCATCTAGTGTTTTATGCTTCATAATACCTCCCATTACAGTGAGGAAGTATTTTCGAATGAATAATGGATGACTGCTAGGCGTGGATCACCGGACGCTTACGTTCAATTGTGGCACTTTTAAGCTTGTTTGCAAATGAAAGGGCTGTGTGTGTAGCCTCTTTTCCTACTGTAATTTGCACCTTTTCTATCCACTTTTTAAGCATGATTGTTTCCCATTTTTTAGTATGCTCAGAATAAAAAAGCCTCCCATGTTGCAACAACTCGCAAACCATCTTAATTCAGCCAAAAACCTTTGCACCCTGGCTGTATTGTTTGCCATGCAAAGTCTTGTTTATTAGGTTCAACTCGTTGTTTAACCCACTTAAGCGTCTCAGGTACGCGAGTTATCTAGATAGTAGGTTGCATCGAGCAACGTATCTTGCACATAAATGCTGAATCTGCGATCACTACTATATATGAGCTTTCTTCTAGCGTTCCTCTAAATAGAATGATCCGGGCTAAGGTTTAATGAAAAATAGTTTTATCCTAACTATTACCATTGAGACTTCTAACCAAGTGAGTTAGCTGGGCCATTGACAGTAAGGGATAGCATTATTTGCTTTAAGTTATGACAATGCTATTTTGAATGTCCATTCATAGGCAATGGGGGCAACTTTTCATTGTTACTGTCATTATCTTTAACGTCATAATCATCACTGAGTTTCGACTTGAGGATTAATATCAGCTAAAAAATTACTAATAACATCTATTTTTGCACGCCCAACCGTTGACATCATCGCACCAACTTGGCGATTGAATTTCTCAATACCAAACTCCTCAAAGCCCATAAAATGAAGTTTTCCAAAGCCCAGCCATGGTCTGTGAGAGAATTCCTGCGACTCCTTCACATCCGGCGATATCGACTTCTTTGCTTGTTAATGTGACTTATTCAGTAGACTAGCCTGTGTTCCGTGAAAAATTCTTGTTGTAGTCAAATTTTTCAGTCATAGGATACTTCTGTTGATTACTGGCTGTTAATATTTAGTATATAAATTGTTCAAACTAAACGGGGTTTGCTTGTGGCGGTGGTTTACAGAGCTAGTATTAATAAGGGTAAAGTACTAACTGTTGCGCTAACTGCTTTTCAAGTAATTGGTACAACTCAAGCACTTCGGGGTTTAAATTTCCGGTAAAATCTTTGCGTTCCAGAAAAAATAGGGCACGTACTCCGTGATAGTCCATGTCTTCGCCACATTGTTGAAAATGTAAACCTAGACGCCTTAGCCGTTTGTTGAGCCGGGGCTCTACCACCACAAACATATGGCTGTGATTACACATATTCACCATGGCAATAACGCCTAAATATAAACCAATCGCTATATTGGGAAAATTTCGTCTTTCTTGTTCGGAAAATATATCGCCTCCCAAAGATTCATTTAAGACAAAGGGTTGGTTATTTTCACTTACACGGCGTCTAAACTGGTTTGGCACAGATAGTCTGGAAATTTCACTGAAACTGCCCCGTTTGATAGTATCAGGATCAACAATGTCCCGATTTAAGCTTTCTGCGCAATGCAATTCAAATGGTAGTTTGCTGTCGGGCTTTGAGCTGGGTGGGATGACCAGCCTTGCGGTTCCAGCAAACTTTCCAGTTCTTTTATGCACAAGCAATATAGAGAAGGCATAGGGATCGCATTCATCAATCTCCATTCCATTTGGACTGATGGGTTCCCATCCTAACTCTTGTGCATAAACAGTATGGCGAATTTTGTATGATTCATTTTTTAAGTCTTGTGTATCTGCTAACTTAATCTCAAAAAACTCGTCGAAATTTTCAGCCAATGATGCCGCCATTACTCCCTTCTCCAATATATTACTTGTGTAACAATGAACACGATAACTTCTGACGAACAGAACATCACCACTTTTTTACTGTCAAATATAACGATATTGTTCATTGTTTTAACTATAGCGTGAGCAGTATTGTGCGTGCCATTCTCTTATTTACTTTCACTTTCACTTTAACCTTAGTTGAGTTTGATAAAGCCGTCTAGACTCCTAGGTACAAACTGCCATGTTGTATTAGCCTGCCCAGTAGAAGCCTTCTTTTTGTCGGATAATGATATTGAAGACAACAGGTGACGAATTGGTCATATCCACCACAACAGTGTTGCCAGTTATTTTGCATGAAACAGCTCACGAGACATGTGCATCCACAGATGTGCTTATAAAGATAATCACATATTGCACTAAGGAGTCGATTTTTTATGGTTCTTTCAGGGGCAGAGACGTTCATTTACCAAAAAAGAAACAGATCATCTCAACACTTTTGAGACAAAAATATGACCACTAAACCAGGTATTCAGTCAGCATTCACTCGAAGACTAGGCTTTGACATGGGTGACGTGGGTCATATCTTAAAGCGTTTAACCACCCTTAATTTTTTTGGTAACATTAATACACATACAACACGGCTTGCATCTTTGTAATTTTTTACATATTAAAGAATGGGCAAAACTTTACTTCGCCCTTTAAAACCTTTCCGCTCTGAACATCATAATCTATTCAATTGCTTTACCAAACTTAACTTTATTACCTACATTTTGTAAACATTCAACGATATATTTAAAGACAATTCACCCTAGCACTTATTAAGAACACGTTTATACCCTATAATTCAGCGCTCAAAATAGGGTGTAGTAGCAAACGGGCGATAAAGTGAAAAACGTAGATGTAATAGTATTAGGCGCCGGTGCTGCTGGCTTATTTTGCGCAGCTCAAGCAGGTAAACGTGGCCGTAAAGTGGTGGTGCTCGACCATGCAAAACGCTTAGGGGGAAAGATCCTAATGTCTGGCGGAGGTCGCTGTAACTTCACTAACATGTACGCCAGTCATGAAAATTTTCTATGCGACAATCCGCATTTCTGCAAATCTGCTTTAAGCCGTTATACCCAGTGGGACTTTATTGGTTTGGTTGCCGAATACGGTATTGCTTATCATGAAAAAACCCTAGGCCAGTTGTTCTGTGACGACAGCGCCAAAGACATCTTAAACATGCTGCTATCCGAGTGCGATAAGTCAGGTGTTACTGTGACGAATCAGTGCGAAATACTCTCCGTTAAAAAAACTGACTCTGGATATGTACTGGATACAGCAAAAGGTGAATATCAATGCGAGTCCCTCGTCATAGCCACAGGTGGGTTGTCTATGCCGAAACTTGGGGCAAGCCCTTTTGGATACAAAGTGGCAGAGCAGTTTGGCTTAAGTGTCAGACCTACACGAGCAGGCTTAGTGCCCTTCACTTTGCACGAACAAGATAAAAAGGTGTTAGCTGAGCTGAGTGGCATTTCGTTAGTTGCGAACGCTAGCTGCAACAATACTCACTTTAACGAAAGTATCCTGTTTACGCATCGCGGCTTAAGTGGCCCAGCAGTATTACAAATATCTTCATTTTGGGAGCCAGGCCAAGCGGTTGAATTCGACTTATTTCCCAATGGCGATTTATTGGCTGATTTAGAGCAAGCGTTACAAAGTCAGCCAGATGTACAGCTAAGCACAGCCCTAGCTAATCATTACCCTAAACGTTATGTACTAGCGGCGCTGCCTTACTTGGGCATTGAAAATAAGCCCCTCAAACAATACCAAGGTAAACAACTAGAACAAGCAGCTCAGGCTTTTCACCAGTGGCAACTTAAACCCAATGGCACCGAAGGTTATCGCACAGCAGAAGTGACCCTAGGCGGCGTAGACACCGACCAACTCTCATCCAAAACCATGATGGCAAAAGAGGTTGAAGGGCTGTATTTTATTGGTGAAGTCGTAGATGTGACAGGTTGGTTAGGCGGCTATAATTTTCAATGGGCTTGGTCAAGCGGCTGGGTAGCTGGGCAGGTGGTGTAATTTGTTTTATTGGATGGTAAATGGAGACAATTTGATACACACATACCCTTTTTACCCGCAAGATAACTGAATATATTTTTGAACATAAATGGAGACAATTGGACTTCTCTTAGTCTTATAGACAAAGTATATTTGAATTTTCTTCTTCGAGCGTTGGTTTTAGTTTAATGCTTTCACAATGTTTTTATACACAGGAATCACCTGCACTAGTAATTGACTGGACTTATTGATTTTCAAAATAAAAAGCTTTGTCAATTTCGACCAAATCATAATCTGCAAATTCCAACTGATCTTCCCCCAATTTTATAGACACTTAGCTTGCCTGTGAATACATGATTTCATATTCATCTGGAGACACATGGCCAAGATGGCTATGCAGTCGAGTTCGATTGTAAAACACTTCTATGTAATCAAACAAATCTGCTTTGGCTTCACTTCGGGTTGCGTACACTTTTCGCTTTACACGTTCAGTCTTAATAGAGTGAAAAAAGCTTTCTGCCACAGCGTTATCTAGACAATGTCCTCGTCTGCTCATACTCGGAGTCAGATTATGCGCTTTTAGGAAATCTCGATAATCACCGCTTGCATATTGGCTCCCTTGATCGCTATGAACAATCACCTGTGTTGCTTTGGGTCGTCGCCATACGGCCATCAGCAGTGCTTTAATCACAATATCTGATGTCATAGTCGGTTGCATTGACCAACCAATCACTTTGCGTGAGAACAAGTCCAATACGACAGCCAGATATAACCAGCCCTCTTAGGTTTTGATGTAGGTAATATCTCCAACCCAAGCGGTATCAGGCTCGCACACCACAAATTGCTGCTATAGATGGTTATCTGCTGCAATATGAGGCGTAGAAGGCTTAAAGTAGCGCCGTTTATAACCAATATTAGCTCTGAGTTTGGCTTGCTTCATCAACTTAGCCACACGGTTTTCACCGCATGTTTCACCCGAACGACGCAGCTCATGTGTGATGCGTGGACTGCCATACACACCGCCACTTTGAACATAACTGGCTTTAATCCGTTCAAGCAATCGTACATTGTCTTTTTCTGCATCAGATTGAGGCTCTTTCAACCAAGCGTAAAAACCGCTGCGGTGGACATTTAACACCTTGCACATGGTGTTAACGCGATAAACATGGTGTTAACGCGATAAACATGGAGTCGTGATTTTATGAACGTGTACTTTTCTTTGACTCGCTTGCAAAGTACACGGCGGCCTCCTTTAGGATGTTACGCTCTTCTGTCATGCGTTTGACCTCTGCCTTAAGCTGGCGTATTTCTGCTTGCTCTGCGGATTGACTAGCAGGTACTTTCGCCTTACTCACCCAGTAGTAGAGTGACTTATCGGATATACCTAAACGCTTAGAAACGTCAGGTACGGAATAGCCTTTTTCAACCACTTGGCGAACGGCTTCTTGTTTAAATTCATCGGGATATTTTTTATTCATAACACTTTTTACCTTACTTCGGTTTCTAAGTAAAAAGTGTCTACAGTTTCAGGGGAAGATCATCGGACTTTCTAACGTCAACAACTGGATACTGCTCCTTAATATCAACGACAAGCGGGTCGTGCAGTAACTCCATAAGGGTAAATGTTTCGTTTGTCGAAAGCGTATGGTAAACGCGCCCCGGTGAGTGCGGGCAAGGCACTCTGGCTTTCACGCCAGAAGAGGTGACGTCTTGCGTTCTATAAAAAGGTTCGTAACGACCTTGCGCTTCTTTTTCCAAAAACTCTTTAATCCATTTGTCCCGAATTTCTTTGGTTGCTCTTACCCGAGTCTTTCCCATCCCCATATTTAAGTTACCCCGTTTAGTCAATATGTGAGCCCAATATCTGTGGGCTATTAATGCCCACTAAGCTAGTGGGTATTAATTATAGATCAACTTTTTTAGGATTTTTTTTCGTGCATGTGAATTAACCCACTTTGATAGTGGGTTGTGATATTATTTTTTGATAACTAATTTTACGATGTTTATGAATCTATCTACTTTAGTAACCATTCGCTCGGGTAATACCTTTAAAAATGGGATACAACCATCTTCGCATCCGACCCATTCGGTAGTTCAGTTGCGGGATGTGGACAGGAATGACGACATTTTGCCCATTAACTGGGATGATTTGTATTGGACAGAGTTATCACCACGCTTCGAGGAAGCGACATTAATGCATGGCGATGTCATCATTGTTGCGAAAGGCCAAGTTAAAAAAGCTTTTTATCTTGATCACGTACCATTTCCCACAGTGGTAAATCAGCATTTTTTTGTATTGAAAGTTAAAGATAACGAAGTTTTGCAACCAGAATTTTTAGCGCACTATCTCAATAGCAAAAACGCGCAAGACTGGATGAGTAGTAATAGCAACGGCAGCTACCAAAGCATAGTGAGTAAGAAAATATTGTCTGGAATATCGATACCAAATATCCCAATTGAGCAGCAAAAACGCATTACTGAATCAATTAATAAGGCGAAACACGAGATTCGAATATATAGGCGTTCTATTATTGATTACGAGCGAAAAATAGAGTCCCTGATAGAAGTTTGAGCAACGCATTACTAACGAGCTGCGTTTTGGTAGCCAATGCATAAACACAATCGCAATGAAAAGATTTGGCTTTAACTAACGCTCTTGATGCAGAACCGGAAAAGTAAAGTAAGACGGCTCAAAATGCGCCAATTTAGCAACCCGCGTTTCTTCGGCCAAGAGCCCCCTTAGTGCCCAGACTGTGTAAAAACTATTTTTAAACCAACATTTGAACAAATATTCATGTGAATCTGTGCTCTACATTAAAATCTGACCAAGTTTTCTAGCCAATCGATTTTATCCACTCTATTCCCAAAATACTGCGCCCCCTCGAGAGTATGATGGCCATAATCATAAAAATATTTTTCGAAATCATTGTTCATAGAAAAACATCGTTTATTTTTTCGATCACATACATAGTCCATACGATCTAAAATTTGAACATGATGCTCCATAGCTATTTTTTCTAGTGTATTGTTTATCCGATGGCTTTTGCTTTCTTGGTATTCCTCGATATAATTTTCAAAATACGCCCTATCTATCTTATCCTTAATCTCAATGGAATTATTTTTGTCACAAGAGTTTGAACACAGTTTCGATAATTGAAAATCTGCAAGGTTTTTAAAATTAATGATATTGTATTGAAAATCAAAAATCCTTTTTACAATAAAAACTGACTTCCCATCAGCTTGTAGCTTATTGATAATAACAGGCAAACTAATTACGTCTCTAAGACTAAAACGAGTTGCCAGTAATATTACTTCACTCTCGAGATAATTATTTGAAGAATAAAAGCCGTGAGCACGTCTATCTAAATCCTTTATTTGCACACCATAACGTGCAAGTTGATAACGTTTACTAGCTGTTTTCGAGTTATATAAAACATTGAATATATCTTTTGAATGCGAATTGCCAACGACCAACAAACGTTGCTTTGTTGGCCTCAAATCAAACCAAAGTTCACTATCATAATCATTAGAGTCTACCTTATATTCTGTATTTTCAGATCTGTCTCTCAGAATATCCCAACTTTGTTGTCCTAGTTTACGATTATCAAATTCATATGACAAAAGGTTACTAAACCAAAATTGTCTCTCATCAAAGCCATTTTTGAAATGCCCTAAACTTCCAATAATTATGAAAAATAATGAACCTAGTACCGAAAACGCAAAAATTTTGTTCCTATCAATCTTCTTTTTATTTCTAAATGGTTTTTCTATAAACTTCCAACTTAGGTAAGCAAGAACGAATGTAGTAAAAAGTAACAAGAGTATCTCTGAAATATTTTGAGACTCGATACTTCTATGCTTCGAAAAAACAAGAATAGGTTGGTGCCACAAATATAAACTATAGCTAATTAATCCAACACCTACCAGGGGCTGAAAGCCTAAGAGTTTTCCTATTACCGTAGCTTTGGTTGAAAACAAAATAACGAGGACAACACCAAAAACTGGCACAACAGTATACAAAGAAGGCAAAGACATCGATTCGTTATAAAAAATCAGGCTTAATAAAATTAATCCCAACCCTAATCCGCCAAGTAACTCACTGAGTAAACGGTTTTTCTCTACTAACTCATTGTTATTCCTTCCATAAAGAAGATAAAAAGCTACTAAAGCACCTGCCATTAATTCCCACGCACGTTGTTGTGGTTGAATTAACCGGACACTTCAATAAAGGATTATAATCCTGTTAATTGAGGTGAATATGACTAAACGAACAAATAAACATTATCCCGAAGAATTTAAACAAGAAGCGGTCGCTCTGGTAATAGAGCAAGACTATCCAATCTTACAAGCTGCTGCATCTTTGGGTGTGACAGACAAACTACTTTACAACTGGGTAGCCAAGCATAAAAAAGAGGCACTAGGTGACGTGTTGTCTGGCGATGAACGAGCAGAGTTAATTCAACTCAGGAAGGATAATAAACGTCTACAAATGGAGCGTGAAATCCTAAAAAAGGCAAGTGCCTTCTTCGCGAAAGAAATGAAGTAAGATATTCTTTTATAAGTGAGCTTGATGCTAAGTATCCTGTGTCAGTCGCTTGTAAAGTGATGGAAGTGAGTTCGTCAGCATATTACGCATGGCTAAAAAAACCTGGTGAACTCATTAGCGCTCAAACGCTTAGACTGTATCGACGAGCAAAAGTATTATTCAAGGCAAGTCGAAACAGTTTAGGCAGCAGAGAGCTTGCTAAAGCACTACGCAAAGAAGGCTTTGAAATAACGCGGTATCGCGCCATTAAGTTAATGGAACGGCTTAAATTAGTTGTGACTCAGCGAATAGCTTATAAAGTGACAACCAAGCGCAAACACAGTGATGCTGTTGCTGACAACTTGCTAAATATGAATTTCAATCCTGTTGGACCCAATCAAATTTGGGCGGGTGATGTGTCCTATTTAAAGACTGGTGAGGGCTGGTTGTACTTAGCCATTGTCATGGATTTGTATTCACGCCGGATTGTAGGTTGGCATATATCAAAACGCATGACGCGTGATTTGGTCGAGCAAGCACTGACAAAGGCTCATAATTTACGCAAGCCAGGCAAAGGTTTGGTGTTTCACAGTGACAGAGGCTCTCAGTACACGAGTAAAGGCTTTAGAAACCTACTGTCGCGATTAGGTTGTCGAGCTAGTATGGGTGACGTTGGAGCTTGCTGGGATAATGCTGTTGTAGAACGCTTCTTTGGAAGTTTAAAGTATGATTGGTTGTTTAAAGTACCGCAGCCCACTCGAACACATATGCGAGAAGATGTTGCTAGGTACATGAAATATTATAATGTTGAGCGACTGCATTCAGCCAATTTGGATCAATCGCCAATTGAATTTGAAAACTCCTTTAGGAAAGTGTCCGGTTGGAGTTGACCAGAACACGTGTCGGCAACATATAAAAATTGAAATTCGGTGCATAATGCGCCGCCCATTGAGCAAGAAGTAAACTAACTAAACCTAATATTATTATTGCACCGAATATCCATCTCTTTCTTAGTGTCCAAACAGCCATCAGAAATAACGGAAAGAGAATATAGTATTGCTCTTCGACAGCCAAACTCCAAGTATGTAACAGAGGCTTCATTTCTGCCGCAGCATCGAAATAACCACTTTCTAACCAAAAGATTATGTTGGAAGAGAAAAAAGACACGGAAACAATACTTTGAGAAAAATTTTTAAAATCACTTGGAAGTAACCACAACCAAGCAAATGGCAGACTGTTCTGGTCAAGTCCAACCGGACACTTTTCTAAAGGAGTTTTCAAATTCAATTGGCGATTGATCCAAATTAGCTGAATGTAGTCGCTCAACATTATAATATTTCATGTACCTAGCAACATCTTCTCGCATATGTGTTCGAGTGGGCTGCGGTACTTTAAACAACCAATCATGCTTTAAACTTCCAAAGAAGCGCTCCACAACAGCATTATCCCAGCAAGCTCCAACATCTCCCATACTAGCTCGACACTCTAATCGCGACAGTAGATTTCTAAAGCCTTTACTCGTGTACTGAGAGCCTCTGTCACTGTGAAACACCAAACCTTTTGGTGGTTTGCGTAAATTATGAGCCTTTGTCAGTGCTTGCTCGACCAAATCACGCGTCATGCGTTTTGATATATGCCAACCTACAATCCGGCGTGAATACAAATCCATGACAATGGCTAAGTACAACCAGCCCTCACCAGTCTTTAAATAGGACACATCACCCGCCCAAATTTGATTGGGTCCAACAGGATTGAAATTCATATTTAGCAAGTTGTCAGCCACAGCATCACTGTGTTTGCGCTTGGTTGTCACTTTATAAGCTATTCGCTGAGTCACAACTAATTTAAGCCGTTCCATTAACTTAATGGCGCGATACCGCGTTATTTCAAAGCCTTCTTTGCGTAGTGCTTTAGCAAGCTCTCTGCTGCCTAAACTGTTTCGACTTGCCTTGAATAATGCTTTGGCTCGTCGATACAGTCTTAGCATTTGAGCGCTAATGAGTTCACCAGGTTTTTTTAGCCATGCGTAGTATGCTGACGAACTCACTTCCATCACTTTACAAGCGACTGACACAGGATACTTAGCATCAAGCTCACTTATAAAAGAATATCTTACTTCATTTCTTTCGCGAAGAAGGCACTTGCCTTTTTTAGGATTTCACGCTCCATTTGTAGACGTTTACTATCTTTCCTGAGTTGAATTAACTCTGCTCGTTCATCGCCAGACAACACGTCACCTAGTGCCTGTTTCTTATGCTTAGCTACCCAGTTGTAAAGTAGTTTGTCTGTCACACCTAAAGATGCAGCAGCTTGTACGATTGGATAGTCTTGCTCTATTACCAGAGCGACCGCTTCTTGTTTAAATTCTGCGGGATAATGTTTATTTGTTCGTTTAGTCATATTCACCTCAATTAACAGGATTATAATCCTTTATTGAAGTGTCCGGTTAATTCAACCACAACAGACTTACTAGCATTACAAAAAACAGTGCGGGAAGAATTCTGCGCGCTCTTCGCTCATAAAAAGTGAGTAAAGAAAACCTTCCTTCTTCTTTCTCTGCAAGAATGATGGTTGTTATTAGATATCCACTGATTACAAAGAAGACATCAACACCAAGAAAACCGCCACTTAAATGATCAAAACCTGTTCTGGTCAAGTCCAACCGGACACTTTTCTAAAGGAGTTTTCAAATTCAATTGGCGATTGATCCAAATTAGCTGAATGTAGTCGCTCAACATTATAATATTTCATGTACCTAGCAACATCTTCTCGCATATGTGTTCGAGTGGGCTGCGGTACTTTAAACAACCAATCATGCTTTAAACTTCCAAAGAAGCGCTCCACAACAGCATTATCCCAGCAAGCTCCAACATCTCCCATACTAGCTCGACACTCTAATCGCGACAGTAGATTTCTAAAGCCTTTACTCGTGTACTGAGAGCCACTGTCACTGTGAAACACCAAACCTTTGCCTGGCTTGCGTAAATTATGAGCCTTTGTCAGTGCTTGCTCGACCAAATCACGCGTCATGCGTTTTGATATATGCCAACCTACAATCCGGCGTGAATACAAATCCATGACAATGGCTAAGTACAACCAGCCCTCACCAGTCTTTAAATAGGACACATCACCCGCCCAAATTTGATTGGGTCCAACAGGATTGAAATTCATATTTAGCAAGTTGTCAGCCACAGCATCACTGTGTTTGCGCTTGGTTGTCACTTTATAAGCTATTCGCTGAGTCACAACTAATTTAAGCCGTTCCATTAACTTAATGGCGCGATACCGCGTTATTTCAAAGCCTTCTTTGCGTAGTGCTTTAGCAAGCTCTCTGCTGCCTAAACTGTTTCGACTTGCCTTGAATAATGCTTTGGCTCGTCGATACAGTCTTAGCATTTGAGCGCTAATGAGTTCACCAGGTTTTTTTAGCCATGCGTAGTATGCTGACGAACTCACTTCCATCACTTTACAAGCAACTGACACCGGATACTTAGCATCAAGCTCACTTATAAAAGAATATCTTACTTCATTTCTTTCGCGAAGAAGGCACTGGCCTTTTTTAGGATTTCACGCTCCATTTGTAGACGTTTACTATCTTTCCTGAGCTGAATTAACTCTGCCCGTTCATCACCAGATAATGCATCACCTAGTGCCTGTTTCTTATGCTTAGCTACCCAGTTGTAAAGTAGTTTGTCTGTCACACCTAAAGATGCAGCAGCTTGTACGATTGGATAGTCTTGCTCTATTACCAGAGCGACCGCTTCTTGTTTAAATTCTGCGGGATAATGTTTATTTGTTCGTTTAGTCATATTCACCTCAATTAACAGGATTATAATCCTTTATTGAAGTGTCCGGTTAATTCAACCACAACAACCAGCATGAAACAAAATGACTGGGATTACTGCGATGGCTCTTAATCCATCAATTTCAGGACGATACTTCATTTGCTTCCTCAATATTGCTAACGGTCATTATCCAGCATCTCCTATATGCAATTGCTCGGCTTGTTATTTATTTACGTAGTTCCCTGTCTTTATATTTATATTTATATTTAATTAGGTGTTTTTAACTTTCGTTCCCTCAATGTAAATTCCGATTCAAAATGAAGTGGCATAGTTAATTTGGCCACCTAACTAGAGATGTTATGCTATTTGCATAGCAAGATTAGGTGCCAAAGATGAGCAAAAGAACAAGACGGACTTTTAGTCCTGAATTTAGATTGGAAACAGCACAACTGGTTGTTGATCAAAGTTACACTCACGACGAAGCCGCTAAGGCAATGGGGGTTGGTTTTTCAACGATAGGAAAGTGGGTAAAACAACTTCAACAAGAACGTAAAGGCGTGAGAGTTGAGCAAACCCCAATGACGCCTGACCAGCTAGAAATAAAGGATTTAAAGAAGAAGCTTGCGCGAGCTGAGCTTGAGAAGGAAATATTAAAAAAGGCTACCGCTCTGTTGATGTCGGACTCCATGAACAACTCTCTCTAGTAGAGAAACTGAGTCAGAGTGATGAACGCCGTTATTCGATAAAAGTGCTATGTGAGGTATTTGGAGTCCACCGCAGCACCTACAAATATTGGCTTGGGCGAGATAGACGCTTATCACCAGAGGTCGCTAAATTGTACGGCCAGGTGAAAGAAGTGCATCGGCAAAGCAACGGCTCAGCGGGCGCAAGAACGATAGCGATTATGGCAACCGACAATGGTTTCCCTTTATCTCGTTATCGTGCCAGTAATATCATGAAGAAGTTGAATTTAGTCAGTTGCCAACTACCGCAACATGCCTACAAGAAGGCGACTAAAGAGCATGTGGCTATCCCGAACATATTGGATAGGCAATTTGCCGTCATTGAGCCTAATCAATTGTGGTGCGGCGATGTGACGTATATTTGGACAGGCAACCGATGGGCTTACTTAGCGGTCGTCATGGATTTATTTGCAAGAAAACCCGTTGGTTGGGCGATGAGTCATTCGCCTGATAGTAATTTAACCTGTCAGGCGTTGACCATGGCATTTGAAAGTCGTGGAAGACCTAAAGAGGTGATGTACCATAGCGATCAAGGAAGTCACTACACAAGTCGCCAATTTAGGCAGCTAGTATGGCGATATCGATTAACGCAAAGTATGAGCCGACGAGGAAACTGCTGGGATAATAGTCCAATGGAACGCTTTTTTAGAAGCTTAAAAACAGAATGGATACCAACAACTGGCTATTGTAGTTTTAGTGAAGCTAAGCACGGTATCAATGATTATATTATTGGCTATTACAGTGAGTTTAGGCCGCATTCATATAATGGTGGATTGACACCAAATGAATCGGAATATCGGTATCGAAAATACTACAAACCCGTGGCCAAAATGACTTGACCACTTCAAAAAGCACAGCCTGACTTTAACGACCCTTTCATGCTTCCTATTTAAAACTATGTGAAGAATATTTTCCACAATTAAAGAATGACTTAGCGATTTTAAAGCAAACAAAAAGAGGCCCGCGAAATATACATAAGTAGGAAGCGAAATGGACGTTTTTTATAAAACATTATTATACTTTAATTTATATACAGTATTTTGTGAGGGAGGTTAATTTCTTATCCTGCCAATCCTGTGACTGCTTTGTGGAGGAATGTGCGGACCTTATTAAACAAAAACAAAACTCGGGCTTTATGACTGCAAAGATGAGCGAATTATAGTCATACGATTGAAACAAACGCGACTGGCAGGTGAGACATACAAATCAGTCAGTGATCTAGCACAGATTTTTCGACGAAATATCCATGAGTCAAATTTGTGCAAAGAAACCCGACAGTGAATATTCGCTTTAATTAAGGTTTGTCTCCATTTACCATCCAATGAAAGAAATTTAGTAAGGCGACAATAAAGTTAAATGTCACTGATTGAAACAAGAGTGCAACGACACAACAATCGTTTTTTTTCAACACCTTCTCATTAGCCTTTTAAAAACCTTGGATCCAACCAAATCCTTTTAATTTATAATTAATGCCAATACCCAAGCTTTAAAGCAGATTTGTAAAGCCCGCTCAAAATTATATTATTAGTTAATTATGCATGTAGCAAGATTGACGTCGTCAATAAATGACAAGCGTCAACTCAACATTACTGCCTGTTGAGTTGATGTCAAAAGTTTTGATTTAACACAGCAGACATTAATCTTGCACAGGCAGCGTTTTTTCAGCTTTATTTTTTTTGGGAGGCAAAGACTGCCAATAATCATGAATACCTATGGTTTCCCATGCCCACTTAATCCAGCTTAATATGGATGTGCTCAACCAAATTACCCACACCAACATGATGGCTTTGTAGAACCACACCGAAATACTCAAGATAGTAACAGTAGGTAACTGACCATCAGCTTTATCGGCAAACCAAGTAAGCGTATTGCCATAAGATTGATAACCTTTAATGCCCATGCTGGGGCTACTCAGCAAACTAATGGGTACAACAGCAATCAGAGAAATTATTGCCACAGCTGAAAAGGCATACAAAAAGAGTTGTGACAGGTTGAACAAGCCTCTTTGGATTCCTTTTGGTCTATATTGGCTGGCTGTGATTGAGGAAAACCAAAGTGCAATCAACACCAAAACGCCCCAGTTATTTAAACTTAGTCCCAACCCAAGTATTAACCATTGCACTGTACTAAGAGGTGAAAACTTCACACGAGCAACCAATAAGGCGATAAGAACAAAAGCCAATAATTCACCCCAGTACAGTATCGCAGGGCCTAAAAGTGGACCTTTAGCCCATAATATCCAGTGCTGGTTACTGACATTCACTTTAGTAGTGATGTTGCTTGATGGTGCATTTAGATTAATTTTGGGCGGTGAAAACACCCGTGAATTTTCAACATTAGAACGCATGGTGATCTGAATATTGTGTGTGCCAGGCGAAATAGGAATAGCCAATTGGCCAGACTCAGGTTGTAGATTAATTAACTTTCCATCTGTTTTAACTTCTTTTAGTTGAAAATTGACCGGCAAATCAATGTCATGCTCACCACCTCGGGTACTGCGATAATTAAAGGCCAGTTCAAGCTTTGATGTACGAGTGCCTTGGTCAATATGTAGATTGACGCTATCTATCGCTAAGGCTTCTCCTTTAACTGCACTTGGGCGAGTGATAGCAAGGTTTAACGATTCGCCTGAGTAGGGATAAAATGAATAGCTGAAATAATCCAAGGCATTCTGTTGTTCCAGAATCATGGGTAACCCCTCTAAGCCCAAATGCCAAGAAGGGCTAATAACAATTTGCCACCTTTCGATTAAATGTTTGTTGTCGGGAGCCATGAGCTGCATGGTGTGATTGCGATCTAATGTCGACGTCCAATTAAATACGCTTTCACCCGCTGAAATAGTGACGGCAACTTGATTGTTTTCAACTGTAATGTCATCACTGATAACATGTTCACCAGGAAGTGTTGGGATCATGAGATTGAGTGATCCCATATTAGGTGCGATGCGTTGCACCTCGGTTTTCACTGTCCACATTTTGTCGATGGTCAACACCCTAGTCACTTTTACAAAAGGTTGTTGTTTAAAACGAGTGGATACTGATGAATCCAATTGACTGGTATTTACTTTTGCCAAAAACTCCAGGGTATTACCTGTCAAAACGTTAGCTTGTGTCCCAACAATTTCCCAATTTCCGAACTTTTCGATATCGATGCGTTTAGGTTTGTCTTTAAACCTAAGCTGGAAGTTATCGACGGAAATTAAGCGGCCAGTGATAACTAAAGTCGAAATACCTTTAGAAACCGGCACGTATAACCAGCTATTTTGACGGTACACACCTAACAAAGGTTTATTATTCAAGATAAATGATTGCCCTTGCCAAAACTGGGAGCGGGGCAAAGCAACTGCGCTTTGACTATTGGCATGAATGGTCAGTTTGAGAGTTAAGACATTACTGTCAGCAGATACTTGCATCGAATTGATTGATGCACAGACTGGCGCGCAATCTGGCGCTTCGAGTAATCTAGTCTTCAATTCTTCAAGCATCGCTTGGCTGGGGAAACTATTGGCTTGTGCAGTTGGTGTATAAACGGGCATCAAGAATACGGCTGCTAGTAACGCAACTGTTGATGTATGTTTGAATCTATTAATGACCGGTTTTATAGCGTCTTTTAGCAAAAAATATAACCAAAGTAGCATCAAGGCAATGCCTGTTAATTTCAAAATTTTGTAAGTGGTTTTGGATAAAACAATCAGTTCAAACGTTTGTCCCTCAGCAACCGGACTGTTCCAAGTAAGAGAATACCGATGCCAACTCCAGTTTGGCATGCCGGAGCCTGCTTGCAGTAATGCATCAGACTGATAACGTTCCATAAAAGAATCCGCTTTTCTTATTCTTGCGCCATTGGCTGTTACCATTTCAACATCCGCCTCCTCTTGAAGAATGCTGAGTTTTTGCCTTGGTTGTGCAGAACGCATCTCAGTACTTCTATTTGCCACACCATTATCTGCGCTTTGGTGATATATATTTGTGTTGCCAGTTTCCAACTGAGGATAGATCACGTTACGGAGTTGTGTGGCACTAAAGAATAAAATTGAACCCAACGCCATTGCCGCGCTTGCGGCCCAATACATTTTTGCAGTTGCTTTAAGTTTGTCGAATGGCTGATGCTTTCTAACGGCAATAGCCACTAATAAATTGAGCATAACAATCACCGGCGCGCTATTTTCTTGATAAACGGCCAATAACATTAACGCTGTCATTATCCCAGCAACTAAACCAGATAAACGATATGCAGCCAGTGAAGCCAATAATACAATGAAACTAGCCCAAATTGACCAACTACTCCACCAGCTATCCGATACGCTATCTGCTCCAAAAACGGCAAAGAGCTTATTACCCGGAGGTAAATTTAAAGTCATGGTTACGCGTTCAAAATCACTTTCCCAACCTGCTACCGGCAGGGTAGATGTCGCATTAACTATACCGCTAGCGTTAATATCAACTTGAGAATAACGGTTTTCTATACCCCTTTCCTCTTCAGCTATGCTGGTGATGAGCACTGCGCCATCTTGATCTTCGGCTGATTCAAGAATAAAAGGCGCAGACACACTTAAGCGCCAACCTTCAACCATGCTGCCCGTCACCTTGTCTTTAAATGAATAAAGGGCATTGTCGAAAGATACCCATAATGTGCGATCTAACGTCAATTGATTTTCCAAATGCAAGGGTTTACCTCTATGCTGGATGTCATAACGCAGCGAGTTATTTTCAGACAGTAAATAGGCTGGATAGTTGTACCAAGCTTCAGGCATATCTACTTGGCCACTGTCAATAATGTTAGCGCCACTAAGCTTACCAAAGCGTAATTTCTCATTGGTTTCGAATGCCCAAACCTCATTTTTTGGCCAATGGTGTGATTGAGCTGGGCGTTGCCATTCTAGGTTAGTTGGAAGTGAATAAGCGTCAACCACAATTTTCCAACTGCCTGGCTTTAATTTTGCGTGCAGAACACCATCGGCGTCTAAGAAAGCAGGTGTTTCACTTTGGATACCTACGAGGTCAAAGTTTTTAGGTAGCACTTGACCAAGGGCAACTTCGCGCATTTTTCCAGAGACATCCACAGAAATAAGCGTTTTGAGCTTTATGTAAGGGCCGTCACTAATTTTTCTTACTACCCGCACACTGAGAGTCTCTTGTGTAGCCTGACCTTGGGTTGATTCTTGAAACCATAACTGGTTATTTTGAATTTTCGGAAAGCTAATTTCCTGGCCATAAATAGACAGATTCACTTGGGCAATTTGTCCAGGTAATGAAATACTGCTTGGCATTTCTTGCCAACTTAATCTACCTTCAATGACGTATTGACCTTTTTCTAATTCAATAAAAGGTTGGTTTTTGTGACTCAGAATTGGCGTTTTTTTGCCATTGACCTTTAATTCAATTGGCCAATATTTGTTATTTCCCAACAATGGGACAATACTTTTACTCAGCACTTCCCATGAGTGTTGAAATTCGGCTCCCTGCTGATCAACGTTTATATTTAATACGTTAGGCCATGCGCAAATGTGGTTGTTTATGTTGCTATATTCACTTTGGTTGATAAAAGGGCAGCTCAGGCTTTTGCTATCTTTGAGTACCCATGCCTCCCAGTTTTTCAATTGCTCGGGAACAAATTCCTCAGCAAAAGATGAAAATGAGGTTAGAAGAAAAAAGATAAACAGATTGCGCAGAGCATTGATTTTGACCACGGATATTGCCTTATGTGCTTTTATCGAGTGTGCTGGTTTAGCACAAGGCAAATAAATTGGCTTTGATAGACATCAAAAATACTGTTTATGTTTGCAGATGATGAAACATTCATGCACAGGTGAGGTAATATCGGTTTTTAGATTGATGAGAGATTTTCTGTGAGTTGGGTTTTCTTTACACTAAGTGCGGTGGTATTGCAGACGTTTCGTAACGCTTTGCAAAGTAAGCTAAGTGCTAATATGAGTACCTCGGGTGTGACCTTGGCTCGCTTTTTATTTGCGCCGCCCATTGCTCTGATATACCTGTTGCTGCTTTACATCTTTTCAAATCAAGACATCCCTGAGTTCTCCCTTAAATTTGTACTCCTTGTTTTACTCGCCTCTGTAATGCAAATTTCTGCTACTTCATTAATGGTCATTTTGTTTAAACAAAAGAATTTTTCTGTCGGCGCGGGGCTGGCCAAAAGCGAGGCTTTAGTGGCCGGTGTATTAGGGACTGTATTTTTTGGCAGTCAACTGAGTCTATTTGGTTGGATAGGCATCTTAGTGGGTGCGGCGGCGATATTTGTGCTCTCAGGTGGCGGTAGAAAAGGTCAGTTAAGCATTAAAACAGTGATAATAGGTTTGGCTTGTGGCACCTGTTTTGCGTTGACATCATTATTTGTCAGGGAAGCGAGTCATTTACTCAATGTGCCATTCCCTCACAGTGCTGCTTGGGTGTTGGTATGGGTGTTATGTATTCAAACTACCTTACTTGTGAGTTATATCGCGGTCAAAAACAGAAGCACTTTTATCGCATTAAAAAATAATGTAAAGATGACCTTAGCCACAAGTATTATCAGCTGTTTTGGTACCATATGCTGGTTTAGTGCGGTGTCATTACATCATGTTGCTTATGTGAAAACATTAGGCCAAGTTGAAGTATTATTAACCATGCTGGTCGCCATTTTTTGGTTGAAAAACAAAGTACAAAAACATGAAATCCTAGGTTTATTACTTATCGCTGCAGCTGCCATTCTAGTGATGTGGGCCTAATGTTTTGACATTAGCAAGCTATCAAGTCCCAGCAAAAGAATGCCAGATTGAGCAAGAAGTGAAGCGCAGCAAATTTCTAGGCTTTGTTGCGCCTGCTACCAGCCGCCAAGAAGCAGACGATTTCATCCGAACTATACGTAAACAACACCCTCACGCTAATCATGTGTGCTGGGCTTATATAGCGGGTGCACCCAATACGACTATTCGTTCCATGAGTGATGACGGCGAACCTAATGGAACAGCAGGCATGCCGATGTTAAAAGTACTCGAATACAGTGGTTACGGTGATATTATGGTGGTCGTAGTTCGCTACTTTGGTGGCACTAAGCTTGGCACTGGCGGGTTACAACGGGCCTATTCTGATGCTGTATCGCAAGTGCTAACAGATTTACCCATGAAGCTTAAGGTGGCACGTACTACCGTTCTATTAACCTTCGACTATACCCATGATGGCAACATATCTCGATTACTAACACGTTATGATGTCCAGGATATTGAACCTGATTATGCTCAGCAAGTGACACTAAGTATTGCAATTGCCACAAGCGAACTAAGCACGTTTAAGGCTGAACTCATCAATATCACAGCAGGTAACGTTGAGGTTTTGCTTCCGGACTCAGATTGATTTATTGTTTTGCCCATATACCCAAAGCCATTGGAGTTTCAGCTAGGCGGCAGAGGAACTCAGTCCCGTAAGCTTAGTTACACACTAGGTGCAACGTCGGTTACCGATTGGGGTGAGTGAGAGCAGATAACAACGCTGTAGTTTAAGGGGCACAGGTATAAATCACATTTCAACAATTAATCCGGCTTCAGGGTTAACCTTACCTTCACACACATTTAGATAATCTTCGGTTAAACCATGTGACCCGTTAAGCTGAGTCAACTTCAACCAACTGGCATTTCTGCGGATAGTAGACTGCATAAAAGCCGTAGTTTTTTGCTCGAATACTTCTGGTCCCAAGTCTTTGAGACGCTTTTGAATATGAGAGGGAGCGAAAAACATTTCGCTACGCTGTTGAATAAAATCAGCGCCCATACCGCCATCTTCCCAGTGGGTGAAACCAACATTTGAACAAAACTTCATGTTGTCGCCAAGGTGTTTATGCGATCTACTTAACCCCAGATCTGCTTAAGCAACGATCATAGCGTTAAGCTCTACGTCAGTTAAATTAAGGGATGGCTTATCTTTCTTTAAGCAATAAGCTACTAATCCTGCCAGTAAATTGAGCATAAATCCGTTCATACTGCGATGTCTTGAATGTTCTATGTAAGAAATGTTCTTGAGTTGGTCATTTATTGTCTCAATTATGAAACGTTTTGAAAGCATGGCTCTATCCCATAAAGACATCACTTTGGCCTTCATGTTTTTACGAACGGTCGTAACCAGTGTCACGCCTTTTTCGAATAAATTAGCGGCTAACGCTTTACTTAGATAGCCTTTATCTCCATAAAGCTTATCCGTCAAACCTTGTGCGAGTTCTTCGACCGGTTGAGTGTCATGAACATTGCCGGTGGTGACTTTAGCCGCCACAATTTCACCATGATGATTGACGATGAGGTGGAGCTTGAAGCCATAAAACCAGCCCATAGTACCTTTCCCTCTTTGCGCTATATTTTTGAAAGTTTTATGTCTTGGAATACGAATGGCGTGGCACACTTTTATACATGTAGAGTCAATGAATTCGATACCTGTAGGCTTGCCTTTTAGTATGGTGAAGTATGCACACATAGGAGCAATCACCCTAGGCATGACAGCCAGAAATCGCGTATAACTCAGTAAAGTTGGAAAGGCATCTTTGTAGAAAGGTGAGATATGGCCGAGATAATAGTTTTTGAAATCGCGATAGTGCGACATATGAAATCCAACAACAATTGTCATTATTTCACTGGTGGTCATCTGTCCTTTTCGTTGACGCTTATTCGTGCCGTCCTCTAGCAATTGTTTTTGCCATTGCGGAATAAATACTTTGCAAAAGTCATCGACATCGCAATACAACTCAACTAAATTCTTCATGCCTGTTCCTTGTTTAAATCAGATGTTTTTTGGTCGAAAGATCTGATCTTGGAACAGGCATTTAGTTCCATTGCTTAAACAGGATTGAGGTTACTTAACACATCGCCATTTCCGGACATATCCACTATTACGGTTGGCTTAGACCCATCGATTTCTGTCAGATTGTCATAAGTCACTGTGCTGTTATATATGTTTAAACCTTTGACCATTTCTAAGTTACGGTTAGATGTCATGCCAATGCTTTTAGGCGCACTTTCATCATCTGCCAAGGCATAACCTAAACCAATACTGGTTTTACTTGAGGCACTAATAACCACTACTTGTTCAGCGCCGAACCAGTTGTTATCTAATAAATTATCGTACAAACAATAAGACGTAATATGCAGCGGAAACAACAACATCCGAAAATCATCCGTCGCCTTATTGTAATTAGGTTCAGCCAATACTCTGCGATAGGAGTTGTAGCCTGAGGGCAAAGTTGCGCGATGCGCAGCGCCATCAACCCAACGCAGATCATTAATATGAGTTGGGGTCATTTTAAGATAATTGGCAGGAGGAAAATACCCAAATAATCGCTCGCCAACTGGCACCCCTTCAGCATTAGAAACAACCACATCAGCAAACCCCCAAACTGGTAAGATACCCCATTCATTAACATCGCTAGCGGTTGGGGGAAAAAACTGCCAATATCCAAATTGATCACCTACCACTGCATAGGTAATGTTGTTAGTGGTAAATGCAAACCGGTCGATTTTTACTAAGACTTCGCCTTCACCGATATCACTCTCAGATAAGTCAGTATCGACTATTCGATTGGTCAGGTAGTTATCTTTACGGATTTGAAATTCACTCATAAAATTTTCCTCAAACAGCCTTTTCTTGGGCTTGAACTTGGGCTAAATATTGTTGAAGTTTACCCATAGCAGGTTGTGCATTTGCCCGCAAACGTTTCACTATAGCTTGTTTTTCAATGTCGTCTTCTTTAACACTACGCATCAACTGGCTAAAGCCATCTAGTCGATTGCCTAGTAGCCATTTACGTAAATTTTCATCCTGTGACCAGATATATTGATTCATCATAAAGGCGGCGGTTAAGCGTAACCAATCAATGAGTGTATTGGGTAATCGAACCACATTACAGATTTTGTTTTTGGCCTGTTCTGGGTAGGCCAATTCGATATGGGCAATAAAAGCGGCGCTAAAAACAGGTTGATATGAACGCACAGTTTGCGGCGTGATAACGTCACCGTCAAAGATAGGTTTGATGGTCAAGTTGGTTAATGCACTAGCTGAACAATCAATATGTAAATGTTCTGTGCTGGTAGGAATTGTGCCCTGTTCTAACACTATCTGATTGTTTTCAATGCTGGTCACGCGACCCAAACGTACCATATTTTTAACTTTACGCAGCGCTTCTATTTCCATTTGCGAAGCCTGATCCTCAATAGCATCTGCAAAGAACTCTTCGCTAGGCTGAGTATTTTTGCGGTCAATCAACCAAGCATCACGGGGCATTACCCATTGAATATCATCAGGGTTAACGTCTTTCTCAAGCAACCACAAAATTGCGTCAATGCCAGTTTTTCCGCCTCCTATAACCACATAACCAGCAGGTGGTTGAGTCACTTTTGGCAAATCATTTAACGGCATAAATTGAATGTCAGCGGCAATACTAAAGTTTGGAGTGTGCGTTGAAGGAACAGTAGTATTTAAGTAGGTAGCATCCACCGTTTTTTTATTCACCTTAACTTGATGAGTTTCACCTGTGAGTGACGAAACAAATTTTCCCTCACCTTTATAATCACACATAGGGAAGTACTTCACTCTTCCTGTAGGTAAAAACTGTTCGCGTATTACATCATCAAAATAGGCGCAAACCTCGACACCAGAGGCTAATTCATTCAAGCCTTTGTTTAAACCCACTTGAGCAATACAACCTTTACTCAACTCACGAGAACTTACACCATAAAAAGAAGACGGCTGATGCAGTGTGACAAAAGGATAGGCTTCGTTCCAATGATCACCAGGTTTATGGAAACGGTCAACAATAACGATATTCGCATCACTTTCTGTTAATAAAATATCGGCAAATGCCATACCTACTGCGCCGCTACCAACAATTAGATAATCTGTTTGGTGTATGTGTGTTGTCATGTTTTTATCCCGCTGTAAATGAATGACGATAGTGCTAAAAATATTGCTCAAGTGAAAAACAAAAAATCACATTGCACATAACAGTGTTATAGCTATTCATAACGCTGTTATGCAAGTCAACTATTACTTTTTTATTGGTTAAATATTCATCATTATGAGCGTCGCAAAAAATACTATTTTACAAGCCGCAACAGAATTATTCCTCGAGGGGGGGGTGTCTGCACTCAGCGTTAGAGTAATATCTAAGCGTGCTGGTGTATCGACTATTGGCATTTATAGTCATTTTAATGGCAAGCAGGGGAACCTCGACCAGTTGTATATCGAGGGGCTCGAAAAGATTTTTTCAATTATGGATATTGTTGATACCAGCGCACCGCCGCGAGAAGTAATTTTGAATGGAGTAAAAGGTTACTTAGCAATAGCCGACCAATATGAAGCCCATTACCGACTGATTTTTGGCGAAAGTGATGGGGGTTATTCGCCTTCGGAAGAAGCTCGAACCATGTCTGAAAAAGCCTTTAACAAGCTGGTTGAAATCAGCTCTCTCATCCTACCATAAGAGACCACAGTTAGTAAAAAGCAACGTACAGCCCTAGAGATATGGGCCTTTGTGCATGGTTATGTCAGTTTAAAACACCATGCCATATCTACATTAATCAAACCTGTTGAATGGAATAGTTTGGCACTGAGTGCATTAGCGACACATATTGATGCCATCATTGCCAAACACGCTATACAAATTCCACAATAAATATAACAGCAGTATGAGTACGTATCACGGGACATATATCCGTACCATCTTAAAATGACGGATTATGAATACCATCCACGGTATTCACCATAGGCTAACCTGCGGTTGTTAAAATGTGTTCCATACACATTTTTCAGCGGGCGTTTAAAACTTTTTGGGTATGGCTTCTTGGGTAGGGCTGCTTAGGCACGGCCCCCTAGGCAAGGCGTCTATTTGTAGACGCCCTAAGTTTAAAAGTAGAGAGGTCTAAGTCAAAAATTGTCAGCGCAGCGCCCGGCATAAATTGCTTTAAAACCCGTCCACAGGAAGCGTCTGGGGTACTCCACTTCTTCGTTACGCCAATTCAGAATGTGGTTGAAATTCAGTCATTGACCCGCCTTCTACTGCAAAGATTTAGGAGTTATAGCAATGCAGGGAGCTATTGCCGAGAATTGCAGTCCCCCAGTCGCTCTGAAACGTGTATTTTGAGGTGGCACGGGTATACACGGGTATAGATGATAAAAAATCGCCTTGAACTCACTGTCTTTAGTTAACTGCAAATTATTATCCTAAAATCTAACCAAAATTTTACGGTGATTGATGTTGATTTTTAGCTATATATTTGGTGATTTTGTATCACAACAACCTATCCATATGAGTATTTTGTGAAAGAAGTCAAACACATGTTACAGTTCGCAAATAACCTGTTATGCTCACAATTATTATTCCGCAGTCCTATGTTACAAGATTAACGTATGCAGCCTTTTGAATTTCAATCAGTTTTATTCAACTTCCATGATCTGATCCTCTTGATGACCGCAATGCAATGCCTTTTCTTTGGTATTTTGCTTTTTGCTACTAATACGCAGCGTTTAAAGAGTACCCTTTTCCTAGCGGCCTTTCTATTTGCTCACGCGCTGATCCCTCTCAACGAGTTAATAATGTGGGGGGCTGCGTTTAAAGCACAGGTTCGGGAGTCATGGCCGAGTATATATTTCATTCCAGCTGTTGCTTATTATATAGATGGGGCACTTTTATATTTTTGCATTAAATCATTAATATTTAAGGATTTTTCACTTAAAAAATTCGATTTATTACACCTTCTCCCCTTACTGATTTATGTCTTTGTTATGGTGGCAACATTCTATAGTCACTCTTATGACCAACGACTGTTAATGATCAGTTCCGAGTCATTTGTTTATGGTGCCAGTTATGTAAGTATGGAATTTTTCAGCAAATGGGTACGGGTATTTTACGCAGTTGCTTGTTTTATACTGATTAGCCGGTATAAAAATTTATTGCGAGATAATGTTTCGAATATGATTACCGTGCATATAACCTGGCTAAGGGCCCTTGTTCTTGGATTTTTGGTAGTCATGACAGCAGAAACAATTTTGGTTGGATCTAAGGTCGTGAATCTTTTTGAGCACTTTAGTACCAATTTTGTGTTTTTTACGCTAGGGCTTACAGGTAATTACCTGTCTTTTATATTAGTGAATCTTTTAGTGTTTACCGCTATTCGGCATTTCTGGATATTTGAGAAAGTGACAGGAGAAGAGCCTGCTGAAAAACCCATAGACGAACAATTTGTTAATCCGGAAATGGCAGCTGAAGTCGATGCTTCAATACGTAAAAATAAAACCTATATGGACCCGGAAATTACCCTCGACACATTAGCTGAATCGCTTGTTATTACGCCACGTGATCTATCCATGCTAATCAATCGCCATTTTGGTGTTAATTTTTATGAATTTATAAATCGTTACCGTATAGAAGAGGCAAAACATATGCTGGTGTCAGAAAAATTTAAAAAAACCACGATAACCGATATTTATCTGGCAGTAGGTTTTAACAGCAAATCTGTTTTTTATACTTTTTTTAAAAAGTTTGAAGGGGTTACACCTTCTAAGTTTCGCGAATCAGAGGCCCAATAGTCCTTTATCTCTGTTACTTGCATATTGTTGTGGTTGAATTAACCGGACACTTCAATAAAGGATTATAATCCTGTTAATTGAGGTGAATATGACTAAACGAACAAATAAGCATTATCCAGCAGAATTTAAACAAGAAGCGGTCGCTCTGGTAATAGAGCAAGACTATCCAATCGTACAAGCTGCTGCATCTTTGGGTGTGACAGACAAACTACTTTACAACTGGGTAGCCAAGCATAAAAAAGAGGCACTAGGTGACGTGTTGTCTGGCGATGAACGAGCAGAGTTAATTCAACTCAGGAAGGATAATAAACGTCTACAAATGGAGCGTGAAATCCTAAAAAAGGCAAGTGCCTTCTTCGCGAAAGAAATGAAGTAAGATATTCTTTTATAAGTGAACTTGATGCTAAGTATCCTGTGTCAGTCGCTTGTAAAGTGATGGAAGTGAGTTCGTCAGCATACTACGCATGGCTAAAAAAACCTGGTGAACTCATTAGCGCTTAAACGCTTAGACTGTATCGACGAGCAAAAGCATTATTCAAGGCAAGTCGAAACAGTTTAGGCAGCAGAGAGCTTGCTAAAGCACTACGCAAAGAAGGCTTTGAAATAACGCGGTATCGCGCCATTAAGTTAATGGAACGGCTTACATTAGTTGTGACTCAGCGAATAGCTTATAAAGTGACAACCAAGCGCAAACACAGTGATGCTGTTGCTGACAACTTGCTAAATATGAATTTCAATCCTGTTGGACCCAATCAAATTTGGGCGGGTGATGTGTCCTATTTAAAGACTGGTGAGGGCTGGTTGTACTTAGCCATTGTCATGGATTTGTATTCACGCCGGATTGTAGGTTGGCATATATCAAAACGCATGACGCGTGATTTGGTCGAGCAAGCACTGACAAAGGCTCATAATTTACGCAAGCCAGGCAAAGGTTTGGTGTTTCACAGTGACAGAGGCTCTCAGTACACGAGTAAAGGCTTTAGAAATCTACTGTCGCGATTAGAGTGTCGAGCTAGTATGGGTGACGTTGGAGCTTGCTGGGATAATGCTGTTGTTGAACGCTTCTTTGGAGGTTTAAAGTATGATTGGTTGTTTAAAGTACCGCAGCCCACTCGAACACATATGCGAGAAGATGTTGCTAGGTACATGAAATATTATAATGTTGAGCGACTGCATTCAGCCAATTTGGATCAATCGCCAATTGAATTTGAAAACTCCTTTAGGAAAGTGTCCGGTTGGAGTTGACCAGAACATATAAAGACACCAGAAAAAACAACCCTAGGGCAGTCGGAGAAAAAGGTAAGCTATGGAGGGGTAATGTTCTTGTAATTACCTCCATAGATTAATGGCATGACTCCTAAATCATCCCTTGTGAAATCAGTTTTATGTCATTGGGAATAACTAAACACGCTCGGTATTAGCTATTTCTTTATCAAGATTGCTTCTAATTCTTCCAGGGATTTTCCTTTAGTTTCCGGCAAGTACCTTAATATAACTGCCAGTCCAATCATTGCGAATACCCCATATAAGGCAAAGGTAATGGTTGTGCCTATATTGGCTAATTGCCATGGAAAAACTAATTGAACAGTAAAACTGACCCCAGAGTTAATTAAACCCACAAAAGAGATGGCAACCCCCCTTATACTATTGGGGAATAATTCTGAAAACAGCACCCACATAACGGGCCCCAATGACACGGCAAAACAGGCGACAAAGCCCAGTAGACTGACCAATATCAAGGTTTGATTCATCTTGATAGCACTGGATACAAAGGTTGACTCATGTTGAACTAATGCTTCTGATCCTAATAGGCTTTCGATAGAAGCTTTAAAGCTCAGGTCATCATTAAAGGTTTGATCCTGCAGCAACACCAGTGCACTCTTGTCAATTGTATTGGGTAGGGCCTGAATAGATTCTGCGGTTAAGGTATAAGTGGCTGAGTTAAAACCATAGGACAGACTAAACATACAAACGGCACTGCCCGCCACACCCGCGACTAATAAAACTTTTCGACCAATTTTATCAATCAACATGATGGCTAGAATTGTAAAACAAACGTTGATCAAACCCACATATATGGCCTGCATAAAAGAGGCGTCTGTACCTAGACCAGACTGTTCAAAGATCATAGGCGCGTAAAAGAATACGGCATTTATTCCAGTAATTTGTTGTAAGATCGCAACAGAAACTCCTATGATCATGACTAAGCGCATTGCCGGTTTAAACAAGTGTGAAATAGGTACTTTGCTGTCTGTGGTTGATGAAGACATAGAGGCTTTGATAAGTGCAATATCTTTCTGCGCTTCCTCAACTGATTTGGTCTTGGCCATTATGCTTAATGCTTCATCATCTCTGTTTTTCATCAACAACCAGCGTGGACTCTCTGGTACCAAAAATAAACAACCAAAATAGAGCACGGCTGGCAGAGTTTCTAAACCCAACATCCACCTCCAGTTCCATAGATCAAAATGTAAACTTTGGGCCCACCCAGCCTGAGAATCACTCAGGTTCAAAATCATGTAGTTAGTGAAAAATGCAACGGTAATACCCAATACAATATTAAGTTGGTTTAGGGAAACCATGCGACCACGGTATTTAGCGGGTCCTATTTCAGCAATGTACATAGGTGCAATAATTAGCGCAGCGCCTACACCTAAACCACCTAACATTCTGGCGATAACCAACACTAAAAAACTAGGCGCAAACGCGGAAGCGACGGCTGAAATCGAAAAAAGAACGGCGGCAATTTTTAGTATTGTTCTGCGACCATATTTATCGCTCAATGGGCCTGCAATCATCATTGAGAAGGTTGCAGTAAGAGAAAGTGAAGCCACTGCCCAGCCCAATTCTATTTTGCTCAAATTAAATTCTGGCTCAATAAACTTGATCACACCCGAAATAACGGAAGCATCAAACCCCATTAAAAAACCACCTAATGAAACGATTAGTGCTACATAAGCAGTATAAAAAATGGAATTATTTTTTGTCATTCGTGTTGCTCCGTATTATTATATGTTTCCCGACCCCAGAACTTTGTTCTTTTCTTAAACAGAAAGAATTCAAGCTGTGATCATCTTAAAAATTGATTTTTATATGTTACAAATAAAGTTACAGCCTTTTAGCGAGATACCATATCTTGCAGAAATTTTAGGCGTATATACGTAAGACAGGCTGGACATATTAATAAATGATGTTGAAGAAACTGAACTATGTAGTCTCTTCAACATTTTAGTTATTTACTTCCAGTATTCGTGTTTTACCCAATCAACTTCCATTACCCATTCACCCGTCATTGGGGAGTCAGTAATTTTAGCGAAATTCAATATGGCAAACATGGCTTCTGGATAGGTATCGCCTTGTCCTGCATTGCGATATACCTCAACACCATCCACACGGTATATCAAATCGCTACCGGCCCATTCAACAGAATAATCGTGGTACTCATCCAGAGTGGCTTCTACGCCAGTTCTTAGAGTCCACCAGTCTCCTTTATCACAACTGCCCAGATTTTTAATCGCACCAGTAGTAAAGTGGTCAGCATGGTGGTCACCGTGATGTTCAAAAATATCAATTTCACCTGAGCCCGTCATTGGCCAACACACATTTTCATCAGCTTCCTGTACGGGCGGTTCGTTATTTTCGGCACCGAGCAACCACCATGCAGGAAACATACTAGCTTGACCATTATCCGGAACCCTGAGTCTGGCGGTCCACTTGCCCTTGACATACTCCTGAAGGTTTTTAGAAATAATACGACCAGCCATGTATTGGGTATCAGGATGTTGTTTATCAAATTTGTCTAAATTAGTGCAAGTTTGTTTCTCGCCCACATTGACTACTTTGAGTTTCAATGTGCCGTCGCTCACTTCTCGTGTGCCAAATTGGCCATCTGGCACATAACACTGTTCTTCATTATTCACCCAGATCATTTGGTCTTGCCAATTGTTGGTATTGAAGGTATAAAAATCGTCGAAAAAGCTGGTGTGCCAGCCCTCTGTGACTCCTTTATTTTTGCCTGGTTCTTGCAAAGAACACGCGGATATCATTAATGCCAAGGGTATGAGGGGTAAAAAAAACTTCATGTCATCTCCAAAGAGTATGTGAGTAATAAGTTAATAAATAGTCTGAGTTTTATGTGCATAACACCGCTAATAAACCAAGGTTTGCATTGCCCGTGCAGGAATGCTTAAAGTAGTTTGTTGTTTGCCAACATAAAAATGGTAGTCAATTTTGTTGTCTGTTTGATTCATCACAATAGTCGCCATCTTGTCATCGGTATTGATGAAAGACGTGGCTAATAAAACACTGCGACTACTACTAGTACTGACCCGTTGTGCATCGGGTTGCACGAACTTAGAAAAATGGCCAATATAATAATAAGTGGGGGTATAAATTAACTGCCCTGTGCGTGTATCGGCATGTATGGGAGAGAAACAATAATTCCCTACATGGTTAGGTCCACCATTATGATCAAGCAAAATATTCCAATCAGTCCAGCCCACTGTGCCCGCGTTAAAGTCTTTAATCATTGAGTGACCGTAACGTTCTGCATTCGGCCAATATTGGTAACGATCGGCTCTAAAACCTTCTACTGTGCCCTCAGTGAAAAGTAACTTTTTGGTGGGATATGACTCGTTTATCAAAGCTAGATTGTCGTGCATGGATTCGCCACCAGCCCACGTTTCATACCAGTGGAAACCAATTCCCCAGGCATATTTGGCTGCCTCAGGATCATCAAAAATGGTATTGGCTCTATTGGTGATTAAGTCGCGATTGTGGTCCCAAACAACAATCTTTTTATCACCTAACCCGGCCTTTTCCATAGTAGGGCCAAGGTGATTTTTAAGAAAGTCACGTTCTTCTTCAGCGGTGTAAATCATCGACTCCCAGCGCTGCACGGCCATAGGTTCGTTTTGTACCGTGACACCCCAAATCGGCATGCCTTCAGCTTCATACGCATGAATGAATTTTGTAAAATACTGGGCCCAAGCATCAAAATATTCGGGTAATAATTTGCCACCCTGTAACATGTTATTATTACTTTTCATAAAAGCGGGGGCACTCCAGGGACTGGCATACAGGGTTAAGCTGCCACCGGCGGCGGCTGTTGCTCTTTTAATCAGCGGGATACGTAATTTACGGTCTGGTTCGATGTTAAAAGTGGATAATTTTTTATCCCCTTCTTCAATATAGGTATGACTACCACTGCCAAAATCTGAACTATGAATAGGCGTTCGCGCTAGTGAATAGCCGATGCCTACCTCTTTATCATAATAGGCTTTTAACATTTCACTTTGTTTATCCGCCGGCAATTTCGCAAAGACTTCTGCACTGGCGTCGGTAATGGCCCCACCTATGCCTAATACTTTCTGGAAACGTTTGTTCGGGTTAACAAAAATGGATATTTCGCCCTCCGTAGCTTGTTTGCCGGGCTTAAAAGTCGACTCTTGAGTTAATGTCAGGCGTTTATTGGTATCTTTGGCTGTTGTGTAAACTTTAACGTTTTTAGGACTCAACGGAGCCGCTTGAAGAAGAGGTGTGACCAAACAAACAACCAAATGGCCTAACAACACTGGTGTTATAAGTTTTCTTCGATTCATTAGTAAATCTCTATTATATGACTTCTTGTAATATGAGACACAAACATCAAATGAGTTTAGGGAAAACCAATTCAATGTTGTGTATACAAGAAATAATCTACTGAGCGACAGCGCTGACTAATAAAATTCAGCGCTGTCTTATATGACCAAACGGTCTCGCCGTCACTCTGATGCTGTCAAAGACCAATTATCTAATACTGCACCGGCCGAACCAAGGGTTTCGCCGCCAGATCTAAAGTGCAAATAATAGGTACCCGCTTCGGTTATATCGAACCGTCCATTATTATCAGTGTCACAACCAGATGCTGTTGCAGCACCTGAATAAGCATCACTGCCACAGTCCCAAAAGTGATAGGCCTTAAGAACACGCTGGTCACCATTATATTCCTCGCCGTCAACCGGTTCAGTTAAACCAATGTATAACTCGCCCCACACATTAGTGATGTCGTCGCCATGGGTTATATCCATCTCAAACTGATAGCTACCTACCGATAACTCAACTGCAGTATAAATACCCGCTTGTTGCCATGGGTCGTTGATAGTCTCACTAAACGTTACCACTCCATCTGCAATGGCCACCATGTCAGCGCCTACAAGTGTGTCTGCATTCTGACTAACAACAGTCCAGCCTGTGTCATCCGCAAAGTTGCCGTTGCTGATAAGGTTCACTGGTTCTGGTTCTGGCTCTGGTGCTGGTTCTGGTTCTGGATTAATCTCTCTCAACGACCAGTTATCTAATACTGCACCGGCCGAACCAAGGGTTTCGCCGCCAGATCTAAAGTGCAAGTAATAGGTACCCGCTTCGGTTATATCGAACCGTCCATTGTTGTCAATGTCACAACCAGATGCTGTTGCAGCACCTGAATAAGCATCACTGCCACAGTCCCAAAAGTGATAGGCCTTAAGAACACGCTGGTCACCATTATATTCCTCGCCGTCAACCGGTTCAGTTAAACCAATGTATAACTCGCCCCACACATTAGTGATGTCGTCGCCATGGGTTATATCCATCTCAAACTGATAGCTACCTACCGATAACTCAACTGCAGTATAAATACCCGCTTGTTGCCATGGGTCGTTGATAGTCTCACTAAACGTAACCACTCCACCGGCAATGGTTACCATGTCAGCGCCGACAAGTGTGTCGGCATTCTGACTGACAACAGTCCAACCAGTAGCATCCTCAAAAGTATCGTTAGTAATTAAATTTTCACCATAAGTGGTGACACCACACTCACTAGCGTCGGCCTGATTAAACTCGAACCAATTAACATTTTGAGCCCCACCTAGTGCATCGAAACGCATAGTTTGCAAACCAGAAGTTAATTCAAATGTACTGCTAAGGCTTACCCAACTCTGCCAACCGCCAGTTGATGGTACTATTACAGTGTCAGTTAACACCCCATCAAAACTTAATGTAAAACCTTCACTGCCTGATTCACTCGCAACGCGGTAACTTGCGATATAACACCCGTTTTCAGGAAGCTCAACGCTATATTCCATCCAGTCACCGGCATCGATAAAACCAACGTTTTGGTTACCACTAACATCGGTAGTGGTTTCTAACTGAACTTCGCCTTCTGGCAGCTCAATCACAGCACTCCAATCTTCAGCTTCAACTCGCAGATCAGCCGGTACTTCTGGCATCCACTGGCAACCTTCACCAAAAGCAGTACTGCCATTGCCGCCAGACTGGATATCCATATTCATAAAGTTCATACCACCACCACTGACAACACGCAGCTTTTGAATACCTGCCTCAAGGGTGATATCAACAGTCATATCCTGCCAAGTATCCCAACCCTCTGTGTTGGGTGTCGAAACACTTCCGGTTAAATCAACACAATTAGATTCGATGCTGAGACTACCGCCTCCGCCACCGGATGCTGTGCGCAAAGTAACAATATAATTTCCCGCAGTTGCAACATCTATACTATATTCCAGCCACTCTTCATTATCGAAAAATCCAACCGAGGTATAACCTTCAGAGGCCGGTTCAACATCAACACCTTCATCAAAACGGTAAGCATCACCTTTATTTATTGCATCGTTATCGTGATAAGCGACGGCTTCACCACCAAAATCAAAATCTGCGGCCCATAAACGGCCATTGGGCGCAGCAGCATTAAATGGATGCTCTCCTGCTCCGTTAGTAGGAATTGGAGTAGCACTGTCGAAGAACGGACCTGGTGCAGGTGCAATTGGAGCTTCCAAAGGTGCAAGAGGAGCGGCAGTAAACGTGGTTACTACTCGATAGGTATTGTCACCGTTAAGTAGTGCACCATCTCCTACTGGACCAGTGAAACCTTCATCCAATCCTTCACCTGCAGGGATGCTACCAATCAAATGACCGGAGCCGGCCCAAGGGCGCAAAGCAATATCACCGCTAGGTAGTTCAAGCCACTTAAGCTTTTCATTAGTTCCAATATCATCAGCTGTGGCGGTCATTGCAATACCATAGTCGTCAACACTCAGGTATTTACCATTAGCAGCGCGTATTGCTACATAACCGTCATCACCTGCATCTACAACCACAAAAGTATCATTGCCTTCACCGTCGTAATCACTGTCACCAGCAATCACCTTGTCTGCCTCATCCAGATTAAGGAATACGTCATCCGCACGGCTGTATAGACCAATATCATCACCAAAAGGAACAATCGGCGAGCCGTTAGTCGGCCAAGTGGCATCAGCTGCTTCTGGACGCCAAACGGTACCAAACTCGTTAAGACTGTTTTTAATGTTGCCTAGATCCAAATCGTTAGCATTGAGCCACTCAAACTGCGTCCAGCCAATATTGTGAGTCTCAAATGCTTCGTTATAACCGTTTTTAGTATCTCCCGGCCAGAATTCGGTATTCATTAGCGCCGGATAGTCGGTGCTGGCCTTAAATGCGTTTATGGTGTCTTCGACTCCAGGCAGATCCCAGTATGCATGGAACGCAAATCCAGCATTATCCCAAATATCCGGGAATTGGGCTTTCAAGCCATCAGCACCGGCAATCGCTTCTGCTCCGCCGAAAAACGACATAAATGAGCCTAGTAAGATCATGCTATCGGGGGCCGCAGTACGAATGGTTTCGTACATCTGGGCTTGTTTTTCCCAATCTTCTGCAGTCCAATTTTGATTAATTAAGGATACTGGCTCGTTGTGAGCTTCATAGATTACGTGGGTTTCATCTTTATATTTAGCCCCGTAGAGATCCCAGAAAGCTAAGGTTTTTTCAATGCTATGGATGGCACCATTTTCACCATTATTGGCAATAGTGATCATTAAGTACATTTTTGCGTCACGTGTTCTTTCAACCAATAGGTCTGCTAGAGCTTCGTTGATACCGACAGGATCAGGGTTTTGTGCAGCATCACCTTCTAGATAGACATGTACGGTATTAAAGCCATAGTCATTAACAAGAGATTCTAATTGCTCTGGACTTGGCATTTTTTTGATTTGGTTTGCATCATAAGGATCACCACCATCGAAGGAAATACTCACACCGCGCAGGGGAGTATTTAAGTCTGAAAGAATGACGTTATAACCCAGTGAATTATCAATATGCGGACGCTCTCGAACCGTGATGTCGGCTAAAGTGCGATCAGGAATTTCCACCACGGGCTCGGGATCAGGAGTGGGGTCAGGTATGGGATCCGTTACAGGAACATCTGTGATAGGGGTCGCACCTTCAATAGTTGCGTTGTCGCTATCGACACCAAAACAACCGGACAATGTCAGCGCACTGGTACCCAACAGCGCTATCAATGCGAGTCTGGTAAAGTGAGAGTTTTTCGTTTTAATGCGATTAACCGGCATTAATTTTTCCTCCAAATGATTATTATAAAAGCGTCTTTGGCGCCAAGGCTCTTAATCACACTAATACTGCGCAATATGAACCCTCAGTTTCCTGTCACTGCAAATGGCATTTCCATTTGCTAATGAAATGTTAAAAAATATCGTACAACTCGTCGTCCTGATGACGTATTCGAACCTAAAAAAATCATCTTTTATTCAGTTTGAATAAAGCTAATTCAGCCGAACCCTAAGAACCTAAAGGAATTGGGCGTAGTGGGGGATTATTGAACCCGCTAGGGCGTTGCCTAAAACTAGACAATAGGGAAATTAAATCAAATATGCATTGTGGGCTTTACCAATACTCACAGGTTTAGTTGAGTACTGCTGAGTCATTGGCCATCAAACCCAACTACTACCTATGGCAAATTTTTTAGTATCGGTTAAACATTAAGAAATCAGCATGCCTGAGTACTAGCTGTAATCTAATACCTTCTAACACGATAAATTCGCATTAAAAGGTATGTATTTCTAATTAACCTCAATCCTGTTTAAGCAATGGAACTAAATGCCTGTTCCAAGATCAGATCTTTCGACCAAAAAACATCTGATTTAAACAAGGAACAGGCATGAAGAATTTAGTTGAGTTGTATTGCGATGTCGATGACTTTTGCAAAGTATTTATTCCGCAATGGCAAAAACAATTGCTAGAGGACGGCACGAATAAGCGTCAACGAAAAGGACAGATGACCACCAGTGAAATAATGACAATTGTTGTTGGATTTCATATGTCGCACTATCGCGATTTCAAAAACTATTATCTCGGCCATATCTCACCTTTCTACAAAGATGCCTTTCCAACTTTACTGAGTTATACGCGATTTCTGGCTGTCATGCCTAGGGTGATTGCTCCTATGTGTGCATACTTCACCATACTAAAAGGCAAGCCTACAGGTATCGAATTCATTGACTCTACATGTATAAAAGTGTGCCACGCCATTCGTATTCCAAGACATAAAACTTTCAAAAATATAGCGCAAAGAGGGAAAGGTACTATGGGCTGGTTTTATGGCTTCAAGCTCCACCTCATCGTCAATCATCATGGTGAAATTGTGGCGGCTAAAGTCACCACCGGCAATGTTCATGACACTCAACCGGTCGAAGAACTCGCACAAGGTTTGACGGATAAGCTTTATGGAGATAAAGGCTATCTAAGTAAAGCGTTAGCCGCTAATTTATTCGAAAAAGGCGTGACACTGGTTACGACCGTTCGTAAAAACATGAAGGCCAAAGTGATGTCTTTATGGGATAGAGCCATGCTTTCAAAACGTTTCATAATTGAGACAATAAATGACCAACTCAAGAACATTTCTTACATAGAACATTCAAGACATCGCAGTATGAACGGATTTATGCTCAATTTACTGGCAGGATTAGTAGCTTATTGCTTAAAGAAAGATAAGCCATCCCTTAATTTAACTGACGTAGAGCTTAACGCTATGATCGTTGCTTAAGCAGATCTGGGGTTAGTTAATACATCTCCGGTTGTATTGAGCCAGACCACAACAGAATACTGGCTAAGATTAGTTGCATTAAACTGACTACTGTCTTCAGTAAAGTCGATTTCCCAGCCATTTTCGTTGGCGATCGATGACAACATAGTTTGGCCGTCTGAAATCGACTCATGCCTAAATCCAGCGGTCTCACTGAACACTAATATACCTCCATTCTCTGGCGTTGGCGTTGGTGTTGGTGTTGGTGTTTGCGGTGGAGTTGGAGTTGGAGTGTCAGAACTACCACCACCACATGCAGATAAAATAAAAACGCTGAGTGAAAGTAACAAAAGTTTAGTTTTTGACATTTTTTTCACTTCTTTAACTCTCTAGATTGATATTTGCTGTTGAATCCTATTTGGCATGTAACCTATTCACTCATGCCCAATCCTATTTTTTGAAACGCCGATTTTAGTTGGGATTCATTCTATCTTACTAAGAGAGAACGTTAATAGATGGTGAAAAAGAAGTCGTCCTGATGAATGACTCGAACGTTAAATTTATGTCAATTTTTTAGTTCGAGTATCTGTAAGTTAGCCGAACCCCCCATTGACAAGCCATACAGAGTAGTAGGTTGAGTGAACAGGTATTTTAATCCGTTTTACAGTAACGCTGTATATATTGGTGATGTAAAGGCATGGCATCAAGCGCCTGCTTAATGGGTGTTCGAATATTATCCAAAAACGCCTTGAGTTCGTTAGCACTCATTAAGTCAACTATAGGGTGGTAACTTCTGGGCATGATCCCTTGGCCAAGCATAACCTGAGTCCAGGAAAATTCTCCAAATAACTCATCTCCTTCATGAAAAAATCGCCCGCCTTCCTTGAATAATTCAATTCTGTGAGCCAGTGTGTCTGGTATTGACATATCGCGACAATAACGCCAGAAGCGACTATCTTGCCTTTCGTTCACATGGTAATGCAAAATTATAAAATCTCGAATGGACTGCGTTTCCAAATTAGTCTGACGATTAAATTCTTCGCTATCGGCGGCATTAATACCATTAGTTGGAAATAGTTGAATTAAACGCAAAATACCGCGCTGAATAAGGTGAATACTGGTTGACTCAAGAGGCTCGATGAATCCAGCTGAAAGCCCCAATGCCACACAATTTTTGCTCCAATGTTTGCGCCTTTGGCCAGTACGAAACTTTATGTGTAGAGGGTCTGTAAGTGTATCGCCGTCTATGTTTTCTAACAGACTCTGCGTCGCTTGTTGTTCTGAGTAATAACGACTGCAATACACCAAACCATTACCCACTCTTGATTGCAAGGGGATACGCCATTGCCAGCCGGCTTTATGGGCAATAGAACGGGTATAAGGAATGGGATCACTGGTGGCTTTTGTTTGCACAGCCACAGCAGAGTCGCAGGGTAACCAGTGGGACCAGTCTTCGTAACCTGCATGTAAGTTTTGTTCGATCAATAAACCACGGAATCCGGTGCAATCGATAAATAAGTCACCCTGTATTTGCTGGCCTGAAGCTAATTCAAGGGATTCAATCATGCCGCTGTGATCATTGTTTTCTATCTTTTCTATTTTACCTTCAATACGCTTAACCCCGAGTTTTTCACTGAATTGGCGTAAAAACTTGGCATATAAGGTGGCATTAATATGATAGGCATATCGCACAACAGGTTGCTTTAGGTGGGCGAATTTATTGGCCTTGGCCGCTTCAAGTTCTAGACAGTACTGACCATAGTCACCACTTATGCCTAAGTCATGACCCTTACGCCAAAAATGTTGAAAACCGCAAGCCCAACAGTCACGTCCAACGGCACCAAAGGAATGTATGTACTTGTCCTGACCATTACGCCAGTTTTCAAATTCGATACCTAACTTAAAAGTGGCTTGGGTGGCCAGCATAAAATCTTGCTCTTTTATGCCCAATAACTTGTGAAAGGTTAATAAGGGCGGAATGGTGGCTTCACCCACTCCTATAGTTGAAATTTCATCAGACTCGACTAAGGTGATATCAAGATTTTTGCCCAGTAGTTTACTCAAAGCGGCCGCCGCCATCCAACCAGCTGTGCCACCACCTGCTATTACCACTTTTTTAACCTGACTGGTATTCACCAAATATTCCCCTAGCGATTTAATTTATTGAGTAACAATGCGCGTAATTTTCTGGCCATATCTTCATCAATGGGAGCCAGAAAACCTTGGCTATTTTTGGGTATATGAGCATTGGTATGTTCGTCGGCATTAAACACATAATGCTCGAAAATATCCTGCCAGGCTTGTTTTTGATCAGGGGGTAAATCTCGAATAGTCAGTAACGCATGATATAACGTATTCATGGGTGTGCTCATGTAGGAGGGAGACTGGCGCCACCAATAATTAACCAACACATTAAAGGCATCAAGACTTTCCACATGATGCCACCACATGCTCGGAATGAATATCGCGTCTCCAGGCTCAAGTTCGGCTACTTGCGCAGCTGCCAACGCCTGACGGAATTTCGGGAATTTCGCATAATCAGGTTGATGAAAATCCACCAAACTAATGGGTACACCACCAGGCGCCACATCCAATGGTCCGGAGTACAAATTACCGAGTTGTTCTGGAGGAAATAAAGTAAATCTTCGCCGGCCCACCACATTACACGCCATATTATCTGGCAGGTCATAATGAGCGCCAATTCGACTGCGGTTACCCATCCAAATACTCACTAAAGGGTTTGGATCGCTGAGGGTTATATCGTTAGCGGCTCTGAAACCAGGTAACCAAGTGTCGACTAATGTTGACGCCACATAAATAGTCGGAGATGCAGTGTCATTTTGATGCTGACATATTTTATCCAACAGACTATTGAGGTTGGTACTATGAGACTGATAGTTAAATCCGCTCAGGTCGTCGTTGTAAAAAATACGTCCTTTATTCTCAGGTGCGCCTACTGCCGCTGTGACCGGTTTGTTCTGATAAAACTGAGTTAAATAATCGGCGGCATTTCGCACCGACTTTGCACCAGCCTGAACTATGGGCCAATGGGCCACTAGGCCCTTTAACACCAAAGGTTCGGTTGCTGTTAAAATATGCTCAGGAATATCATTTGCTGAACAGCCTGTGATTTCCTTGATTTTTTTATCTATGGTCAACATAGAGATTGAACATTAGCTAAGATCATTCGATTAGACACTGGCTATTGACGAAACAGTGCACTGACGATTTTTGCGTTCTATAAGGGCTCGAAAATTCGCCGTAGATGCAATCACCATATAAATAGACCCCAACCAGCCGTTTACCATAAGTTTACTGAGTATCTCACTAGGCAAGGCTGAGAGTTTATCTTCGTTAATAGTATAAAAACCGGTTAACTTATTATTTGAACCATCATCTAATTTTATCTCTAGGGTAAAAGGCTCCATCAACTCATAGTTGAGCAGGATATCAAAAAAGACACGGCTTTCTTCCTGTCCGGCATACAGCGCCTCTAGAATGGAACTGATACTTTGTAGATAGTCTGAATTACCCCCATGTTGCAAAAATACGCTTTGTCCTTGAGTCGTGCTGACCCTAGGGTTATGCATATCAAGATGCACCATTAACTGACTGGATTCGCCGTTAGATTGTCGACTCTGGGGCAAGCCGACTAAAAAAGGCTGACGCTGGATCATTAAGGGAATATAACTGGCGTCCCAAACATCGCCATCTAAGAATAAGTTTTCGTTATCTTCAAAACCCATCAACGCTATAGCATGAAATTTTTCTGTGCTCGGGTCTTGACTGAAACAAATAGGGTAATGGGTTTGAATATCTTTAAATTCAGAGGGAAAGGTAAGTACAGACGGAATATTATCGCCATATTTTGCCCCTCGTTGTGTAATGATTTTTAAATCTTTATGGGTCACATTATCGAGTAATACATGTTTGGTCATATGACTCCTTAACCTACATTAATTCAATTTTACGACCACTCATGGTTATGAGTGTGTAGTTGTAGTGTAAAAATTTGTGTTAAAAAAAGCCACTGAATTCAGTGGCTTTTTTGATCTCATTGCAGCTTAAAAATCTAACTGGCTAATCAGAAAACGTATCTTGCACCAATATTATACCTGGCGTGACCAACAGAGTACTGTCGCACCTGATAACTTGATCGACCATGTATACGTTGGTCTTCTTCTGTTAAATTAATGCCCTCAACAAACACCGCTAAATTATCGTTGATTTCATAACTAACGTTGAAATCCCATTGGAAATATTCTTCAATAAATCGCGGACTTTGAGCGGCAGATTGTAGATATTTCTCACGCCAGTTATACGCTATTCGCGCCTGCAAACCATCTTTTTCATAGAATGCTACCAGATTGGCGGTATCACTCATGCCCGGCACCACCCACTGCTCTTCATTGAGGTTAATGTCGTATTCCAAGTCCCCATCAACGATCGTGTAATTCGCTTGAAAACCAAAACCTGAATCAAAGGTATGCTGGACCACCATTTCCCAGCCCTTCACTTTGGTACTTCTCTCGTTAACCGGGATGGTTACATCAAATAGTGCCACCGGATCAGCCCCTAAACCTATAATGGTCGCTTCTGCGTCTTCTCCTTCACCGACAATTTCTACATTGGGTTCATCGGCAAAATTTTCTACAAAATAGGCATTAACATCTGCATTGTCAAAATCGAATTGAGGATCGCCACCTGTAATCGCTTCAACAGCTTTATTATATAAATTCCCTTCAAACGGTGTATTAAGATCGGTAAACAGTGGCTGTTCTTCAAAGGTTCGACTGTTGATGAAATTTTCTACGTCTTTAGTCCAGTATCCAATCGAGGCATAACTCGCATCGCCGTAATACCACTCTAACGATAAATCGATATTCGATGATTCCATGGGTAAGAGTTGTGGATTACCCCTGCGACCGCCTCCACCATCTGATCCTAAATAATCGATGATTAAGGCACCTTTAAGATCATTATATACAGGTCGTGTAATCGTAAGACTGTATGACGCTCTGAAAATGACATCTTCCAATACTTCAATATCGAAATCCACACTGGGCAGAAGCATGTCATAACTACCGTCAATCTCTGAGAAGCCGGTGATAGTATTATCGTCCGCGTCTTTTTGGAAAAAGAGGTTAAACCTGTTGTCAATGATACTCCACTCTACCCTATCGTAAAGAGGAACCAGAGCCTCAGAGTGCACTTCTGTTTCTTCATAACGCAAGCCGACGAAAAGGTTTGCTGTCATATCTTGGAAGTCAGCTATAAAGTGTGTCTGAATATAAATTGAATTGGATTTTTCAGTGGTAACTTCATCCAGATCAAAATTATAAGAAGGGCAGAAACCGGTTAAACAGGGGCCACCGTCTCCAGACACATCGCCGTGAGAACCATCGCGCAACAATTGTTCACCGCGCTCAATCATGTCTTCAAAGTTCCAGGTGAAGAATTCGGTTACCTGACGAGGATCACCACTGCCTTCAATGCCATCAAAGACGCCATCAATAGTTTCGACTCGCAACAAGTCGGCAATGTCGCCGGGAGTGCCGACACCGCTCCAGCTGTTACGTTGAACAGAAGTAGATTGCCCACGATTAGTGACTTCTACGCTGGCGATACCAAAATCGATGCTATGACCTGCTTCAAATTCATATTTGCCCTCAAACTGGATTTGATCAACGTCCATGCGGTTGTTGAAACTACCAAAACCACTGCCGGAAAGTTGCATATCATTGACGTCAATCTGGTCAATACGACTAATTTGATTATAAGAGTTTCGCTCACCCAGTTGCACCTCCAGTATAGGCATGCCATTTGGGGTAAAATAACCGGTCGTGGTAATTCTATTCAATGCGGCCACTGCCATAGAGCCACTTGAGCCGTGTTTACTGTTTGGTCCCGATTCTCCACTAGAATCATGATAATCCAAAGAAAAGCTTAGGCTTTCAGAAGCTGTCCATGCGAGGTTAAAACCCAAAGACTTATTTTCATTAACGGTTGCAAACAAACCTACACCTTGCAGATTATCTGCCGCACAACCCACTTGTGTATAACTGGTGGGTGACCATATATTGCCTTCCTGCACCCATTCACTTTCACGGGTACTACAACCGGGGTCAAACCAAGCTGAAAGATCTTGATGTTGCGTATCAATCTGGTTTTCAGCATAAGTATAATCCATTGTCGCCGTTAAGGATTCTATTGGCCGCCACTGTAAGGTCAACTGACCATTAAGCCGTTTACGGTTAAAGTCATCAAGGTTGTATTGAATATTGGTAGGGAACGCATAAATACCGTCATTTACTTCAGAGGGAAAGTTAGTAGCAGAAGGGTCACCTACGGCTATTGCACCCCAGCCTGTGTCTATATCGTCATTGTCAATATCTTCCTGAGTGTAAAAATCACTGCTAATAAAATCTTGCGTAGTAGCAGACTGTGAGCCGCCTTCACGCTCTTGGTAACTCATAGACAAAGAGACACCAAAGGTATCATCAGCAAAGGTGTCACTGAGTAAACTGGCAAATTCAGGGGTAAAACTGCTACCGTCACGGGTGCCAGGATCGTGCACACCCTTACCACTAAATACTGCCTTTCTGCCACCTATAGCTAAGGGTTTGGTGGTCTTGACGTTGACCACGGCACCAATTCCGCCAGTAGGAACACTCGCACGACCCGATTTATAAACTTCAACGGCCGAAATGCCCTCGGACGCAATATTACCAAAGTCAAAAGAACGCCCACCACTAGTTGGCATTTGCCGACTGTTAAAAGTGACGATATTAAAATCAGGGCCAAAACCCCGCACGGTGATTTTTGAACCTTCACCTCGGTCACGTTCAATCGCGACACCCGTTATACGTTGTAATGATTCTGCCAGATTGGTATCAGGAAATTTGCCAATATCTTCGGCTGAAATTCCGTCTACTACACCCATGGATTCCCGTTTTAGGTCCATCGAACGCATCAAACTTCCGCGTATGCCTTTTACTTCAATTACCTCAGCAAAATCTTCTTCTTGAACAGGAGATTGGTCTTGGGCATATGTACTAGTCGCCAGTATGGTAGCAATACTGGCTGCCAGTAGTTGTGGCTTAAATGTCTTTTTATACATGATAATTAACCCCTAATAGAGCTGTCATTTTATAAATATTAATGTCTTAGTATTCGCAAGTATCAGGCTCTTTTTCTTATCTAAGGCTGCAATAGCCTGTGCTGTGAAAAAGAGCCTATCAACGGATTAATTCTTAATTAATTTTATCCAATTGATGTTGACTTGACCGCCGATAAAATCTAAACGCATGGTTTGCTCACCCGCGACGAGTGTTACTTCACCAGTCTGAGTGACCCATGTCTGCCAACCACCTGTTGGGGGCATTAGCTGGGTATCAACAAGCACACCGCCTATGGATGTTTCAAAGCCATCGCTGTCATTCTGACCAGCAAGACGGTATTGAATTGTGTAGGCACCATCGCTAGGAATATTAACCGTGTATTTTAAAAAGTCGCCAGGGTCGGTAAATCCAACGTTTTCACCACCGCCTTCATCTGTTGTGGCTTCTAATTGAGTACCACTTTCAGCATCATAATCTTCAGCTTCGATAAATATCTCGGAGACAGGTGCGAACAGTTCAAACCAGTTAAGATTGATTGCGCCACCTACGAAATCAAAACGCACAATATGGGAACCGACTTCCAGCACAAACTCTACAGAAGATTGAGTGACCCATTCTTGCCAGCCACCTGTGTCCACTAGTGTTTGGGTATCAACTAAGACGCCGTCAATGGAAAGCTCAAAGCCGTCACTGCCACCAGAACTAGCCAAGCGATAATCAATGCTATAGCTTCCTGCACTAGGTGCTGAAATGGTATATTCTAGGAAGTCACCTGGGTCGATATAGCCAACATTCTCGCCGCCGTCTTCATCTGCTGTGGCTTCTAACTGAGTACCACTTTCAGAATCATAATCTTCAGCTTCATACCTTACTGCCGTAGCACCTCCGGTCACTTCTTCAGCCTGAACGGCGAGTGGTGCTTGAACACAAGTATCAGAGGAAGTACAACTTAGAAAAATTTCATCTAGTTGAAAGTGTGTAGCACCGTTAAATTCAATCGTCAGCAAAGAACCAACATCAGTTGGATCCAGAGGCAAAAGATCACCTTCCTGGCCTCCTTCAACACAGCAACCAATCCAATCAGGGGCAACGAAAGGGTTTGCCACAAAATCGCTTATTGGGATGGAATACGCAACCCAAGTATCAAGCTCTAACTCGGCAACATTCCAAGTAAATACGCCCATATAAGGCCAGGCAGTTTCCATTCTAATTTGAAGCGTTTCACTCAAGGTGTTGGCACTATCGATATACATAGCAAAATTCAAGACTGCATCATGACCTATCAGTTCAATGCCCGGCGCGGTAATCGACATGTTTGCATCTGCCGTCGGATTTCCTTCAGCATTCAATTCAGGCTGAGTGACATCGATAACTAAACCACGCTCGCCTTCAGTAGCCAAAATTTCAATGCTAGGATTGTTATTATTGCCAATAGCAAGTTCAACAATCTCATCCGTATCGTGCCAAGAAAATGGATAAAGATTGCTAATTTCTTCGCCGTCTAAAGTATAGCTTTCAGCAAAAATTGGCGTGAGAAGGGAGCCTACCGTTTCAATCCTGTCAGACGCGGCCTTGTTAATTTTAGATTTAACATTGGAACCGCATTCGGCAGTAGTAGGTGATACAGCTGCATCACATGACCACACTTTGATGTAGTCAACCATCATAATTGCCGGCAACTCACCGCCATTGGCGTCAAGTTTTAACATTATCTGCATGTCTTGGTTATAAGGACCTGCATTATCCACAACGACGTCATCTCCAGACAAGTTATAGGCCCAGGTATTGAGAGGGTCGACTGTGTGAACATGTGCACCATCAATATACCAACGTATTTGTGCTTCACCCCATTCGATTGCATAGGTATGAAACTCACTTGAAGCGCCATCTACAGTGGAACTATTAGCACTCACTCCACTGGTCAGCCCTAAGCCATAATGTGCTGCGGCGATTAGGCCATCAGAGTCTGCTTGCAACGCGATTAGTGAATTAACGCCATCATACATATCGGCCATAGGCAAAAGACCAAAGGCTGAAGAAAGGTCGGCACCTGAAGGTAATTGAATACTGGCCTCGACCCGGCCGTACTTTATGCTATTAACTGCAAGCAAAGAGGAAGTCATATCTTCTTGAGCAGCAATGAGAAGATTGCCTCCTGCGACACTGACATTTTCACCCGTCCACAAGCTGTCATTTAGGCTGTCTGTGTCAAACTCATCACTCCAACTCAAGCCCCAGCCATATTCTTCTAGTAATTCAAAATCGTTTTCAACTTTAATCGTCAATAACGCTGTATCTGTTTGTCCTGTGGCGGTGTGAGTCACTACATAACTTACACTGTCGGTGCCAAAAAAATCCGCAGAGGGTGTGTAAATAAAACTACCATCCGCATTAAATACCAAGGTGCCATTGGCCGTTGTACTGCCATCAGCAAGAGCGTAGGTTAAGCCTTCGCCTTGATCATTTTTACTTACGTCACCTTCGATGGGTCCATCATCTTCTGTACCCTCAATGACTTCCCCAACAGCAAATAAATCCCGTACTACGTTCTGATCGGCGTTGCCACCACCACAGGCCGTTAAGCAGGTTGCCGCTGTCACAGACAGAGCGAGAAGTAGTTTATTTTTTATCATCGTAAACACCATATCCCATATAATTTAACTGGCTGGGCATTGCCATTCGCGTTTGCTGCTGTAGCTCATGCCCTTAACCCTCGACAAATACAACTCTAAAAACAAGGCAGGTTAGCCTGGTGAGTTATATAACAAAATCTTTACATCGACGTAACGAACCTGTCGTTCGGTTAAATTACTCGAACAATATAAATGTTAACAATCTGGGTTCGAGTAAATAATACTGTAAAGGACCTAATGTATTTAAAGGGGTGTAGGGGGATTCTATGTTTTTTATATTGTTAAAAAATTAACAATAAATTATCTATTGGAAACTCTTTTAGCACACTAAAAGTTATCTTATTTTTTAAATTACCCTACAAAAACTTAGAAAATCTTGCTTGATAGTTTCATTGGTTTATCGATCTTAATTTCAATAACCAGAGCCAAATAGAGTGTTGCCACAACTAATTTTTTTCAACTGATAAGAAAAAGCCAGTAACGATTTACTGGCTTTAATTTACCGCAACAATGATTTAATGGGACAAGGTTGTTATTAGTTAAAGTGGTTATCTGTCTGGATGAGGAATAACTAAGAACTGATCCACTGCGACGTTTTCCATTTCAGTGATGTCTCCTCCCAAACCCGGCCACTCTATGCGCACACTTTCAATTTGTTGTGCTGAACCTACACCAAAATGTGCCTCCACAGGATTTTGAGACAGATAATTGTTGCCCAGTTGTAGCTCAATCATTCTTTCTTCATCGACTACTGTTATATACACACGTGCGCCCACTGCCTGAGGATTAGTGGCAAGACCTTGCAGACGAATATTTAAAAAATGCTGCCCTTGGGCAAAGTGGTTGTTACGCAAAATAGTCGGTGCGGCGCCACTGTTAGCAATGAACATATCTTGGTCACCATCCCGGTCATAATCAAAACAGGCTAACCCTCGACCCATCTGGGTATGTACTGCTCCCAACTCTGTCGCACGTTCTGTAAAAGTGTTATCTCCATTATTAATGTAAAGCACGGCTGGATTGTCATTAAAAATGGTATAGATACCTCTTGCTGAATCTTCTTCACTCAAGCCATCATAACCATTGACCACAAACAAATCTTGGTAACCATCATTATTAAAATCGGCAAAACAGCTTCCCCAGCCCCAATAGGCTTGTCTGACCCCAGCTTCATTAGTCGCATCGATAAAGTCGCCCATACCTTGATTTTGGTATAATCGATTGCCACTGTAAGCTGCAAATTCAACGTTATTGGCTATAGGATCACCAATGGCAGAAACAAACCAATCAAGATCGCCGTCGTTATCATAATCAGCCACTGCCGCGCCCATACCGGCTTTGTCAGTGAATACGTCTGTCGTCATATCAACAAACCCCACACCGTTGTTGTTGACCAATATCTGGCTTGAATTAAAATCACCGGTCAGTAACATATCTGGGTAACGGTCATTGTTTATATCAGCGAATATCGGGGTAAACGAATATTCCATTTCGGCCGCGCGATTTTCAGCCAGAAAAGTGCCTTTTATAGTACGTATTTCTAATGTTTGGCTGTCATCAATAAAACTCGAATCTCCCTGGTTTTGCCACAGATATTCCAAGGGATTATCTGTGTTGTTGGTCAGCCAGTGGGCAAAAAACAGATCCAAATCACCATCGAGATCGTAGTCACCTGCAGCAACAGAAAAAGCCGGCTTTGTCAGATTGATACCTGTGGACTGGGTGATGTCAGTAAAGCTACCATCACCATTATTAGCAAAAATTTGTAACCAATTCGGACCGTCCTGGGTACTGATAAGGTCGGGCCAGCCATCTAGATTAATATCCATAAAAGCGGCACCACGAGAGATAGATGTGGAAGCAATGCCAGCTTGTTCGGTCAGTTCGACAAATCGATGATCGCTGGTTTGTCTAAACAGCCGACCGTGGCCGTCACGCCCATGACTGACATAAAAATCCAACAGGCCGTCCCCGTTATAATCACTGACGGCGATGCCTCCAGCCATACGAGAAGTGGGGCTGTCTATATTACTTGAAGAAGGGGTGTAACATAATCCTGCGCTGCGGCTTACGTCGCTAAAGGCAGCGGATGATGATTCATTAATATTGTCACAGTTGACTGGTTGGACGACCACTATTGCGACAGGCACTGGTAATGTGACCGATTGGGATTGAGATGAACCGCCACCGCCACCGCAACCGGTGAGATTGCTTGTTACTATCAACGTTATTGCAAGACGTAAGGTATGTTCCATCAAGTAAACCCCATAATTTGTGATTGATTAGGCTGCCACATCATAATATTAACAATTAAGTAACACTTAAATCGTCTGACTAATTTACTCGAACTCAACTAAATCAATTTTTTAGCTGTCCGAATAGATATTCTTACCACAAACTAATGTATAACCCTTTGTATTAACTTCGGTTTTAAAGGATGTGTAGGCCAATCAAAGACGCGATTTTTATTAGCCAATAATAGGTCCCAAAATTATTGGAAGCTGAATAATATGGAAATTTTCGGTGATGACAAATAACTATGCCTGTTCAAAAATTGAAAAGACGATCAGTCCTGTTTATAAGATTTTGTGGTCAGGCTGGGATTTATCGGCTAAACCTTAAACTGCTAGACAGAGTGTGGGAGTCTACCGATAATAACGTATTTGATGAAAGTCGACAGTGAGAAAGGCTGATTTAACTATCAAACTTAACTCACTCTTTTCTGTTTTCATGTTAATGGCCTATAACTTAGCCAAAAATTCCTGACCATTGACGGTACTTCTTTGAGCCATGTATTTAGCTGCTCTTACAGAATCGTTGGCCAAAGCAAAACTTACTGGATCAACACCATTACACACTAAATTGTTGGCAATTGTTCTGATACTAACACCGCTGTCTCTTACTGAAACCTTCACTTTAAGTAGACTGTCACTTTTTATGGCTTCACATACTTTGACTAATTTGCTTTCAAGTACCGGGTCAATATCGATTGCTTGTGCGTTGCCAGTTAAAAGAATGCCTGCGGTTAGGATAGTGCTAATAATTACTTTTTTCATGATAAGTCTCTCTATGTTTGTTGTGTGTGATTTTGAGTACACCCATAGAGAAGGGATGAATTTAGATGTTGAAGGAGTGAAAGTGGTAAATAACGGTAAAACACGATGAAGCGTTTAAACATATAAATACAGCGATAAACCAGCGCTTATCATCGGGTTTTCGTCGTATTTTTTGAAGTTTTGTTACATTGACTGTATTAACCCCACTATTAGATACCTTACTCGTTTAGTCAATCAGCCTCATGTGAGGCCATTTTTTGTTAGAATGTCAGAGGGAGTGAGTAATACAAACTGGTCACAAAGATAAGATATGAGCACATAAATCTTTAGCGGGCATCACCACCGCATATTTGGCATGCATATCATGCAGACTGGCTTGATGAGCGCTTAGGTTTCTATCGCCACATGCTTCAGGTACGACAAAAACAGGGTAGTTATGTTGCAGGCCATCCACCACCGTAGCTCGAACACAGCCACTGGTTGTTAAGCCCACAACCACGATGGAGTCTACTGCGTTTTTTTCTAAGTGTGTTGCTAATTGCGTCTTAAAGAAGGCGCTTGGCCATTGTTTTTCAATGATCAGTTCATCGGATTGTTTATTGATTTTGCTGTTGATTTTCACCCACTGGCTGGACGTTTGAAGGATATCTAAATCAGGTAAACGGCGACGAAACACACTAGCAGTGGTTTCATCGTGATATACCACCGAAGTAAAATAAACGGGCAGCTTTTTAGCTCTGAAAGTATCTAACAACCCGTTTATCTGTGAGATTTGACTGTCAAAATTTCCTCCAAGTGGACTAGCTGGTTCGCTAAACCCATTGGACAAGTCAACCACAATAAGTGCTGGGCATACGCCCAGATCTAATGTGCCAATGGCTAAATCATGATCCTGCGGTGTATTTGACATAGTCTAATTATTTCACTTCAGGTCAGGCTCGAGACTTAACAAAACTAGGCGTTTGTGGTGCAGGCAAACCTGTTTCTTCGAGGCATCTAGCTTTGATCTCTTCAATCGTGCCACCAAAATCAAATAACTGTGTAGCACCACGCTTCTCAGACAACGCAGCACGTAATGCAGTGGTTTGTTGCTCTTCAACCGCACCATCCACTATCACCACACCGTAACGTATTGCTCCCTCAATAGAGACTAAACCTCGATTAACGTCGTCAAGTACACTATCGCAATCACGCAAGAATGGGTCTCCCCAACCACCGCCACCCCATGTATTGAAGTACAACAGGTCACCTGTTTTCACTTCAACACCATCACATTTAGCTGGCAAGATTTGTTGTGTACCATCTGCACGTTTTAATATTTTAGTGGACCTTTGTCCTGGTGTGCCACCGTTTACACCCCAAGGATAAGTTAGCCATCTTTCATCATGAATGGCGATATTACCATCGTTAAGAAAACGATAAGCTACCGATAATCCATTACCACCACGGTGCTTTCCTGCGCCACCAGAGTCAGTAATGGTTTCGTATTGTTCTACCCGTAATGGAAAGTAGGCTTCAATAAATTCGTTGGGAACATTAGTAAATCCTGGCCACAAAGAGTGTCCATCAGGTCCATCACCAACTGGGCGACCTGGTATGCCACCAAAACCAATTTGGAATAATTGGAACCATTCTCCTTTTTCATCGTAACCTGAATAAAATAAATGAGGTGAATCAGAAAATCCAGCCGCATTCATGGCTTCTGGGGCACCTTGTCCTAACAGTCCTCCCATCACATCAAAAATACGCCCTAATGCATGTGTCCGCCCTGACAGAGCAGCGGGGAAATTAGGCTTGAGCAAACTGCCTGCGGGTATATGCACATCGACTAAATCATAAAAACCATCGTTAAATACAATTTGTGGATCCACAAGGTTGATAGTAAATGAACCAAAAAACATCTTAAACATGTCTTCATTCAGGTAAAAGTTAATCGAGCTATTAGCTTGAGGATCGGTACCTTCAAAATCAAATATCGCCCGATTACCTTCTCGCCACATTTTACATTGTATTTTATAAGGACCCATACCAACGCCATCATCACAGACATAGTCCACAAACGTACGCGGCTCTTCAGGCACCAACATATTAATAATGGCTTCCATTGCCACATAATTCCGTTCTAACATGATTTCCATGGTGGAATAAAATATATCATCACCAAAACGTTCAGAGAATTCGACACATCTTTTAGCCGCAGTATTACAAGCGGCAACCAAGGCATTTAAGTCAAATCTATTCCATTGTGGGGTGCGCACATTGTGCAAAATTAAATCAAGAAGGTCGCTTTGCAACACACCTTTTTTATATAACTTAGTGGGAGGAATACGGATCCCTTCTTGGAAGATGCTTTCTGCTTTAATGGGGATAGAGCCCGGCACCATACCGCCATTATCTGACATATGACCAAACATGGCAGACCAAGCGATATGCCGGCCTTCTTTAAAAATAGGCACGAGCACAATCCAATCTGGTAGATGGGATACAGCAGCATTGGTCATATAAGGGTCGTTCGTTAATATGACGTCCCCTTCTTCTAACTGCCCTGTGTATGCTTCTAAAAAGCCATGAATAAATGAGCCAAACTGACCCACTACCATCTTGCCGTCTTTATTAGCGATCATCGGAAAACAATCACCTTGCTCCCGAATTCCAGGGCTCATGGCGGTCCTAAACAACACAGCATCCATTTCTTCTCGCGCATTGCTCAGAGCGTTTTCAATAATGTCTACCGTGACGGTGTCCACCTCGACTCTTTTCAAAGGTGACGTATTCGTTTGTAAAATTTTATTATTCATTGTCATCTCCAATTACTTCGCTGGGTTAATAAGAAGATTACCGACTGTATCAACCATTGCGTGATAACCAGGTAAAATAACGGTGGTAGAGTCCATTTCACTCACAATGGCGGGTCCTGGGATCTGTAAATCTGTTTGCATCTTATTTCGATCGTAAATAGGTGTAGGGTGATATTGTCCTTCGAAATAAATCTGACTATCTGCCAACTTACACTCATCTAGAGTATTAGCCGCATTGCCTTGTGGCATAGTGGGCAACTCATCACTGCTGGCGGTAGCAATAGCACGCACCATAACAATCTCATGACCTTCTTCTAGGGCAAACGTAAAGAGCTGTGTATGTTGTTTGTCGAACTGAGTTTTAAGTACCTCTAAACCCTGAGCTTGTAATTCGGCTAACGTAAATTCAATAGACAATTGAAAGGCTTGGCCGGTATATCGCACGTCTGCCTGATACGTCACTTCTTGATCCGATAAAGCAATACCATCAGTGATCAAGGTTGTACTGGCTTTATGTTTTAACTCATCTAATACTGTCGCCAGCTCTACTGCAGAAGCATTTTTAAGTAGTTTAACGAAGGTTTTTGATGCTTCATCACGCACCACAGTAGTCGCATCACCATAAGCACATAACACTCCAGGACCTGGAGGAATAATGGTTGGCCAAGCTTGAGTCAAAATTCCCAGTGCATTGGCATGCAGTGGGCCCGCGCCACCAAAACCAACCAGAGCAAAATCTCTTGGATCAAAACCTTGTTCTACAGATACCAATCGTAACGCACCAAACATGGCTTCGTTGACAATTTTGATAATACCTTCTGCAGCTTCTTCTACTGTTAAGTCCATGGTATCAGCGACTTTCTTCACTGCCGCTACTGCCTCATTTTTATCTATCGCCATTGCGCCACCAAGTTGCACATTAGAGGGCAAATAACCTAATACAACATTTGCATCACACACTGTAGGTTCAGTACCACCTTTCATATAGGCTGCAGGTCCGGGCTGAGCGCCGGCTGACTCGGGTCCAACACGCAACGCTTTGGTAAGTTCAGGTACAAAGGCTAATGAGCCGCCACCAGCACCCACTGTGCGTACATCAACCGATGGCGCGCGTACTGTCACATCGCCGACTCTGGTTTCACGTCGGACTCGTGCTTTGGCGTTTTGTATCAAGGCGACATCTGTGGATGTACCGCCCATATCAAAGGTTAAAATGTCGTTGAATCCAGCTTTTTTACAAAAATGCATGGCACCCGACACACCGCCTGCAGGGCCAGACATCAATAGATTAACTGGACTTTCAGCTGATGCTCTAGCAGATGCTAACCCCCCATCTGATCTCAAAATAGAAAGATGTAAGTCTTCACCCATAGTGGTTCTTAAAGAACGGTTTAAATTTTCCACATATCTTGCGACTTCTGGGCGCACATAACTATTCACAACAGTGGTTTCTGTGCGTTCATATTCCTGCATTTCAGGGACTAAATCACTGGATATTGAAATAGGAATATCCGTAAATATTTCTGCGGCGACTGCTTTAGCCTTCTGTTCGTGCGCACCATTTAAATAGGCATTAATAAAACAAATAGTCAGTGCTTCAACATGACCGGTGTTTTTTAAGATGGTTAACGATGTGCGAAGTGCAGCTTCGTCTAAGGTATCCACCGTCTCGCCATTTGCGCCCATTCTCTCATCGGCTTCAATCGTTAATTCCAGCGGGGCCAATAAAGGTTTCTTCACAAAACTCACCCAACCGCCTAGTCCACCCGGGCAGAACGAGCGAGCAACTTGTAAAACTTGCTTGTAACCTTTAGTTATCACTAACCCTACTTTTGCGCCTTTTCCTGTTAGGACTGCATTTGTGGCCACTGTGGTACCGTGCATCACACGACTAATTTTCTTAGGGTCTATTCCAGACTCTTGACAAATTCTATCGATGCCATTTAACACCCCAATAGAGGAATCCTCGGGAGTGGATGGCACTTTAGCCGTATGGGTTTGCCCATTCACTTCGTTAATAAGTAACAAGTCAGTGAACGTTCCACCCACATCAACACCTAATCTATAACTCATGTTTTACTCCAATATCCGGCGACGTTTATTACGCCGATTAATTAAGATAATAATTTTCAATCCAAGGTTTGGCGTTTCCGCCTGTAGCAGTACCAGTCAAATCCATAGCTAAGTCTGCCGCTTTAACTAAAAGTGCCATATCGATACCCGTAGAAAATCCCATTTGCTCTACCATCATAACGACATCTTCAGTGGCCACGTTACCACTGGCACCTGGTGCAAATGGACAGCCACCTAATCCAGCGATAGACGCATCAAATTTTCTTATACCTGCTGTTATCGCCGCATAAACATTGGCGAGACCCATGGCCCTGGTGTCATGGAAATGACAGGACAGCAAATCTAGATCAAAACGACTAGCCATTGCCTCTAGCAGCTGATTGACCTCTAAAGGGTTAGCAGCACCTATGGTATCTGCGATAACGATGCGTGAAGCACCGGCTTGCAGTAATTCATCGGTGACACTAAACACACTGTCCGCACTGATTTTTCCTTCAAAAGGACAGGCCCAAGCTGTGGCCACATAAGCTTGTACATTTGCCCCCTGTTCCTTGGCCGCTTTGAGTACATCTTTGCTAACCTTGATACTGTCCTGTGTCGACATACGAATGTTTTTCAGGTTCATCGTATCTGATGCAGCAACCACTAATGATATCAGCGGTACCTGCGCTGACATCGCCAACTCAAACCCCTTCATGTTAGGTATTAAGGTAGAAAATAAGCTTGTGGTGTTTTCAAGTGCCGCAAATAACTCAGCAGTACCGGCCATAGCTGGCACTGTTTTAGGGGAGACAAAAGCCCCCACTTCTATTTCAGGTACTTTGGCTGCTACCAATGCACTGATTAAACTGAGTCGTTGTTCTTTACTTAACAATTGAGGCTGATTTTGCAAGCCATCCCGAGGGCCAACATCGTTAATTGTGATATGTTCCAGGGCCATTAACTCACCACCTCTGCCGCTCTTAGAATGGCCACTTTTTCTGAGCTCATACCTAACAAATCATGTAATACTTGATCTGTGTGCTCACCTAATGCAGGCGCAGCACTAAAACTTTCTTCATTACTTCTAGAAAATTTAATAGGGTTACCAGGTCCTTTTGTTTTATGCCCCTGAGGGTCAGATAACTCCACTACCATATTACGATGTAATACTTGTGGATCACTCAGGGCTTGAGAAAACTTATTCACCGGAGCACAAGGAATACGTGCAGCCTCAAGCAATCCCAACCAGTGGCTAGAGCTTTGAACTGATAGAGTTTCGTTTAATGTGGCATTAATAAAATGCTGGTCTTTAAAACGACCAGGTTGAGTGTCGTATTCAGGCTTATCCAAACTTTTGACTTGTACCACTTGTTTCAGATTTTGCCAAAAATTATCGGTGATAACGGCGATGACAATTTGTCCATCGCAGGTATTGAATGTGTTGTAAGGCACATGTACAAAATGTGAATTACCAATTGGATAGGGATCTTTACCTGAGATAAAATGCATGGTTGCCATATAGTTTAATAACGATATTTGGCAATCCAGCATAGAAATATCCACATCTTGCCCCTCACCACTTTTCTCTCTTTCCAGCAATGCGGCTTGAATGCCCATAACAGCAAACATTCCCCCCCCTAAATCCCCAATAGGTATACCTGCTCTCACTTGCTGATCGGCATTGGCACCCGTAATGGACATCCCCCCCCCCATAGCTTGGGCAACCTGATCAAAAGCAGGCCTTTTAAAACCCGGGCCATCGTTACCAAAACCGGTGATAGAGCAGCTGATAATACGAGGATTCACTTGTTTTAAATGTGCATGATCAATTTTGAGACGTGCTGGTACTCCCGCGCCAAAATTGTTGATCACCACATCAGACTTTTTCACCAAGTCATAAAATAACTCAAGACCTTTTTCTGATTTAAGATCAATACAAACGCTCTGTTTATTGCGGTTTAGGGTAATGAAGTACGCCCCCATACCATTGATTGAATTCTCCGGATCTGTGGCTAACAGTTTGCGAGTTCCTTCTCCCTTAAGTGGTTCAACTTTTATGGTTTCTGCACCTAAATCGGCTAATATCATGCCGCAATAAGGTCCAGATAACATATGCGTTAAATCAAGAATACGTGTGCCCGATAACGGCTTATTAGTCACTGTACATTACTCCAATAAAAAAACAGAGGAGCCTTGCGGCTCCCAATAACTAGAAGCGATATGTAAAGTCGATACCGTAAGAATCACGTGCTGAAGGTTGGATGAAAGAACCACCAAACTCAGGAGTAGGAATAACTTCTTGCAAATATTCCTCGTCTGTTAAGTTTTTAGCCCATATAGCCAAGTTCCAATTTTCAGCATCAAAGCTGACTCTTAGGTTAACTGTGCTGTATGCATCACGTGTTGCGTTGTCAAAGTTAACGGGGTGGGGTCCAGGAGGCACACCGCCACCCAAAGTGCCAAAGAAGTCCCAGATAGTAGGTAAACTTTGTGCCGTTTCTTCAGGCCCTGTTCCTTGCAATGTATGGAAGTTGGTTTCGCCTACATACTGCCAATCTAATCGCGTGGTCATAAATACATCAGCCGTGATAGAGTAATCCCAGCTTCCCCCAAAGGTGAAGGTTTCATCAGCTGCTTGGGGAGCCTTGTTACCGACAGACAATGGACGGTTGCGGTTTTCTTTAATTTCACTGTCCAATAAACCCATACCACCAAATATCATGATGTCTTCAGTCACCTGAGCACTAATATCTAATTCAAAACCTTGAATAGCCAACTCTTCGATAGTGGTCACAGAGCGCAATAGGCCAAATGGGCCCGCGAAAAATTCAAAGAACTGGTTATCATCAACAGTGGTTGTGAACACAGCGGCATTTAATTTCACTTTGTTGTTCATCATCTTTGATTTGAAACCCAGCTCGATATTAGTGGTGACTTCCTTTTCATACTCGTCTTTAACAATGAGCTGTGCATTCACCGCATCACCAGGTGTGCCATTACCATTGGCATTAAACCAAAAGTCTAAGGTCGCTTCGGTTCCGATAGAGTTAAAGCCACCACTTCTGAAACCGACACCATAACTGGCATACCAATTAAGGTTGTCACTTGCCGCATAACCTAAAGTCACTTTAGGTTGCAACTGGCTAAATGAGCGGTTTCGGTTAGGAATGCCATTCGGGTTAGCATTAAAGGCTGGATTGATTGGGCCCAACACACCGTTAACGTAAGTGTTCACATTCAGTCCTGAGGCGGTCACATTCGGTACGTTATTACTGACTTCTCTGTCTTCGTAATCATAACGAAGTGCGATGGCTAATTCCCATTGCTCGTTCAGATCATATTCAAGTTGACCAAAAGCTGACATTACTGAGGTATCAAATGTATCAGAAAATAATAAGTCAGTTGGGTTGGGGCCTGTTGCTGGCACGTAGGCTTGGCGCAAGAATCCTTGACCTTGATCAGCACCATAAGCCACCACTACATCACGCTCGATTTGAGCAAAATAGACACCACCAATCCATCTTAGGTCGGCATTGTTGTCATCTGATGTGAAACGTAATTCACCACTGAGATCAGATTGACTTCGCTCTTGGTATTGATAACCATCGCATGATAATGGTGTGAAAGGTCCGTAAACTCCAGTGAACTCAACTCCAGGAGGAAAAACACCAAAGGGTGAGAAAAAGTTACCAAACAAGTCTGTTCTATCTGCCCCACCTAATGCACCAGGTGTGTTGTTTAGGGTAGCACGGTCAGTTTGACACTGAGGGGTTAATTCATAACCATAGAAAGTCGCACTGGTACCATCAGACAGTAGGTCTTCTTCTAAATCGTTATAAGCTAAAACGGCGGTCACATCCATACCATCTAAGTCCCAGTCGGCTTTTAAAGAAAGCTCAGTGGTGTCTTGTTTATTCACGCCTGGAACATTAAATGCAAAGTTAATATCAACATCATTCACGTCCTTGTTAAAAGCGGCATCAAATCCATTGGCCACAAATGACGGTAACGCAAACACCGCATTATAGTTAATTGCCCCTCCCTCTACCTTGCCCATGCTGGCACGAAAGTCTAAGGTTAAATCATCACTCGCATCCCAAATCAAACGCCCACGGATATTGGTGTCTTCCAGATAATCAACCGAATCATCTGCGCCGGTAAACGTGTTTTCATAAAAACCATCTGTAGTTTTATAACTAGCGCTTAAGCGACCGCGAACATTTTCTGATAATGGCCCGCTGATCACGCCATTTATTCTTTGGCTATTGTTATTTCCTAAGCCTAAGGTAACCCTGCCCTCTAATTCATCTGCAGGCATTTTGGTGGTGACTAATATCGCACCCGACACAGCATTTCGACCATACAAGGCACCTTGTGGACCTTTAAGTACCTCGATTTGAGACACATCTAATAATTCTTCGTTGAAACTGTTTGGGTTAGTCATCAACACACCATCTACCACATAAGCAAACGTACCTTCAGCATCACGAGTCGATACAATGCCGCGAATGGTTACTTGCGTGTCACCCACGTTTGCTGCATCAACCATAGTCACGTTAGGAATAAGCCCAATGAAGTCCCCTGGTCGTTCAATACCAGCACTTTCAATCATCTTTTCAGAGATAGCAGTGACTGCAATAGGTACTTCTTGCAGACTTTCTGGTCGTTTTCGAGAAATACTAATGATTTCTAAATTGTCTTCTTGAACTACAGTCTCTTGCGCTACCGCTTGATTGATTCCAACTAAACTATTTGCGAACAGAGCGACAAAAATACTTGTTGCAAGTGCGCTTTTACGGAGTGTTACCATTGTGTTTCTCCAATTGTTTTATTTTAGATTTATGTGTTTTAGTCTTCGCCATAAGGTTGTTTGACTCAACCCAAGATAATCGGCGACCTGTTGCTTATCACCTTGGAATCTATGCATTGCGTTCAATACAAGTTCCAACTCTTTTTTTCTGACCAAAGCTTGGCCGGTTTTAAATACTGTTACTAAGAATAGTTCAGGGGAAATATCGCGCAATATCTGTTTAATCTTTGAAAGGTCTTCTGCCATCTGTATAGATGCAATAACCCGTTCAAGAACATTTTCTAATTCACGTACATTGCCCGGCCACGCATAACTGACTAAGTCGTCTAAGATTTCAGTGAGTATTTCGTTAACCGTAAATTGCGATTGATAGCTGGTGATAAGGCGAAGAAGTTTTTGCTCTGCAATACTAGAAATATCCTCGGGACGATCACGTAGAGGTGGGATATGAATATTAAATACATTGAGTCGAAAAAATAAATCTTCCCGAAACTTGCCTTCTACAACTAGCTGCTTCAGCTCTTTATTGGATGCAGCGACCACTTTTAAGTAAGCAGGTTTTTCTTCATTAGATCCTAAAGGTCTATAATGACGTTCTTGTAAGAATCGCAGTAACTTTGATTGTTGATCAAGTGCCAACTCACTGATTTCATCAAGGAACAACACCCCATATTGCGCTTCTTCAATGAGTCCTTTTCTTCCACCTCGTTTGGCGCCGGTATAAGCACCGTCGCGATGTCCAAAGAGTTCCCCTTCAAACAATTCAGTAGGAATTGATGAGCAATTAAGGGCGACAAAATGTCCTTCTGAAAAGGGACTGGCTTCATGTACCGATCGAGCAATGAGTTCTTTACCTGTCCCAGATTCACCATAAATCAATACATTACTGGGTGAGGAAGAAAATGCCTTCACTTGCTGTACCACTTTTTGTATAGCGGATGATTCAAACACTAATTTGTGACGTGAAGAGACTTTCACTTTTTTAGGTTTGGGTTTTTTTCTATATAATTGATAGATATAAAGCGGTTTTCCTTGTGTCATTACGCAGTCTTGATGAAACCACCAGTCAATACCTTGAATACGGCACTCGCCATCTGTAGGACGGGTTATTTCTTCAGAGTGAATGAGACTTTCTAAATCTGAGCAGTTGCCATTATCGACACCTAAATCACGTCTCGCGGCTTGATTAAAAATTATGGATTGACCATCTTCGTCAGTCATAAAAATGGGAGTTTTTGATTGTTTCAACAACCAATTAGTTAAGGCAACGCCTTGATTAGTGACTAACTGTTCATTGGCTATTTGAATGGCAGTAGAAATGGTTTTGCGACAGGAATCAGCACTGTATAATAAAAAAGAAGGGATACCATGTTGGGTAGCCAAACCACATACCAAACTAGCGCCTACAAAAGCAATGTTGGGCTGCTGACGTGTTAATTGAAATAATTCACGGGCTTGTTCGGCAGTAGTATAAATTTCCTCTTGCACAGTGACATTCAATGCAGCTTCTAAGACGGGCACAACAGGTGACGCTTCAGCAAAATTAATCATCACTATTTTGCGTGATACTTGAGCAGCACGCTGTAATGCTGAAATAATATCTGTGGCACTGCAATCTAATGATACAACGGGCAAATCTAAGGCTGATCTTAAGTAAGCAGCATTAGAGCCAGCACTGACGATCACATCGGGTAAAAAATTATTAATATGTTCATCTATTTCCGCCACACTTCCAACTATTGCATCAAATAATTTAAATTTGGCCTGCCCCCCAAATTCGGGCAACACACTTGTCATCAGCTGACTAAATTCTTTATGACCAAATATTAGAATCCTGACTGCTTGGGATTTTGTATTCACTTTATTCACGATACTTTCTCCAGATCCTGCGGACTGACAACTAGAGGTTGTATAAAAGTGAACAAAAGCTGATGCAAAATAATTGGCTAACTTTCAAGTTGAATAAAAGATAACTCTGAATAGCATTAGTTATGCCATTTTCATAAATTTTTAGTTGGCAGCCTATTTTTAAAGGCGCTCAATATTAGTTTGCAAATTTTGATGCATATTAATAGAAGATTTTAAGGTGGCTTTTATTTCAATATGAAAAACAATATTTCATATTGAAATAAAAACCACAAAGATTTACCTTTATGAAATCAGCTGACAGAGTTGTAAAATAGGCCCTAATGCATTGGGGCAATCAAGATCTTGAACCCTCCAATTACCTAATCCCTCTCGTTTACCTTTGTTATCAGAATTAATGCCCTGCAGAGATAACTTTTCTAAAGACGCGTCCAAAGAGTCTACGTTCAATGATAATAAAAATAGTCCTTCCCCACGTTCGGCCAAAATTTGGGCAACTTCACCTTCTGTTGATAACGGTTGCACAAGAACAAGCCATACGCCTGACAAACAAAAGCGGGCTGTTTTAACTTGTCTGTTGGGTAGGTCTTCGATGATAGGCTCAGACTGCAATAAAATGCGTAAATACTCAATCTGAGGGGCTAATTCTCGCACCACAAAGTTTATGTGGTGAATTGAATTGACTGTAGACATGACTTTGACCCCTCTTAGTTGCAAATGATATTTCTAAGCAAAATTTCATTTCGAGTGAAAAGCTGCTATTGATACCAAAATTTACTAACAAGCAACATTGGGACCATATAACTTTTTTATATATTTACTCCTGCATATAACCTATGGGTAGCGCACTAATGGCTGACACTCCAGAATCTATGGCGGCTTGAGCTACTGCCCGTGCCACACGTTTCAAGAGTCTAGGATCCATGGGTTTAGGGATAATGTAATCCTTACCAAAACTAAGACTATCTATATTGCTAGCAGTCAGCACTTCTTTTAACACGTCTTCTTTAGCAATGCTGCGAATGGCATCCACCGCAGCAATTTTCATCTCATCGTTAATCTTAGAGGCACGCACATCCAACGCGCCACGGAAAATAAACGGGAAGCACAGCACATTATTGACTTGGTTAGGATAATCAGAGCGTCCTGTTGCCATAATTAAGTCATCCCTTACTTGATGAGCTAATTCAGGTTTGATTTCAGGATCGGGGTTTGAGCAGGCAAACACGATCGGATTAGGTGCCATTAACTTCAAAGCCTCTGGTGGCAATAAGTTGGGTCCAGATACGCCAACAAATACGTCGGCGCAGTCTAGCGCATCCTCTAACGTTCGCTTATCAGTGTTATTGGCAAATAACTTTTTGTGGCTGGTGAGATCTTCACGATGAGTATGGATCACACCTTTTCTATCAAGCATATAAATATGTTCGCGTTTAGCACCACATTTAATCAACAGCTGCATGCAAGCGGTGGCTGCGGCACCGGCGCCTAAACACACTATTATGGCCTCTTCTATACTTTTACTTTGAATTTCCAACGCGTTCAACATTCCCGCTGCGGTGACTATAGCAGTACCGTGTTGATCATCATGAAAAATAGGTATGGCACAGCGTTTAATTAATTCCTGCTCTATTTCAAAACATTCAGGGGCTTTAATATCTTCAAGGTTAATCCCACCGAAGGTATCTGCAATACATGCGACTGTGTTGATAAACTCTTCTGTCGTAGTATGCTTCACCTCAATATCAATAGAGTCAATGTTGGCAAAACGTTTAAACAACAAAGCCTTTCCTTCCATAACAGGTTTTGACGCAAGAGGACCTAAATTACCTAAGCCTAAAATGGCCGTACCGTTAGAAATCACCGCCACTAGATTGCCTTTGCCGGTGTATTTATAAGCAGTATCGGGGTCGGCTGCAATTTCTCGAACGGGCTCAGCCACGCCAGGGCTATACGCTAGCGCTAAGTCGGTGACACTTTCGGCCGGCTTAGTGAGTGCAATGCTGATTTTCCCCGGTACAGGTTTGGAATGGTAGTCAAGTGCTTGTTGGCGAAAATCAGACATTATATTGTCAGTCCTTTTAGAAATAGAAATGATTACAGTAAATTTAAACGTTAATTGTTGCTCTTATAAATTGATGTACCTATAAAAATTTTTGATCAACATTCTGCAAATAAATGTAACACAGTATGAATTAATCCACATGCATGATCAGATTGCTATTTTATAGATAGCCATTATAAATAGTATAGATATTTTGAATTTTGCTCGTTGCACGCAAAACTTAAGATGCTTTAAAATAGGGGTAGCACAACCTAATGGCGATTATTAATATTTACCCATACCAAGATCAAAATCAGGGGATGTTTACTTCTACTAAAAAAAGGACACAAAAAAAGCGCTAAACAAGCGCTTTTTTTGATGTCTTTTCAGACCACAAACAATTTTAGCTTTTCTTAAGACCAGCAAAACGTTTGTTGAATTTGTCAACACGACCACCAGTATCAACGTTACGTTGCTTACCAGTGTAGAAAGGATGGCAAGACGAACATACGTCTAAGTTGATGTCTTTTTTCAAAGTAGAACGTACTTTGATAATGTTTCCGCAAGAACAGTTTGCAGTCATTATTTGATAATCAGGATGGATATCTTGTTTCATGGGTTACCTCTTCGTCAGGCCGCATCGCTATTCAACCCGAAGTTGAACACCATACGAAAATTAAATTAAAAAGCTTTGTGGCTTGCCGCAAAGTGGCGCGCATATTAATGTAACGGGCCGGGGCGATCAAGGGTTTTGTTGATTTTATACCCAAACCACCCCATTTATTAAAGGTTATGTAGTAAAAATGGCAATACTAAGTGTCGCGCTTCCTATTCCGAAGCGTCAATTGTTCGATTATTTATATAAAGGTACCGCGTTATCTGTGGGTGTGCGTGTGCGTGTTTCTTTTGGCCCTCGCAAATTAATAGGTGTGGTTTGGGGAATAAACGAAAAGTCAGATTGGGACATCAGCAAACTCAAATCCATTGAAACGGTAATAGATGAATCACCGATATTCAATCCAGGCTTAGTGAAGCTATGCAGCTGGTTGGCCCAATATTATAAACATCCCATTGGTGATGTAGTGCAAACAGCCATGCCAGTAGCACTGCGAAAAGGTGAGTCGAGCCAAGCAAAACCTATTCAATATTGGACGTTAAGCGATACTGGCCAATCTGCGGATTTAAGCAGTTTATCGCGCGCGCCAAAACAGCGCCATTTACTAGAATCATTACGCAGCCAAGATATTATTAAGTCAAAGGCCAAAGCTGATTTTAGCGCTGCTGCTATTAAATCGTTAGTCGAAAAAGGTTACATCAAACCCATCGAAAAAGCCCCATCTAATACATCATCATGGCAACAAGATTTAAGCATCCAAGATAAGCCAATGGCTAATGTAGAGCAGGCCATCGCTATAAGCTGTATTGAAGCAAGGCTCGAGCAATATAGCTGTTTTTTATTAGACGGTATTACCGGTAGCGGAAAAACAGAGGTGTATCTCCAAGCTATAGAGCAGGTTCTCAAACAGGGTAATCAGGTACTGATTTTAGTGCCGGAAATTGGGCTTACCCCACAAACAGTGCATAGATTTAAATATCGCTTCGGTATTGATGTAGGAATATTACACTCAGGGCTCAACAATAATGAACGCCTACAAGTATGGCAACAAAGTGCAAGTGCACAGTTAGGTATCATTATAGGGACTCGCTCCGCAATATTTACACCCATGCTTAAGCCTGGCCTGCTAATTGTTGATGAAGAACATGATTCTTCGTATAAACAACAAGATGGCTTACGTTACCATGCAAGAGATCTTGCTGTGATGCGGGCCCGTGAAGAAAACATTCCTCTGATACTGGGATCGGCCACCCCTGGGTTAGAAACACTAAACAATGCGCTAACCGGTAAATATCAACACCTTAAGTTACATGAGCGTGCTGGTAATGCATCACTGGCGACTCAACACATTTTTGACATTCGCCAGCAGCCTCTAAAATTTGGTGTTGCCCAGGGCATGTTAGAGCGCATGAGTCAGCATTTGCAGCAAGGCAGTCAGGTGATGTTATTTATCAATCGCAGGGGTTATGCACCGGCCCTGATGTGTCATCAATGTGGCTTTGTTGAACACTGTAAACGATGTGACAAACCCTATACTGTGCACAAACAGCTTCACAAATTACAATGTCACCACTGTGCTAGTGCTAAATCAATCCCTAAAAGCTGCCAACAATGCCAGTCCAATGAGCTTACGTCTATGGGGGTCGGTACAGAACAATTGGAGCAAGGACTGGCTGCTTATTTTCCACAGTACAGCAGCATTCGAATAGACAGTGATAGCGCAAGAGGAAAAAACAAACTAGATAACATGCTCAACAGCATCAACAACAACGAGCATCAAATTCTAATTGGTACACAAATTTTGTCTAAAGGTCACCACTTTCCCAATGTCACACTGGTGCTTATTCTAGATGTTGACGGCGCGCTGTTTAGTGCCGACTATCGTGCAGCAGAACATTTGGCACAACTTATTACCCAACTCGCAGGACGTTCGGGACGTGCAAAAAAACCCGGTGAAATGTGGTTGCAGACTCACGACCCAGGTCATCCATTATTACAAGATTTGATCAATAATGGCTACGCGGATTTTGCCCAATATGCTCTGCTTGAGAGACAGCATGCGAATTTGCCACCCTGTACGTTTCAAGCATTATTCAAAGCACAGGCATTAAGCGCTCGTGATGCTTTTGATTTTTTACAACAAATTGCCCAACTATTTAAAACTGCTATCGGTGTGGATTGTGTGGGTCCCATTCCTGCTTTAATGGAAAAACGACAAGGCCAATACCGCATGCAATTATTATTACAAAGCCCGCAGCGGAGCATCTTACAAAAAGCCATTGGGCAAAAAATCAAACAGATTGAAACCTTAAACTTGACCCATAAAATTCGCTGGTCGTTAGATATCGATCCTCAGGATTTTAGTTAAATACAATAATAATGTAAATTCTGATTGAGGATCCTGTGATCCTAGGTAACATCATGCACCTTATTACTTAGCAAAATTTTTATAACATGGCTCACAAAGATTACGTGGCTCGTGGACGCAGCAAAAAACAGGCTCCACCACCACCCCAAACTTCACTACCATGGTTACGGATCGTCATCACCCTCTCATTGGTGACCGGTTTTAGCTATTTTTTGTGGAGTATCAAGGGTATCGCCCCCGAAAATATAGCTCACAATAATGCAACCACTGAGCAAGCCCAAAGCGAAAAAAACACCATGCCTGATATCCCAGAGGAAGAATGGGAATTTATAAAAAGCTTGCCTGAATTCACAGTTAAAATAGAACAAAAGGAGCAAGACGCACCGACAGTGCGTCGCCTAATACAATGTGGATCGTTTAGGAAGAATGAACAAGCTCAAGAGCTTAAAGCAAATATAGCCTTTCAAGGTTTAGAAGCACAAGTGAGGTCAAGTCAAGGTTCGTCAGGTGTGTGGTACCGAGTCATCCTTGGCCCTTATGACAGCAAACGCTTAGCCGAAAAACACCGCCATACTTTGCAGCGTGCAAAAATTAATGGCTGTAAAATTTGGAACTGGAACCTTTAATAAAAGCAGACACTGAACATTCCAAGTCGTGAGCACCTGCTCGCGGCTTGAAAAAAAAAGAATACTCCCCACATCTAGTTCATCCGGCATCGTTCCTCTGATAAAGAAGACAATAGCCCACCCTTAGCCCTGACAACCTTAGTGTATCCCTAGTGTAAATCTGTGTGTTTACCGCTATTGTTGTCCTTGGACATTGAAGGAAATTTCGTGACTACAATTGTATCAGTACGGCGCAATAATCAAGTGGTAATAGCAGGTGATGGTCAAGTTTCACTTGGCAATACCGTTATGAAAGGCAACGCAAAAAAAGTGCGACGCTTATATAATAATAAAGTCTTGGCTGGCTTTGCTGGCGGCACAGCAGATGCGTTTACTTTATTTGAACGATTTGAGTCTAAGCTTGAAATACATCAAGGAAACTTAACCCGCGCAGCGGTTGAACTAGCAAAAGATTGGCGTAGCGACCGAATGTTACGCAAATTAGAGGCTATCCTGGCTGTCGCAGACGAAACGGCTTCCTTTATCATAACTGGAAATGGCGATGTAGTTCAGCCAGAGAATGACATAATTGCCATAGGCTCTGGAGGCAACTTTGCACAATCTTCTGCCATGGCCTTGTTGGAAAACACCGAATTATCAGCCAAAGAAATTGCCGAAAAAAGTTTGACCATAGCCGGCAATATTTGTGTATTTACGAATCATAGCCAAACAATTGAAACAATCGATTATTAACCATATCGGCTAAGACACTCTACCTGACTGGCGTTGCTTACATTGAGCACCAGTTAATTACCCAGCTTAAAAGGTTTTATTTATGTCAGAAATGACCCCAAGAGAAATCGTCCATGAGTTGGACAGTCATATTATCGGTCAACAGGACGCTAAACGGGCAGTGTCTATTGCCCTTCGGAATCGCTGGCGCAGAATGCAGCTTGGATTAGAGCTGCGCCAAGAAGTGACACCTAAAAATATCCTCATGATTGGCCCAACAGGTGTGGGTAAAACCGAAATTGCCCGGCGCTTAGCCAGGTTAGCCAACGCGCCTTTTATTAAAGTCGAGGCCACAAAATTTACAGAAGTCGGTTATGTAGGTAAAGAAGTCGAAACTATTATTCGTGACTTAGCTGATATCGCCATAAAAATGACCAAAGAGCAGGCCAAAAGTAAGGTGAAATTCCGCGCTGAAGAAGCGGCAGAAGAACGTCTTTTAGATGCATTATTACCCCCACCAGAAAATGCCTTTGGTGATAAGGAAGAGCATCAGGATAAAGGCACCAGACAGATTTTTCGCAAAAAACTCCGCGAAGGGCAATTAGACGATAAAGAAATTGAGCTAGACGTTGCTGCGCCTCAGGTTGGCGTAGAAATAATGGCACCTCCAGGTATGGAAGAAATGACCAATCAACTACAAGGCATGTTTCAAAATTTGTCAGGTAGTCAAAAGAAAAAGAAAAAGCTTAAAGTCAAAGAAGCGTTTAAATTATTAATCGACGAAGAAGCTAGTAAGTTAATTAATCATGAAGATCTGAAGCAAACAGCGATAGACTCACTTGAACAAAACGGCATAGTGTTTATTGATGAAATTGACAAAATATGTAAGCGGGAAGGCTCTACCAGCGGAGGAGACGTATCACGTGAAGGCGTGCAACGTGACTTGTTGCCATTAGTGGAAGGTTCAACCGTGTCGACTAAACATGGTACCGTAAAAACCGATCATATTTTGTTTATTGCTTCTGGTGCGTTTCAAATGTGCAAACCTTCAGACTTAATTCCTGAACTACAAGGTCGATTGCCTATCCGTGTTGAACTTTCCGCGTTGACTGCCCACGACTTTGTACGTATTTTGACTGAGCCAAATGCATCGCTTACCGAGCAATACGTAGCTTTGCTTAAAACGGAAGGTGTAGATGTCTCATTTACTGAAGAAGGTATAGAGCGTATCGCTCAGGCCGCATGGAAAGTGAATGAACGTACCGAAAAACATCGGAGCCAGACGCTTGCATACCGTGATGGAAAAACTGATGGAAGACATTTCTTACGATGCCTCTGAAAAAAATGGCGAGTCGTTAATTGTCGATGCTAAATACGTTGACGACCACTTAGAAATGTTAGTAGATGACGAAGATTTAAGTCGCTTTATTCTGTAATCTATCTTTGTGAATACAAAAAAACCGCTAGGTTTAGCGGTTTTTTTGTATCCAGGTTTTCTTCGGTTTGGCATGAAAATACCAGTAGCTTTGTCCCTCTAATCAGTTATTGGCCTTAAAATTTCTGGAACATGGAAACGAGTTTTTTACTAACACCGATGTATTTCTTGAGCCTGTTGTTCGCTTGTTTGGATCATAAAAGGTATCAACCATTTGAAAAGAGGCTTTTCGCATCATCCCTGCGGAAACTAAGTTCTCTTCGTGGCGTGCAATATAGACCTTTTTCACATTGTGCTTTTTGAGCCAATTCGATTGGCCTTGAGTAGTAACCTGCTTCCAATTTCCTTTACCACTATAATGCATCTTAACTACCACATCATTAATATATGCCATGGTTGATAAATCGGAATATTGACTGAGTTGTGAAGGACATGCGTCTTTAAAAATTAAAATCGCGAACCCTGTAATTTCACATTCTTCTGCTAAAACAGCCAGCGCCTTCCCATCACGTATTTGCTGAAACTGTTGCTCGATGCTTTCATCTGTAATGTAGTTCCATTCATTTAAACCATCTCGAAATAAAATGTTTTTTCATGTGTTCAAAATCAGCTACTTTAAGTGGCCTTGAATGTACTTTCATATTCCACCTCTATTTGGCACATAACGCCTTGTAACGCCCAGCATGAATGTGAAGCACATGCTTTTAACGGTCCAGCACTTTGTGCAATTGTTAAGAAACCTGTTAGGTGTGCGTAGACACATTGTTGATAGACATTCTCCAATGACAAATACCCAGTGTTAAGCCGGCAACACAACGCTGACACTAAGAAAAACAGTCATTTGCCCCCCCAAAAGCTCGACACCATTTTGCCTGCTATCTGTTTAGGAGGCACCCCTGACGATTGAGTGACGCCTGGCGGGATTGTTACTCCAACGGCTTTCTCGCTTGTCCAAATATGTACCTGTGGCTCAAATTTAAAGGTCGAAATCTGCTTTGCTATGACGGCCAAAGCCCCATTAAGCGCAGCTACGGTCACATAGAGCGGTGTTTGACAAGATGCACAGGAATGATGAGTCTTGTCTGAGCCGGTGCCGCCCTTCATTACTGTAGAATAGTTTTGTCCATGGGCACTGCACCTATCGGGCTGAAAAAACGCCAGTGCAGTATATGGCATAGCCGTAAACACTCTACAATCGCTACAATGACATACCAATTGCACAACGGGTGCTTCATTGATGCGAAGTGTCAGTACGCCACATTCACAGCGTGCAGATGTCCTCGTTGTTCCAATCATATTTCTCTCTCTAGGTGTCTGCTATCCACAAGCATTCGCCCAACTTACATCAGTTAAGGGGATCAGTAAGCTTATTAAAATATGCAACAAAGTGGAAACCAGTAAACGTTCCGTGTCCCAACTTAAGTCGCTTGCTATGTATTTTGCGTAACATGACATGTGTGAATGACCGTTTTATTTAAATACTGCCAGCCACTTTTTAATTTATTCATGATTAAGCCATACCCTTTAAAATTTAACTTATAACAGGCACAACCCAAGCCAAAGAATCATTACAAAAAATCAGTTTGTTCTCATCATTAAAGAGATATAGCGAATATGAAACTGGCTAATGAATTAAAAAACGGGTTAAACATGTGTATAAAAATGTAAAGAAAACACCCATCTCACAATATTATTTACGCTTCTTATTTGGGCTTAATCAAGACAGAAGCCAACTCACGTCGCTCTCCTTAAAGTGTATCAACAAGCCAAGTCACGGTGTGTGCTAACACCCGCTCACTGAATTTAGCCGTGGGGTTAAAAGCGTCGAAAATATGATCGGCACCACTGATATGACGATATTCTTCAAGCTCACTTGATGCCGTATCAATGATTTTGCGATCAATATCAGGGATCGTATCCTCAGTTCCCCGTATACAAAGCAAAGCGCCAGAATATGCTCTAAATGGGGTGAAAATATCATAACCCATTAAGCCTAAAAAATGCTGTTTGGTTATCGTTATGGCTTCCCAATCTTGAAATACTACCGAGCCTGTTGCCAATACTTGGCGGCGTTGCTCTGCGGAAAGCAAATTTTCAGCAACGGTATCTGGATTACCAGCCGCAGACCACAAAACCATACTATTAAGTTGCTTGGGATAATGGCCTGCTAATGCGATAGCCGTTGACGCTCCTAAACTAAAACCTACCACCCCTTTCGGGAGATCGGGATAGGTATCGTGCAAAAAATCAAGTCCCGTTTTCGCATCGATAACGCGAGATTCAAAGGTACTGGTCATGGTATAATTTGTTGCTTCGCGTTCACTTTCGCCACGTATATTAATTCGAATAGACGCAATACCTTGGTCGGAGAGTCTCTGTGCTAAGTGCTTGTACATATCGCCCACTTCGTCCATCTGCCCTGCCCAACCATGTATCATTAATACCGCAGATTTGGCTGTACCAGCAGCAGAGTGGTGGGATGCGACCATGTCATTTGCTAAGACGATCCGAGTGTCTTGCGCGGCTGAAAATTGAGCAAATGCGAACAGAATGGCAAGTGTCGTCACTCGCGTGCAGTGGTATTGTAATTTAGATATCATAAGGCCTTCCTTTTTGTAGGTTGAGTACCGTTGAGTCATACACGACATATTACCGATTTTCGCCCCATCAGGGATATAAAAGAGAGGGTAATATGAGACAAGATATATTTTTATTTTACGAGAAGTGACGATTTCACCTACACCTGACAATCTTATACAAGTGCATATTCCATATCTGAAAATGGCACAGATGCACCAACGATAACCCACTGTTTTTAGCC